>NZ_JBHLXH010000001.1:2019907-2075855 GCF_042432345.1 Nocardioides zeicaulis | reverse complement strand
GAGTGGAGTAACCCTGGACTCGTCCCGAGGCGAGAAAAACTGATGTGGACGTACCAACCTGGCCGGGTCAGCGGCGGTCGCCGCGCCCGGCTGGAGTCCGCGGCGTTTGCTTCTCGACGAGGCGCTCGCTCGGGTGCTGGGCAGATCGGTCGTGTGAGCAGCCAGTTGGGATGCGTCGGGCCCGACGCGCGGTCCGATGCCGCCCGAACACGGAGCGCGGACGCGACACTTCACGAACTCTCGAATTGCTCGCGAAGATCCGTGGAGGGTGGCAGGCTCGTCGCCGACTGCGCGGGATGGCATCGCGCGGCTGGGGGGAGGTCGACGTTATGAGCTGGTTCGCGAGGTTTCGCAGGGAACGTCCGCAGACCCCAACGGCCCCCGCCCTATCCCCAGCGGAGGCCCCGAGTGGCTTGAAGGCGTCGCGCGCCTACACGCCGCCCACCTCGGTGCCCCCGCGGACCTCGCGCGAGCCGCGGTTCGTGGTGTTGGACGTCGAGACGACAGGCCTCTCCGCGTCGACGCACCGCGTGGTGGAGCTCGCACTCGTCACCACCGATCCCACGGGCCGGGTCGTCGACGAGTGGTCGACCCGCTTCAACCCACAAGGCCCCGTCGGCGCGACCCACATCCACGGCATCACCGACGCCGACGTCAAGCACGCGCCCCTGTTCGCCGACGTCGTCGACCAGATGAGCACCCGACTCTCCGGCGCGGCCGTAGTTGCACACAACGCCCCGTTCGACCTGGCGTTCCTGCGAGCGGAGTACGCGCGGGCGAGCTGGCGGCTGCCGTACCTGCCGACGCTGTGCACCCTGGACGCATCCCAGCACCACCTGCCGCACCTGCCGCGACGCCGGCTGGTCGACTGCTGCGACGCCATCGGCCACCCGCTCACGCACGCGCACTCCGCGCTCGGTGACGCTCACGCCACCGCCGCTCTCCTGGCGTACTACCTGAACCCCCGCAACGGGTCACACGCTCACCCGGACCACCTGCGGATGCCCCACGACGCACTGACCGTGCCGTGGCCAACCGGACCGGACGCCAACGGCGTCCCCCTCACGGACCGCCGCCGATCGGAGGCGCCGGCGAGCCGTCGCGACCTGTCCGAGAGAGCGCGCCGCAACGTCGAGGCACTGAACCTGAACGTCACCCGCCCGGCCCAGCCGCTGGTACAGCTCGTCGAACGGTTCTCCCTCCTCGACGCGCTCGACGAAGGCGCCCCGGCCGGCGCACTCGCCTACCTGGAGAAGATCGCCGAGGTGCTCGAGGACGGCGTCCTCACCCCCGACGAGGCAGCCGACCTCCACGACGTCGCCGCCGTGCATGACCTTGACGCTGACGCGGTTGCGGCCGCCCACCGCGCGTTCGTGCTCGCCTTAGCTCACGAAGCGCTTGAGGACGGGAAGGTGTCGCGTGCCGAAGCCGACGAACTCCGCATCGTCGCCGCGCTTCTCGACGTCAGCCCGAACATCGTGAAGTCGCTTCTTGCCGACGCCGAGACTGCCCGTCACGCCCGCCTGTCCGCAGGGCTCGGCCCGCTTCCGGCCGGGTGGGCGCACGGTGAGCCGTTGCGCGTCGGAGACAGAGTCGTGTTCACCGGCTGCGAGAACGCCGGCAGAGGCACCCTCGAAGCACGTTCGGAAGAGCTTGGCGTGCGGGTGCTGGGGACGGTGTCGTCGAAGACCGCGATGCTCGTCACCGACGGCACCATGCTCGGAGGCAAGCACGACAAGGCCACCGCCCTCGGCGTCCGCATGGTCGACCCGGAGACCTACCGAACGCTGCTCGCGCACCTGCAGCCCGCGCTGCCAGCAGCCAAGCCGGTCGTCAAGACGCTCGCGCCCGGTAACGCGCCGACGAGGACTACCGCCGAGCCGAGTGGGGCCATGGACGCCCTGACGGCTCCGGCGAATGGCTTCGCCGTTCCAGGCAGCGCTGCGCCCACCCCATCCCCGGCGCTCGTGCGTGCCTGGGGACGCGACAACGGATGGCAGGTCGGCCAGCGCGGGCGGCTCCCCGCCGGCCTCCTCGAGGCCTACAACGCAGCCGCCGGAGGCTGAACCCGCGCGCCCGGATACGGGCGTTTCACCCGTAAGGGCCGTTCGACATGAAGGTGACGAGATGCTGACGTTCAACGACCTCCTCGCGCTCGAGCACGTCGACGTGGCGCGCGTGCGGCTGGTGCGCCACCGAGACCGACGACTCGCCCCGGGACGCCTCTACGAGGCCTGGCGCAATGACCGGGCGTCGTTCGAGAGCTACCAGGCGGTGCAGGCTCGCGACGTGTTCGGTGTCGGTGACCTGCTGGCCAGCTTCGTTGTCACCGAGGCCGGCAAGACCGTGTTCGTCGGCACGTACTCCGTCGACGGGGTGGGAACGTGCCCGGGCGGGGCGGTCGACGCTCTGCTGAAGCACGACATCTCCGGCCAGGTCGCCTACCAGCTGCAGCACGTCGACCACTTGGCCGACTACGTGGACCGGGTCGTCATCGACTGGGGCGCGGGGACGAGGTCGTGGGCCCAGCGGGCATCGAACCAGCCGAAGCCGGTCATCGAGATCGCCGAGCAGTACGAGCCGAAGTTCCCCGGCTTCCGCGTCTTCACTCGGCTCATCGACGACGTCCCCTCTCTCCCGGCCGGGTGGCAGCAGGTGCTGCGCAGCGTGAAGGGCGTCTACCTTCTTGTCGACGTCGAGACCGGCCACCAGTACGTCGGGTCCGCCAAGGGCGCCGACAGCCTGTTCGGACGGTGGGTGAACTACGCCGCCGACGGGCACGGCGGCGACAAGGCGTTGAAGGCCGCGGCGGCGGCCGGTGGGCGTCGGACCTACCAGGTGTCCGTCCTCGAAGTCGTCGACGCCAACGTCCCCGACGACACCATCGAGCAGATCGAGTCGTACTGGAAGAACAAGCTGCTGTCCCGGACGTTCGGCCTCAACCGAAACTGACCCTCGCCCGACCCTCGCCCGCGTGCGGCACAGCTGGCACGCCTACGACTGCCGGGCGAGCTTCTTGTAGAAGACGAACACGGGCTCTTCGGTAAGCGGCGGTGCCCACTGCCGCCCAAGGAGCGGCGGGAGCGGTTGACCGTCCGCTAGGACCGTGAAGCCGAGGCGGGAGTAGAAGGCTCGCAGCCGTTCGACGTCGTTGCCTGCAGTGACGTTGCCGAACCACACCCGAACGCCCTGGGCGGCGAGCTTGGACTCCAGGTCGTGCACCAGGCGCGTTCCAAGACCGTCGCCGCGCGCACCTTCTGCGACGGCGAGGAGGTCGAGCTCGGAGTGACGGTCCAGCGCGGTGCCGAACATCTGCTCTGCTCGGCCCGTGATGACTGCGCTACCGGCGAGGAGCGCGCGGCATGTGAGGGCTGCGGCCACGATCTGACCGTCCTCACCGCGGATGAGCGGCACCAACGGCTTGAACGCGTAGTCCATCGACGGCGCCGGTACCGCGGTCTCCGCGATGTCGTCGATGTGCTTGGCGAGGAAGTCGCGAACCTCCCTGCGCTCCTCATCTGACGAGGCGTAGGCGATCTCCACGAACGGCAACGTACTGGCCGCCACCGACAGCTGAGGCAGCCGCGTGGTTGTCCGGCGCCGTCGCGGCCGCGAGACTGCGCCCATGGACGACCTCGGGTACGACCAGACGTTCCTCGGCGCCGACGTCGCCCCACCCGGACCGGCAGACGGCGGCACAGACGGCGGTGCTGGCGGGGCGGTCCTCGAGTACACGCACTTCACGGTCGGCATGCACCCCGCCCGCCGGCTGGCGTGGTGGGTCGCGTGGAACATCGACGGCCTGACCCTGTACCCGAGCGACTCCATCAGCCGTTCCGGTGAGCGGTTCAAGCTCGACCCGCGACTGCCGACCGAGAAGCAGACCGGCGAGAGCGTGTACGCCGACAACGACCTGGACCGCGGCCACGTCGCCAGGCGGTCGGACCTGCTGTGGGGCACGACCCTCGAAGAGGCGTTGCGGGCGAACTCGGACTCGTTCTTCTTCACCAACATCACCCCGCAGCGGGCAGGGTTCAACCAGTCCGGCCGCGGCGGGGTGTGGGGGCTGCTGGAGAACGCAGTCCTCGCGCTCGACGGGCTGACCGAGAGACGGTTGAGCGTGTTCGCCGGCCCAGTGCTCACCGACGACGACCCGACCTATCGGAACCTCGTGCAGCTGCCGCGGGAGTTCTGGAAGGTCGTCATCTACCGCGTCGCCGACGAGCTGCGGTTCAAGGCGTTCCTGCTGACGCAGAACCTCGACGGCATCGAGCCGCTACGCCCCGACGACCTTGAGGACCCATTTCTGGACGACTTCGACACCTACCTCGTCGGGTTGGACGTCCTTGAGGACCGCACCGGCCTGATGCTCGCTGCGTTGCGCGACGTGGCGTCTCCGGCCGGACTGCGGCCGGTAAGCGCCCGGTTGGTGACGTCGGTGGACGACATCGACTGGTAGCCCGACGGTGCGCCCCACCGGCGGGAGGTCCCACCCGGCGCCGGCGACCCCTCAACGGGCTACAGGCCGCGGCGCCGCGCCTCCCGCACGAGCTGCCCAACACGGGTCTTGGACAGCTCGGTCGCATCCGCGACCCGCTGGTAAGAGCCGAGGTCCTCGTGCAGCTCGATGATGGCAAGCGGTCGCGGCTCACCGACCTGGAGGAGCGCATCCTCCAGACCGTTGAAGAACTCGTTCACTGCGTGCACGGCCTGGACCGGGTCCTCGATCGCACCCAGCCGCGCGGCCTCCGCAGCGAGCGCCGCCTCGAGGACCGGGTCGAGCTGATGGTGGGCTTGGTAGCCCTTACGGCGTCGACGAGGTGGCGCGCGGCAACTGGATCGCGTGCATTGCATTGCCCGGTCGGAGCCACGCCGCGAGACGGACGGTTTCGTGCAGTGGCTTGCCCGGCCGGGTGTCCCGATGGGCTGAGGCCTGTCGCCATGAGCCGCCTCACGTCTGCGCCGATCGGCGTCGCGTCGGCCTACGCTGGAGGCAGACCCCGGCCGTTTCTCCCCCGTAACGGCTGGGGTCGTTCACGTGCTGGCGGGTCTCGGGCGGTCTCGGGCGGTCGAGGGCGGTCGAGGGCCGTCCCTGCGGCCCCACCCCTGCAAGGGCCGCAGGGACATCTCCTTGCGACCACTCCCGGCTTCTGGAGAGCTGGCAGAGGGCACGTTACGCCCGCTGCAACCAGGCGGCTGGCTTCGTGGCCAGCGTGACCATGAGTGACGAGTAGGGGTCGGGACTCACCGTCGACGTCCACCTCGTCTGCGCGCCCCCGGCATCGGTCGCCGGCCGGAGCAGACATGCGCCGGCGCGTTGACTGCAGAGCACTACACCCATGGCACAATGGGGACTCTCAGCCCCCAAGGAGACCGATGCCGCGACGACGTAACGGAGCGCCACGCGAGTGGATCGCAGAGGGCTCGTGGCCCGACGGAACCTTCAGCGCAGATGCTCCGGTCGAGGTCGCACACGCGGTTGCGATCGCGCTCGGCCTCGCCGCCGCACTGGAGGGTCGCAACAAGTCGGACGTCGCCAGCGAGGCCGGAGTGGACAGGTCCACCATGTACGACATCCTGGCCGGCAAGGCCTGGCCGGACACCTTCACCTTGGCCAAGCTTGAGCGCTACTTGGATGCCACTCTCTGGCCGTCAGACCCGTCGCCGAAGCTCCGACGGAACGACTGACGCGTCGGCGGCCGGTCGCTGGGCCCTCACGAGGAGAGTGCGACGAAGAGTGCCGTCTGAGCGAGCCACTCGTCGGCACTGAGGAAGACGATGTCCGGAACGGCTGCCGTCGCCTGGGACTGCGCAGTCGCACTCGCTGCGTGGAGCATCACAGCGAGTTCATGACGCACCGCTTGCAAGTAGAAGTGCCGCGAGTGTCGACGCAGCCAGCCAGCCAGCGCAAGCCTGTCGTCGGGCGCTAGGTCGTCGAGAAAGTACGTCCAACCGTCCTCGTCACGCCAGACATCACCCTGCATGAACACGCCTAGGTCGAAGGGGCGATCGCCTACTCCGTGCTGGCCGAGGCCGTGCTCGTCGTAGTCCAACACGGCCACCCGTCCTCTGCTCCAGCGAAAACTGTAGAGCACTACACTGTATGGCTCTACAGTAGGGCACAACGGACCGTTCGTCCCTCAGCACCTCAGCTCGGGATCTCAGCGGGACCGCGGGAGGGCGGCGAGCCTGATACCCCGTAGAGGTCTACACCTCGTGCACTGTGGCCGTGCCACCTAAGAGACGTGCTGGGGCGCGCCCCGGTCGGCTGTCCGAGGAGTTTCGCGCCGCGATCGCCGCAGAGGCGGTGCGGCTCGAGGGTGCAGGCACGCCTGTCGAGGTCATCCGAGAGGTAGGCGACGCGTTCGCCGCACTGGACGACGAGCTCGCCCAGTTCGCCGCTGTTCGCCTGCGCGCAGTTGCAGTACTCCGCAGCGACGGATGGAGCTACGCGAAGATCCACCAAGAGACCGGACTCAGCGAAGCGCGCGTCGCCCAACTTGCTCGCGCCGCCTTGGAGACATGAGCCCGCTCACGGCTCGACTCGCCGTCTAACGCCGTGACGGCGGGGACGGGTGCGCGGCTACACCCGTTGATCGGCGCACGCGCCGTGGCCCGGCCGGGCAACGACTACCTCACCGAACCAAGCCGCAAGCGCCAGCACGGTCGCCGTCGATGACGCCTCACGTCCATGACGCAGGTGGTAGAGGGTGTTCGGTCGCATCCCGATCTCGGCGGCGACTGAGCGCCCCGTGAACGTTGGCTCGCTGTCAAGGAGAGCGACCATCGTCACGATGGGATCGCCTGGGCGATCGCTGAGCTCGAGTCTCTTGCACAGGGCGTCCGCCACTGCCTTCAGCGTCGGCCAGCGGGGCCAGGATGACCCAGAGAACGTCGTCGAGGTCACCGCGACCGAGATGCCCGCTTGCCGCGCAAGCTCCCGCAGCGACCACTGACGAGCTAGACGCGCGCCATCGAGGTCTGCCAGCAGGCCCCGGTAGCCCTCGACGGCGACCCGCTCCCACGTGCCAACCATGGGGCTCGTGAGGTCGCGTTGCTCCAGCGTCGACTCCCACCCCCACCGACGGCTGCGATCGCCCCGGGGGGCTGGCCACTCGTACCCGAAGTCGTCGAACACCCGAACCACAGCGCAAGGATCCCACCCCTCGCGCTTGGAGTGTTCGGTTTACCGATTCGCGTCGACCTGACACGTGCACTCATGAGCTCAGTTCGACCATCTGCCGAACTCACCGTCGCCTCGGGCGACCGCGCCTCTCCTCCCACCGGACGAGTGCGCCCACCTGCCGGCCCATCTGGCCGAGCGGGCGAGCCACCCATCCGTAACGAGAGGCACCACCTTCATGACCGCCAGCGCCCTGTTCTCCTCAGCCACCGACAACTGGCCCACGCCCGCAGACTTCTACGACCGCCTGGACCAGGAGTTCGGGTTCACACTCGATGTCTGCTCGTCTACGGCAAACCACAAGGCCGAGCGCTTCTACGCCCTCGACCATGTCGACCCCGACCGCCGGGACGGCCTGCAGGCCGACTGGGTCGCTGACGCGAGGCCCCTCATCGACTTGAGCGGCCGGACGCGCGACGCCATCTGGATGAACCCGCCCTACGGCCGAACCATCGGCAAGTGGATGGAGAAGGCGCACGCCAGCGCCCAGACCGGCGCGACCGTCGTCTGCCTGGTCCCGGTCCGCACGTCCTCGGCGTGGTGGCACGACTGGGTGCTGACGACGGGGGCAGAGGTGCGCTACGTCCGCGGCCGCCTGACCTTCGGAGACGCAACGTCGTCTGCGCCGTTCGGCTCCGCTGTGGTCATCTACCGGCCGTCCGACGTAGACGGTCAAGCAGGTCCGGTCCGCACCGTCCCGGCGAAAGACGTTGCCGGCGAGGTAGTGCCGGCGTCGACGGCCACCTCGACCGGCTCCGACCGCACCTCGCCCTCCGAGCTGAACTCGGTGCCCGGTACGGCACGTCAAGCGTCGATGCGATACAAGCACGCGCGCCGTCAGCCTCCTCTGTCCAGTGGGCGGGCAGCTGCACGCGGCCGGCGCGTGAGTCCCAGCATCGCTCCCACGTCGTCCAAGCCGGGCGTTGCGCCCGAACCGATGTGGGTTCTAACCTACACCTCCGAGCCGTCTTGCGTGCAGTGACTGCGTACGGCTCGTCGCACCGGACCAACAGTCGGGTGACGACCTACAACGACCACATCCGACGAGTCCACGAGGTGAGGCAGATGCGCACCTCCCACCCCGCACCCCCGACTGTGCACCCCGACGCCGTCGGACGGCTGGGCGCTCCGGGCGCCGCTGCCACCCCGGCGCTCAGTCTGCCCAGCTTCCCGCGCCGGCCCCGTAGCGAGTTGATGTGCGCGCAGCCCCAGGTCGGGCCCAAGCGCCGCGTCAGCGTCCCTCGCATCGTCGCCCACTGCGGCTGGAGCGGCGTCTCGGAACTCTGGGCTGCGGTGCACAGCGGACGGGTCGTCCTGCATCGCGACCTTGTGGGGGGCGGCGTGCCCGTGCGGCTGGACACCCAGGGCCGACTCTCTCTCACCGCCTCGATGTGCCTGCACCTCGGAGTCGACGTCGGCGACCAGGTTCAGGTCATCGGCAACGCCAAGCTCAAGACAGCGACTCTGTTGTCCCTCACCCGCGCCCTCGAGCTCATCCTGGAGGACTCATGAGCATCCAAGAACCGGCCGACGGCACCCGCAGCGCTGTACGCGACAGCCAGACGACGATGCTGGCCGGCATGCTCGGCGCCAGTGGCTTCGACGTGGAGCAGCTCATCCAGGCTGCCGCACTTGCCGGCATCGTCGACAGCCAGTCGCAGACCCTCATCGACCTGCTCCCGGAAGTCGCGCTCAACCCAGCTCAAGGCGGCGAGCGCACGCCCACCGTGGCGGAGTTCTACGAGCAGACGGTCACCAAGCTTGCCGTTGCCGCCTCGGGCGAAGAGAAGCGGGGAGGCGGCCTCAACCGCACCTACGAGTCGTACTGGAAGGTGATGGTCGAGGGCTGGCCCTTCCAGAAGAAGGGCACGTTGAAGAAGGACGGCACCCGTGTCGGCGCTGACCCCGTGCCCGCCATCGAGAAGCTGTACGAAGGCATCGGGCACATGCAGCTCGCCGACGTCAGAGTCAGCCACCTCAAGGAGGTCGTCGACGTGTGCATGCGCCGAGCCGAGCTCAACGCAGAACGGGCGAAGCTCCGGCGGGAAGCGACAGGACTCCCCGTCGCCCAGTCCAAGCTCGATGGAGCGAAGCGCAACGCTGTCGGCGCCCTGCGCTACTTCTTCAACGCTGCCGTCGACGAGCGCATCATCGACAGGGACCACAACCCGGCCCAGAGCCTGAAGAAGCCCGGCAAGTCCGACGGCGGACGCCGTTCGTTCACCCAGACGGAGTTCGCGGACCTGTGGTCGACCATCGTGTCCGGCGGCGACGACCCCGAGTTGGACACCCTCATGTGGGAGACCGTCTTCGTGACCGGCGCACGACGCGAGGGCCTGATGAACCTCGACCTGCGCGACCTCGACCACGTGCGCGTAAGCCTCTGGCTCGACGAGAAGAACGGAGACGTTGAAGAGCAGCCCGCGACCGCCGACCTGCTCGAACGCCTCGAGGACTTCGCGCGGCGCCGAGGCGCCACCCAGGGGTCCGACCCGGTCTTCGCCTTCAAGACGACCGACCGCAGCGGCCGACCGCGCCGCATCACCGACCGCCGTTTCGACACCGTGCACCGACGTATCCAGAAGTCGCTCCCCTGGGCCGCACGGCTCGGAGTGACGCTCCACTGGGCCCGGCACCACGCCATCACCACCGTCGAGCGCGTGTCTGGCTCCGAGGCCGTGGCCGCCCGCTTCGCCCGCCACAAGGACACGACTGTCACAGCGAACTACGACAAGGCCACAGGCGCGGAGGTCTGCGCCGCGGTCGCAGCCATGACCGGCACTGTGCACCCTCTGGCCATCGAGGGATGGTGACTAAGAGCGACGTAGAGGATGCGCCATAGTTCGCTCGACCTCTGGTCGGGCCATCTCCCTGTCCGGCCTACCATTCGCCCCGTCAGCAACTACAACCACGCCTACATCAACGACAACGGCGACGTGTGGATCGTTCCGGGTGAGCCCGGACTGGAGCCGCAGGCAACCATCACCCGCGTCGACGGTCTCACCGACGAGCAGGCCGAGAAGCTGATCCGTGAGTTCGACTCCAAGATCGTCCATCTGATCGACGAAGACCCCGCCGTCGGCGAGCTGCCCACCAAGCGGATCAGCTAGGAGGCGGAGCCAGGGGCGCCGACGCGGCCGCGCCGGCCCGCCAGGTCTGCGGTGGGGCTCCCAGGGGCGCGAGTTCAACTGTCGGTAGGGACCGACAAGATGGGACATGTGGAGCACAAGGCTCCCGCGCCAACAGTTGGGGGAACCGCCGCCGTGGACCTGTACCGCATTCAGAACGACCTGATCGCTGACCGCGCCCCTGAGGCATGGTTCAACCCCAAGATCGCCGGGCCGTTCTTCCACTACCGGTGGACATTCGGCACTGGGGCGGGTGGCGGCTTCAGCCACGTCATCGGCGAGCACCACAGCCACGCCACGCTCCGAGAAGACCCGAGCCTGACCATGGGATGGGGACTCGATGTCGACAGCCTCGACGACCGTCGGGACCGTCACTTCGAGTGGGCCGAGAAGTTCGTCAACACGAACGTCCGTCCGTTCTGGGTCGACTTCTTCTGGAACAACGCCTTAGTCGACCGCGTCGAACTCGCATCCGTCGACGGCGGACACGGCATCATCCCTATGCCGAGCTGGGGAAAGACCGTGACTCACTACGAGATGGCAGTCGCCCACCTCATCTACGGCCTCGACGGGGCACGCGACGCCAGCCCCGCCGGGTACGTGGATGAGCTCGGCTTCACAGTCGTCCCAGACGACAACCGCCACGGTGCGGGGTCGCCACGAAGCCACACGGACTGATCCTCCGGTGCGCGTCACCCGTCCACACACTGACTTCAAGGTGGTTCGCAAGGATGCCGGCCACCGCTACGGTGCCGCCATGCCACGTCGACTTCACCTCGCGGCGACCGCGCACTCCTTCACTGACCGTGCCGGTGACTGCAACGGCGCCGCGAGCGTCACCTACGTCCGCCTGATCGCGCGTGCCGTCGCCTCGCTGCTGGCCGTCGCCATCGTCGTGGGTCTCTCCCAGCAGGCCGGCGCCGAACTTGACGAGCCCGCAGCAGTGGACGTGTCCGTCGCCCCGACCGAGTTCTGGCCCGCTCCCGAGGACGGCGGCGAACAGCTCACGGTCACCTTCACGGCCCCCGTCGCTGGCACGTACGAGATCCGCGTTGAAGGCACGATCGACGGCACGTACCACGACTTCGGCACCCTGCAGCCCGGGACGTACTCATGGACCTGGGATGGCCGCGACCGGCGCGGCAACCTGCTGGAGGAGCAGAGCTTCAACCTCAAGATCTACTCCTGGCGCGACAACAACCACTGGGCCGACGACGTCGTCGTCCCGATCAAGCTGAGCCGCTCCGGCGACTCCACGTACATCACCGACAACAACGGTGACGAAGGCAGCGCCGGCCACCTCGACCTGGACAGGTTCACCCTCACCACCGACCGCGCCGGCGTCCACGCCCGCTACGACTTCCTGCCCGGCTACCGCAAGAGCAACCTGTTCGCGGCCCAGGCCTACCTCGACGTCGACCAGCTCAAGCCCGGCTACATCGCGAGCATCCGCCGCAAGACGCAGAGCCCGAAGTCCAAGCTCGTCCTCACCCTCACGATGGCGCAGCTGTACTCCGACGCCGGCGGCGTGAAGACCATCCGGTGCCGCGGCATGAAGGCCGAGCACGAGAAGCGCGCCCTCGCCGTGACCGTCCCCCGCCGCTGCATGCGCCTCGGCGGCGACAAGGTCCGCGCCGGCGCGTTCATCAGCGACATCCACAACCACTTCGACGGGTTCCCCGACTACGGAGACGGCTACCGGTGGACCGACTGGGTCCGCTACGAACCCCGACCCTGACGACCGCGCCCGCTGGGTGCGATCGCGCGAAGATCAAGGTTCGTTCGTTCGAGCCGCTGCACCTCATCGAGCAGCTTCAGTACTGCATTCGCAAGTTCCTCCGCCACCTCGACTGGGGCGCCTTCAGATGGCGCCAAGCCCGCTTGGCTGAGCCAGTTGGCGCGCCGACGCCAGTCCTCGCGCTGCTCGGGTGTGCTCATCAGGCATGACCTTCTTCCCGTGGGGGCGCTCGTGTACATCCGAGTGTTCCGCCTCCAACTGACATCCACGATCGTGACTGGTCCCACGCCGGCCGGCACTCGGGGCAGGGGCGTCACCGCGGCTGATGAGTGCGAAGCCTTCCCCCGTTCATCGCCTACCGCTTCCGACGCTTCGACGGGCGGCGAGCGAAGGCGTTCGCCCGCGCACTCGCGAACGCGTCGAACATGGGGTCCTCGACCATCTCAACGAAGTCCGCGCGCTTGAGGAACCGTTGGCGGATGCGAACCGCTAGTTGCGGAACGTCCTCATGGCCGAACGAGCTGTGGGCGGCCGACGCCACGCCGTTCGCGCTCTGCCACACGCCGCCGTTCTGCGTCTCACCTGGGAAGTGCCGGGTCAGCAGGCCGAGCAGCAGTTCTTCCCAGTTGTCGTCGTCGGTGACGAGGTCCATCGAGTCCTGCACCACGCCCCAGAACACGCGGGCGCCTTGCAGCCGGGTCTCGCCATGAGACGTCATGGCTTTGATGACCTGGTCCCTGTCGAAGGGACGGCCGCGGTAGATGCCGAGGTTGAAGGTGTCCGGGCTGGACGCTACCCGCGAGACGGAGCGAGTGAACGGATCGAGGATGACGAAGACGTGGCCGGGACCCAAGAGGCTCGCTAGCCCGATGATGCTCGCATCTGCTGACACCTGAGCTTGCGCCACCGCAGCCAACATGGCTTCGGGGTCACTTGGGTCGAGGCCGGCGACGAAGCGACTTGGGATGAGGATGCGCGAGGCGAACTGGTCGGCGTCGCGCTCGAGTTCGTAGGAGCTTGCACTGGCCCACACGGCGGAGTCCTCGGACTCGTCGAACGGGTAGTCGACGTTGCACGACATCGTTCCGACGTGCCACGCCATCTGGAGGTGTCCGAGCTCGTGACCGAGGGTGAAACGACGGCGGGTGTCCGGAACGTTGTTGTTCAGCAGCAGCACCGGCCGGTCGTCGCCGCCCCGGGAGTTGAGGCCGTACAGAACAGCATCGAGGCCAACCTCTGTGTCGATGCTGATGTCGCGCACCTCGGCGAGGTTCTCCACCAGGGCCTGGACGTCGACCGGCGGGGCCAGGTCGTACTCCTCCACGAGCGTGTCGGCCAAGACCTGCGCCGGAGTGCTGGCGGGTCGCTTCCTCGGCGAGGTCACTTCTCGTTGTCGAGGAGTCCCTGCTCCTGAAGGAGCTGGCGCAGCTTGCGCGGGTTCCGGTTGGAACCTCGCGCGGCGAGTGCGTAGTCGCTCCGGTTGCTGAGGAACTGGTCGGCTGCGGTGGCGAACGGGACGCCTGTGATGCGGCTGTGCACCAAGACGCGCAGGACGGGCTCGCCGGCCGAGGCGTACGCCACGGCCTGGGGTGCGTCGAGGTAGCGGTCGGGCTCCTGCTCGACGATCGCTACGAGCCGGTTGAAGGGCAACCACCCGACGGCCGCGGCCGTCAGGGGGTCGTTGTCGATGATGGCTTGCCGTGTGGCTTGGTCGGGCTCGGAAGCCTCGAACTCGTCTGCGCGGGCGAGCAGCTCCACCGCCGCGTCGACACCAGCCTGGTCACGAGTGAGGGCAGCGTAGGTCAGTCGCTCGGCGGCGTCGTGCCGCGAGACGACTGCTTGCGTCCTATCCATCGCCACGTGTCTCCATGCCCTTGTTACACCCATGTTATCCCGCGCGGGTTCCTGACCGGGAGACCTTTGCCCGCTCCAGTTCGTATGCGTTTCGCGTCCTCCCGGCCGTCATCGCGCCATGTGCTCTGCGGAGATGGCCGTCAGCCGAGCCCGTCAAGAAGTTCGTCGAAGGTTCCGTCTCCGTCGATGATCCGCGGCTCGTCCCCGCTCGTGTCGATCACCGCCCACCCCGCAACCAGACCAGTGACAAGTGCAGCATCCAATGCTTCGCCGGGGACGCCGACCTTGGACTCGATCACTGACATCGGAACGAGCCGGCCCGTCTCCACGGCTCGACGCTTCGCCCTGTCCTTGCAGACGTCCGGGGGGCAATCGGTCAGCAGCAGGAAGCACCTGCGTCCCGCGCGCGAGAGAAGCGCGAGGGTCACCGGCAAGATGTGCGGGTCGCCGATGACGTCGACGATGGCGTGTCCGCCTCGGGCTAGCACGCGGTCTTCCCGGCCCTGGTCGACCAGGTGATGCTGGCCGTACGTGACCACCACGGTCTCCACCTGAACGACGCCACTGCCTTGGCCGTCGTGGTACTCCGGGAAGCGCACTCGTACGTCGTCTGCATCGCTGGCCGGAAGGTGCTGAGCCGCGGCGTGGGCAGAGGCGACGCGCCTCAACACCCGCGTCTTCCCCGACCCGGGCAGCCCGAGAACGAAGTAGACGTCGCCTGCGGCCGAGCCTTCATCTTCATGCGGAAGAGTGGCGCCGGTGTCCGAGTCCGTCGTTGCGTGCTCAAGCGCCGCGGCATCATCAGCGTCGAGGCCGTCGAGGATCTCGAGGTGGACTGGTACCCGGTCGGCGTCCCAGTCGCGAAGGGTACGAGACGCGTAGACGTCCGCAGTGGAGACGGGAAGCCCGCGCACGAGCCGGTCGTTCAACCTTGGACGGACGTCGGGGTGGTTCTGCAGGAACTCACTGACGGGGCTGTCGGGGCCAACCCACCACGTTCGCGCGTAGGTGTCGACGGCCCGCTCAAGCGCCTCGAACTCGGCATCCAGTTCGCCGGCCTCCACCCAAGATCCCCTTCACCGCAATGCGCACTCCTAGCGTGCCGCGAACTCCCATGCTGGTCGGCTCCGAAGGCTAGTTGATGATCTGCTCACGTGATCGTTCATCCACAGGCGAGTCACCGCCGCTCGATCGCCGGTAGCCTGTTCGCACACATGTTCGATGCGGGCGGGAGGTCAGTTTTGGCCGGCGGCATGGGCAGGAGGGACGACTCCTTCACCCGCGAGACGCTCGCCGAGCGGGTAGCGAACACCGGCGCCCGACAGGCTGGTCTCGGACATGGCACCTCGGGCTTTCACGGCACGCCACCGAACGCGTCCTCCGCCTGGACGGCGGCACCGGCTACACCACCCGCCGACCGGCTTGGACAACCATCAGCGCCCCCGACGAGCGGGTCTACTCCCGCTGCACAGCACGCGGCCGGGCCGGCGCGGCCAGTTCGCCCGTGCTGGTTCGACTCTCCCGTGGGGTCGGCAGCCGGCCCTGCTGCTGCAGTGGAGGCGGGCGGCCGACGGCAGCTACTCGGGTCTGGTCGTGGTGGCCGCACCGGACGAGACCGGTGACGGCTGGACCGTCATCCGGTTGTGGGCGGCCTCGTCGCTCCTCAGCCCTCATTGACCGCGAGGACGCCGCGCCCAGGGTCAGCCCGGCGAACGGGCCGTCCGTCGAACAGGTACGGCAGTCGACGACTGCCGCGCACGGGTGTTGGTTGCGCCTGGGTTCTCGCGCCGGACTGTCCCCCACAAGTCGCTCGGTTATGTGACTTCTGCGGCCCCCCGGGGGCGACTGCGGAGAGGTCACTTACCTTGCGAAGTTGATGGTTCTAACCGACACTGAGCCGCATGGCGACCACCACCGTGCGTCTGGTGAGCGAAGACCGCATCTACGCGATCCACATCTCGCGCGCCTGGATCCTCCTAGCTGAGGCCGGCCGGCGGGATGAGGTGACCGACCACTCCCAGCCACAGACAGACAGGAACTCGAACCCATGAACGACCGCAGCCTCACCGCAACGCTCGCACGAGCAGTCCCCCTCGCCGCGCCCGGCTTCACGGCACTTCGCCGGGGCGCCCGATGAGGGGCGCAGGAGCGGCACGAGCGCTAAAGCGCATGCTGAGCCGCGGCGTCTCGATGATCGTCGTCCGCGAGTCGAACGAGTCCGACGAGGTCCAGTTCGACGGCATGAGGGAGCAGACGTACCAGCCCCTCCGCGACAAGCCCGAGGTGGAGGTCATCCGTCAGATGGGCATGGTGCCGATGACCTGCGGACGAAGCTTCACCATCCAGGTTCCCAACAAGCAGGGCGAGACCGTCGAGGTCGAGATCCCGGTCCGAACCATCGAGCACCAGTCTGCATCCGTACGCGTGTTCTCGTACGCCGGCTGGGTCCACGTCTGGAGCATGTCCTCCGCAGCGAAGGAGACCGACACCGGACTCAACGCCTTCACCAAGATCCTGATCGACCTCATCCGTGAGTACAAGCCGGACAAGATCTACGCCGCCAACGTCTCGAGGCTGGTGCGATCGCAGCGACAGGCAGCCCTGCTCCTCGCCGAGCTGCTGAACAAGGTGGAGACGGTCTGGGCCGGGGGCGTCCCGTTCACCTTCAAGGGCGCGGGAGCGCAGCACGGGATGATGCTGTTCAGCGTCCTAGCCATGATCGCCAGTACGGAGCGAGACTGGATCATCCAGCGGCTTCTGTGCGGCAAGATCGCGCACTGGCGCAATGGCAAGTGGCCCTGGGGCAACTCGACGGTGCCGTTCGGCTACGCGTTCGACCCCGACAACGTCAAGCTCGTCTGCATCGAGGAGATGCGCGAGCAGGTCCGCGAGATGCTGCTCATCCTCTCCCAGCAGAACGTGCCGGACAGTGAGTTGGTTCGGCAGCTCGGAGCCATCGGGGTGACCTCGTCGCGGTCGCTCAAGACCGGAGCCGAGCGGCGCAACATCGCCAGCCTCGCCGACCCCACCACGGCCATCAACACGTTGTACGCCTGGGCGCCCCTCTGGATCGCCGGCGAGTACCTCCTGCGTCACGCGAACGGCTACGACGGGCTCGAGGAGCTCAGCGGCGTCCCCGTCGTTCGTTCGGGCAACGACGAGGTTGAACGCCAGCTCGATGAGCTCGGACTGCTCGACACGATCTACGACGCCATGGAGGGCGACAGCGACGGCGCGGTGCCGATGGACCTCGACGAGACGACCAACCACCTCATCGAGGACGTCTTCCATAAGGTGGAGAGCGACCGCGGTGAGCTCCAGCTCCTCTACAAGCTGCCGGTACCGAAGAACGGTTGGGCTGAGCGCGACGTGCTGGACGCGTTCGCGACCGCTGCGCGCAAGCGTCACGCCTCACTGAAGTCGCGCCGAACCCACATGCGGCCGCTGTCCCTTCAGGTGACCGGCGAGTCAGACGTTCCCGACCTTCACGCCTCCCTGTTGAGCCCGTCGGTCGCGCGCGGCAACGACACCCGTCGCGCTGCCAGCCGGGACGCGGCACGCGCCCATCGGCTGGTGCCGCCGTTCGCCGGTCGATCCTGGAACGACGGTGAGTGGGACTTCGAGCTGTTCGTCACCAAGTCCCAGGTGTATGAGCTGCGTGCCTGGCCCGTGGGGCAGAACCCGACCGGCGTCGCTCAGGACGAGGTCAACACCGGCTCCGGAAGCCCAGATCAGGATGAGTACGACGAGTCCTTCAGCTTCCTCGGACAGGAGGAGTACGCATGAGCAACGATCACGACGGCGACCTGCTCGATGGCTCAACGTCAGCCTCGACTGCCGAAGACCTCGCCCTGAGCGCACAGATGGCAACGCTGACGCCAGCCGAGCTGGTGCCCCAGACCCCGGACCTCCGCGGTATCAAGCGCCCCCGCCTCCCGCAGCCCACTCACTCTCGGTCGCTCGACAAGCGAGAGGTCCTCGGTGTCTTCCCAGACCAGGACGTGTTCCCCACGTTCGCCAGAGCCGCTGCCACGGCGTTCCGCGAGGGTGTCCCTGCGCACATGATGGCCGCGACGACCATGTCGACCTTGGGGCGACCCATGCCATCCCTCGACATGCACAAGGCCGCCCTCGAGAACGCGGAGCACGACGTCGAGGTGGCCACGTCCGCGATGAAGGTGGCGGTCCGCCGCGAGCTGGAGGAGAAGGACCCGACCCTGCAACAGGCGTACCGAGAACAGGCTCAGGCAGCCTCCAAGCGCGTGGAGGCTGCGAAGGCCCGCGCAGACGAGTTGCGCGAAAAGACGCGCCACCGCCCGATCGACCAGCCGTCGTTCCGGACGAACGGGGAGCTCGTCCTGGGCGCCTTCCACCGGCTCATGACGTGCAACGGCAGGGTGACCCAAGGCGAGAAGAGCGCCCTCGATGAGATCTTCCCGGACTTCTCGGCAACGCAGGCGGCAGACGGGCAGTGGTGGGCAACCGCGACGATCAGGATGGCCGCCGGACACGGGACCGTGGAGGTCGGGCCGATCACGTGGTGCATAGGACGTGGCGGCCACCGGCCGTCCAAGCACTACCGCAAGAACCGCGGGCTCGAGCGCGACGCTCCTCGGTGGCTGCGCAACGCACTCCTCGACACCGGCCAGGTGAACGACGAAGCCATCCGCGTGCTCATCACCTCCCAGTTCCGCGCCCTGCCCTACGTCATCCTGGCCGGTCTCGGTGGTCATCCGTTCCCGACATGGGTCGGACCGCAGTGGCGCGAACCCGCCTTCGTGAAGTGGATGGTTGCGGTCTACACCGACCCCAAGTTCGCCTGGGACAAGTCCCACTTCCGCGTCTCGGTCGAGCGGCAGTTCGCTGTTCACCTGGTCAACGAGCGCGAACAGATCAGCTGGCACGACTGGCACGAACTGGTGCCGCTCGCAGGCCCCGCACGGCTGCACAACAGCGCCGTTCCGTCCAAGCACACGACTCGAAATAGCGACGTGTGGCACCCGAGCATCGCTCTCGCCAGGGACGAGAGCGGAGGGCGGATCCGCGGAAAGTACGAGCCCATCCCGTGTGTCTGCGGAGCAACCGTCACGGCTGCGACCCGCACGCCGGATGTGCCCGGCGACGCGCTGTGTGGGACCTGCCGACGACCCGCCAAGGTGGAAGGCCTGAACGTCCCTGGTGACCTTCGCTTCCCTCAGGACTACATCGACGCAACTCCGTCGATGGAGGAGTGCGTGGCTGAGCTCCAGCGTGTGTCGGACAAGCGGAAGGCGCTCCTGCCCCCGACTCATGCGGTTGTGCTCACAAGCGACCGTCTCGCCGAAGGATCAGCCACGGTCATCGACATCGAGCGGTCGCTCCGCCGGAGATCGCTGCTGCACCCCATGATGGAACTGGAGGCGTTCGGCTTCGTCGAGGTCACAGCAATGCGACGCAAGGGGGCGCCCGAGTACGGCCTCACACCAGGCGGCCATCAGCGCAAGAATGAACTCGTGCGCCAAGGCCGGGACCGGCGAGCTCCGACCCCCCGGGAGCGGTGGACTACCCGCGCTCAAGAACTCGGGTTCGTCGACCTCGACGCGTACATCGCTGACCGTCGGACCAACGCCGCAACTCCCACGCAAGTCCAGAAGGAGCTGAACTGTGCGCACGGCTCGGCACTCAAGCTGCTCACCGATGAGCCGTGACTTGTCCCCTCCGTCAGCGGGCACCCCGGCGGGCGGGATGTGGGTAGTGAACCGTCCCCGCACGCCGGCGTCAACGGCAACTTCGTCGCCAGCCAACAGTTCGGGGTAGGCGTCGGCGCTGTGGACACGGGAGAGTCGAGGAGGCAACCGGTGCCCACGGTGCCGCGTCCGGTGACGTCACCGGGGCGGAGCTCCACGCGGGTCACGCCGAGGAGCGGCGTCCGTGGCTGGGCCGATGTGCAGCCGGAACTTGTTCCCCAGACGAGTTGCCTCGATCGCGGTCACCTGTGCGTCCCACAGCTGACCGACTTCATCACGCAGTTGAATCCGTTGACCGACCTCCAGCGTCCGATCGCCCTCGACCTGCACGTCGTGGACGTACGTTGTGCTGGCCTGCCGTGCGAGCGGGCTGAGTTCGACCTCGACGACAAGTGGTGTGTCGGTCGTGAGGTCGAAGGTAGCCCTTAGCACCGACATCTCCTGCGGTGATGCGGCGACCTCCTTCTGCTGGATGGGCGCGCCGGTACGGCCGCGCTACGGCAACACCCTGTGAGCATGCCGTCGAAGTAGGGCGCGCGCCGGCGCTCGGACCAGAGGTCAGCTGCGGTTAGGCCGCATCTCGACCTCCAAACCAGGTCGCTCGGCACCGTCGGCATAGGCGTGCTTCCCTACCGCGTGTGCGGCCCGGGGGTCCATGACTCCGCGAACAAGAACTCCGGACTGAAGTCCACCTCACGTTCCTCCGCGTCCGGAGGTGGCCAGCTCAGGGTGCCGTCGACGATGAGCAGTCGTGCGAACCGGCCGGGCTCGCCGAGCAAGGACTCATGTGCGCGGGAAGCCCTCAGGTAGGGCTCGGCATCCCAATGCCGAACGGCGGTTCCTCCCGGCCACGCGAAGGTGAGCTCGAGCAGGTAAGTGCCGGGCACTCGGATGCGGGCACCGGTCACCTGGACGCCATCCGGTACCGGGTCGCCGAGTCGCGCGATCAGGCGGGCGGTCGCAGTTCGGGCGCGCGCGGCAGTAGCCGGATCGGTGATCGCCTCGCTCGGGACAAGCCCGGAAAGAAGCGCGGTTGGCGAGTCGAGGAAATGACGGGTCTGGTTCGGACCGAGACCGGCTGCCTCCAGCAACAGGCGGAGCTCCTCTCTGGTCCCGGGCTCGTCGGCGCTCATGGTGAGCACGGTACGTCCGGGCACCGACACACCTCCGAGCCGTTGACGGGCTCGTACCTGAGCCCGGCGGCGCCCGAGATGGTTGCGCGATCTTGGAGGGCCTGCACCTTCTGGCGATGCCGAAGGACCAGCCGTCACTCATCCGCAGCGCCGAGTTCGCGGACGCCCTCGAGCGCCTGCTCGCCGACCCACTAGATCCTGAGCTGACGGGGTGGCTCGCGAGCAGACAGAGCAGGTTCACGGTGACACCGGCCGGCGGGCCGGCGCATCCCCGTCCGGTCTCGGACGACCTCATCGGCGCACCGTTCCGCTTCTTCAAGATCGCCGACGGCGCGTAGCCACTGCCTCGGGACCGCGAGCGTCCAACTCCGCGTCACGCAAACCGACATTCGGTCTCTCTGCAAGGGGAGGAGGGCCGGCGTGGCGTGCGCTCCGGACACAACCACTGGCCTCTCAACCTGACCTTGAGCGGGCGGCTCTGGCAGCGAGTCCCGCACCCGAACCAGTGTCCGCACGTCCTGGCGCCCGAGGTCCGTCGAGTCATCCAGTCCTCGGACCCGATGCGCTGGCACGCCCTCGAGACCGCCTGCGCGATCTGCCGGCAAGGCCGACACCGCGGCCCGCCGGGTCGAAACCGGCCTTGCCTCGTTGCGGACCTGGCTCGACCACCCGGCGCTGGTGGTCGGGTACCCGAGTCCGGCTGTGCGCAGGTCGCTTCGAGGGTGGGAGCGTGACGGGCGTCGCCAAGACCGGACCAGGGCGCGCACTCGCGCTCCCTGGTCCGGTCTCGATCTGTCTTCGATCAGTGGCGGTCCAGGCGATGGCGATGAGGGCCCAGATGAGGACCCAGATGAGGACCCAGTCGACCACGGCCTCCAGCAGAGCCAGTTCCACGAGGGACATGACGCTCCTTCCGTCGTGCGGGGATGGATGCGCCGGACGGATCCAGCGCCCTGCCCCCCGTTCATCGACGGCGACGGAGCTGTCCTTGCGGGGTCAAGGAGGCTCTCCAAGGTAAAATTTTGGGAGCGTTCCGGAGCGCCCATGCCTGTGGATAAACTCGCCGGCATGGGTAGCTCACTGGCTAGCAGTTGCCGCGAAGATGCAGGTCAGAGTCCTGCGGTGCGCTCCGCACCCTCGCTGTGTAGTGCGGTGTAGTGCGGTGTAGTGCGGTGTAGTGCGGTCCATTTCAGTGTGATCCGGCGGTCGCTCGCCGGCTCGAAGTTGGATGTTTCCGCGGAGCGGCGCTCGACAGCGTCCAGCCGGAGTCCCCGGGGAGCCTGTGGACAACTCGGTTTCTGGAAACCACACCGGCGTAGTTCCTCGAAAGCGCGTTCGGACAGGCACGTCTCCGGCACGGTATCCTTGCCATGGCAGGTCGACCTGACCTGCCGGCATGACCCAGAACATGACGAGGCCCCGCGTCAGACATGGTCTGGATCGCAGGGCCTGCGTTGTCTTACTGGCGTTGACATCGTAGCGGCGTACGGGAGTTTTATTCAACTTTCGATACGTATCTGAACTTGTAGATCCGGTCCGCGTCTTACGCGACGTCTCGTCTCCAGACGATTCGAAAGGATCTACAAAGAAATGAGAAACAACAACGAACTTGCCGTACTGCTCGGCAACGGCGTCAGCATCGCCGCGAACAACGACCTGTTCATCCCCACCCTCACCCGTGAAATCCGGGAGCGGTTCGAGAAGTCCGAGGCCGGCGGCGAGGCTCCCGACCGCGTCCTCGCGCGCCTGGCGCACCGCGGTCGCGAGACCGGAGACCCGTACAAGGACTTCGAGGCCATGATCGGCCCGCTCGACCAGCAGAAGGACAACTTGCACGACCTCCGCGAACTCGCGGAACTCGTCGCCGGCGAGTCGAGGGCCCTTGGTCGGGCCATCACCACCATCGAGACGTTCGTCCAGAGCCTGCGACGCCTCGGTGTCGGTCACGCACTCGACATCATCGCGTCGAGGTCGGTGGCCCACTACGACCAGCGGCGCGTGGTGGAGAACTTCCTCCGCGACGTCGTGTACGCCGTCGACGGGCCGGTCACTGTCGGCAACCTCAACTACGACAGCCTCGCCATGGCCGGACTCATCAACGTGGCGGGCTCGCAGATGTGCGACATGGTGTGGGGCTACAGCCCGCGGAAGTTCGACATCATGAACGACGGCTTCCCCCTCGAGGGTGCCCGGATGCGCACGAGCCTGAGTGACTTCCCGTCCCGGCGGATCCGACTGGTGCACCCGCACGGGTCCTTGACCTGGCTCCGCAACCCGGATACCGGGCGCGTCTACCGCTTCGACATCGGCGACCTCCGCGATGTCGACTACTGGTCAGCGTGGCGTGACGGGAAGACCGAGTGGGAGCCGCAGGTCGTACTCACCAACCAGTCAGCCAAGAGCGACGTCGTCGCGCGAGCGCCGTTCAACCTCGCCTACGAGGTTTTGGCCGAGCGCCTCAAGACGGCCGACCGGTGGCTCATCGCGGGCTATTCGTTCCGTGACGAGTGCGTGAACCAGATGCTGGCTCGCGTGTGGGCAGCGCGGAAGGAGGCGCCGAACGTCATGGTGGTCACCCACGGTGACAGCCTGACCGAAGACGTCGTCCTCGAGGCGCTCGGCTACAACGACTTCACCGACCCTGAGGTCGAGGAGTTCCTCACCATCTGCCGGTGCGGCGTCGAGCACGCGTCGTCGTGCGGCCAGTGGTCCGGGTGGGCCGGTAAGCCCGAGTCCCTCAGCGCCTGACGCGCTGTTGCCTGCCGGCACACGAGTCACTCGTTCGCGTGCCGGCAGGCAGAGCTCGAGACCTCGTCCTCCACGGCGAGCCCGTACTAGATCGCAGCGTCACGCGACGAGTGCTGGTCGCCGACATGCTTCAGGACGGACAGTCGCATCTGGATCTCCAGCACGTCGCGGATCATCGCGTCGGCAACGTCGGGCTTGAGGCCGATCGTGTCTACGAGGGACCCGCCATCCCCCAGGTGAGGTTCTCGAAGAGCCTCGAGTCGGCTCTTCACCTCCTGAAGAGCCGACTTCAGGTCGGCAACGGACTCGTCAAGCTTCTGCTCGGGCGTCGGGTCCGGACGTCTGGAGCCGGCCTCGTTGCGACTGGGGCCCCAGGTCTTTCGGATCCACTCGTCGCTCAGCCTGGCCTCCGTTGAGGTCACCTTTCCGGTTGCTGACACCTGTCGTGGGAACAGGCCGCGGCGGCCGTCTATAACGATCTGTAGCAGCTGATGGACCCCGTGTGCGGAGTGCGCCATGAGCGACAGGACGGCGGTGATGTCGCGTCGGTCTTCTTGCCCGCCTCGAGTCTGGCGAGGCACGACACGCATGCGAGCGAGCCAGTACCCGGCAAGCGCTAGCAACTGGCGGCCATTAGGCCCCGGGCGGCCCGCTTCTTCGAGCTCGCTGAGAGCAGCCGCTCGGAACGCACTGACCTTGAAGTTCGACTTGTAGGGGTCAATCCTCCAAGACTGCTGGACTTCTTCCATCATGTAGATGGCGGTGAGAAGCGAACGCGCTGCCTGAGCCTGGGTGTCGTTGATCTGGGATCGGTAGCCCCGGATGGCACCCTCTGCTGCGATCTCGGCGCGCAGGTTGGTCGTGATCCGAGACCGTGCGGTCAAGGCGCGCAGGGCTCGACCGGTGAGGCTCTCGGTGCGGCCGACGGTCTCGAAGAGGTAGGCCGCTCTGACGTCTGGAGAGTCTCGGAACCCGAGGTCGTCGGCGTCTTGGAGCGTCATCCTGCCCGACAGCCATTCGGCTTCGGTGGGCTCGAGACGGCCTCCTGCGACCAGGGCGCCAAGCGCCGCGTCGAGCTGCACATCCAGGCGGCTTGCGGCGCTCCATGCTCGGGGCGGGTCGACGTGGAGTGCACCCAAGCGTGAGTTGATGGCCGCGAGCAGTGTGTCGACGGCTGGGTTGTCCGGGACGAACCCCACGATGATGGCTGCGGGCGCGACGAGTGACATGCACTGCTGAGCCTCTTCGAGCGTCAGCTCGTCGTTCTCGTGGTCCAAGCGGATGACGGATGCGATCTTGCTCCGCAGGCTGCGCTCGTTGCCCAGAAAGCTGAAGAGGCTGTCCGCTGGCTGGATCGAGAGATGAGCATGAGCGGCGGTGATCCGCGAGCTTCCATCGACGGCAGCCAGCATCGCGGGGGCGTCGATGACGTCAACGTCGGCGTCGTCCGTGAACCGGCGCGGCGACTCACCCCACTTCAGGTCGATGACGAGAGGAACAAGAAGCAGGGGTTCGCGTATGCCGACGCGACCGACGGCCTCGCGCAGATCGTTGGCCCGTCTCAGGTAGTCCACCTGAGCGTCAAGGGCGCCGACGAGGTCAGACGACGGCAGGCCTGGAAGGAGGAGTTCAACGGCGTCTGGGTCCGCTGAGCCCAGGAGCGGCGGGAGCGGGTTGCGACGACCTGTCGCACCCTCGATCTCGTAGGCGAAGGCGGGCAGGGCACGCGGGTTGGTCGGGAACACCAAGACGCTCGGCGACCACACCTCGGTCTGCACGACCTCAAGGTAGCCGCCCTCAACCCGAAGGCGGCCGGGTGCCGTGAGCTGCCGACGGACGGTCGTCGGGTCGCAGACGCTTGACGCGATGGCTGTCGCGGCGTGCTCGTGGAGGCCTCGGTCGACCAAGGCGGAGGCCAAGCGTCGAAGCGACGCTGTCTTGGCGAGGTCGGGCAGGTAGGGGGGTCTCGGGCTGGGGGAAGCTGTGGTCATCGGCATCCTCTCGTCGATGTCGAAGAGCTCGCGGGAGTTCTTGTAGGCGCTTGGCCGGCTAGCCCGGCGGACGCTTTCGGATGAGGCCGGCGCCGCTCATGGCCAGCAGGACGACGTTGATGGCGAGCAGCGCGCGTCCGCCGGGCGCGCCGGTGATCGCGTTGTGCAGGGCGGTGAGTTCGGCGTCGGGCTGGAGGGCGCCGTACCCCAGCAGGAGGGACGTGTAGATCGACGTGAACCGCTGGAGGGGCGTTCCACGCTTGGGGCGCGGGTTGTCGCCCCGCACGTCCTTCATGAGCCGGTGCCACGCGCGCACAGGCTTGCGGGCACCGTCGATCGTCGGCGTGATGCGCTGGAAGGCGCGATCCAGCCGTGAGCAGGCCCCGTCGAGCGAGTCGCCGCGCGTGCGGCCATCCGCGCGGCGGTGACGTCCCGGCGCGCGAGAGGGGTCGGTGACGCTCATCGAGGTCACCAGAGGGGGCTGGGGCACCTCCGCGCCGCGGTTGACCAACCGGTCGACCTGCGCGGGGAACCCGGGGACGGGCATCTGAGGGTGAACACTGGAACCTCCATCATCTTCTTGGCTGACATCCCGGGACTGGTAGTCCCTAGGCCAAGAAGCGGCGGCTCTTGGTCACCCGTCAGTGGTGTCCGCACAGGAGCGCGGCGTGCCCTTCCGGATCGATCTCCCGACCATGTCGCTGGAATGAGGACTGTTCGGCCCGCGCCGAGGCGCGGTCATGGATCCTCGGTTCGACTCCGCAAGCTTCGCGGCGTGTCGACCGGCGACGATCAAGTTCAACGATCACCAACTACATCTTCTCACGGCACTCCAAGACCGAACGAGACGGCACGCCGGACGCGTCGCCAGCCCGCTGCGGGCCTCGAGTCGAGTCCGCGCCTGTCGGCGTGATCGAGGCGCCTACTCGGCTGGACAGACTCGACCTGGTTGCACATGCAGGTCGGGCCGGGACCCTCTAGGTCCCGGCCCGACTTGGTGGAAGAACTTCCACCTTGTGGTGCGCGAGGGGGGAGTTGAACCCCCACGTCCTTTCGGACACACGGACCTGAACCGTGCGCGTCTGCCTATTCCGCCACTCGCGCTTGAAGCGGGCTCAGGCTACCCCACCGACGACGTGCCCTCCCAATCGCCCGTCGAGCCACCACGCCGTGGCGGGCGGCGGCCCCGGCGGCCCGCAGCGGCGGCGTCCCGCACCGATGGGTGGGGGGACGGGGCGGCGGAGTGGCACGGGGGCGCCCGGCCGGTACGCTCGGCCGCACCGTCCGGGCGGTCCCACGACGCCTGCCCACCACGTGGTGCGACCCGAGCGCAAGGAGAGGAGGCCCGCCGATGAACGCCCTGCAGCGCTTCGAGACGCGGCTCGAGCAGCTCATCTCGGGAGCCTTCGCCCGCGCGTTCCGCAGCGCCGTGCAGCCCGTCGAGATCGCCGCCGCGCTCCAGCGCGAGTGCGACAACAACGCGCAGGTGCTCAGCCGCCAGCGCCGGCTGGTGCCCAACGACTTCCACGTCGAGCTCTCCGGCGCCGACCTCGAGCGCATCGTCGGCCTGGGCCGGGCGCTGGAGCAGGACCTGATCGAGCAGCTGCAGGACCACGCCGACGCCCAGGGCTACGTCTTCACCGGACCCGTCACGATCGCCTTCGAGGAGGCCGAGGACCTGACCACCGGGCGGTTCCGGATCCGCAGCCGCGCGCAGGCCAGCGTCACCGACAACGACCAGCGCACCCGCACCCGCGCCTCCCACGCCACGCTCGAGGTCAACGGCACCCGCCACCCGCTGCGCCCGCCGGGCCTGGTCGTGGGGCGCGGCACCGAGGCCGACCTGCGCATCAACGACCCGGGCGTGAGCCGCCGCCACCTCGAGCTCGAGGTCTCCCTCGACGGCGTCGAGGCGGTCGACCTGGGCTCCACCAACGGGATCATGGTCGACGGCACGAAGGTCGGCCGCGCCCGGCTGCGCGACGGGTCCACGATCCGCATCGGGCACACCGAGATGACCGTCCGCATCGAGGGCGGTCGGGACGAGGCCGGGGGATGGAATGTCTGAGCTCACCCTCTTCCTGATCCGGGTCGCCTTCTTGGCGGTGCTGTGGATCTTCGTGCTCTCCGCGATCTCGGTGATCCGCTCCGACATGTTCGGCGCGCGGGTGCCCGAGACCGCTCGAGGCGGCGCCCCGGTGCCCAGCGCGCGCAAGCAGGGCAAGGCACGCAAGCCCCGTCGCGGTGCCCCCACCCACCTGCTCGTGGTCGAGGGCGAGAACCCCGGCACCCGCGCCGAGCTGGCCGACGCGCCGCTGCTCATCGGCCGCGGCAGCGACGCCGCGATCAAGCTCGACGACGACTACGTCTCCACCCGTCACGCCCGCGTGGCCGCCAGCGGCGACGAGTGGTTCGTGGAGGACCTCGGCTCCACCAACGGCACCTACGTCGGCCCCGTCCGGATCACCCAGCCCACCACGATCGGGCTCGGCGTGCAGGTGCGCGTCGGCAAGACGATCCTGGAGCTGCGCAAGTGATGTACCTCCACTACTCCGCGATCTCCGACGTCGGCCGGGTCCGGCGCGAGAACCAGGACAGCGGGTACGCCGGTCCGTGGCTGCTCACGGTCTGCGACGGGGTGGGCGGAGCGGTCCGCGGCGACCTCGCCTCCAGCACCGCCGTGCAGGCGCTGCGCAAGCTCGACCAGCAGCCCGACGAGGACGTCGTCGGCCAGGTGGCCGGCGCGATCCACCGCGCCGACGACCGGATCGCCGAGCTGGTCGAGGAGGACCCCGACCTCAACGGCACCTCCACCACCGCGACCGTCGCGCTCTTCGACGGCACGCGCTTCGCCGTGGGCCACATCGGCGACAGCCGGGCGTACCTCCTGCGCCGCGGTCAGCTGCGCCAGCTCACCCACGACCACACCTTCGTGCAGTCGCTCATCGACGAGGGGCGGATCACCGAGGAGCAGTCGCGGACCCACCCCCACCGCAACCTGATCCTCAAGGCCCTCGACGGCGTGCGCCACGAGGAGCCCGACCTCTTCGAGTTCCCGGCCGAGCCGGGCGACCGCGTCCTGGTGTGCAGCGACGGCGCCTGCGGCACGCTGACCGACGACCGGATCGCCGCCCTCCTCGCCGACGGCACGCCCGACTTCGCCGCGGTCGAGCTGGTCCGCGCCAGCCTCGAGGCCGGCAGCACCGACAACGTCACCTGCGTGGTCGGCGAGGTCAGCGAGGAGCCCCCCGGCGACGAGCTGGTCCCGCTGCTGGTCGGCGCCGCGGCCGACCTGCCGCGCCGCGCCCCGCTCGGCGGTGGCGTGGCCGGCGCCGTGGGCGGGCTGTTCCGCGGCCACCGCTCCGGCGACACCGGCGAGATCCCCCCGGTGCCGGGCGACGCGCCCGCCGGTGCGTTCGCCGCCGACCCCATCGACCACGAGACCGCCCGCTACGCGCCGCGTCCGCCCCGGCGCTACGCCGCGCTCCGCCGCGTGCTGGCCGCCGCCGTCGTCCTGGGCCTGGCCTGGGTCGTGCTCGCGGCGGGCTGGTCGTGGAGCCAGCAGCAGTTCTACGTCGCCGAGCAGGACGGCAAGGTCGCGATCTTCCGCGGCGTCGACGCCAGCCTGCCCGGCATCTCGCTCTCCCACCCCTACGAGCTCACCGACGTCGACCTCGACCGCCTCAGCGACATCGACGCCGAGGCCGTGCGCGAGGGCCTCGAGGCCGGCTCGCTCGACGAGGCACGCGCCACGGTGGACAACTACGCCGCCCGCCAGGACGTCGGCTGATCGGCGGGCTGGGATGAGTCAGACCGGGACCCTCATGGGCTTCGTGCACCGGCGCCGCCGGGGTGCGGAGCTGTTCCTGCTCGTGCTCGCGCTGGCGGTCGGCATCGGTGGCTACGCCGCCGTCGGGCTCGGCGTCGAGGGCGAGGTGCCCGCCGACCTCGTCGGCTACGGCGGCTGGCTCGCGGCGCTGATCGTCGCGGCCCACGTCGTGGTGCGCCTCGTGGCGCCCTACGCCGACCCGGTCCTGCTGCCGCTGGTGGCGGCGCTCAACGGGTTCGGCCTCGCGGTGCTCCACCGCCTCGACCTCACCTACGCCGCCCGCGGCGACGACCAGCACGACTTCGCGCGCCAGCAGCTGATCTGGATGACCCTCGGCGTGCTGCTCTTCGTCGGCGCGCTCGTGCTGCTGCGCGACCACCGGGCGCTCCAGCGCTTCACCTACACCTCGGGCCTGACCGGCATCCTCCTGCTGGTGCTGCCGTTCCTGCCGTTCATCGGCACCAAGATCAACGGCGCCCGCATCTGGATCAACGTCGCCGGCTTCAGCTTCCAGCCCGGCGAGGTGGCCAAGGTGATGCTGGTGATCGCCTTCTCCGGCTACCTCGTCCTGCACCGCGACGCCCTGGCGCTGGCCGGCCGGCGCGTGGTCTTCGTGGACCTGCCGCGGGGCCGCGACCTCGGGCCGATCCTGGCCATGTTCGCGGTGTCGATGATGATCCTGGTCCTGCAGAACGACCTGGGCTCCTCGCTGCTGTTCTTCGGCCTGTTCCTGGTCGTGCTCTACGTCGCCACCGAGCGCCCCGGCTGGCTGGTGGTCGGCGGCCTGCTCTTCGGCGCCGGCGCGCTGGCGGCGTACAGCTTCGTCGGCAACGTCCAGAACCGCTTCAACTTCTGGCTGCACCCGCTCGACTACTACGACCAGACCCCCGGCAGCTACCAGCTCGTCGAGGCGCTCTTCGGCCAGTCGTGGGGCGGCCTGATCGGCCGAGGCTTCGGCAACGGCTCGCCTGAGCGGGTGCCGTTCGCGTACTCCGACTTCATCCTGTCCACCATCGGCGAGGAGCTCGGCCTGACGGCCGTGATGGCGATCGTGCTCTGCTACGGCCTCATCGTCGAGCGGGCGCTGCGGATCGCGCTGATCTCGCGTGACGGGTTCGGCAAGCTGATGGCGGTCGGCCTCGGCGCGATCTTCGCCCTCCAGGTCTTCGTCGTCATCGGCGGCGTGACCGGGCTGATCCCGCTCACCGGCCTCACCACCCCCTTCCTGTCCTACGGCGGCTCGTCGCTGGTGGCCAACTGGGTCGTCGTGGCGCTGCTCCTCCGCATCTCCGACCAGGCCCGGCGCCCAGCGCCGCGCCTCGACCCGGTCGACGACTCGGCCGCCGACTCCGAGCACACGCAGGTGGTGAAGCTGCGGTGAACAAGCCCATCCGCGTGGTCTCGGTGTTCTGCCTGCTGCTCTTCCTGGCGCTGCTGGTCAACGCGACCTACCTCATGTACGTCCGCTCCGACGCGCTCGACAAGGACCCGCGCAACCGGCGCGTCATCCTCGCGACCTACTCCCGAGAGCGCGGCGCGATCCTGGTCGGCAAGGAGGCCATCGCGCGCAGCGTGCCCTCCGACGACCAGTACGAGTTCCAGCGCACCTACGCCGAGCCGTTCAAGTACGCCCCCATCACCGGGTACTTCTCCTTCTACAGCCAGACCGGTGTGGAGCGCTCCCAGAACTCCGTGCTCTCCGGCGAGGACTCGCGGCTGTTCGTCACACGGCTGGTCGACATGCTCAGCAACAGCGACCCCAAGGGCGGCAACGTCCAGCTCACGATCAACGGGGCCGCGCAGGACGCCGCCTGGGCGGGCCTGGAGAACCTCCCCGGCGACGCGCAGGGCGCGGTCGTGGCGCTCGAGCCCACCACGGGCCGGATCCTGGCGATGGCCTCCACGCCCACGTTCGACCCCAACAACTTCGCCTCCCACGACTTCGGTGCCGTCGCCGAGCTCGACAAGAAGCTCAGCGACGACCCGCGCCAGCCGCTGATCAACCGCGCGATCGGCACCACGCTGCCGCCCGGGTCGACGTTCAAGCTCGTCACCGCGGCCGCCGCCATCGAGTCGGGCAACTACGACGCCGACTCACTGGTGCCGGGCGGCTCCGGCTTCAAGCTCCCGCAGTCGTCGACGGTCGTCGGCAACCACGACGGCGGCGACTGCGGCGGCAAGCGGATCACCATGACGCAGGCCATGCAGGTCTCCTGCAACGTGACCTTCCTCAGCCTGGCCAACGAGCTGGGCAACGACGCGATGGCCGAGCAGGCCGAGAAGTTCGGCTTCAACGACACCTCGCTGGAGGACCTCGGCGGCCAGGCCGCCTCGCTCTACCCGCGCGACATGGACCAGCCGCAGACCGCGATGTCGGGCATCGGGCAGTCCAGCGTCACCGCGACCCCGCTGCAGATGGCCATGGTGGCCGCCGCGATCGCCAACGACGGCGACGTCATGCGCCCCTACGTCGTCGACGAGGTGCGGGCGCCCAACCTGTCGGTGCTCGACCGCACCGAGCCGCAGACGCTCAGCAAGGCCATCTCCAGCACCACCGCCGAGGAGCTCACCACGATGCTCGTGGCCACCGTCGACTCCGGCACGGCCACCCCTGCGCAGATCCCGGGGATCAAGGTCGCGGGCAAGACCGGCACCGCGCAGTCGACCGCCGACCGCCCGCCCTACGCGTGGTTCGTCTCCTTCGCGCCCGCCGACGACCCGAAGGTCGCGGTCGCCGTGCTCGTGCAGTCCAGCGACACCGCGCGCGAGGAGATCGCCGGCGGCCTCCTCGGCGGCCCGATCGCCAAGGCGATCACCGAGGCGGTGATCAACCGGTGAGCGCGCTGACGCCGGGGGCGGCGGTCGACGGGTCCGGCCGCTACGTCCTCGAGGGCCGCATCGCCACCGGTGGCATGGGCGAGGTCTGGTCGGGGCGCGACGCGGTGCTGGGCCGGTCCGTCGCGATCAAGGTGCTCAAGACGGAGTACGCCGACGACCCGCTGTTCCGGCAGCGCTTCGAGACCGAGGCGCGCCACGCGGCCGCGCTGCACCACCCCGGCATCGCAGCGGTGTTCGACTTCGGCGAGCAGGCGCCCGACGACGGGTCCGGTGCCCCGCGCCCGTACCTCGTCATGGAGCTCGTCGAGGGGCAGCCGCTCTCGGCGCTGCTGCGCCCCGGTTCGCCGCTCGACCCCCCGGTCGCCGCCGAGCTGCTGGCCCAGGCCGCCGACGCGCTGGGCGCCGCCCACGCCGCCGGGATCGTGCACCGCGACGTGAAGCCGGCCAACCTGCTCGTCACGCCCGACCGCCGGGTCAAGGTGACCGACTTCGGCATCGCCCGCGCCTCGGAGGGGATGGCGCTCACCGAGACCGGCCAGGTCATGGGGACGCCCGCCTACATCTCCCCCGAGCAGGCCGAGGGCCGCACCGCGACCCCCGCCTCCGACGTCTACGCCCTCGGCGTCGTCGCCTTCGAGGGCCTGGCCGGCCGCAAGCCCTACGTCGCCGACACCGCCGTCGCGACCGCGCTCGCCCACCTGCGCGAGCCGGTGCCCGAGCTGCCGGGCACGGTGCCCGCCGACCTCGCCGCCGTCGTGCGCCGCGCGCTGTCCAAGCAGCCCGACGAGCGCTTCCCCGACGGCGCCGCGTTCGCCCGCGCCCTGCGCGACCCGGCCTCCGTCACGGGCGGCGCCACCACGGTCGTGGCTCCCGCGGCCGGCCCGGCCGGCGGCGCGACGCAGGTGATGCCGGTGACCCCGCGCGACCCCGACCCCACGCCCGTCCCCTCCCCTGTCCCCGCGCCCGTCCCCGCGCCGGCCCCGGCCGCCACGCCGGCGGAGCGCCGCCGTCGTACGCCGTGGGCGCTGCTCGTGGGCCTCGTCGCGGTCGCCCTCGCCCTCGTGGTGGCGTTCTGGCTGGGCAGCCGCGGAGACGACGCCGACCGGTCCGGCGACGGCTCCTCGCCGGACCCGAGCCGGACGCCGAGCCGGACCGCCTCGCAGACGCCCAGCGAGACCCCCAGCGAGACTCCGAGCGAGACCCCCAGCGAGACGCCCAGCGAGACCCCGTCGGAGACCCCCAGCGAGGAGCCGACGACCATCGAGGTCGACCCGTCCCTCTACGTCGGGCGCGACCACAAGGACGTCGAGAAGGACCTCCGCGACCTCGGCCTCGAGCCGGTCCCGGCGGAGCTGGAGAACCCCGGTGACCAGCAGGACGGCATCGTGGACTCCGTCGAGCCGTCCGGACCGCTCGCGGAGGGCGACCAGGTCACGGTCAGCTACTGGGGCAAGGTCCCGCCCGGCCAGGGCGAGGTCGAGACCGGCGGACCCGGTGGCGCACCGGGCCAGCAGAAGAACGACGAGAAGGACGGCGAGAAGCGATGACGCAGTCGGAGCCGACGCTGATCGGCGGACGCTACGAGCTCGGCGAGCTGCTCGGCCGGGGCGGGATGGCCGAGGTCCGCAAGGGCCGCGACCTCCGCCTGGGCCGGACGGTGGCGGTCAAGCGGCTGCGCACGGACCTGGCCAGCGACGCGACCTTCCAGGCCCGCTTCCGCCGCGAGGCCCAGTCGTCCGCCTCGCTCAACCACCCCTCGATCGTGTCGACCTACGACACCGGCGAGGAGATGGCCACCGACGGCTCGGGCGTCGCCCAGCCCTACATCGTCATGGAGTGCGTCGAGGGACGCACCCTGCGCGACATCCTTCGCGAGGGCCGCAAGATCCTGCCCGAGCGCGCCCTGGAGATCACGGCCGGCGTGCTGTCCGCGCTCGACTACAGCCACCGCGCCGGGATCATCCACCGCGACATCAAGCCCGGCAACGTGATGCTCACCCCCGCCGGCGACGTGAAGGTGATGGACTTCGGCATCGCGCGCGCGATCTCCGACGCCTCCTCCACGATGACCCAGACGGCCGCCGTCGTCGGCACCGCCCAGTACCTCTCCCCCGAGCAGGCGCGCGGCGAGACGGTCGACTCGCGCTCCGACGTCTACTCCACCGGCTGCCTGATGTACGAGCTGCTCACCGGGCGGCCGCCGTTCGTCGGCGACAGCCCCGTCGCGGTGGCCTACCAGCACGTCCGCGAGCCTGCCTCGCCGCCGTCCGACCTCGACGACGAGCTCGACCCCGAGATCGACGCGATCGTGATGAAGTCCCTCGCCAAGCGTGTCGAGGACCGCTACCAGAGCGCCGCGGCGATGCGGGCCGACATCGAGCGCTACCTCTCCGGCCATCCGATCCAGGCGCCGGCCGTGGTGGCCCCGGCCGAGACGGCGTACGTCCCGCCGGTGCCGCCGCGCGAGGCGACCACGACCATGGCCGCCGCGCCCGCGGCCGCAGGCGTGCCCCCGCAGGAGCCGCGGCGTCGCAACCGCGCCGGCCTCTGGCTGGTGGGCCTGCTGGTGCTGGCCCTGCTCGCCGCTGGTGCGTGGGTCCTCAACGGCATGCTCTTCGACGACGCCGCGGAGCGCACCGCGGTGCCCAACCTCATCGGCCTGACCGAGGACGAGGCCCGGCTCGCGATCGGCGACGCCGGCTTCACGGTCGGCACGGTCGACCACGAGAACTCCCAGACGGTCGAGGCCGACCACGTCATCAGCCAGGACCCTGCGCGCGACGTCTACCGCGAGCCCGGCGACGCGATCGGGTTCGTGCTCTCCCTCGGCAAGCCCGAGGTGGAGGTCCCCTACGTCGTCGGCAACCCGCGCAAGGACGCCCGTGCGCGGCTGCTCGAGGCCAACCTCAAGGTGAAGTTCGAGGAGGAGGACTCCGACGAGGACAAGGACCAGGTCCTGCGCACCGAGCCCGCCGCCGGCACCCCGGTCGCCGAGGGCACGACGGTGACGATCTTCTACTCCGACGGTCCCGAGAAGGTCCCGGACGTGCGCGGCCTGCAGCAGAAGGACGCCGAGAAGGCCATCCGCGAGGCCGGGTTCGTGCCCGACGTGCGGGTGGACGCAGCCTCCACCGAGCCCAAGGGCACCGTCGTCGACCAGATCCCGGTGGGCGGCACGGCCGACCAGAACAGCACCGTGACGATCTTCGTCTCCGCCTACGAGGAGCCCACGGAGACGCCCACGGAGACCCCGACCGAGACGCCGACCGAGACCCCCACCGAGACGCCCACCACCCCCGACCCGACCACGCCGACGGACCCGCCCACCACCGCCACCGGGCGGGTCACGGGCTGAGCGCCGCCCCTACTGGGGGATCGGCGTCGCGTAGGTGAGGTCGAGCAGGCCGTTGTAGGCCGGTGCGGTCGCGGTCGCCAGCGGCGTCATGTCCCACGACACCCCGCCGCCGGGCTCGTCGGTGTACTCGCGGTAGATGACCAGGATCGGGTCGGTGAGGAGCTCCGACTCCAGCCGGGTCTGGTCGCCGATCCCGACGATGACGTAGGGCGGGGAGTAGGACAGGCCGTTGAGCTTGACCACGTTGCCCTCGCACTTGATGCCGGTCGTGGAGATCACCCGCTGGCCCTGGATGGTCACGGCCGTGGCGCCGGCGTTCCACATGGCGTTGGCCACCGCCTGGATGTCCTGCTGGTGCACGACGAGGTCGTTGGGGTCGCCGTCGTAGGCCAGGCGGGCGTCGAGCGAGGCGTCGTCGAGGGTCACCTGCACCCCCGGGCCGGTCCTCTCCGTCAGGCCTGCCGGGTCGACCAGGGTGGCGATCTCGTCCTGGGCCCGCGCGACCGACCGGTCGCCCAGCTCCGAGCTGAGCGTCTCCACCTCGGTCGTCAGGTCGGCCACCTGGGCGGTGAGGTCACCGGCCTCGTCGCGCTCGGCGCGCACCACCGAGCCGAGGTCGGTGAGCCGTCCGCCCCGGAGGTCGGTGCCGTCGCTCTGCTTCGCGCTGACGGCGAACAGCACCCCGCTCAGCAGGACCACCACGGGCGTCGCCACGCGCCACGCGCGGCTGCGACCGGGGGACGAGTGGGGCCGGGGGGACATGGCGACTACGCTAGCCCCCCGTCGGGCGAGCAGACGCCCGTGGCCGGCGTACGCACGTCGGACGACCGCACGCACGTCGCACGCCGACCCCCAGGAGCAGCAGTGTCGAAGTCCTCCCAGCTCGTCGAGCCGAAGAGCCGGCTCTTCACCGTCAGGTTCGTGGTCAGCCTGCTGCTGATGGTCCTCGGCATCGCCTGGCTGGTCTTCTACTACAGCCAGGTCCGCGGCAACCCGCTCGCGTTCCCGCCGGTCGAGGGCTCGCCCAAGGCACTCGCCGACCTGGGTCGGTGGAACTACGCCATCGGCTTCGGCGCCTTCATGCTCGGCCTCGTCGTCGGCGCCCACCCCTCCACCCCGCTGGGCCGCGGCCGCGGCGTCGTGGTCGGGATGCTCGCCTGCTTCCTCATCGGCCTGCTGTGGATCTGCACCTACTACGTGTTTTCCAACGACCTCTCCGACCTCTGGGTCTTCAACGACCTCGGCCAGTGGAACCTGGTCGTCGGCATCGGCTTCATGGCGGTCGGCTTCAGCTTCGCGACCAAGTGGGAGTAGGTTCTCCCCCACCTACCGGTCGCTGACCGGTCCCGCGCCTCGAGCGGTGAGTGAGGCGCCTTCCTGGGGAAGGGAAGGCGTCTCTCTCACCGCTCGAGTCGATTTCGGGGGCGGCCTCCGTCCACCGGCGGGTCGCTTTCCCCACCGGTTTCTCCACAGGCTGGGGACATCGAATCCCCGCGTGGACTGCCCCGTCTGGGGTACGGAGGTTCTCCACACTGTGGACAACCTCTGTGGAGAATTACACCGGTGTAGTTGTCCACAGCTGTGTGCACACCTGTGGGAACTCCGGGGCCCGGGAACGCCGCAGCCCCCGCCGTCCGGCGGTGCCGGAGGACGGGGCTGACGTGAGGGTCGAGAGCGACCGCGCGGGGCTCAGCCGAGGGCGGCGACCCGCACCAGGGTGAGGACCCCGAGGCCGACGACCAGCAGGGCCGTCCCGGCCCACTGGTAGGCCTCGCGGTTGCGGCGCGGGGCGTAGGCGATCACGGCCGCGCACAGGGCGCCCACGACGAGGCCGCCGAGGTGGGCCTGCCAGGAGATGTAGCGCCAGCCGAGGACCGTGATGGCCACACCGATCGCGATGTTCTGGGTGATCCACTGCGTGTTCATCCGGGCCTTGAGCAGGGTGACCAGCAGGGCACCGAGGAGCCCGAAGAGCGCGCCCGACGCGCCGACGGTCGAGCTGGCCGGTCCGGCGAACATCATGACCGCCACCGACCCGCCCAGCGCGCTGGTGAGGTAGACCGCGAGGAACCGGGCCCGGCCCAGGATCTGCTCGGTGGCGGTGCCGAGGACGTAGAGGGCCAGCATGTTCATCACCAGGTGCAGGACCTCGACGTGGGTGAACGCCGAGGTGAGCAGCTGCCACCACGCACCCGTGGAGACGCCGTCGACCCAGCTGCCGTCCCCACCGGTGGCCCCGCTGCAGACGGCCGCGTCGCGGACCGAGGGGTACCACTGGCCGGGCGAGCCGGCCGACAGGCAGCGCCCGCCCGGCATCAGCGCCAGCACGTCGCCGAGGCGCGAGCTGCGCCCACCCGTGGCCGTGATCGCCAGCCACACCACCACGTTGATCCCGATCAGCACGAAGCTGGTCAGTCGCGGGTCGCCGCTGCGCCGGCCGCCGTGGAGCGCACGGTTCTGCCGGGAGCTCCGCTGCGCCTCCTCGACGCAGTGGGGGCACTGGAAGCCGACGGCGGCGTCGCGCATGCAGTCGGGGCAGATCGGACGCTCGCAGCGCTGGCAGCGGATCCAGGTCTCGCGACCGGGGTGCCGGTAGCAGGTGGGCACCCCGGTCGCGGGCTGGCCGTCGGACGGCTGGGTCATCGGGCGTGGACGGGGCTCAGCGCTCGATGGTGACGGACTCGATCACCACGGGGTCGACCGGGCGGTCCATCGCACCGGTGGGCGTCGTGGCGATCGCGTCGACCACGTCGCGGCTGGCCTGGTCGGCGACCTCGCCGAAGATGGTGTGCTTGCGGTTGAGCCACGGCGTGGCGCCCACGGTGATGAAGAACTGCGAGCCGTTGGTGCCCGGGCCGGCGTTGGCCATGGCAAGGAGGTACGGCTTGTCGAAGACGAGCTCGGGGTGGATCTCGTCCTTGAACGTGTAGCCCGGGCCACCGGTGCCGGTGCCGAGCGGGCAGCCGCCCTGGATCATGAAGCCGTCGATGACCCGGTGGAAGCCGAGACCGTCGTAGTACTTCTCCCCGCTGCGGCCCGCGTCGTCGCGGTAGTCCTTGGTGCCCTCGGCCAGGCCGACGAAGTTCTCGACGGTCTCGGGGGCGTGGTTCGGGAACAGGTCGATGACGATGTCGCCCCGGTTGGTCTTCAGGGTCGCCTTCAGGTCGGCCATGGATGTGCCTCTCGTGTGAGCTGTGCTTGCGTCGACGATCCTCCCACGCGGCACCCACCCCGGCCCCACGGCGTACCGCAGTCCTTCACCCGGACGGGGCTGTTGGCCCCTTCGGTGGCATGGTGAGATGGAGACACACTGACTCAGGAGGTCACCGCATGCGCTTCGGCCGCAAGAAGTCCCTGATGGACCGGGCCCAGGACTACGTCGAGCAGCTCACCGACACCGTCTCGACCCAGCTCGAGCAGGCGTGGGAGCAGGCCGTCGACAAGGCGGGCCCCGCCCTCACCGATGCCCGTGACAAGGCCGGCCCGATCCTCGCCGACGCCCGTGACAAGGCCACCGAGACCGCCCAGGTCGGTGCCGCCGTCGCGGCCGCCCGGGCTGCGGAGGCCCGGGAGAAGGCCGGACCGGTCATCGCCGCCCGGGCCGCCGAGGCCCGCGACAAGGCCGTCCCCCTCCTCGCGGACGCTCGCGACAAGGCTGCCCCGCTCCTCGCCGAGGCCCGCGCCACGGCCGCCGACAAGGCGTCCGTCGGTGCCGCCCTCGCCGCCGAGAAGGCCGCAGCCAGCCGCGACCTGGCGACCGCCAAGGTCAACGAGCTGCGCGGCATCGAGCCCGAGCCGAAGGGCGGCAGGCTCAAGAAGGTGCTGCTGCTCGGCGGGCTGATCGCTCTCGGCGGGTTCGTCTTCAGCAAGCTGAAGGGCAAGAAGGACGAGGGCGCCAACTGGCAGTCCACCTACGTCCCGCCCGCGCCGCCGAAGCCGGCTGCTCCCGCTGCTCCGGCGACCCCCGCCGCGCCCGCCAGCCCGGCCGCTCCGGCCTCGGGCAGCGACCCGCTGACCGACCCGCTCCCGACCGTCGACGACGTCGTCACCGCCGAGCCCCCGGCCGCCGACGACATCGGGGGCGGCGCCCCCGGTGAGGCGATCAGCGACGCGGTCGAGGACCCCCACCCGGCCACCACGCCCGACGACCCGGCCGAGGTCATCGACATCGACGACGTGCCCAAGAAGTAGCAGCACCCCGGACCCACCTCCGAGCGGTGGTCCAGCCACCTTTCCGGCGTACGGAACGTGGCTGGGCCACCGCTCGATCCGTCTCCAGCCCGAGCGGTGAGCCACGCACGTTGTCAGGCCTCAGAACCTGTCTCACTCACCGCCAGCGAAGGCGCTCCGGCCCGAGCGGTGAGCCACGCACGTTCTCACGGCCCGGAACCTGTCTGACTCACCGCCCTGGCGGAGGGAGGGGCGTACGTCGGTCAGTGCAGCTCGGGGTGCTCGGCGCGGACGCGCCTGGTGGCGCGGTGCTCGGCCCAGAAGGACAGCAGCGGCACGGTGCCGCAGAGCAGCGTCACGAGCGTGAACGGCAGGTCCCAGCGCGCACGGCGGGAGAGCAGGAACGCGCTCAGCAGGAAGATCATGTACAGCCAGCCGTGCGCGACTCCGAGGTACGTCGTGATCAGCTCGCCGGCGTCCTGCGCGTCCGAGCCGGGGGTCACCCACATCGGGGTGCTGTCGAAGACGCCCCACATCGGGGAGCCGTCGAAGTTCGCGAGCGGGACGCCGATGAGGCAGAGGACCACGAGGAGCACGCCGACGACGGTGGCCATCACGCGGTAGGCGGTGAGGTTGCGTTGCACGGCAGCCAACCTAGCCGTCGACCGGTTGGTCGACGCCCGCACGGTCGGCCGGGGCGGCGTCCGCCGTGACCGGGGTCTCGTCGGCCGGCTCCTGCGTCGCGTCGCGGCGCCAGCGCCACCAGATGAAGGCGGCGAACCCGCCGAAGATCCACCACTCGAAGGCGTAGAGCAGGTTGCGCACGCCGGTGAACGTCCCGGGCTCGGGCAGGGCGGAGAGCTCCGCCTGCTCGAGGCCGGGCGCGGCCGCCTGGTCGACGACGTAGGCCGAGAACAGGTCGATGTCGACGCGCTGCACGGCGTCGGCGACCCGGATCTCGGGGAACACGTCGTCGGTGGGGTCGTCGTCGACCGCGAGGTTGCCGTCGGGGGGCTGGAGCCAGCCGACGACGTCCTGGCTGCCGTCGACGGACAGGAGGCCGGGGTCGGGCTCGGACGCCCACCCGCGCACCACGAGGATGCCCGCGTCTCCGACCTGCATCGGGTTGACGGCCCAGTAGCCGTCGCGGCCGTCGTAGGACCGGTCGGAGACCCAGAAGCCGCCGTCGAGCCAGCGACCCTCCACCTCGACCGGGCGCCCGACGTCGGGTGCGGGGAACGGGTCGTCGCTGCCCATCACGTCGTCGAGCGCGACGGGGTCGAGCTGGGTGAGGTCGCGGGCCTCGGCGGTGCGGTGCGCCTGCCAGGCGTCGAGCTGCCACACGCCCAGGCGACCCGCGAGCGCCACCAGCACCAGGGCCAGGACCGCCGCGCCCAGGTCGGTGAGCAGGGGTGGGCGTCGCGCGGAGGTCACGGCACCGATTGTCCCAGCCGCCCGGTGAGCCGGGTCAGGCGGAGGCGAGGGCGAGCTTGACCGCGAAGCCGAGGAACACCGCACCCACCGCCGAGGTCGCTCCGGCCGAGAGCGCCCTGCGTCGGCGGAACGCCTCGGCGAGGTGGGTGCCGCTGACGATCAGGACGCTGAGGTACGCCGCACTGGCCGCGGTCGCGAGCGTGCCCAGCACCAGGAACGACACCGCCGGGCGCGGGTAGGTCGGGTCGACGAACTGCACGAAGAAGGCGACGAAGAAGAGGATCGCCTTGGGGTTGAGCAGGCTGATCAGCAGCGCACGCCGGTAGGGCCGCTCGCCGCGCACCCGCGCCTCCACACCGGCCTCGGCGGTCGCGTCGGCGAGCTGCTCGCCCACGGTGCGGCGCGAGCGCCACATCCCCCGCGCGGCGCGCATCATCCCGATCGCGAGCCACAGCAGGTAGGACGCGCCCACCCACTTCACCACGCCGAACGCCGTCGGGTTGGCCTGCAGCAGCGAGGCGACGCCGGCCGCGGACAGCGTCATCAGCACCGCGTCGCCGGTCCACACGCCTGCCGCCGCGGCGTACCCGCTGCGCACCCCGCGCCGCGCGGCGACGGAGAGGACGTAGAGCGAGTTCGGACCGGGCAGCAGGACGATGAGGACCAGGCCGACGAGGTAGGTCGGGAGGTCGGTGATGCCCAGCACCGCACCAGTGTGGGGCCCGCGCGGGCCGGCCGCACGGCGTTCCCGAGGGATGGGCGGGGCGTCACACCGCCGTCGGTGAGGTGGTGGAGCCTAGGGGACTCGAACCCCTAACCCCCTGCTTGCAAAGCAGGTGCGCTACCAATTGCGCCAAGGCCCCGTGTTCGGGAGGTGATCGGGAGGTGTCAGGCCTTGCCGACGCTGTCGGTGGCCTCGGCCCAGAGGGCCTGCTCGTGCTTGCCCTCGTCGAGCTTCTTCTTCGCGAACGCCGCGCCGGCGGCGGCGAGGACGACCAGCAGGAGCTTCTTCACGGACTCTCTCCTTGCGTCGAGGACGTCGAGGGGGTGTGTGGTGGGCCTAGGAGGACTTGAACCTCCGACCTCTTCCTTATCAGGGAAGCGCTCTAACCGTCTGAGCTATAGGCCCGCATCCGTCGCAAGCGACGACGCCGAAGATTACCTGACCGGGGTCGGGCGGCACCAATCGGGGATCAGCGCTCGTCCTCGGCGAGGGTGACCTCGATGCCACCGAGCAGGGCGGCCGCGAGGTTGTAGAGGAAGGCGGTGAGGGTGGCGATCGCGGTCAGCAGCACGACGTCGACCACGGAGACCAGCAGCGTGAAGCCCAGCACCCGCGACATCCCGACGTAGTCGGTCACGTCGAAGGTGGAGTTGCCGCTGTCGCCCTCGACGATGCTCGCCACCGCGGAGTTGATCGAGTCCCACACGCCGGCGGCGCCCAGGACCGACCACACCATGAAGATCGCCACGAACGTCACGACGCCGAAGGCGACCGAGAGCAGGAACGACGTCTTCATCACCGACCACGGGTCGACCCGGGTCAGGCGCAGGCGTGCGCGACGGGGCTGGCGCGAGCCGGAGGGCGCGCGCCGCCCCTTGGCGGGGGCGGCGTTCGCACGGTGCTCCTCGGCCGCGCCGGTCAGCGTGTCCTGAAGCTTGCCGGCGAAGGTGCGCCTGGCCGGCTCACTCCCCGACGGACGACGGGAAGTCGCGGTGCGGTCCGACATGGATCACTCCTCGGTGGTGTCGTCGGGGGTCTCGGGGCTGTCCTCCACAGGCGCCTCGACGGCGTCCTGACCCTCGATTGTTGCACCGTCGACCACGTCGGGCGAAACGGCTGCGGCCTCCCGGGCGCCCTCCTCGACCTCGGCCGCACCCTCGGCGATGGCGTCCTCCGCCTCGTCGACGACCTTGGCCTCGACGGAGCGGGCCACGACCGCGACGGTGTCGCCCTTCTTGGGCGTCACGAACTTCACGCCCATGGTGGACCGGCCCGTCGGGCGGAAGTTGGCGTCGATCGGGCTGCGCACGACCTGGCCGCTGCTGGTGATCGAGAGGACCTCGTCGTCCTCCTCGACGATGAACGCGCCGACCAGGCCGCCGCGGTCCTCGTTGGCCAGCGACATCGCCTTGATGCCGATGCCGCCGCGCGACTGCAGGCGGTACTCCGAGATCCGGGTGCGCTTGGCGAAGCCGCCGTCGGTGATCGCGAAGACGTACTGCTCCTTGACCTCGTCGGACTCCGCGGCGTCGCCCTCGACGGCCTCCTCGGCCGCGACCTGCGCGGCGCGGATCACCGACATCGACAGCAGCGAGTCGCCGTCGCGGAACTTCATGCCGCGCACACCGCCGGTCGCGCGGCCCATCGGGCGCAGCTGCTCGTCGTCGGCCTTGAACCGGATCGACTGGCCCTTGCGGGACACGAGCAGGATGTCGTCGTCGCCGTTGGCGAGCTCGGCGCCGATCAGCTCGTCGTCGTCCTCGCGGAAGTTGATCGCGATGACGCCGGCCTGGCGGGGGCTGTTGTAGTCGCCCAGCTTGGTCTTCTTCACCAGGCCCGTGCGGGTGGCCAGGACGAGGTAGGGGGCCTGGTCGTAGTCGCGGATCGCGAGCACCTGGGCGATGTCCTCGTCGGGCTGGAAGCTCAGCAGGCCGGCCACGTGGCCGCCCTTCGCGTCGCGGGCCGCCTCGGGGAGGTTGTAGGCCTTGGTGCGGTAGACCCGCCCGGCGGTGGTGAAGAACAGCAGCCAGTGGTGGTTGGTGGTGGCGATGAAGTGCTGCACGACGTCGTCGCCGCGCAGCGTCGCGCCCCGTACGCCCTTGCCGCCGCGCTTCTGCAGGCGGTACTGGTCGGCCCGGGTGCGCTTGGCGTAGCCGCCGCGGGTGATGGAGACGACGAGCTCCTCGTCGGGGATCAGGTCCTCCATCGACAGGTCGCCATCGGCCGCGATGATCTGCGTGCGGCGGTCGTTGCCGTACTTCTCGACGATCTCGGTGAGCTCGTCGGAGACGATCTGCCGCTGGCGCGCCTCGTTGGCCAGGATGTCCTCGAGGTCGGCGATGACGCGCTCGAGCTCGGCGAGGCGGTCCATGATCTTCTGGCGCTCGAGGGCGGCCAGCCGGCGCAGCTGCATCTCGAGGATCGCGTTGGCCTGGATCTCGTCGATCTCGAGCAGGCTCATCAGCCCGGTGCGGGCCTCCTCGACGTCGGGGCTGCGCCGGATCAGGGCGATGACCTCGTCGAGCGCGTCGAGGGCCTTGGCGAGACCGCGGTAGATGTGCGCCTGGCGCTCGGCCTCGGCGAGGCGGAAGCGGGTACGCCGCTGGATGACCTCGATCTGGTGGGTCACCCACTGCGAGATGAACTGGTCGATCGGCAGCGTGCGCGGCACGCCGTCGACCAGCGCGAGCATGTTGGCGCTGAAGTTGGACTGCAGCTCGGTGTGCTTGAACAGGTTGTTGAGCACCACGCGGGCGACGGCGTCGCGTTTGAGGATGATGACCAGTCGCTGCCCGGTGCGCGAGCTGGTGTCGTCGCGGACGTCGGAGATGCCCTGGATGCGACCGGAGTCGGCGAGCTCGGCGATCTTCAGCGCGAGGTTGTCGGGGTTGACCATGTAGGGCAGCTCGCTGATGACCAGCATGACGCGGCCCTTGGCGTCCTCGTCGATCTCGACCACGGCGCGCTGCGTGATCGAGCCACGGCCGGTGCGGTAGGCCTGCTCGATGCCCTGGCGGCCGACGATGAGCGCGCCGTTGGGGAAGTCGGGGCCCTTGATCCGCTCGACCAGGGCGTCCTGCAGCTCCTCCTTGGTGGCGTCGGGGTGCTCGAGCGCCCAGACGGCACCCTCGGCCACCTCGCGGAGGTTGTGCGGCGGGATGTTGGTCGCCATGCCGACCGCGATGCCGGCCGAGCCGTTGACCAGCAGGTTGGGGAACCGGCTGGGCAGGATGGTCGGCTCCTGCGAGCGACCGTCGTAGTTGGGCTGGAAGTCGACGGTGTCCTCGTCGATGTCGCGGACCATCTCCATGGCCAGCGGCGCCATCCGGCACTCGGTGTACCGCATGGCGGCGGCGGAGTCGTTGCCCGGCGAGCCGAAGTTGCCCTGCCCGTTGATCAGCGGCGCGCGCAGCACCCACGGCTGCGCGAGGCGCACCATGGTGTCGTAGATCGCGGAGTCGCCGTGCGGGTGGTACTGACCCATGACGTCGCCGACCACGCGCGAGCACTTGGAGAAGCCGCGGTCGGGGCGGTATCCGCCGTCGTACATCGCGTAGAGGATGCGGCGGTGCACCGGCTTGAGGCCGTCGCGCACGTCGGGCAGCGCGCGCCCGACGATCACCGTCATCGCGTAGTCGATGTAGGACTGCTGCATCACCGTCTGCAGCTCGACGGGCTGGATGCGGTCGTCGCCGAAGCCGAAGCCGCCGGCCCCGGTGCCCGTGGGAGTCTCGGTCATGTCTGGTTGTCTCCTGCGTTCTATCGATGTCTAGGAATGCGCGTAGAGGGGACTAGCGGCCTAGATATCGAGGAATCGGACGTCCTTGGCGTTGCGCTGGATGAAGGAGCGGCGCTGCTCGACGTCCTCGCCCATGAGGATCGAGAAGATCTCGTCGGCCTGCGCGGCGTCCTCGAGGGTCACCTGCTTCATCAGGCGGGCGTCGGGGTCCATCGTGGTCTCCCACAGCTCGTCGGCGTTCATCTCGCCGAGACCCTTGTAGCGCTGGACCGGGTTCTCCTTGGGGAGCTTCTTGCCCTGGGCCAGGCCGTCGGCCATCAGCGCGTCGCGCTCGGCGTCGGAGTAGACGAACTCGTGCTCGGCGGGCTTGTTCCAGCGCAGGCGGTAGAGCGGGGGCTGGGCCATGTAGACGTAGCCGTGCTCGATCAGCGGCTTCATGAAGCGGAACAGCAGGGTCAGCAGCAGCGTGTTGATGTGGTGGCCGTCGACGTCGGCGTCGGCCATCATCACGACCTTGTGGTAGCGCAGCTTCTCGAGGCTGAACTCCTCGTGGATGCCGGTGCCGAGCGCGGAGATGATCGCCTGCACCTCGGTGTTGGCGAGCACCTTGTCGATGCGCGCCTTCTCGACGTTGAGGATCTTGCCGCGGATCGGGAGGATCGCCTGGATGCGCGGGTCGCGTCCCTGGCGCGCCGAGCCGCCGGCCGAGTCGCCCTCGACGATGAAGACCTCGCACTCGGCGGGGTTGGTCGACTGGCAGTCGCTCAGCTTGCCGGGCAGGCCACCCCCGCCGAGCAGGCCCTTGCGGTTGCGGGCGAGCTCACGGGCCTTGCGGGCCGCGATGCGCGCGTTGGCCGCGGCCTGCGACTTGCGCACGATCTCCTTGCCCTCGGCCGGGTTCTGCTCGAACCAGGCGCCGAGCTGGTCGTTCATGATGCGCTGGGTGAAGCCCTTGGCCTCGGTGTTGCCGAGCTTGGTCTTGGTCTGGCCCTCGAACTGCGGCTCGCCGAGCTTGATCGAGATGATGGCGGTCAGGCCCTCGCGGATGTCGTCGCCGGAGACCCGGTCCTCCTTCTTCTTGATCAGGCCCCACTCCTCGCCCCAGCTGTTGACCAGCGAGGTCAGCGAGGCGCGGAAGCCCTCCTCGTGGGTGCCGCCCTCGTGGGTGTTGATGTTGTTGGCGAAGGTGTGGACCGACTCGGTGTAGGAGGTGTTCCACTGCATCGCGACCTCGAGGCTCATGTGCTGGCCCGGGGCGCCCTCGGCCGTCTCGGCCTCGAAGGAGATGACGGTCGCGTTGGCGATGGTCTTGCGGCGGTTGAGGTGCTCGACGTAGTCGACGAGGCCGCGGTCGTACTTGAAGACCTGCTCCAGGCCGCCGGTCTCGGCGCGCTTGGGGGCGTCGTGGCCGGCGTTGTCGATCTCGTTGTCGATGGTGTCGTCCTCGACGGCGTCGACGCGCGACTCGGCGTCGGCCCGCTCGTCGCGCACGACGAACTCGACGCCCTTGTTGAGGAACGCCATCTCGCGGATGCGCGAGGTGATGGTCTCGAGGTTGTACGTCGTGTGCTCGAAGATGTCGGGCGAGGCGTACCAGGTCACCGTGGTGCCGGTCTGCTCGCCGTCCTCCATCGGGCGGACCTGCTCGAGGTCGGCGTCGGGCACGCCGAGCTGGAACGACTGGCGCCACAGGTGGCCGCGGTTCTTCACCTCAGCGACCAGGTGGGTGGACAGCGCGTTGACGACCGAGACACCGACGCCGTGCAGACCGCCGGAGACCTTGTAGCCGCCGCCGCCGAACTTGCCGCCGGCGTGGAGCATGGTGAGCGCCATCGTGAGCGCCGGCATCTCCTGGCCCGGGGCGGTGTCGGTCGGGATGCCGCGACCGTTGTCCTCGACGCGGACGCCGCCGTCCTCCTGCAGCGTCAGCACGATGCGGGTGGCGTAGCCGGCGAGCGCCTCGTCGACGCCGTTGTCCACGATCTCCCAGATCAGGTGGTGCAGGCCACGCTCACCGGTCGAGCCGATGTACATGCCGGGCCGCTTGCGGACCGCCTCGAGGCCCTCGAGGACCTGGATCGCGGAGGCGTCGTACTCGGTGCCCTCGTCGACCGCCGTGCTGGAGCGCTTCTCCACGGCCGGCTCGGCCTCGCCCGCGGAGTCCGCGACGGACGCGGCGAGGGCCTCGGCCCGCTCGGCCTCGGTGGGGGCCTCTGCAGGGGAGGTGGCAGGGGAGTCGGGGGAGGAACCGGGAGAGGAGTCGGAGATCTGACCTGGGGTGGGCTCGGTGTTCTCTTCGCTCAAGGCACGGCCTTCTTCTCTTCGCCCGGGGGCGCTCGACATGAGTCGAGTCGCGGCGGTTTGCAGAGCAACCCAGCGTGCGACTCGTACACCCATACTACCCCGTGAGGGGCCCTCGACCCCAGCACCAACCCGGCCCTGGGGGGCGACGAGGGCGAAAAAGTCCCTCCAGACGGCCCATGAGGCCGGATCTCGCGGCCGAACAGGGGGGTCGGTGGGTCCCCCTACCGGTCGGCGGCCCCCAGATCGGCTCAGGCTCAGCCGTAGGTGTCGCGCGGGCCGCGACCGTCGCGGCTGGAGAAGCGGCCCTTGGTCCAGGTCGGCAGGTGCGGGCCGAGCACCTCGATCACCGTGACCGTGCCGTGGCCGAGGTCCTCGTTGAGCCGGCGCACCACGGCCGGGGCGAGCAGCTTGAGCTGGGTGGCCCAGGCGGTGGAGTCGGTGCGCACGACCAGCCGGCCGTCGTCGAAGGACTCGGGGGTGCAGTGGGCGGCGACCTCGTCGCCGACGAGCTCGGCCCAGCGGCCGAACACCCCCTGCACCTTGAGGTCGACCTCCCACCCGTGGTTGGCGATCAGCCGGCCGAGTGCCTGCTCGAGCAGCTGCGGGTCGCGGTCGTCCGGGCGCGCGCCCGACGCCTTGCCGCTCACGCGGCGCCGGGACGGCCCGCCGCGTCGGCGTGCCGTGGGCGTGCCAGGACTCGCGGCCGCGGCACGGGCCGCTGCCCGGGCCAGGTCGAGCCCGTCGGGCCGGTGCTCGGGCGCCGCCTCGGGTGGGCGGGCCTCCGCGGAGGCGGCGTCCGTGGGGTCGGTGGGCTCCGTCGCGCCGGCGGCGTCACGAGCGCCCGGCCCCTCGCCCGCACCGGGCTCACTCCTCACGGGTGACCTGCCCGTCGGCGACCCGGAACCGGGTGCCGCGCAGCGCCTCCGGCACGTCGGCGGCCACCGCGGCGGTGACCAGCACCTGCTCGGCGCCCGCGACGAGCTGGGCGAGCTGGCTGCGACGCTCGGTGTCGAGCTCGGCGAAGACGTCGTCGAGCACCAGGATCGGGTCGTCGCCGTCGGCGCGGAGCAGGTCGTACGACGCCAGCCGCAGGGCGAGCGCGAACGACCACGACTCCCCGTGGGAGGCGTACCCCTTGACCGGCAGCCGCAGCTCGCCGTTGCCGAGCGTGAGCAGCAGCTCGTCGCGGTGCGGCCCGACGAGCGAGATGCCGCGGTCGAGCTCGTCCTTGCGCCGCGCGGCGATCGCGTCGAGCATCGCCTGCTGCAGGTCGCGGTCGTCGCCGTCGGGGCCCAGCTCGATGCTCGGGCGGTACTCCACGTCGGCGTCGTCGCGGCTGGCGCCCCGGGCGACCGCCTCGTAGGCCTTGCCGAGGTAGGGCCGCAGCGCCTCGACCAGCGCGAGCCGCGCCCCCAGCAGCTCCGACCCCACCCGGGCCAGGTTGTCGTCCCAGATCTCCAGGGTGGACAGCGCGGCGTCGCGCGAGCCGCCGCGGGCGATGCCGGCGGTCTTGAGCAGGCTGTTGCGCTGCTTGAGGATCCGGTCGTAGTCGCTGCGCACGCCGGCGAGGCGCGGCGTGCGGAGCACCAGCAGGTCGTCGAGGAAGCGCCTCCGGTCGGACGGGTCGCCCTTGACGAGGGTGAGGTCGTCGGGGGCGAACACGACCGTGCGGACCAGCCCGACGATCTCGCGGGGCCGGGGGAGCGGCGAGCGGTTGATCCGGGCGCGGTTGGCCCGGCCGGGGTTGAGCTCGACCTCGAGGAGCGCGGTGCGGCCCTCCTTCACCACCGAGGCGCGCACGATCGCCTGGTCGGCGCCGGCCCGCACGAGCGGGGTGTCGGTGGAGACCCGGTGGGAGGAGAGCCGCGACAGGTAGTCGATGGCCTCGACCAGGTTGGTCTTGCCCTGGCCGTTGCGGCCGATGAACGCCGTCGCCCCCGGCTCCAGCGCGACGTCGAGGTCGGCGTACGAGCGGAAGTCGTGCAGGGTGAGGTGGGCGACGTGCACTTAGCTCTCGCCGGGCTCCGCGCCGTCTCCCGCGCCGGCCTTCTTCGAGGTCTCCGACTGCTCGGCACCCGCCGAGCCCTCGGCGTCGCCACCCTTGGGGGCCGACGACCGCACCGCGTGGCCACCGAACTGGTTGCGCATCGCGGCGACGGCCTTCATCGTCGGTGAGTCGTCCTGCTGGGAGACGAAGCGCGCGTAGAGGGCGGCCGTGATGGCCGGGGTCGCGACACCGTGCTCGATGCCCGCCTCGACCGTCCAGCGTCCCTCGCCGGAGTCCGCGGCGTAGCCGGCGATCTTGCTGAGCCCCGGGTCCTCGTCGAGCGCGTTGACCATGAGGTCGAGCAGCCAGGAGCGGATGACCGTGCCCTCGCGCCACGAGCGGAAGACCTCGGTCACGTTGTCGGTGAGCTCGGCCTTGTCGAGCAGCTCCCAGCCCTCGGCGTAGGCCTGCATGATCGCGTACTCGATGCCGTTGTGGACCATCTTGGAGAAGTGGCCGGCACCGACCTTGCCGGCGTGCACCGCGCCGAAGTCACCCTCCGGCTTGAGCGCGTCGAAGGCCTCCTGCACCTTGGCGATGTCGTCGGCGTCGCCGCCGTACATCAGGGCGTAGCCGTTCTCCAGGCCCCAGACGCCCCCGGAGACACCGCAGTCGACGTAGCCGATGCCCTTCTCGGCGAGCAGCTCGGCGTTCGCGATGTCGTCGGTCCAGCGGGAGTTGCCGCCGTCGACGACGACGTCGCCCTCCTCGAGCAGCTCGGAGAGCTCCTTGACCGTCGCGCGCGTCGGCTCGCCGGCCGGCACCATCACCCAGACGGCCCTGGGGGTCGGGAGCGCCTCGACCATCTCGGCCAGCGACCCCGCGTCGCTGACGTCGGGGTTGCGGTCGTAGCCGACGACGGTGAGTCCAGCGCGGCGCATGCGCTCGCGCATGTTGCCGCCCATCTTGCCGAGACCGATGAGTCCGATGTCCATGTCAGGAGACTAGCCGTGCACGAGGAACGAGTGCAGGGGGTGTCGACCGAGGTCGAGCGAGCGCGCGGCCGAGGGACGAGGTCGCGACGGCGCGTACGCCGCTCAGCCGAGGAGGCGTCGCGGCATCAGCAGGTAGCGGAAGGTGCTCGTGTCGTCGGCGTCGGTGCCCGAGATGACCACGGGCTTGGTGGCCTGGGTGAAGGACAGGTCGACGAACTCGCCGTCGATGGCGGTGAGGCCGTCGAGGAGGAACTGCGGGTTGAAGCCGGTGGTGAGCTCGTCGCCGGTGATCTCCGCGTCGACCGCCTCGGTGGCCATCGCCTCGTCGCCGGACCCGGCGTCGAGGACGATCTGGTGCTCGCCGAACTTCATCTGCACCGCGGTGTTGCGCTCGGCCACGAGCGCGACGCGCTTGACGGTCTCGATCAGCTCGGCCTTGTTGACCTTCGCGACCGTCAGGTGCTCGGCGGGGAAGAGCGAGCGGACCTTGGGGAACTCGCCGTCGAGGAGGCGGGTGGTGGTGCGGCGCACCCCGCCCAGGCCGGTGCCCTCGAAGCCGATCAGGCCCTCGCCCGCACCCCCGGAGCTGAGCGCGATCGTGACCTCGGCGCCGGAGGTGAGCGACTTGGCGGTGTCACCGAGCACCTTGGCCGGCACCAGCGCGGCCACCGACTCGTCGGGGGACTGCGGGTTCCAGGTGAGCTCGCGGTGCGAGAGCCGGAAGCGGTCGGTGGCCAGCAGCGCCATCGTCGAGCCGTCGATCTCGATCCGGACACCGGTCAGCACGGGCAGCATGTCGTCGCGACCGGCCGCGGTGACCGCCTGGGACACGGCGTGGGCGAAGTCGGCGCTCGAGACCGTGCCGGTGGCGGCGGGCATCTCGGGCAGCGTCGGGTAGTCGGAGACCGGCATGGTCTGGAGGCTGAACCGCGCCGAGCCGCAGGTGAGCGAGACGCGCGGGCCCTCGAGGGTCAGCTCGACCGGCTTGGCCGGCAGGCTGCGGCAGATGTCGGCGAGGAGGCGGCCGCTGACCAGGGCGCGACCCTCGTCGTTGACCTCGGCGGTCAGCGTGGCGCGAGCGGAGGTCTCGTAGTCGAAGGTGGAGAGCACCAGACCCGCGTCGCTGGCCTCGATCAGCAGTCCCGCGAGCACCGGGGAGCTGGGACGGACCGGCAGGCTGCGCGCGGCCCAGGCCACGGCATCGGCGAAGACGTCGCGTTCGACGCGGAACTTCACAAGGGTCTCCTGAGAGAAGTGGGTGGAGAGGTGGGGCGAGCAACAAGGTCGATCAGCGGGCAGGCTCGGCCGACCCGCGTGCGCGTGGGAAGTGCATCCTGCCACGCGTGTCGAGGAGCACGGGAGGGGTTGTCCCCAGAGGGAGGGCCGTTCGGTGTTGGTGGGAGTCCGGAGCAGTCTTGAGGTCCACAGTGGTCGTAGCGTCGGTGGAAACTGTGGACGAGTCGGGTTGTGGCTGGTCAGGTGCCATTTGGGCTGTTGACGACGGGTGTGCACGACGACCGGTGCCGCTGCCGGCGGGTGTGGACCGCGCGGGGGTTCGTGTGGTTCGTCCCCGGGTGTCCACAGGGGCTGGGGACGAGCGGCGGGACCGAACCACATGTTCTCCACATCGCAGCGGGCGCCACGACGGTGGACGTCGGGCGGCCGCAGCGGGGAGGGGTCAGCCCTGGCGGGCCTGCATCTTGACCCGGTTGGTGAGCTCGCTGACCTGGTTGAACACGGCGCGACGCTCGGCGAGCAGCTGGCGGATCTTGCGGTCGGCGTACATCACCGTGGTGTGGTCGCGGCCGCCGAACTCCCGGCCGATCTGGGGCAGCGACATCGAGGTGAGCTCGCGGCAGAGGTACATGCCGATCTGGCGGGCCATCACCAGGTGGCGCCCGCGGGAGGGTCCGGTGAGGTCCTCGAGCGAGACCCCGAAGTAGGCCGCGGTCTGGGCGATGATCAGCGCGTGGGTGATCTCGGGCTCGCCGCCCTCGGGGATCAGGTCCTTGAGCACGATCTCGGCCAGGGTCATGTCGACCTCCTGGCGGTTGAGGTTCGCGAAGGCGGTCACGCGGATGAGGGCGCCCTCGAGCTCGCGGATGTTGGTCTGGATCTTCGAGGCGATGAACTCGAGGACGTCCGGCGGCGCGGTCAGCCGGTCCATCGCGGCCTTCTTGCGCAGGATGGCGATGCGGGTCTCGAGGTCCGGCGGCTGGACGTCGGTGATCAGGCCCCACTCGAACCGGTTGCGCAGCCGGTCCTCGAGCGCCTCGAGCCGCTTGGGCGCGCGGTCGGAGGTCAGCACGATCTGCTTGTTGGCGTTGTGGAGCGTGTTGAAGGTGTGGAAGAACTCCTCCTGGGTCTGGGTCTTGCCCTCCAGGAACTGGATGTCGTCGATCAGGAGCACGTCGACGTCGCGGTAGCGCCGCTTGAAACGGTCCTGCCGGTCGTCGCGGATCGCGTTGATGAACTCGTTGGTGAACTCCTCGCTCGAGACGTAGCGCACCTTGGCGTTGCTGTAGAGGCTGCGCACGTAGTGGCCGATGGCGTGGAGCAGGTGGGTCTTGCCCAGCCCCGACTCGCCGTAGACCAGGAGCGGGTTGTAGGCCTTGCCCGGCGCCTCCGCCACCGCGACGGCGGCCGCGTGCGGGAACCGGTTCGACGACCCGATGACGAACGTCTCGAACGTGTACTTGGGGTTGAGCCGGGTCTCCAGGGCGGACGGGCGCCGCTCGCCGGCTCCGGCCTGGCCGGCCGAGGGGTCGAAGGACTCCGCCGCGGCGGGCGCGGCCACCGGGTCGGCCATGGACACATTTGTCGACAAGGCGACATGTGGATCTGTCGTTTCGTCGACGAGGTCGATCGGGGCGTCCTCCAGAGCCGGGTTGACCGTCACCAGCATCCGGATCTCGCGCCCGAAGCCCTCGGTCAGCGCCGCCTCGATGTGGTTGCGCAGCCGGCCCTCGAGCTGGTTGCGCGTGAAGTCGTTGGGCACCGCGATGATCGCGGTGTTCTCGTGGAGCGTCATCGGGACGCTGGGGCGCAGCCACGCCCTCTGGTTGGGCTGGAGGTCCTCGACGATCTGCTGCCACGCCGTCTGGAGATCTACCTGCTGGTCGTCCACCGGAGCGCCCTCACCTGTTGCTGTCGTCGCGTCGTCCCGGACGGCGGCCCGGCACTGGTCCACAGAGTTCTCCACAAGCTGTGAACGGTTCTGCCGCTCGCGGGCGGCCACGTCCTCCCCAGCCTTCCGGTCAACCCCGCCGGTGACGTTCGTGCAGGTCAACGGCGGTTTCGCGACCCAGGGGCGTGGGGACACCCTCGGGTGCGGAACGCGACGGGACGATGAATTCCACAGGCTGCGGAGGCCGCGAACGTAACAACCCGACGGGCCCGGGAGCAAGACGTCATCCACAGGGGTCACCGAGGGGGTCGCGCGTGGGTTTGACCCCCTCTTCGCGGACCGCGTACCGTTGGCCGGTCGCTCCGTGTCGACGGGTGCCGCATGTCCACGTTCCGCCACCAGGCGGCCACGTGGGTGGGCGGTGCCGGCCGAAGATGCCTTGACTGGCCGCACACCGACCGCGTTGTGGAGTGGACATCCCTCGAGAACTTCGGAGAAATAGCCGTGAGCAAGCGTACCTACCAGCCGAACAACCGCCGCCGCCACAAGGTGCACGGTTTCCGTCTGCGCATGCGGACCCGCGCCGGCCGGTCCATCCTGTCGAGCCGACGGCGCAAGGGCCGCAAGAGCCTGGCCGTCTGACGGCCCCGGTCCACGGCCGACCGCCGTGCTCCCCTCCGCCAACCGGCTGACCGACAGCGACGACTTCCGTCGCGCGGTCCGCAGCGGACGACGGGCCGGATCCGCGACGCTGGTGGTCCACCTCTGGGTGGACGACGAGCGGTCGGAGGAGTCCGCGCAGGTGGGGTTCACGGTCAGCAAGGCCGTGGGTGATGCCGCCACGCGCAATCGTGTGAAGAGACGTCTGCGTCACCTGACCCGGGAGCACCTCCCCTCGCTGGAGGAGCTCCCGGGTCGTGCTGCACTCGTGGTCAGGGCGCTCCCCGCCTCGGCAGGAGCCTCGTACGACGAGCTGGCCGCGGACCTGCGCCGTACGCTCGAACGGGTGAGCGCCGCATGAAGCACCTCCTCATCGCCCTGATCCGGGGCTGGCGGTTCGCGATCAGTCCTCTCTACGGCCAGGTCTGCCGCTACCACCCGACCTGCTCGGCCTATGCCCTCGAGGCGGTGACCGAGCACGGAGCGGTGCGCGGCACCTGGCTCTCCGTCCGCCGCATCCTGCGCTGCCACCCGTGGGCGGCCGGCGGCTACGACCCCGTTCCGTCCCGCGCCACCCCGGCTGCGGACCCTTCCCCGTCACCCGCAACTCGAGGAGCTTGAGTGCTCGACTTCCTTGGATCCATCGGCCACGCGATCATGGTGCCGCTCTACTACGCGGTGTCCTTCGTGCTGGTGGGCTTCCACAAGCTGTTCTCGACGTTCCTCGACCCGTCCGGCGGGGCCTCGTGGGTGCTGTCGATCATCGGCCTGACCCTGACCATCCGGGCGGCCCTGATCCCGCTGTTCGTCAAGCAGATCAAGTCCAGCCGCAACATGCAGCTCATCCAGCCCAAGGTGCGCGAGCTGCAGAAGAAGTACGGGCACGACCGGGAGCGTCTCGCGCAGGAGACGATGAAGCTCTACAAGGAGTCGGGCACCAACCCGTTCGCCTCCTGCCTGCCGATCCTGCTGCAGATGCCGATCTTCCTGGCGCTCTTCCGGATGCTCGACCAGGCGGCGAAGAAGGGCCGGGAGCACGGCTTCCTCACCGCCGACATGGCCAAGGAGTTCGGCGACTCCAAGCTGTTCGGCGAGATCAAGGTCTCCGGCACCTTCATGAACGCCGACAACGCGGGCGTGATGGTCCTCGCCGCGATCCTGGTGCTCGCGATGACCGCGACCACGTTCATGACCCAGCGTCAGCTGATGAGCAAGAACATGCCGGCCGACGCGCTGTCCGGCCCGTACGCACAGCAGCAGAAGCTGCTTCTCTACGTCCTCCCGG
>NZ_JBHLXH010000001.1:1985857-2019844 GCF_042432345.1 Nocardioides zeicaulis | reverse complement strand
CTCTGGACGATGTGCCAGCAGTTCTACGTGATCCGCAACAACCCGGCCCCGGGGACCCCGGCTGCCGCGGCCAAGGAGGAGCGCGACCGCGAGAAGGCTGCCCGCAAGGGGCTCAAGACCCCGGCGCAGCTCGAGGAGGAGCGCCTTGCCGCCGAGGCGGACGCCAAGCGCGAGGAGAAGGCCGACACCCGGGTGCAGCCGCAGCGTCAGACCAAGGCCCAGCGCGCCACCAAGAGCAAGAAGAAGCGCTGACACCGACCTCCCACGGTGCCCCGCCCGCGGGGCCCGCACCTGATCCGAGAGCAGGAGACACACGTGACTGAGCAGATCACCGACACCGAGGCTGTCGTCGACGGCGGCACCGACGAGGGGACCGCCGCCTCCCGCCCGTCGAAGATCGAGCGCCTCGAGCACGAGGGCGACATCGCTGCGGACTACCTCGAGGAGCTCCTCGACATCGCGGACCTCGACGGCGACATCGACATGGACGTCGAGGGCGACCGGGCGAGCGTGCAGATCGGCGGCGCCGACCTGAGCATCCTGGTCGGGCGCAACGGCGAGGTGCTGGAGGCGCTGCAGGAGCTCACCCGGCTCGCCGTCTACCGCGAGACCGGCGAGCGGTCGCGACTGATGCTCGACGTGGGTGGCCACCGGGCCGAGCAGCGCACGCGTCTCGAGGCCCTTGCGGAGAAGTCGATCGCTCAGGTGAAGGAGTCCGGCGAGCAGGTCTCGCTCGAGCCGATGAGCGCCTTCGAGCGGAAGGTCGTCCACGACGTCGTCGCGGCGGCTGGCCTGACGTCGGAGTCCGAGGGCGCCGAGCCCAAGCGCCACGTGGTGATCCTCCCCGCGTGAGCGACGACGTTTCACGTGGAACGACACCCTCCGTGCCTGCAGAGGCACGGAGGGTGTTCACGTCCGAGCGCCTGGTCCTGGCGGAGCGCTACACCGAGCTGCTCGCCACCGAGGGCGTGGTGCGCGGGCTGATCGGCCCACGGGAGGCGCCCCGGCTGTGGGACCGGCACGTCCTGAACTCGGCCGTGGTGGCCGAGGCGGTCGACGAGGGGTCGACCCTGTGCGACATCGGCAGCGGAGCCGGGCTGCCCGGTCTGGTGCTCGCGATCGCCCGCCCCGACCTGTCGGTGACGCTCGTCGAGCCGCTGCTGCGTCGGACCACGTTCCTCGAGGAGGTCGTCGAGGAGCTGGAGCTCGCGCACGTGCGGGTCGTGCGCGGACGAGCCGAGGACCTGCACGGCGTGGAGACCTACGACGTCGTCACCTCCCGGGCCGTTGCGCCCCTCGATCGGCTGTTGACGTGGTCGATGCCGCTGGTGAAGCCCACCGGCGCGCTCGTGGCGATGAAGGGCCGCAGCATCAGCGACGAGATCGAGGCGGCCGGTCCCGTCCTGACGCGGTACCGCTGCGGGACCCCTGACGTGGTCGAGGTGGGCGCCGGCACGGTGGATCCGCCCGCGACGCTGGTGCGGGTGCCGTGGGCGGATCCGGCCCGGATAGGTTGGCCCCTGGCAGTCGACAGTCGTCGGGGTCAGCAGCGTCGGTCGCGACGTGCGGCCCAGCGAGAGGTGAAGTGACGTGACCGAGGGTCCGACCGAGAACCGGCCGTCCGTGCCCGGCACCCGCAGCGGTGACTCCGAGTTTTCCACCGAGTGGAACCGGGGTGCTGAGCGTGAAGATCCACAGGATGAGGCGGTTCATCCACAGGCCAGCGGTCCCGGTGCTGTTTCACGTGAAACGGCGACCGCACCGGCGGAGAGCGGTGTTTCACGTGAAACACGCCCGGCCTGGCAGGTCCGCACGGCCGGCGACCTGGCCACCGATGCCCTCGACATCGAGCACCACAACACTCCCCTCGCCCAGGCCGCGCAGCACTCCGTACTGGCCCGCAGCGGTGGCCTCCGGCGCCAGGGGGCACCCCGGCCCGACGCGACGCGCGTCTTCGTCGTGGCGAACCAGAAGGGCGGCGTGGGCAAGACGACGTCGACGGTCAACGTCGCGGCCGGACTCGCGCAGCTCGGCCAGCGCGTGCTGGTCATCGACCTCGACCCGCAGGGCAACGCGTCGACCGCCCTGAGCATCGACCACCACCGGGGGGTTCCCTCCACCTACGACATGCTCGTCGACGGTCAGCCCCTGGCCGAGGTGATGAGCGAGTGCGCCGACCTGCCGGGCCTCTGGGTCGTCCCCGCGACCATCGACCTGGCCGGGGCGGAGATCGAGCTGGTCAGCGTCGTCGCCCGCGAGCAACGCCTCGCGCGAGCGATCGCGGCGCACCCCCTCGTCGGCACGGCGGACGAGGTCGGCGAGGACCGCTTCGACTACGTCTTCGTCGACTGCCCGCCGTCGCTGGGCCTGCTCACCCTGAACGCCCTGGTCGCCGGCCGCGAGATGTTCATCCCGATCCAGGCGGAGTACTACGCCCTCGAGGGCCTGGGACAGCTCCTGGAGACGGTCGAGATGGTGCGGCAGCACCTCAACCCCCAGCTGACCGTGTCGACCATCCTGCTGACGATGTACGACGCGCGCACCCGCCTGGCCGCGGGCGTCGCGGAGGAGGTCAGGAGCCACTTCGGGGACCAGGTGCTCAAGACGGCCGTCCCCCGGTCGGTGCGCGTGTCGGAGGCGCCGTCCTACGGGCAGACCGTGATGACCTACGATCCTGCGTCGGCGGGTGCGCTGTCCTACCTGGAGGCGGCGCGGGAGATCGCCAGCAAGGGAGCACCGGCATGAGCAGCACCCCGCCTCGTCGCGGGCTCGGGCGCGGGCTCGGCTCGCTGATCCCGACCTCTCCCTCCCAGCCCGCTCCTCCGGCCACGCAGACGCCCGCGGTCACCGAGAACGGCGGCACCGCCGAGGAATCCTCGCTGCCCGACCGCGCCGCCGGCACCGTCGCGGGTGCGTACTTCGCGGAGCTGCCGATCACACAGGTGCGTCCCAACGCCCGGCAGCCGCGCCAGGTCTTCGAGGAGGAGGCGCTGGCCGAGCTGGTGCACTCGATCCGCGAGGTCGGCCTGCTCCAGCCCGTCGTGGTGCGCCGGACCGGTGAGGACGCGTACGAGCTCATCATGGGCGAGCGTCGCTGGCGTGCCTCCCAGGAGGCCGGCCGCGAGACGATCCCCGCCATCGTCCGGGAGACCGACGACGACGACATGCTCCGCGACGCGCTGCTGGAGAACCTGCACCGCTCCCAGCTCAACCCCCTCGAGGAGGCTGCCGCCTACGGGCAGCTGCTCGAGGACTTCGGCTGCACGCACGAGGAGCTGGCCCAGCGCATCGGCCGCTCGCGCCCGCAGATCTCGAACACGCTGCGACTGCTGAAGCTCTCGCCCGCGGTCCAGCGCCGCGTCGCGGCCGGGGTCCTCTCCGCAGGCCACGCACGCGCGCTGCTGAGCGTGGACGACGAGACCCTCCAGGACAAGCTGGCGGCGCGCGTCACCGCGGAGGGGATCTCGGTGCGCGGCCTGGAGGAGATCGTGTCCCTCGGTGTCGAGGACGAGCAGGCTCCCCGTGTCGTCCGTCGCAAGCCGGTCGCCCCCGGCCTCGACGACCTCGCCGAACGGCTCTCCGACCGGCTCGAGACGCGCGTCAAGGTCGACCTCGGCAAGGCCAAGGGCAAGATCACGGTCGAGTTCGCCAGCCTGGACGACCTGCGCCGCATCGTCGACATCATGGACCCGCGCAACCGCGACGACCGGCCGATCTGAGCCGTCCGGCGGCCGCTCCCGGCTCGATCCTGAGCCTTGCAGCGCCCTCCACGGCACTGACGGGGGCTCCGCACCTCGCTGAGGATCGTTCCTGGAGAACTTGCGGACCTCGATCCGACCCGTCCAGGCCCCCTGTACCGGTCAACTGAGGACGTGACTGGGGAGAAGCGCCCGCCCAGGCGCCCACGGCGTCCTCAGATGACGAGCCGTGAGCGGGGGTCGACAGCAAGGAGCTGGCTTAGGAGCGCGTCACCCACGCGAAAGTCGACAAAACGACAGGTCGCCAAATTGACAGGTCGATGGAACGACTAGTCGCTCTGTCGCTTCGCGCGCTTCTCGGCACGACGACGGGCGCGGGCGCGCTTCTCCTCGGCGTCGAGGCGGGCGGCCTCCTCCAACGTGGGGGCCGAACCGCCCATCGACGCCGGCACCCACCAGGAGCCCGGAGGCTGCTCGTCGGCGGGGTAGGACGCGACGACCTCGGCGAGCATCGCCGACATCCGGGCCTTGAGCTCGGCGGTCTCCGCGACCGGGTCCTCGCCCGTGGGGTGCAGGGGCTCCCCGACCTTGATCGCGATCGTCTTGCCGCGGGAGAAGTCGCGCGGGTGGTCCTTGGTCATCATCCGCTGCGTGCCCCAGAGGATCACCGGCACGAGCGGTACGCCCGCCTCGGCGGCGATGCGCACCGCACCGGTCTTGATCTCCTTCAGCTCCATCGCGCGCGAGATCGTGGCCTCCGGGAAGATGCCGACCGCCTCGCCCTGGCGCAGGTGGTCGACCGCGGTGTGGAAGCTCGCGATCCCCTCGCCCCGGTCGACCTCGATGTGGTGCAGGGAGCGCATGAGCGGCCCGACCCAGCGGTGGTCGAAGAGCTCGCGCTTGGCCATGAACCGCACCAGGCGGCCCGACGGGTGCGCCGCGAAGCCCCCGTAGATGAAGTCGACGTAGCCGATGTGGTTGTAGGCCAGGAGCACACCGCCCTCGCGGGGCACGTGCTCCGTGCCGGTCATCTGGAACCGCTGGCCCAGGGCCCGGAACGCGACCTTGGCGGTGACGATGATCGGCGGGTAGGTGACGTCGCGCATGGCGAGGAGCCTAGGGTCCGGCGGACCGCCGCCGCGACCCTTCGTGATCAGCGTCGCGCGGCCAGGAAGTCGGCGATCCGGCCGATCGCCTCCTCGAGCACGCTCGCCTCCGGGAGCGTCACGAGCCGGAAGTGGTCGGGCGCCGGCCAGTTGAAGCCGGTGCCGTGGGTGACGAGGATCTTCTTGGCCCGCAGCAGGTCGATGACGAACTCCTGGTCGTCGTCGATCGGGTAGACCTCCGGGTCGAGCCGCGGGAAGCAGTAGAGCGCCCCGCGGGGCTTGACGCTGCTGACGCCGGGGATGTCGTTGAGCAGGCGGTGGGCGAGCATCGACTGCTCGTAGAAGCGGCCCCCGGGGCCGATCAGCTCCTCGATGGACTGGTAGCCGCCGAGCGCCGTCTGGATGGCGTGCTGCGCCGGCACGTTGGCGCACATGCGCATGTTCGCGATGAGGGTGAGGCCCTCCAGGAAATCGGTGGCCACCTCCTTGGGGCCGGAGATCATCACCCAGCCCGCGCGGTAGCCGCACACCCGGTAGGCCTTGGACAGCCCGGAGAACGTCAGCGTCAGGACGTCGTTGCCGCCGTAGGTCGCGGCGTGGTGGTGCACGGCGTCCTCGAAGAGGATCTTCTCGTAGATCTCGTCGGCCATCACCACCAGCTGGTGGCGCCGGGCGATGTCGACGAGGCCCTTGACCGTCTCCTCGCTGTAGACCGCCCCCGTGGGGTTGTTGGGGTTGATGATCACCAGTGCATGGGTGTTCTCGGTGATCTTGGCCTCGATGTCGGCGAGGTCGGGGTTCCAGTCGTCGGCCTCGTCGCAGCGGTAGTGCACCGGGATGCCGCCGGCGAGCGTCACCGCACCGGTCCACAACGGGTAGTCGGGGGCCGGGACCAGGATCTCGTTGCCGTCGTCGACGAAGGCCTGCAGCACCATCGAGATCAGCTCGGAGACGCCGTTGCCGATGAAGATGTCCTCGACGCCCACGTCGCGCAGCCCGCGGGCCTGGTAGTAGTGCATGACCGCGGTGCGTGCGGACCAGATGCCCTGGGAGTCGGCGTACCCCGTCGCCTGCGGCAGGTGGTGGATCATGTCGGCGAGGATCTGCTCGGGCGCCTCGAAGCCGAACGGTGCGGTGTTGCCGATGTTGAGCTTGAGGATGCGGTGCCCCTCGGCCTCGAGGCGCTGGGCCTCGACGAGGATCGGCCCGCGCACGTCGTAGCGGACTCCCTGCAGCTTCTTGCTCTGTCGGATCGGGCGCACGCCTCATCCTCTCAGGCCGGCCGCGGCGCTAGCATCGACGTCGTGTCCCGCAAGACCGTGCGCCTGACGGTCGACCACCTCGCGGAGCTGGCCGAGCCGGTGCGCTCCTGCCTGTTCTGGGAGCTCGGGCCGGTCGACCGGGCACGGCTCGACGGAGCCGAGCGGGTCGCGCAGAAGGAGCAGTGGCTCTCGGAGATGCTGCGGGAGTGGGGCTCGTGCGGTCGGGTGCTCCGCGTGGACGGGCGCACCGTCGGGCACGTCCTGTACGCGCCCCCCGCCTGGCTCCCGGGCGCTGCCGCGCTGCCGACCGCTCCGACCTCGCCGGACGCGGTCGTCGCGGCGACCGCGTGGATCGACCCGGCCTGGCGCCGCGGCGGTCTCGGGCGGGTGCTGGTGCAGGCGATGGCCGCCGACCTCGTCGAGCGCGGGCACACCGCCGTCGAGGCCTACGGGGACACCCGTGGGCGGGCCGACGGCTGCGTGCTGCCTGCGGAGTTCTGGGGCAGCGTCGGGTTCAAGACCCAGCGCGCGCACCCCACGACCCCGCGGATGCGGATGGAGCTGCGCACGACGCTGAGCTGGAAGGACGAGGTCGAGGCGGCGCTGGAGCGGATCTGGGGCGTCGTGCGCCCCACGCAGAAGGCGACCCGCCCGATCGGATCGGTGCGGGCCGCCTCCGGCGACTGAACGGGCTCTCGGCCGGGTCAGATGATCCCGTCGAGCTCCTTGAGGAGCGCGGCCTTCGGCTTGGCGCCGACGATGGACTTCACGACCTCGCCGCCCTGGTAGACGTTGATCGTCGGGATGCCGGTCACGCGGTAGGACGACGGCGTGACGGGGTTCTCGTCGACGTTCATCTTCAGGAAGGTGAGCTTCTCACCGTGCTCCTTGTTGAGCTCGTCGAGGATCGGGGCGACCTGGCGGCACGGACCGCACCACTCCGCCCAGAAGTCCACCAGGACGGGCTTGTCGGACTTGAGGACCTGCGCCTCGAACTCGGCGTCGGTCACGGCGGCGATGTCGGCCACTGCTTGCCCCTTTCATCGGTTGTCTCGCGTTGCCCGGGTGGGCATCACCTGAGTCAACACCACCCCCCTGACACTTGTTCCCCTCGTCCCGGTGGCGGGCTCGCAGCGGGCCCACGGCGGGGTAGTCCAGCGGCACGACGTCGTCCAGGGGGCGGGTCCACGACGTTCTGCCACTGGACTACCCGGCGAGGGGGCGGTCCACCCGGGGACGGCACGAGGCCCGCGCCGTGGGGCGCGGGCCTCGGTGTGGTGCTGGAGGTGCGGGTGGGGCATGACCGCCCCGGCGTCGGTCAGGCGCCGGCGGCCTGCACCTGCTCCTCGATGGCCTCGACCGTGGCGGCGGCGCCGCCGGCGGTGGAGGCCTCGTGGTCGAGGGCCGCGATGAAGCGCTCGGCGTCGAGGGCGGCCTGGCAGCCGGTGCCGGCGGCCGTGATGGCCTGGCGGTAGTGGTGGTCGACCAGGTCGCCCGCGGCGAACACGCCGGGCAGGTTGGTGCGGGTCGAGGGGTGGTCGACGAGCACGTAGCCCTCGTCGTCGAGGTCGACCTGGCCGGTCAGGAGCTCCGAGCGCGGGTCGTGGCCGATCGCGATGAACAGGCCGGTCACGTCGAGGCCGCGCTCCTCCCCGGTGACGGTGTCGCGGAGGGTGATCGACTCGAGCTTGTCGGTGCCGTTGATCTCGGCGACCTCGGCGTTCCAGACCATCTCGAGCTTGGGGTCGGCGAAGGCACGCTCCTGCATGATCTTCGACGCGCGCAGCTCGCCGCGGCGGTGCACCAGGTAGACCTTGGAGGCGAAGCGGGTGAGGAAGGTGGCCTCCTCGACGGCCGAGTCGCCACCGCCGATGACCGCGATGGCCTGCTCGCGGAAGAAGAAGCCGTCGCACGTCGCGCACCAGGACACGCCGCGACCCGACAGCTCGTCCTCGCGGGGCAGGCCGAGCTTGCGGTAGCCCGAGCCGGTGGCCAGGACGACCGAGCGCGCGGTGTAGGTGTCGGTGGCGGTCCTGACGACCTTGACGTCACCGGTGAGGTCGACCTCGACGACGTCGTCGGCGATGAGCTCGGCACCGAAGCGCTCGGCCTGGGCGCGCATCTCGTCCATCAGGGCCGGGCCCATGATGCCGTCGCGGAAGCCGGGGAAGTTCTCCACCTCGGTGGTGTTCATCAGTGCGCCGCCGGCGGTGACGGAGCCCTCGAAGACGAGGGGGTTCAGCGCCGCGCGGGCGGCGTAGACGGCGGCGGTGTAGCCCGAGGGGCCCGATCCGATGATGATGACGTTGCGGGTCTCGGTCGAGGTGCTCATGCTGCTCAGCTGCTCCTGAGGGGGCTCGGGTGTGGGGCGTACGACGTGCTCAACAGATCGTAGGCCAGCGCTGTTCCCGTGCCGGGCGGCGCTCAGGGCGCCGGGAGCGTGACGGTGCGCACGGGGGCGGGGAGGTCGCAGACGTAGAGCGCCACCTCCTGCGTGCCGGCGACCGGCCGTCGGTAGACCACGAGGCCGGCCTCGCCGTCCACCTCGGCCGCGACCCGCCTGCCGGGGCCGGTGCGCGGCGCCAGGCACGCTGCGGAGGAGTCGAACGAGCCGAGCCCTCCCGCGCCGCGCGGCTCGGCGCTGGGTCGCAGGGCCAGCAGGGCGTCGGCCAGCGCGTCGTCGTCGGTGGCGAGGGCCGGCGGCGCGGCCTCGGGCGAGGCCTTCTCGCTCTTGAGCTGGGGTGCGACCTGCGAGGACGAGTCGTCCTGCCCCTCCGCCGCGGAGCCACCCCCGCCGAGGTCCCGGTCGAGGCTGCTGCCGCCGTCGCCGGAGGCTGCGGAGTCGCTGCTGCCGCCGCCGGTCGGGAGCCCCTGGCCGATCGCCACGCCGGCCACCACGACCGCGGCGGCGGCGAGCAGGCCGGCCCCCGCGAGGCGCCGGCGACGCGCGGCGAGGTCGACGACGGGAGCCGCGGGGGTCGAGACGGCTGTGTCGGTGGGGTCGGCCGGGTCGGTGGAGTGGGCGGGGTCGGCGGTGTCCTCGAGGGGTGCGGGCGTGCCGGGGGTGCGCTCGGCGACCAGCCCGGCGAGCACCCCGTCGAGGCGGGCGACGACCTCGGGAGGCGTGGACCCGCGGTGGCGCGCGTCGGCGAGGAGGCGGCGTACGGCGTCCTGCTCGGGCGGCAGGCCGGGTGCGTCGCTCACGCGGGGTCACCTCCTCGGGTCACGGGGGTCGGGGACGGTCTGGTCAGGGCAGGTCAGGGGCGGTGGAGCAGTCGGGCGGGCGGTGCGGGGCTCAGGGGGCCGGCGGCCCCCGGGGCCGGACGGTGTCTTGGACGACCTGCCCGGGGCCGGGGTTCCCGTGAGCCGGCTCACCGGCCGGGAGGCGGAGGTCGAGGAGGAGGGTGGCCAGCCGGGCCCGGCCCCGCGAGCAGCGGGACTTCACCGTGCCCTCGGCGCAGCCGAGCATCTGCGCCACCTCGGCGACCGGGTAGCCCTCCATGTCGACCAGCACCAGGGCCGCGCGCTGGTCGGGAGGCAGGGTGCCGAGCGCGGCGAGCACCCGGCGGCGGCGCTCGGCGGTCTCGGCCGCGGTCTCCGGCTCGTCGTCGTGCTCGGCGGTGGCGACGAGGGCGCCGCGGTCCTCGACGTCGTCGGGCATGGCCTCGAGGCGGCGGATCTTCGCCGCGCGCATCCGGTCGAGGCAGGCGTTGACGACCACCCGGTGCAGCCACGTCGTGACCGCGGCCTCGCCGCGGAACGACCCGGCGCGGCGGAAGGCCGCGATCATGCCGTCCTGCAGGCCGTCGGCGGCGTCCTCGGGGTTGCCCATCGTGCGCAGCGCCACCGCCCACAGCCGGTCGCGGTGGCGCGCGAACAGCTCGCCGAACGCGTCGGCGTCGCCGTCGACGTGCGCCGCCAGCAGCTCGCGGTCCGAGCGTCCCCCGTGCTCCTGGCTCACCCGAGCACCTGCACCTCGGAGATCGTGCCGCGGAACCCGTCGGGGACCGGCGGCAGCAGGGTCAGCCAGACCGTGACGTAGCGGCCCGACACGGCGTCGGGGAGGTCGATCGTGAGCGCGCCGGTGCCCGACGCGGTGCCGACCGGGCTCAGGTCGCCGACGCCGGTCGGCGCGGTCGCGGTGACGTAGGCCGCCAGGGAGGTCTGGCCGCCGTCGGTGGTGACGACCACACGGCGCACGCCCTTGGTGGCGCCGAGGTCGACGACGAGGCCGACGCCCGTCTTGAGACCGCCCGGGCCGAAGTTCTGCTTGTAGGTGGAGGTGCTCCAGGTGGTGGCGGGGTCACCGTCGAGCACGTTGGGCACCGACTCGGGGTTCTCGTCCTGGGGCGGGGACCCCTGGGGGTCGAAGTCGTCGGCGGAGAGCCCGGTGAACGGCGTCGGCTCGGTCGCCGACGGCGCCGCGGAGCTCGACGGCTCGTCGGCGGGGTCGTCCGAGGGCGGCTTGAGCCCCAGCTGGTAGGCCGCCACGGCGGCCACCACGACCAGCGCCAGCACGCCGACGGCGATCGCCAGCCGGAACCAGCTCCGGCCCGGCACCTCCCCGGTGTCGTCGAGGCCTTCGCCGGTGCCCCAGCGGTCGTCGGTCCATGCGCCCGACGACCACGCGCCGGTGTCGCGGGCGAGCGGGCGTACACCGGAGTCGCGACCGCCGTCCTGCGAGGAGTCCCACGGCCAGTAGTCCGGGCCGCCCGACGCTGCGCGGCTGCCCGGGCGTGGCCGTCGTACGGGCTGGCCCTCGGGCGGGTCCGGGGCGAAGAGGGGCTTGGGCGCGGGCTGCTCGAGCGGTGGCGGCGGGGCCGGCTTGTCGGCGCGCGCGCGCAGCCAGTCGACCTCGTCGTCGTCGTGGAACACCGGCATCCCCGCCTCGGTGGGCAGGTCCGGGGCCGACGAGACGTCGCCGGTCGCGTCGAGCGGCGGGTCGGGCTCAGCCGTCGCTGCCTGCTCGGCCTGCTGTACGGGCGCCTGCGCGGGGGTCTGCTCGGGGGTCTGCTCCGGCGTGGGGTCGGGGTCGTCCGGCTCGCCCGGGTCGTCCGGGGTGGGGCTGGCCACCGTGGGCTGGTCGACGACCGGGACCGGTTGGGTGGGTGCGCCGGTGCGGGCACCGGCGACCGGGACGTGGGTGCCGGTGAGGTCGCCGACGTAGTCGAGGAGCAGGTCGCGCACGGCCCGGGCGCTGTGGTCGGCGGGCGCGCCGGCGGACGGGTTGAGCACCTGGTCGCACAGCGTGTCGAGGGGGCGGGGGATGCCGGCGCGCACCCGGCGCGGGCGCAGCACCATGCCGTGGGCCTCGGGCGCGGGCGGCAGCGCGGAGTCGGACACGCCCGGCCACTTGCCGGTGAGGGCGGCGTAGAGCAGGGCCACGAGGTCGATCTCGTCGACGCCGGTGCGCCCCGGGGGCAGGCCGCGGAGCGCGGCGTCGCAGCCGAACCCGATGATCCGGACCTGGCCGTGCTGGTCGACCAGCACGTTCTCGGGAGCGAGCCGGCCGTGGGCCAGGCCGAGTGCGTGCGCCTCGGCGATGGTGTCGGCCACCTCGGCCACGAGCCAGGCGGCGCGGCGGGGCGGGAGCGGGCCCTCGCGGACGAGCAGCACGTCGAGCGAGTCGCCCTGGCCCCACTCGTGCACGACGTAGCAGCGGCCGTCGGCGACCTCGGCGTCGAGCACCCGCAGCAGCCGGCGGTCGATCACCGGTCCGGCGGTGCGGGCAGCCTCGAGGAGCGCCGTGGCCCGCTCGTCGTCGGCGGCCAGGACGTGCACGGCGACGGGGCGGCGCAGCACCTGGTCGTGGGCCCGCCAGAACCGCCCGGTGCCGTTCTCGGCGAGCAGGTCGTCGAGGCGGTAGCGGCGCGCGAGGACGTCGCCGGCCTGCATCGACCTCACCATCGCGCACCTCCCTCCGCTCGAGACCCGACCCGCCGCTTCATCGTAGGGCTCAGCGGCGGCGCACCCTCGCCGCCACGGTGTCGACCAGACTCGTGACCTCGCGCACGTGGAGCAGGCGGGCGCCCAGCAGGACGACCACCATGCCGACGCCGGCGCTGAGGCCGCCGCGCACCAGCGAGAGCACCGGCCCGGGGTAGCGGCCGAACCCGGCGAGGCCGCGCTCGACCAGCCACGCGGCGAGTCCGGCGACGAGGAGCACCAGCGCCATCCTCACCAGGAAGCGCACCAGCTGGGGCGTCTGGAGCCCGCCCACGGTGCGGCGCAGCAGCACGAAGCTCACGCCCGCGCCCACGACGTAGGAGGAGAGGTAGGCGACCACCAGCAGCGGCGCGGTCTGCTGCGGGGAGCCGAGGGGCACCAGCACGCTGGCGACCAGGACGTTGGTCGCCGAGACCGCCAGCTGGATGAAGAAGACGAGCCGGGTGCGTTCCATGGAGTAGAACCCGCGCAGCATGAAGTAGTGGATCGTGAAGAACACCAGCGCGGGCCCGAAGACGGCGAGGGTGGGGGCGAAGTTCGCGGCCTCCTGCGCCCGCTTCCACCCGAACGCGAAGCCGGCTACGTCGACGGCGGTGATCGGCAGCAGCACCGCGAAGGGCAGGACGAGCGCGAGCGCGGTGCGCAGGGTGGATCCGACCGTGCTCCCGAGGTCGGCGAGCCGGCCCTCGTGGGCGTACGACGAGAGCCGCGGCAGGATCGCGGTGGCCAGCGAGACGGTGATGATCGCGTGCGGCACCATCATGATCAGCAGGCTGTTGGAGTAGACGACGTAGCCGTTGCCGCCGCTCACGGAGCCGCCTGAGGCCAGCCGGACCACGACGAGGTACGCCGCCTGCGTGACCAGGACGAACAGGACGGTCCACACGCCCAGGCGCAGGGTGTGGCGCAGCTCGGGGTCGCGGAAGTCGAAGCGCGGGCGGTAGGTGAACCCCGAGGCGCGCAGGTAGGGCACCAGCACGACGAGCTGGGCGACGATGCCGAGCGTCGAGCCGAGGCCGAGCAGGAGCTCGGCGTCGGAGCCGAGCGCTGCGCCGCGCTCGGCCCTGCCGGTCGCGCCGAAGGAGAGCAGGTAGGCCACGAGGACGAGCACCGAGAGCAGGTTGTTGGCGATCGGGGCCCACATCATCGGCCCGAACCGGCCGCGGGCGTTGAGCACCTGCCCGACCAAGACGTACATCCCGTAGAAGAACACCTGCGGCAGGCACCAGCGGGTCAGGTCGACGATGGACTCCAGCTGGGTGGCCTGGGCGGGGTCGTAGAAGTCGCCGTCGAGGTAGAGCCGCAGCACCAGCGGCGCCGCGAGCACGAGCACGAGCGTCACGGCACCCAGGAACAGGGCGGACAGCGTGATCACCCGGCTGGCGTAGGCGTCCCCGCCGTCGATGTCCTCCTTGATCCGGCGCACCAGCTGCGGCACCAGCACCGCGTTGAAGATGCCGCCGGCCAGCAGGATGTAGACCATGTTGGGCAGCGTGTTGGCGATGGCGAAGAGGTCGCCGCGCACGCCCGAGCCGAGGGCGACCACGAGCAGCGCCGCGCGGACGTAGCCCGAGGCGCGGGACACGACCGTCCCGGCCGCCATCACCGCCGACGAGGTGAGCACCTTCTGGTCGGTCACGGGGCCTCCGGCTCCGGGTCGCTGACGGGTTCGTCCTCAGGCTCGGACTCGGCGGCGCGCAGCTCCGCCCGCCGGGCACGGACCTGGGCGGGGAGGCGGTAGCCGATCATCCCGAAGAGCACGAGCGCACCGGCGGCCATCACCCCCCAGATCAGCGCGCTGACGCGCGCGGCGCGGATCGGCACCTCGTCGGACGCGCCGAGGGCGACCCCCTCGGCGCTGGTCACGCGGAGCCGGACGCGGTGGATGCCGGCCTCGGTGGCGGAGGCCTTGAAGCGGACCACGCTGCGCGCACGCGGCCCGAGGGTGCGCACGCTGTCGCCGGTGAGGGTCAGCGAGCCGTCGCTGCTCACGCCGATGCCGACGGTCACGGGCTGGTCGAGGCCGTTGACCAACGTCGCGCCGAGCGGTCCCGAGTCGCTGGACAGGGTCACGCCCGGGGGCGCCTCGATGGTGATCGAGCCCAGGTCGTCGCGCAGCGCCTCGGTCACCCGGTCGGCCGCGAGGCGGGCCGGTCGCGGCCGCTGACGGTGGTGCTCCGAGAGCGTCACGAGCGTCTCGTCGCGCACCTGCGCCTCGATGGTGGTCTGCAGGGTGAGCACCTCCTCGAGCAGCGCGGCGGTCTCGGTGGTGCGGTCGGCGGCGACGAACGCCGACGCCGGCAGCTCCGCGTCCGTCTCGTCCTCGCCGTAGACCAGCGTGGAGGCGTCGACCGAGCGCGCCGGACGCGCCTCCAGCGAGGTGACCAGGACCGGGGACAGCCAGGGCTGGTCGAGCTGGTCGAAGAACTTCGCGGCGTCGGTGTCGCGCCACGTCGAGGGCAGGTTCATCACCAGCGCCGGGGCGTCGGGCGCGAGCGCCCGGAGCGCCGCCTCGCTGATCACGCGCTGGCGGACCGCCAGCGGGTCGGTCGCGGCCGTGGGGGCGGGTCCGCCGGACTCGGCCCCGGTGCTGGTCACCACGACCTTGTGCCCGAGCAGGCGCACGGTCGAGGACGACGACGAGGGCGGGATGGCGAACGCCGTGTCGGCCAGCATCAGGACGGTGCCCTCGGGCGTGGCCGCGATCGCGTCGGGGCTCATCCGTCCGCTCTCGGGCGCGACCGCGGGACGGGCGGCGAGGCCCAGCTCGCCCATCACCTCGGCGCTGCGGGCCTGGGCCTCGGCGAACCGGCCGGAGCCGTTGCGCACGGCCGCGTCGACGTCGAGGTCGCCGAAGGGCAGCGTGAGCACCTCGTCGGTGCCCACGAGGGTGGCGAACCTCGCCAGCCAGTCGGTCGCGGCGGCCTGGATCTCGGGGTCGAGCTGCTCGTCGTCGTCGGCCTCGACGGGCGCCACGGGTGCCGGTGAGTCGGTCGAGGGGGTCCCCGACGGCGTCTCGGTCGGCTCCTGGCCCGGCACCCGCTGGTCGGGGACGAGTGAGCGCGGGGGGTTGCCGACGGCCAGCCGCCGCACGGCCTGGAGCACGGCCGGGTCGACCAGCCAGGTGTAGGGCGTGGAGCCCGCCGCCTCGGCCGTGTCGAGCACCCCGTCGAGGGAGCCCCCGTCCGCGAGCCGTCGTACCCACCGGTCGACCCCGCCGATCCGGCCGTCCTCGTCGTACCAGACCCGCATCCGCAGCGGCAGCACCAGCGAGAGCTCCTGGGTGCGCTCGCCGGGTGGGAGGACCGGGATGAAGGTGCGCGCGCGGCCGTCGGCGACGGTGTCGCGCGGCACGGCGCCGTCACCGATCGCGTGCACGCCGATCCAGTAGACGCCGGCCTCGTCGGGCACGCCGAGCAGGCTGCGCGGGATGGAGTCGGAAAATCGCTGCGTCTCGCCGGGGGCCAGCGAGTCGATGGTGTCGAAGGTGCCGGGCACCGTCACCCGCTCGCCGACGTAGGCCGACGGCGGCACCGTCGAGGCGGAGTTGGCCAGCAGGAGCGGTGCCAGGATCGGGCTCTGGGAGGCGAAGGCGTGGGTGTTGACCCGCGTGAACGTCACGTCGCTGGTGTTGGTGACGGTGCCGGTGATCCGCACCTTGCCCGAGCGCGGCAGGACCGGGTCGATGCTGTCGATGTGGACGACGAGGGGGTCGGCCTCGTCGGCGGGCGCCGCCGCGGCACCCGCCGCACCGCCCAGCACCACGGCCAGCAGGACGGGCAGCAGGACGGCGACCACGACCCCGACGGGAGCCCCCCGGGCCGTCAGTGCGCCCAGGGCAGCACGGACGTCGGACGGGCGGGGCACGCACGAACTGTAGAGGACCGGGCGCGACCGGATCGGGGGGCCGCGCGGGGCCGCGGGGTCACGGATGAGGGCCGTCCGCCCCGGCCCCCTAGACTGGACCGCCGTGTCCGACACCGCCTCGCCCCCGCTCACGATCGTCGAGATCCAGCGCCGTGTCGGCGCCGAGCTGGACCGCATCGGATCGGTCATCGACGAGCTCGGGGCGCGCTTCACCGAGGCCGGCGAGGAGCTCGCGCTCGTCGGGGGTCCGGTGCGTGACGCGATGCTCGGTCGGCTGCAGCAGGACCTCGACTTCACCACCTCCGCGCGCCCGGAGGTGACCGAGCGCCTGGTCTCCGGGTGGGCGGACGCCGTGTGGGACATGGGCCGCGCGTTCGGCACGATCGGCTGCCGCAAGGGCGGGTGGCAGGTGGAGATCACCACCTACCGCTCCGAGACCTACGACCCGTCCTCCCGCAAGCCCGACGTCGACTTCGGCGACAGCCTCGAGGGCGACCTGGGCCGGCGGGACTTCAGTGTGAACTCGATGGCGGTGCGGGTGCCGAGCCGCGAGTTCGTCGACCCGTCCGGCGGGATCGTCGACCTCGCGGAGCGGGTGCTGCGCACCCCCGGGACGCCCGAGGACTCCTTCTCCGACGACCCGCTGCGGATGATGCGGGCCGCGCGGTTCGCCGCGCAGCTCGGCTTCTCGGTCGCGCCCGAGGTGGTCGCGGCGATGACCGCGATGGCCGGGCGGATCGAGATCATCTCCGCGGAGCGGGTGCGCGACGAGCTGGTCAAGCTGATCTGCGCCCCCCACCCCCGCCTGGGGCTGACCCTGCTGGTCGAGACCGGCCTGGCCGACCACGTGCTGCCGGAGCTGCCGGCGCTCGCCCTCGAGCGCGACGAGCACCACCGGCACAAGGACGTCTACGAGCACACGCTGACCGTCCTCGAGCAGTCCATCGACCTCGAGCACCGGCTCGCGCCGCCCGGCGAGCCCGTCCGGCCCGACTTCGTGTCCCGCTTCGCCGCGCTCATGCACGACGTCGGCAAGCCCCGCACCCGGCGCTTCGAGAGCGGCGGCGTGGTGACCTTCCACCACCACGACGTGGTGGGTGCCAAGCTCACCCGCAAGCGGATGCAGGCACTGCGCTTCTCCAACCACGACATCGACGCGGTCTCGCGCCTCGTCGAGCTGCACCTGCGCTTCCACGGCTACGGCTCGGGGGAGTGGACCGACAGCGCGGTGCGCCGCTACGTCCGCGACGCCGGCGACCAGCTCGAGCGGCTGCACATCCTCACCCGCGCCGACTGCACCACCCGCAACCAGCGCAAGGCCGACCGGCTGCGCCGGACCTACGACTCGCTCGAGGAACGGATCGCCCGGCTGTCGGAGGAGGAGGAGCTCGCGGCCGTGCGGCCCGACCTCGACGGCAACCAGATCATGGAGCTGCTGGGGATCGGCCCCGGGCGCGAGGTCGGCGAGGCCTACCAGTTCCTGCTCGAGCTGAGGCTCGACGAGGGGCCGCGGACGCCCGAGCAGGCCGAGGCCGCGCTGCGGGCGTGGTGGGCGGCCCGCCAGGGCTGAGCCCGCCCACGCGCCGGGCCGGGTGCGCTCAGGCGAGCGCGCTCAGGCGCTGAGGTCCGCGACCTGCGCGTCGAGCCAGGCCGGGAAGGCCGTGAGGTCGTCGAGGACCACGTCGGTGCCGGCCTCGACGAGCTCGTCGCGGGTGCAGCCGCCGGTCAGCACCGACACGCTGAGCACCCCGGCGGCCCGGGCACCCTCGACGTCGTGGACGTGGTCGCCGACGTAGGCCAGGGCGCCCTCGCGGCGCAGCACGTCGGCCTTGCCCAGCCCCCACACCCACCCCTCGAGGAGGTCGGCCTCGAGCCCGAGGTGGTCGAGGTGCAGCTGGGCGTTGGGGGCGTACTTCCCGGTGACCACCAGTACCCGGCCGCCGTGCGCACGCACCGCGGCGAAGGCCTCGTGGGCGCCGGCGAACGTCGGCACGGTCGTGATCGCGTGGTCGGGGTAGAGCGCACGGAACCGGTCGCCGGCCGGGGCGACCTGCTCGGCCGGCAGGTGGGGGGCGAGGAGGTGGTCGAGCGGCGGGCCCAGGCGTCGGGTCATCTCCTCGACGGGGAAGTCCACCCCGAGCTCGGTGCCGAGCGCCAGCAGCACCGCGCGGAAGCCCGCCGCGGTGTCGATCAGCGTCATGTCGAGGTCGAAGCCGACCACCAGGGGCGTACGTCCACTCACGCCTGCGAGCGTACGTGCGCGGCTCAGCCCTTGCTGCCGGTGGTGGCCACGCCCTGGATGATCTGGCGCTGGCCGAGGAAGAACACCACGATCATCGGCACGGTGGTGATGACGCTGGCCGTGACCACCAGCTCCCAGTGCCACTCCCCGCCGAAGCCGAACTGGTCGAGCATCGACTTCAGCCCGCGGGGCACGGTGAAGTCCTCGCGGTCGCGGAGGTAGATCAGCCCGCGCATCAGGTCGGTCCACGCCGCCTGGAACTCGAAGAGCGCGACGACGACCAGGGCGGGCCGGGTGAGCGGCAGCGCGACGTGCCAGAAGACACCCCAGTGGCCGGCGCCGTCGATCTCGGCCGCGTCGAACAGCTCGGGCGGCAGGCCGAGGAAGAACTGCCGGAGCAGGAAGATGTAGAACGCCGTGCCGAACAGGTTGCCGGCCCACAGCGGGGTCAGCGTGCCGACCATGCCGAGCGAGTCCCAGATGAGGTAGGTCGGGATCATCGTCGCCGCCCCCGGCACCATCATCGAGGCCAGCACGAGCCCGAACAGGACGTGGCGGCCGCGGAACCGGTAGCGGGCGAACCCCCAGGCGACCAGCGCGCTGGAGACGGTGACGGTGAGGGTGGCCATCACCGTCACGAACGCCGTGTTGAGCAGCCAGGCCGCCATCGGTGCGGCGTTCCACACCTCGACGTAGTTCTCGAAGGTCAGCGTCTCCGGGATGAGCCGGTTGTCGAAGACGTCGCTGCGCGGCTTGAGCGAGGCGCTGACCAGCCACACGAAGGGATAGACGAACGCGACCGTCATCAGCACCAGCCCGGCGCCCACGCCCACGCGGGCGGCGAGCACGCGCGGGGTCGTGCGCTGCCCCGTCGGCGCGGGACGCCCCGTCGCCGCCGGCTCCGGCCCCCCCGGCGGGAGGGCGGTGGTGGGGCCGGCCTCCCCGGCCCGGTCGAGGGTGCTCATGCCGCGCTCACCTCGCCCCGCCCGTGTAGTGGACGTAGCGCCGGCTCAGCCACACCTGCACCGCCGTCACGAGCATGACGATGAGGAACAGCAGCATCGCCAGCGCCGAGGCGTAGCCCATGTGCAGGAACTCGAAGGCCTGCTGGAACAGGTAGATGGCGTAGAACAGCGCGGCGTCGTTGCTGTAGGTGGTGTTGCCGGCGCCGAAGAAGGCGGTGTAGGCCTCGGTGAAGGACTGCAGGGAGGCGATGGTGTCGACGACGACGATGAAGTAGATCGACGGGCTGATGATCGGCAGGACCACGTGCCACAGGCGCTTGGGCCAGCCGGCACCGTCCACCCGAGCGGCGTCGAGGAGCTCCTCGGGCACCTCCTGCAGGGCCGCCAGCAGGATGATCACCGACGAGCCGACGGTCCACAGCGAGGTGATCACCAGCCCGGGCTTGACCCAGGTGGGGTCGGTCGTCCAGTTCGGCCCGTTGACGCCGAACCACCCGAGCACCTCGTTGACCAGCCCGCTCTGCCCGTTGAGCAGCATCAGCAGCAGCACGCCGACCGCGACCGGGGGCGTCATCTTGGGCAGGAAGAAGGCGGTGCGGAAGAAGCCCGCGGCGCGCCCCGCACGCTGGAGCAGCAGGGCCAGCGCGAGGGAGAAGACGAGCTGGGCCGGCACCGACATCGCCGTGTAGACGAACGTGTTGCGCAGGGCCAGCACGACCTTGTCGTCGCCCATGAGCTCGCGGTAGTTGTCGACACCGACGAACGTCGGGTCGTTGATGACGTCGTAGTCGGTGAGCGACAGGTAGGCCGTGTAGAGCACCGGGTAGGCCATGAACACGACGAACCCGATGATCCACGGGCTGATGAACAGCAGCGCCACCCGTCCCTCGTGGCGCCCTCCGCCCCCGCGGCGTTGGCGCCGTCGGGTGGGGGAGGTGGACGGGGCGGCCGTGCTCACTTGTCGTCCCAGCTCGCCCATGCCTCGTCGAGCGCCTGCTGCGCCGCTTCCTGGGCGTCGGCCATCGCCTCCGCAGGCTCCTTGTCGCCGGTCAGCACCTTGTTGACCTCGTCCTGCCAGGCCTGCTCGAACTCGTCGCCCGCGGGGTTGGCCGGCATGGAGAAGGTGTGGTCGTTGGCCTCGTAGGTCGCGGCGACCGCCTGCGACCAGACGTCGTCGCCGTCGGTGGGCGCCATCGCCTCGATCTGGGCGTCGGCGTCCTCGTTGGCCGTCAGGACGCCGGTGAAGAGCCCACCGTCCTTCTTCCGGGCGGCCACGCGCGCCTCGGCGGCCGCGACCCACGAGTCGGTCTCGGTCATCACCCGCGCCATCCGGCACGCCGCCTCCGGGTCGGGGCTCCCCTTCGGGATGGCCCACGCCGACCCGGACGCCCAGGCGAGCGGCTCGCCCTGGCGGTCGCGGACGGTGTCGAACGCCATCGGCGCGTCGGGGGAGACGTCGTTGAGCACGTTGACGTACCACTGCTCCATCGGCATCGCGCCGAGGGTGCCGCTGGCGAACTGGTTGCCGTCGCCGAAGAAGTCGGCGGAGTCGCGCAGCGCCTTGACCTCACCGAAGCCGCCCTGGGCGTCGTAGACCGACACGGCCCACTCGAGCGCCTCGACGACCTCGGGGCTGTCGAGCTGGGCGGTGCGGCCGTCCTCGGAGATGAGGTCGGCGCCGTTGGCCTTGGCCCACAGCGGGAGGAACTCGGGGAGCTTGCTGTCGTAGCCGATCGTCGCCAGGTTGCCGCCCTGCTGCTTGGTCATGTCCTCGTCGGCGGCGAGCACCGCGTCCCAGTCGGAGCCGTTGACGTCGTCGAGGGTGTGGCCCGACTGCTGGAGCAGGTCGGCGTTGGCCTGGGTGATCTGCACGACGTTGAACTCGGGGATGCCGTAGACCTGGTCGTCGAAGGTGACCTCGTCGAGCGCCGAGGGCCGGAAGACCGAGGTGTCGATGCCCTCGCCCTCGATGCAGTCGGTGAGCGGGACGACCGCTCCGCGGGAGGCGAAGGTGCCGATCTGGCTGCGCTCGGCGTAGACCAGCGAGGGCGGCTGGCCCGACGCGACCGAGGAGAGGAACTGCTGGATGTCGAGGTCGCCCTCGACGAGCTTGACCTTGGCGTCGCCGAGCTCCTGCTCCGCCCTGTCGAGCCGGACCGTGGCGATCTCGTCGCCGGCGCCGAACCCCATCACCTCGACCGTGCCCGTCAGGTCGGCGTCCGGGTCGAAGGAGGCGTCGCTCGTGGTGTCCGAGCCGCCCGTGCCCTGCGCGCAGCCGGCCAGCAGGCATCCCGCAGCCAGCGCCGCCATCGTCGTGGTGAACCTCATCGTCGCCTCCTGTCGAGCCGGACCGTCCGACCACAGGACGTACCCGGGGAGCAGCGCTTCCATCCGCCGCGGGGTCCGAGGACGCGCACGACCCCCCGTCCGGGACGCGGACGGGGGGTCGTGGGGGGTGGAACAGGTGGAGCAGGTGGAGCGGGTCGGGCGTCGCGGACGACGCCCCGTGGGTCACTCGCCCTTGATGAACTTCTCGAGCTCGGCGCGGCCGAGGTCGTCGGGCATCTGCACCGGCGGGGACTTCATCAGGTAGGTCGAGGCCGGGATGATCGGGCCGCCGACCTTGCGGTCCATGGCGATCTTCGCGGCGCGGACGGCGTCGATGATGATGCCGGCCGAGTTCGGGGAGTCCCAGACCTCGAGCTTGTACTCGAGGTTGAGCGGGACGTCACCGAAGGCGCGACCCTCGAGGCGGACGTAGGCCCACTTGCGGTCGTCGAGCCACGCGACGTAGTCGGACGGGCCGATGTGGACGTTCTTGCTGTCGATCTTGTCGGCCAGCTCGCCCTTGAGGTTGGACGTCACGGCCTGGGTCTTGGAGACCTTCTTCGACTCCAGGCGCTCGCGCTCGAGCATGTTCTTGAAGTCCATGTTGCCGCCGACGTTGAGCTGGTACGTGCGGTCCAGCGCGACGCCGCGGTCCTCGAACAGCTTGGCCATCACGCGGTGGGTGATGGTGGCGCCGACCTGGCTCTTGATGTCGTCGCCGACGATCGGCACGCCGGCGTCCTCGAACTTCTTGGCCCACTCGGGGTCGGAGGCGATGAAGACCGGCAGGGCGTTGACGAAGCCGACACCGGCGTCGATCGCGCACTGGGCGTAGAACTTCGCGGCCTGCTCGGAGCCCACGGGGAGGTAGCACACGAGGACGTCGACCTCGGCGTCCTTGAGCGCCTGCACGACGTCGACCGGCTCGGCGGCCGACTCCTCGATGGTCTGGCGGTAGTACTTGCCGAGGCCGTCGAGCGTGGGGCCGCGCTTGACCTCGACGCCCAGGGTGGGGACGTCGGCGATCTTGATGGTGTTGTTCTCGGAGGCGTTGATGGCCTCGGAGAGGTCCTTGCCGACCTTCTTGTCGTCGACGTCGAAGGCGACGACGAACTGGACGTCGTTGACGTGGTAGTCGCCGAACTTCACGTGCATGAGCCCGGGGACGGTGCCGGCCGGGTCCGCGTCCTTGTAGTACTCCACGCCCTGGACGAGGGAGGTGGCGCAGTTGCCGACTCCGACGATCCCTACTCGTACCGAACCCATGGGGCTCTCCTTCTCATTGCGGGGTCTGTGCTGGTTGGTTGTCAGTTGCTCGGACTGGCTTGCTCGTGCCGGGTGATCGACGGGGACGCCGCGGATGGCGGGGCCGTCGGGGGGTCATCACCGCGCTCGGCGCGGATCAGGTCCGAGAGCCACCGGACCTCACGCTCGACCGACTCCACGCCGTGGCGCTGCAGCTCGCCGGCGTACCGGTCGACCTCGGCCTGGGTGCGCTCGAGCTCCGCCTGGACCCGGGCCAGGCGTTCCTGGAGGCGCGAGCGTCGTCCCTCGAGGACGCGCAGGCGGATCTCCATGTCGGTGGAGGAGAAGAACGCGAACCGGATGTCGAAGTTGTCGTCCTCCCACGCCGTCGGGCCGACCTCGGACATGAGCCGGTGGAACTGCTCGTGCCCGGCGTCGGTGACCTCGTAGACGATCCGCGGGCGGCGGCTCGTCGGCGTCGTGGTGGTGGCGACCTCGGTGATGAGGTTGGCGCGCAGCATCTTCTTCAGGGCCGGGTAGAGCGAGCCGTAGGACAGCACCCGCCCCCATCCCAGCATGAGGTTGAGCCGCTTGCGCAGCTCGTAGCCGTGCATGGGTCCCTCGTGCAGCAGTCCGAGGACTGCGAGTTCGATGGTGTCACCACGGCGTGCCATGCGACCTATCGTACCGATATATCCGCAGACGACGAATCCGGGATCGCCGAGCGCCACCCGTACCCTTTCCCGCGTGAGTGCGAAGAAGAGGCGGGCGGACGGCCCGGCGCAGAAGCGTCGACCGAAGGCCAGGAAGACCCCCCGCCAGCGCCTGGCGACGGTCGCGAAGGTGTTCGGGGTCCTGGCGGTCGTGGGTGCGCTGGTGCTGGCCGGCATCGCCGTCGTCCTCTACCAGGCCATCGGGATCCCCGACCCCAACAAGGCCTTCGAGGCGCAGACCACCTTCGTGTACTACCGCGACGGTGAGCAGCAGCTCGGCACCTACTACGACGACCAGAACCGCGAGTCGATCCCGCTCGGCGAGATGCCCGACTCGATCAAGGACGCCGTCGTCGCCGCCGAGAACCAGACGTTCTGGACCGACAAGGGCATCGACCCCAAGGGCATCCTGCGCGCGCTGTTCTCCAACGCGCGCGGCAACGCCCGCCAGGGCGCGTCCACGATCACCCAGCAGTACGTCAAGATCCTGTACCTGAGCAGCGAGCAGAGCTACAAGCGCAAGATCAAGGAAGCCGTCGTCTCGCTGAAGATCCAGCAGCAGCTCGACAAGAAGGAGGTGCTGGAGGGCTACCTCAACACCATCTACTTCGGGCGCGGCGCCTACGGCATCCAGGCTGCGTCGAAGGCCTACTTCGACCACCCGGCCTCCGAGCTGAGCCTGCGCGAGTCGGCCGTGCTGGCCACGGTGCTCAACAACCCCACCCAGTACGACCCGCGCAACGGCAAGGACGCCAGGGCCGACCTCAAGGACCGCTACGAGTACGTCCTCGACAACATGGCCGACCTCGACTACATCACCGCCGACGAGCGCGACAAGGCCCTCAAGCGGCTCCCGAAGTTCCCGAAGATCGCCACCCAGAGCCAGTTCGGCGGCCAGAAGGGCCACATGCTCGCGCTGGTCAAGCAGGAGCTGCTGTCGAAGGGGATCGCCTCGGAGGAGGAGATCGACGGCGGTGGCCTGCGGATCACCACGACGTTCGACCCCCAGGTGATGGCCGACGTGCAGGAGGGCATCGAGGAGCAGAAGCCCGAGGGCTTCGGCGACAAGGAGCTCCACATCGGCGCCGCCACCCTCGAGGTCGGCACGGGCGCGGTGCGCGGCTTCTACGGCGGTCAGGACTACCTCCAGTCGCAGATCAACTGGGCGGCCACCGGCGGCATGGCCGGCTCGACGATCAAGCCGCTCACCGTCGCGGCCGCGCTCAAGCAGGGCTTCTCGATCGAGGACACCTTCGAGGGCAACTCCCCCTACGAGTTCCCCGACGGCACCGAGGTGCGCAACGAGGGCACCGGCTCCGACGGCCTGGGCAACGACTACGGCTCCCAGGTCAGCCTGGTGACCGCCGGCGAGCAGTCGATCAACACCGCCTTCGTCGACATGTCCGACTCGATGGAGGACGGTCCGCAGTCGATCTACGACATGGCCCGCGCGCTGGGCATCCCGGGAGAGACGCCGTCGAGCAAGTACCCCGGCATCCCCAGCAAGTCGGTCGACTTCAGCCCGTCCGACACCCTGATCACCCTCGGCAAGGGCCGGGTCAGCCCGATCAACATGGCCAACGCCTACGCCACCATCGCCAACGGCGGCCTGCGTGCCGACGCGCACGTGGTCGAGAAGGTCGTCGACCGGTCCGGCAACACCATCTACGAGTGGCAGCCGAGCACCCGGCGCGCCGTCGACGAGGACATCGCGGCCGACACCTCCTACGTGATGCAGCAGATCGTGCAGAACGGCACGGGCCGGGCCGCGCTCGCCCTGGGCCGCCCGGCGGCCGGCAAGACCGGCACCGCGACCGGCGGTGAGGACGAGCACGTGTCCTCGAGCTGGTTCGCCGGCTACACCCCGCAGATGGCCACGGCGGTGATGTACGTCCGCGGCGACGGTGACGACCAGCTCGACGGCTGGCTGCCGTCCTACTTCGGTGCCGACTACCCCGCCTCGACCTGGACCGGCATCATGCAGAAGGTGATGGAGGGTCGCGAGGTCGAGGAGTTCCCGGAGCCGGCCTACGTCGACGGCGACGCGCCCGAGGACGGTCACGAGTACACCCCGCCGCCGCCCGCGCCGTCGCAGCCGCAGCCGACCCGGACGCCGACGAAGACGCCGACCATGGCGCCGTCGACCCCGACGGAGTCGCCCACGGAGTCGCCGACCGAGACGCCGACGGAGACGCCCACCGAGACGCCGACGACCCCGGTCCCGACGACCCCGGTGCCGACGACGCCCGTGCCGACCGAGCCGGTGCCCACGACGCCCGCGCCCACGGAGACGCCGAGCGCGACCGCCACGCCGACCGCCCGCACCCAGCGGCACGTCGTCGACACCAGGCCCTGACGAGCGCCGTGGACCGCCCGTCGCCCACCCGGACCGACGCGGTCGCGGCTGCCGTCTCGGAGGTCGTCGGCGGTCCCGACGGCGACCACTCCGCCGGGCACCCCTGGTGGAGCCCGGCCCGGGTGCTGGTCGGCGCCACCGCGGTGGTGCTGGCCGGCGGGATGGTGGCCAAGACCGACTGCACCTCACCGGGGTGGGGCGGCGACCAGCACGCCTACGCCCACCTGTGCTGGAGCGACGTCGCCGGCCGCCCGGTCCAGGCGGCCACCCCGCCCGGGATCACGAGCTGGCTCGAACGCCTCGCCGGCGTGCTCCCCGGGAGCGGCACCGTCGCGACGACCGCCGCGCTCGCGGTGCTGCTCGCGGCGCTCGCGATGCTCGCCACGGTGCTGCTCGTGCGCACCGACCGCCACCGGCCCTGGGCCGCGGCCGGGTGGGCGCTGAGCCCGGTGCTGCTGCTCGGCTGGATCTCGTGGGAGGTGGTCGCCGCGGTCGGCGTCGCCCTCCTGCTGTGGGGGTGGACGTCCGGGCGCGCGTGGCTCGCCGGTGTCGGCGCCGGCATCGGTGCGGCCTTCGCCCTCCCCGTCGCGCTCGCCCTCGTCGGCGTGCTGGCGGTCGGCGGTGGTGGACGCGAGCGGTTCCGCGCCCGGGTCGACGCGGTCGTCGCGGCGGCAGCGGCGTACGTCGTCGTCACCCTGCCCGGCCGCGGCGGCACCCAGGACGCCGACATCGGCTCGGTCTGGCTGGTCGTGGAGCAGCGCGTGGGCCGCCCGTCGGCGACCGTGCGCACCGTGGTGACGGTCCTCGTGCTCGCCCTGGCCGCGGTCGCGGTGTGGTGGCTGGTCGACCGGGCGCCGCGGGCCGGGGTCCGCACCGCCGCCGGCGCCGGTCTGGTGCTCCTGGTCGCGGCCGTGCTGGTGTCAGGCTCCGCGCCCCCCGAGCTCGCGCTGGTGGTGCTGCCGCTGGCCGCGCTCGCGGTGCGCCGCTGGCGCGACCTGCTGGTGTGGCAGGGCTGCGAGCTGGTGAGCTGGGCGGTCACCGGGTGGTACGTCGGTGGCGCGCTGGAGCCGACGGTGACCGACGACGTCCGCGCCTACGCGCTGGCGGTGCTGGTGCGCACGGTCGGGCTGCTGTGGCTGGTGGCGTCGGTGCTGCTCGACGCCTCAGTCGACGACGACGTGGTCGACGTCGGTCGTGGTGAACCTGACCCGGACGTCGACCTGCTCCCCGACGCGGGGCACGCGGGCGCCTGAGGGCAGGAACAGCATCGAGGCCTGCATGTGCGGGGGCTCGGCGAAGAGGCGCTGCTTGCCGTCGATGGAGAAGGGCGAACGGACGAAGCCGGCCGCGTCGAGGCCACCGCGGGCCAGGGTCGCGGCGCGGGCCTTGAGCGACTGGTCGCCGGTCGGCGCCTCGAGGCCGATGCCGTGCGCGGTGCCGCCACTGACGACGACGATGTGGCCGCTCTTGGGCGCCGAGCGCCCGCGGTAGCCGAAGACGTCGCCGCGCTCGACCTCGTGCACGTCGAGGACGGTCGCGGTCACCCGCAGCGCGCCCCGGTCGCCGAGCCAGAGCCCGGTGCCGATGCGGGGACGGAAGGTGAAGTCGGGGTAGGTGGTGGCCAGGCGCCCGAGCTCGTCGTGGGTCAGGTGGGACACGAAGATCGTGCGGGCCGGGAGGCCGGAGGCGACCACCTCGTTGACCAGCCGGCTCACCTCGCCGAGGTGGGACGTGGTGTTGAGCGGCAGGTGCAGGGCGATGCCCCGCAGGCCGCTGCGGCCGGCCCCGAGCACCTCGGCGGTGGCCTCCAGCTCGCGCCGGGTCATCCCGTGGCGCCGCATCGAGGTCAGCTGCTCGAGGACGAACCGGGCCGACGGGTCGTGCGCGAGCAGCGCCTCGAGGTCGGCGGGGCGGCTCACGGTGTGCACGACGCGCGCGGCCGTGCGGGCGTCGAGTCGGGTGGCGGTGCCGAAGGGGCGCCACGGGGTCATCACCAGGACGTCGCCGGCGTAGCGCGAGGTGACCTCGTCGAGCTCGTCGTAGGTCCCGATCGCGAGCAGGTCGAGCGGGGCGCCCGTCTCGGCGGCGTGGTCGGCCAGCCACTGCGCCCGCCGGGCCAGGCGGCCGAGGGTGAGGCCGTAGCCGTTGCCCTTGGCGACCGGCACGATCCCGGGGAACCGGGTGGCGGTGGCGAGCAGGTGCGCGCGCCAGCGCTCGCCGTCGACGGTCAGGGTGAGGCTCACGAGCTCATCCTCCCCGCCGGGCCAGGTAGACCTGGAACGCCTTGTAGATGGCGCGGTTGAGCGGCAGGTCCCACTCGCCGGCGTGCTCGACGGCCTGACCGCCGGTGCCGACCTTGAACTGGATCAGCCCGACGTGCGGGTCGTCGGCGTCGAGGGTCTCGGTGATGCCGCGCAGGTCGTAGACCTCGGCGCCCTGCGCGAGGGCGTGGCGCATCATGGCCCACTGGACGGCGTTGGAGCCGCGCACGTCGCGCTTCTCGGTCGACGACGCGCCGTAGGAGTACCAGGCGTGGGTGCCGACCCGGATCGCGATCGTGGCCGCGACCAGGTCACCCTCGTGGCGGGCCAGCCACAGCTGGATGCGGTCGGGGTCCTCGGCGGCGAGCGCCTCGACCATCGTGCGGAAGTAGCCGAGCGGGCGGGGCGTGAAGTGGTCGCGCTCGGCGGTGTGGACGTAGAGGGCGTGGAAGGCCTCGAGGTCCTCGGCGCCGCCGCGGGTCACCTCGACGCCGGCCTTGTCGGCCTTCTTGATGTTGCGGCGCCACAGCTGGTTCATGCCCGCGAGCACGTCGGCCTCCGAGCGGGGCACGCCCTGCTCGTCGACCAGCGGCACCTGGAAGTTGAACTGCGGCTGACCGGCCGCGAAGCCGCCCTCGGTGCCCTGCTGCTGCCAGCCGAGCTCGTGGAGCTGGGCGATGACGCGGGCCCCCTCCTGCGAGCGCTCCAGGGGAGGGACGTCGCCGAGGCGCCGCACGGCGGGGTCGGCGATGCCGGCCTTGACCTGCTCGGCCGTCCAGCGGCGGGTGACCACGGGCGGACCCATCCGCACCGCGAAGGCGCCCTGCTTCTTCAGGTGCGCCACCAGCGGGGTCAGCCACGCCGCGAGGTCGCCGTCGTTCCAGTCGATGACCGGGCCCTCGGGGACGTAGGCGAGGTAGCGCCTGACCTTCGGGAGCTGGCGGTAGAGCACGAGGGCGGCGCCGACCACCTGGCCGTCACGCTCCCAGCCGACCGACTCCGAGCGCCAGTCGGACTTCACGGCCGCCCATGCGGGGGTCTGCAGGAAGCTCGCGGACGGCCGGCTCGCGATCAGGTCGCGGTGCTCCTGCGCGGAGATCGGGCGGAGCGTCAGGCGGGTCGTCACCCCGGAGAGGCTACAAGGGACCAGACACGACCCCCGTACGTGTCTGGTCCCTTCACCCGTACTGACGCGGGGCGCCGGCGTTTGGTTGCACCCGTGTCAGAACTTTCCTGACGGATCTCGGCGCCGGGCGCGTGCGCGGACCGCCCGGGTCAGAGGCGGTCGCGCAGCCAGGCGAAGTCGGCGAGGTGCTCCGCGGCGCCGCCGGGCGTCTCGCAGATCACCGGCGCCCCCGCCTCGCGGACCACGCCCGCGAACTCGTCGGGCGGCAGGTGGCCCTGGCCGAAGTTCGCGTGGCGGTCGGCACCGGAGTCGAAGTCGTCGCGCGAGTCGTTGGCGTGGACCAGGTCGATGCGGCCGGTGATCGCCCGGACCCGCTCGACCGCGTCGCCGAGCTCGATGCCGCCCGCCCACGCGTGGCAGGTGTCGAGGCAGAAGCCGACCATGTCGGCGCCCTCCGCCGAGGAGATCGCGTCCCAGACGCCGGCGATGCGGTCGAGGTGGCGGGCCATCGCGTTGTCCCCACCCGCGGTGTTCTCGATCAGCAGGGGGATCTTGAGGTCGGTGGCCTCGATCGCCTTGCGCCAGTTGTCGAAGCCGACGGCGGGGTCGTCGTCCTTGTTGACGTGGCCGCCGTGCACGACGAGCCCCTTGGCGCCGATCTCCGCCGCCGCGTCCATGTGCTGCTGGAGCAGCTTGCGGCTGGGGATCCGGATGCGGTTGTTGGTCGTGGCGACGTTGACGATGTAGGGGGCGTGGACGTAGAGGTCGACGCCGGCCTCCTCCGCCGCGGCGCGCAGCGCGGGCGCCCCGCCCTCGAAGCGGACCTCCGGCCCCTTGTAGCCCTGGGGGTCGCCGAGGAAGAACTGCACGAGCGAGGTCTCCCGGGCGATCGCCTCCGAGACCGGGTCGGTCTGCTCGACGTGGGCCCCCACGGGGACGACGGACGACTGGCCGGACGCGCTCTCGCTCATGACCACCACCCTAGGAGCACCCACAGACACCCCGCGACGACCGCGAGGAGGGCGGTGACCGCGGCCCAGCCCGCCAGGTCGGCGTCGACGGGCGCCCGCCACGACGTACGACGACGGGGTGCCGCGCCGACGCGGTCGGGCACTGCCGGGCAGCGGGGCGGCGGCACCGGGAGCCGGCGCAGCAGCCGGAGCGCGGCCTCGGCGGAGACGAGTCGCTGCTCGGGGTCGGGGACGAGCAGCCGCTCGAGCAGCGGCCGCAGGGGGTGGGGGGGGATCGCGCCCTGCTGCGCCGGCGGCAGGCCGGTCACCAGCTCCAGGGCGACCCGGCCGACCGCCCACAGGTCCTGCGTGGGCTCGGGGGCGGCGCCCCGGGCCTGCTCGGGCGCCATGTAGCCGTCGGTGCCGATGGCGCCCGGCACCGTGGTGAACCGGCGGTCCGCGATCGGCGCGGCGACCCCGAAGTCGCCGAGCCGCAGGTGGGGAGGGCCCTCGCCGGTGGCCTCGAGGAGCAGGTTGGCCGGCTTGACGTCGCGGTGCACGAGACCGGCGGCGTGCACCGCGGACAGGCCGAGCAGCAGCTGCTCGACCAGCACCGCGACCGTGCCGGGGTCGAGGGGGCCGTGCTCGCGCAGCAGGTCGGCGACCGACCCGCCGCGGACCAGCTCCATCGCCAGGACCACGAGGTCGTCCTCCGCGGCCCAGCCGTGCGGCGCCACGACGTGCGGGTGGCGCACCCGGACCGCCTGCTCCCGCACGAACCGTGCGAGGAGCGCGGCACCGTGTCGGCCCAGCACCTTCAGCGCCACCTCGTGCCCGGTGCGCTCGTCGCGCGCGCGCCACACCGAGCCCATCCCGCCCGCACCCACCTGGTCCAGCAGCACGTAGCGCCCCGCCACCACGGTCGCGGTGCGCGAGGAGGAGGACACCAGGCGACGCTAGCCCCGCGCGACCCGGCCCCGCTCCCGTCCTCCACAGGCACGGGTCCCGCGTCGGCCGACGAGGTCCAGACCAGTGGTGCCAGCACGTTTGCCCGCCCCGGTCCCGGTGCAGGATCCTCGCGCTGACCGGCCCCACCGAGGGGCCCGACGGGGGAGAACCCGATGTCCGACACCACGCCCGGAGCCGAGCCCACCCCGGAGCCGACCCCTCCGCCGTCCTCGTCCACGCCGCCGCCCGCCTCCTCGGGTGGGGGCTGGTCGGGCTCGGCCGCCTCCCAGCAGGCCAACGAGGCCGTCGCGACGCTGAAGAAGGGCAACCCGCTCGACCTCGCCACCATCGGCGCCGGCCTGCTGGTCCTCCTCGGCTCGCTGCTGCCCTACTACACGGTCTCGGTCTCGGGGTTCGGCGCGAACGCCTCGGAGTCCGTCACCGCGTGGCACGGCTTCTTCGGCTGGTTCGGCGCGCTGCTGGCGCTGGCCGCCGCGGTGGTGCTGGTGCTCCACCTGCTCGCGGTGGCGCTGCCGGTCCCGGTGCGCCTGACCGTCCTCGGTCTCCTCGCCCTGAGCGCGCTGTGCACCCTGCTCGCGCTGTTCGTGATGCCCGGCGGCAGCTGCGACGACAGCCTCCTCGGGGGCTCGCTGTGCGACATGATCGACCAGGGCCACGGCGTCGGCTACTGGCTGGCCCTCCTGGCCTCCCTCGCCGGCACCGGGCTCGCCGTGCTCCGGCGGACCGCTCCCTGACCCAGGGCCCTGCCTCCCGGCGGCGACTCCCCGGATATCCGGGGAAGTCGCTGCTTCGCGGTCGAGACATCGCGTACGAAGCGGCAGGTCCGGCCGTGAAGTCGGCTGCGCGCCCGCCGGGACGCCCGATCCGTCCGGGCCGCGAACCCCCGTCCACAGGGCGGCGTACGACGATTCCGGGGGCCGGCCCGCGCGCTGGTAACCTCTCCCGGTTGCCTTCGGGCGACCTTCCGCGGGCCCGACCCCATGTCAGGCGCCGTGGACGCACAGCCCTCCTGCCACGGAAAGCCCGTGGCCGCTCTAGCCCAGAGGAGGTGGAGACCGCTATGCGTGCTTATGAAGTGATGGTCATCCTCGACCCGAGTCTCGACGAGCGCACCATCGAGCCGTCGCTCGACAAGTACCTCAACGTGATCCGCAAGGACGGCGGCTCGGTCGAGTCCGTCGACGTGTGGGGTCGTCGCCGGATGGCGTACGAGATCAAGAAGAACGCCGAGGGCATCTACGCCGTCGTCAACCTGACGGCCACGCCCGAGACGGTCAAGGAGTTCGACCGCCAGCTCACGCTGAACGAGTCGATCCTGCGCACGAAGGTCATGCGTCCCGACGCCCACTGATCGCCCCCGCGGCATCTGTGGATAGCACCTTCCCGCTGTCGGTCCCGGCCTGTTTGATGGGCTCGGGACCGGGAGCACCCCGGATCAACAGGGACACCTAGAGGAGACCTGACATGGCAGGCGAGACCACGATCACCGTTGTCGGCAACCTGGTCGACGACCCGGAGCTGCGGTTCACCCCCTCGGGGGCACCCGTCGCGAACTTCCGGATCGCCTCGACCCCGCGCACCTTCGACCGCCAGAGCAACGAGTGGAAGGACGGCGACACGCTGTTCCTCTCCTGCGCTGTCTGGCGCCAGGCCGCGGAGAACGTCGCCGAGTCCCTCCAGCGGGGCATGCGGGTGATCGTCCAGGGTCGCCTCAAGTCGCGTCAGTACGAGACCCGCGAGGGTGAGAAGCGCACCGTCTTCGAGATCGACGTCGAGGAGGTCGGCCCGTCGCTGCGCAGTGCATCGGCGAAGGTCACCAAGACGCAGCGGTCCGGCGGCGGTGGCGGCTACTCCGGCGGGTCCGGCGGGTCCGGCGGCGGTGGCGGCTACTCGGGCGGCGGTGGCGGGCAGCAGTCCGCGCCGGCCGACGACCCGTGGGCCAGCCCCGCGCCCTCCCAGGGCAGTGGCGGCGGCTGGGGCGGTCAGTCCCAGGGCGGCCAGTCCCAGGGTGGCCAGTCCTTCGGCGGCGGTCAGTCCGCGCCCGCCAACGACCCGTGGGCCACGCCCGGGGTCTCCGGCGGCAACGACGAGCCGCCCTTCTAGGTCCTGATCCGGACCACCGAAACATCCATCACCATTCCGTCCCTGATTGCCTTCAGGGCCGGGCTCACTGAAAGGGAGCACCACAATGGCCAAGGCAATTCTGCGCAAGCCCAAGAAGAAGGTTTGCCAGTTCTGCAAGGAGAAGGCGACCGGTGTCGACTACAAGGACACCACCCTGCTCCGCAAGTTCATCTCCGACCGCGGCAAGATCCGCGCCCGCCGCGTGACCGGCAACTGCGTCCAGCACCAGCGCGACGTGGCCATCGCCGTCAAGAACGCGCGCGAGCTCGCCCTGCTGCCCTACACGTCCACCGGTCGCTGAGAGGAGCACGGACGATGAAGCTCATCCTGACCCAGGAAGTCGACGGTCTCGGTGCTCCCGGTGACGTGGTCGAGGTCAAGGACGGCTACGGCCGCAACTACCTCGTGCCCCGTGGCCTCGGCATCCGCTGGACCCGTGGTGGCGAGAAGACCATCGAATCGATCAAGTCCGCCCGTGCCGCCCGCGCCGCTCGCGACGAGGGCCACGCGCAGGAGATCAAGACCAAGCTCGAGGCGAGCTCGGTCAACGTGAAGGTCCGCTCGGGCGCCGGTGGCCGCCTGTTCGGTGCCGTCACCACCTCGGAGATCGCCGACGCGATCACCGAGGTCTCGGGCGAGAAGGTCGACCGCCGCACCATCGTGGTCACCAACCCGATCAAGTCGCTCGGCGCCCACACGGTGTCGGTGAAGCTGCACGACGAGGTGTCGGCCACGGTCGCCCTCAACGTCGTCCCGGCCTGATCACCTGATCACCGCCTGACGCACCACCGCGACGGCCCGCCCCTCCTCCGGGAGGCGGCGGGCCGTC
>NZ_JBHLXH010000001.1:1974882-1985813 GCF_042432345.1 Nocardioides zeicaulis | reverse complement strand
GGCGCCCCGGGGTAGTCCGCTGCAGTCGGCGGGTCGGACCGGGTCCGGATCCGGCCGAGCGCAGCGGACTACCGGGCTGGTTGGGACGTACGACGACGGGCTGGGGCGGCGTCAGCGCCGCTGGGCGCCGGTCGGGAACCGGTTCGGGCGCGCGACGACCCCGTCGACGAGCACGCGGCCGCCGAGCGCCTCGATGACGATCCGTCCCGTGCGGACGCCGGAGTACCGGTCGATGACGACGTACTGGCGCAGCGCGGCGCGCGGACCGGACAGGTCGACGACGTGCCAGTCGCGGCGCCCCACCCGCAGGCGCACCTTGCCCATCCGCGGGCCCGACGGTGCCACCAGCCGCAGCTCGCCGACCGTGGTGCGGGGCAGCACGAGGCGGGAGCCCGGGCGGGCGGCACGTAGGGCGTCGCCGTCCAGGTAGTCGCGGCCGGACACGGCCCGCCAGCCGCGGCTGCGCGTCAGGTCGAGCGGCACGAAGAACTCCACCGGCGCCGACCAGGCGCTGGCGTTGCCGGCCCGGTCGATCGCCCGGGCGCTGACGACGTGCCGCCCGGCGGGCGTCGCGGGCATGTCCCAGCGTCCACCGGTGCAGGTCACGGGCCGGCCGTCGTCGGTGCACTCGAATCTCGCCCCGGGCTCGTTGCTGTTCAGCCGCAGCGGGAGCGTCGGCGTGGTGACCACGGGCTGCGTCGGGGTGTCCTCGTCGTAGGCGCTGCGCGTGACGAAGACGAACGGGGCCTTGGTGTCCTGCCCCCAGCTGAGCCCGGCCGGGGTGGGGTCCTCGTCGGGCGTGTCCTCGACCGTGCCGACCCCGAGCAGCGTGTCGGGGTCGATGGCCCGGTCGGCGGTGTCGACGGCGCGCACGCTGAAGCCGTACGCGCCGGGGCCCGAGTCGGCGAGGCCGGACAGGGTGACGGGGCTCGTGCACGGCTGCCACGCGGGCGACGGGGCGGCGGGCGTCGCGGTGGCGCACTCGAAGCCGAACGGGCCGGCGTCCCCGTCGGTGACGGTGGCCGAGAAGGTGAAGGTCATGGTCGAGGTCGTGACGAACCCGGCGGCGTTGGGGGCGCTCGAGGAGCTGAGCACGGTCTCCGGGGGCGTGGAGTCGTCGCAGCCGTCGGTGAGGATGTTCGGCGGCGTCTCGTCGGTGCACCCCGGCGTCGCACCGGCCGGCGCGGCACCCCCGACGGTGAGGAGCGACGCGGCGACCAGGGTGATCGCGGCGAGGCCTGCGGACCGGCGCACGGGACGGGTCTTCACGGTGTGGTGCCTCCCTCCGGCGCGCGCCCTCGCGCGCACCCTCCGTCGGCTCAACGCGCGAGGCGCGCTCCGGTTACGAGCCACGCCTCGCCCCTCGCCCGCCACGACAGCAGCAGGCCGCGGGCGCCCATGAACACCACGGTCATCGCCACCCAGACCATCACCAGGCCGTGCGGGAGGGTCGCGGCGACGAGCGCGGCGGGGGCGTAGGCCGCGAGCACCACGAGGCCGGCCCAGGCCAGGAAGGTGCCGTCGCCCGCCCCGATCAGCACGCCGTCGAGGACGAACACCAGACCTGCGAGCGGTTGCCCGACCGCGGCGACGAGGAGCACGGGGACCAGCGCCTCGCGGACGGCGGCGTCGGAGGTGAAGAGTGCGCCGACGAAGGGTGCACAGGCCGCCAGCGCCAGCCCGGCCACCACCCCGCTGCCCCAGCCCCACCGCACCATCCGCCGGGTCAGCCGGCGGGTGCGGTCGACGTCGCCCTCGCCGAGCGCCCGGCCCGTGAGCGCCTGCGCGGCGATGGCGATGGCGTCGAGGGCGAAGGCGAGGAAGGACCAGAGTGTGATCGCGATCTGGTGGGCGGCCACGTTGACGTCGGTGGCGGCACCGCCGGCCCGGGTGACGGCGTAGGTCCCGACGAGCAGGCAGGCGCGCACGGCGAGCGTGCGGACGACCAGCGCGATCGCCGCGTGGGCCGCGGCCAGGATCCCGGCGCGGTCGGGCGAGAGCGGCGCGTCGTGCGCGCGGGCGGCCCGCACCACCACGGCGACCAGCCAGGCCGCGGAGAGCAGCTGGGCGAGGACGGAGCCGATCGCGGAGCCGGCGATCCCGAGGTCGAGGCCGTAGACCAGGACGAGGTTGAGCACGACGTTGAGCCCGTTGCCGACGACGGCGACCAGGAGCGGCGTACGGGTGTCCTGGAGCCCGCGCAGCACGCCGGTGGTGGCGAGCATGACGAGCAGCGGCGTCGTGCCGAGGAACGCGATCGTGAGGTAGGTCGTGGCGTGGTCGGCGACCTCGCTCCCGGTGCCGAACGCGCCGACGAGGGTGGGGGCGAGCACGACCCCGAGGACGGTGGCGATCGCGCCGATGAGCACGGCGAGCCAGATGCCGTCGACCCCCTGGGCGAGCGCGGCGCGCAGGTCGCCGGCACCCAGGTGTCGCGCGACGCTGGCGGTCGTGCCGTAGGCCAGGAAGACGCACAGCCCCACGACGGTCTGGAGCACCACGGCGGCGACCCCGAGGCCGGCGAGCTCGGGGGTGCCGAGGTGGCCGACGATCGCGGCGTCGGAGAGCAGGAACAGCGGCTCGGCGACGAGCGCCAGGAAGGCCGGCACCGCCAGGCGGAGGATCTCGCGGTCGACGGCCTGCACCCGCCCACCCTAGGAAACCGGGCGCCGGCGCGGCTCGGCGCCCGCATAGCGAAGCCCGGGGCGCGGGCGGAATAGCCCGTTCTGACTACCTGTGAATGGCGGTGTGGATGAATGACAGCGGGGCCCTGCGTCCCGGCGGCCCGGACGCACGGACAGACGACTCCCAGATGTCGGACAGGTGAACGCGTCGCGGGGTCAGGAGTTTTTCCTCAACAGTCGTAGAACGGCATCTCCGCAGGTCAGCGGCCTGCGTCCGGCCGCTCTCCCGGATTCGTCCACAGGTCTGTCCACGGTGTGTGCGCCGGCTCAGGCGTGTCGTCCACGGGTGCACCCAGGTTGTCCACAAGGCCTGTGGACAACTGGCCGTCGTCGGCTTCCCTCGACCGCCTCCGAGCACGTACGGTCTCGCGCGGACCAGGTCCCGGGTGGCCCGCACGGACGTGTGGACGCAGACACGCGGGAGACGGTGCGGCGGCGGTGTCGGAGGTCGGCCCTACCGTCGTGCCAGCGCAGGAAGCGCAGCGAGGAGGAGCAGCGGTGAGCATCGCGTTCGAGGGCGACACCGACGAGGCGTGGGGCGACGGTCCGGCGGCCTACGAGCCGGGGGAGTCCCCGCGCTCGCCGGGTGATCGCACGCCGCCGCAGGACAACGCCGCCGAGCAGAGCGTGCTCGGCTCCATGCTGCTGTCGAAGGACGCCATCGCCGACGTCGTCGACGTGATCAAGGCCGTCGACTACTACCGCCCGGCCCACGAGGTGATCCACGACGCGATCATCGACCTCTACGGCCGTGGCGAGCCGGCCGACCCGATCACCGTGGCCGCGGAGCTGCAGAAGCGCGGCGAGCTGCAGCGCATCGGCGGCGCCCCCTACCTCCACACCCTCTCGGCCAACGTGCCGATCGCGGCCAACGCCGGCTACTACGCCGAGATCGTGCGCGACAAGGCGATCCTGCGCCGGCTGGTCGAGGCCGGCACCCGCATCGCGCAGCTCGGCTACGCCGGCGAGGGCCAGATCGACGACGTCGTCGACTCCGCCCAGGCCGAGGTCTACAAGGTCACCGACCGCCGCGCGGCGGTCGACTACGCGCCGCTGAGCGACATCATGAGCGGCGTCCTCGACGAGATCGAGGCCATCGGCAACCGCGAGGCCGGCCTCTACGGCGTCCCGACCGGGTTCGCCGACCTCGACGACCTCACCAACGGCCTGCACTCGGGCCAGATGATCATCGTCGCGGCCCGTCCCGCGATGGGGAAGTCGACGCTCGCGCTCGACTTCTGCCGGGCAGCGTCGATCCACAACAACCTCACGAGCGTCTTCTTCAGCCTCGAGATGACGCGCTCGGAGATCATGATGCGCCTGCTCTCCGCGGAAGCGAAGGTGCCGCTCAACCACATCCGCAACGGCACGATGCGCGACGACGACTGGGAGAAGCTGGCCCGCAAGATGGGCCAGGTCTCCGGGGCGCCGATGTTCATCGACGACAGCCCCAACATGACGATGATGGAGATCCGCGCCAAGGCCCGCCGGCTCAAGCAGCGCCACGACCTCAAGCTCATCGTCATCGACTACATGCAGCTCATGAGCTCGGGCAAGAAGGTCGAGTCGCGCCAGCTCGAGGTCTCGGAGTTCTCGCGCAACATCAAGCTCCTCGCCAAGGAGCTCGAGTGCCCGATCATCGCGCTCTCCCAGCTCAACCGTGGTCCTGAGCAGCGCGGCGACAAGCGCCCGATGATGAGCGACCTGCGTGAGTCCGGCTCGCTGGAGCAGGACGCCGACATGGTGATCCTGCTGCACCGCGACGACGTCTACGAGAAGGAGTCGACCCGTCCCGGCGAGGCCGACCTGCTCGTGGTCAAGCACCGCAACGGCCCGACCCGCGACCTCACGGTCGCCTTCCAGGGCCACTACTCGCGCTTCGTCGACATGGCGGCCGGCTGAGGGACGCCGGGTGGGGCCAGCCCCGGCCCGCCAGCTGGTCCGCCAACAGGTCAGGCAGCCGGGTCAGGCAGCCGGGTCAGGCGTACTGGTCGGACACCTCGTCGAAGCGCTCGCACGCGGCCGCCACGATGGCGTGGTAGTCGGCGGCGTCGAGCTGGAGGATGTCCAGGAGCGGCGTGATGTCGCGGCGGCGGGCGGCCCGCACCTCGATCTCGTCGGCGTCCGGGTCGCGGGTGGTGACCTCGAACGACATCGCGCAGGCGAGGCCGACCGCGGCGCTCACCGGGGAGAGGTCGGGGTGCGACTCGTGGTGGTCGCGGATGCCGTCGACGATCGTGAGCGGCAGCCCCCACGACTCGGCGACCAGCGCACCGATCTCGGCGTGGTTGATGCCGAAGACGACCTGCTCGGTCTCGAGCAGGTCGGTGCCGTCGGTGGCGGCGGCGAGGGCCAGCGTCTCGAGGATCTGCTTGCCGAAGTGCTTGGCGAGCACGAGCTTGCCGAAGTCGTGGAGCAGCGCCGCGGTCCCGACCTCCGGGGGCACCGGGACGCGGGCGCGCGAGCGGATCCCCTCGGCCGCGATGGACGCGGCGACCGAGCGCGCCCACAGCGCACCGGGGCCGAGCCCGTAGGCCGGCAGCGCGTGCAGCATCCGCTTGCCGACGCCCGAGGCCAGGCTCAGGGACAGCAGCATGCTGGGCCCGATCCGCACGACGGCGTCCTGCACCGACGAGATCGTGGAGCGGTGACCCAGGGCGGCGGCGTTGGCACGCCGCAACAGGTCAGCGGTCAGCGACACGTCGAGCGACACCGTCTCGGTGATGTCGCGGATGTCGAAGTCCGGGTCGGCCACGAGCGTGGCCAAGCGAGCGATGGTGTGCGGGAGGGGCTCGACGGACTCGGCAGCAGCCAGCAGGTCCGCCGGGTCGAAGAGCGGAAGAGCGGTCACCTCGAACACATCGGTCCGCCGGTGCCCGACCTGAGGAGTTCGCGCCCCGGGATCGGGCCAGGTCAGTCGTCGGAGCCGACCTGCGGCTCGGCGAGGTCGAGGACCAGGGTGAGGTTGGCGCCGCGCCCCTCGACGCTCGTGCGCGAGGACTCCTCGAAGCCGAGCTTGTCCAGCACCCGGAGCGAGGGCCGGTTCCACGCCCAGACGTCCGCCCACAGCCGGACGGTGCCGGCAGCGCGGGCGTGCTCGACGACCGCCCGGGCCGCCTCGGTGGCGTACCCCCGGCCCTGGACCTCGGCGAGCAGCTCGAAGGCGAGCTCCGGCTCGTCGACCGACCGGCCCTCGACGGCGAAGAGCCCGCAGTAGCCGATCGCCCGGCCGCTGCTGCGCTCCTCGACGGTGAGCACGACCGGGCCGTCGTACGACGCCTCCGCCCGGATCTGCCCGGCCAGCTCCTCGACCGTGGGCAGGCCGTCGGCGTCGAGGCGCCGTCGCGCGGGCACCCGCGGGTCGCGCTCGCCCCACAGCTGACGCAGGAGCGTCGCGTCCTCAGGCCGGCGGCCTCGCAGCACCAGCCGCCCGGTCTCCAGCCGGTCCGCCCACCGCGTCATGGGATGAGTCTCGCAGCGGCGCCGCCCCGCGACGGCGCAGTCACCCGACCGGCACCATGGGGGCATGACCGCGACCCCCGGCGCAACCCGCCTCTCCGTCGGCTACAAGGCCTCCGCCGAGCAGTTCGGCCCCCGCGACCTCGTCGAGCTCGGGGTGCGCGCCGAGGAGGTCGGCCTCGACAGCGTGTGGGTCAGCGACCACCTCCAGCCGTGGCGCCACGACGGCGGGCACGCCCCCAGCGCGCTCGCGGCGCTCACCGCCATCGGCGAGCGCACCGAGCGGGTCGTGCTCGGCACCAGCGTCCTCACGCCGACCTTCCGCTACAACCCCGCGGTCCTCGCCCAGCAGTTCGCCACTCTCGCGCTGCTCAACCCAGGCCGCGTGGTGCTCGGCATCGGCAGCGGCGAGGCGCTCAACGAGATCGCCGTCGGGCTGCGCGAGTGGCCGGAGTTCAAGGAGCGCTGGGCGCGGATGCGCGAGGCGGTGCGGCTGATGCGCGAGCTGTGGACCGACGAGCGGGTCACCTTCGACGGCGACTTCTACCGCACCGTCGACGCCACGATCTACGACCGTCCCGAGGGCGGCGTGCCGATCTGGGTGGCCGCCGGCGGACCGCAGATGGCGAAGTACGCCGGACGCGTCGGCGACGGCTTCATCTGCACCAGCGGCAAGGGCATGGACCTCTACACCGACAAGCTCCTGCCCGCGGTCGAGGACGGCCTCGCGGCGGCCGGCCGCGCGCCGGGTGACATCGCCCGGATGATCGAGATCAAGCTGTCCTACGCCCCGACGGAGGCCGAGGCCATGGAGAACTGCCGGTTCTGGGCGCCGCTCTCGCTCAGCGCGGAGGACAAGCACCGCCTCGACGACCCGGTCGAGATGGCCGCTGCCGCCGACCGGCTGCCGATCGAGCAGGTGGCGTCCCGCTGGATCCTGGCCACCACGCCGGAGCAGGTGGTGGAGGCGGTCCGCCCCTACGTCCGGGCGGGCTTCGACCACCTCGTCGTCCACGCGCCGGGTCACGACCAGGAGCAGCTCCTCTCCTCCTTCGGCGCCGACGTGCTGCCGCGCCTGCGCGAGCTCGAGGACGAGCTGCCGCAGCCGGCAGAGGGCTGAGCCTGCCCCAGCCACCGGTCCACCGGCCCACCGGTCCGCCGGGGTGAGGCGACGTGCCGGCCGGCCGACCTAGCGTGGGCCGCCACCGACGAGCCAGGAGGACGACATGGGCCACCGACCCCCCAAGGGCGTGCAGGAGGCCGCGCAGCGCGCGGTGCGCTGGATCGAGGACGGGAAGGCGGGCAAGGGCTTCACCGACACCGGACGCCGTCGGGCCTCGCAGCTCGCCGGCGGGTCGGAGGTCAGCGACGACGTCGTGCGCAAGATGCAGGCGTACTTCGCCCGGCACTCGGTGGACAAGGACGCGAAGGGCTTCAGCCACGGCAGCGAGGGCTTCCCCTCGCCGGGCCGGGTGGCGTGGGACGCGTGGGGTGGCGACCCCGGCGAGCGGTGGGTGGGCGGCATCGACCTCGACAAGGACGACTGAGACCCGCCCGGCGGTCGGTGAGACGCACCTCACCGGTGACCGACCGCAGTCCACCCCCACGGGCGGTGGCCCCGGTCGCGGCGGTGTGCCTATCGTGGCGAGGCCATGAGTGCGATGAGCGTCGAGACCGAGCCCCACGTCGAGGGAGCCGTGCTCACCCTGACCTACACGAGCGCCGCCACCGACCTCTTCACGGTCGACGAGCTCGTCGAGCTGATCGAGCAGATCCGCCCCAAGAACGAGAGCCTCGGGGTCACCGGCCTGCTGCTCTACAGCGGCGGCAACGTCATCCAGACCCTCGAGGGCGCCGAGCGCGACGTGATGGCCGTCTTCGACGCCATCTGTGCCGACGACCGCCACGACCGCATCGAGGTGCTCGACCGTCGCACCGTCGCGGCCCGCGCCTTCGCCACCTGGTCGATGGGGTTCCGCAACGTCAGCGCCCGCGAGGTGGCCGACACCGTCGGCTACACCGCCTTCGTCAAGCACTCCCTCGGGCGCGACCTCAGCACCCACGCCGAGTCGGCGTTCGAGCTGCTGGAGCGCTTCCGCCGCACCGCGGTGTGACGCGGTCGCCCGCCCTCCGGATTGGCACCGGGGCGCGCGCGCGGCCTACCGTGGGCGGTGAAAGGGAGTAGTCCCCAACAGCTGCGTCGACACGCTGACCCCTCGGGTCCGGTGCAGCCGGCCACCGTCACGGTGGCGGACGAGACTTTCGACCAGCAACACGACCCTGTAGACGGACGTGCCTGGTCGAAGGCGCGTCCGGACCTCTCGCGGGTCCCGGGTCCCCTCCGGCCGGCCCGGAGAGGAACACCCCATGGAAGCGCTGCTCCTGAGCACCGCCGTCATCTTCGTCGCCGAGCTCGGCGACAAGTCCCAGCTCATGGCGATGACGTTCGCCGCCCGCTACCGGGCCCGCGACGTGCTCATCGGCATCACCGTCGCCACCGCGGTCGTGCACCTCGCCTCGGTCGCCATCGGCGCCGCGATCGGCTCGGCCTTCGGCGACTACCAGGCCGCGGTCAACGTGGTCGCCGGCCTCGCCTTCCTCGGCTTCGCCGCGTGGACCCTGCGCGGCGACGAGCTCACCGACGACGAGGCCGACAAGGCGCGCAGCAGCCAGGGCGCGGCCGTCCTCGCCGTCGCCCTGGCGTTCTTCCTCGCCGAGCTCGGCGACAAGACGATGCTCGCGACCATCACCCTCGCCACCCACGAGGGCTGGTTCGGCACCTGGGTCGGCTCGACCGTCGGCATGGTGGCGGCCGACGCGCTCGCCATCGGCGTCGGTGCGGTCCTCGGTCGCCGGCTGCCCGAGAAGGCGATCCGCTACGGCGCCACGGCGGCGTTCGTCGTCTTCGGCCTCGTGCTGCTGGTGCAGGGCATCACCGCCTGGTGACCGTGCGGGCTGGGGGTACTAGCACCATCGGACACCTCGTGCGGGCGGCGCCGTTGGGTCAGGCTGGCCCCGACCGAGGAGGACCCATGCCCGCCACCCCCCGCACGCCCGTGCCCGCCCTCCTGGGGTGCGCGCTCCTGCTGCCGCTGGCCCTCGCGGCCCCGGCGGCGGCGTCGGGGGACGACGACCGGGTCGACCTCCGGGGGTCGTGCTCCGGGCGAGCGGAGTGGAGGCTCCGGGTGCGGTCGGACGACGGACGGCTCGAGGTGGAGGCCGAGGTGGACACCGACCGCGCCGGGCAGCGCTGGGCGTGGAAGCTGCGCCACAACGGCTCGGTGTCCGCGCGGGGGCACTCCCGCACGGCGGGCTCGAGCGGGTCGTTCGAGGTCGAGCGGACGATCGTCGACCTCGCCGGCGCCGACGAGGTCCGGTTCCGTGCGACCTACGGCGGACAGGTCTGCCGCGCTGTGGTCCACTACTGACCACACAGGAGGACCGATGCGCTGGTTGACCCACCCGGTGGTGCAGTTCCTCGCCGCCGGAGTCGTCGTGCTGGTGCTGGTCGGGATCGCCACCAGCTGGCTGAGCCGCGACGCCGCCGACGAGGAGGCGATCGACGACGCCCGCACGCTGACCCAGGTGCTGGCCCGCTCGGTCGCCCAGCCGGCCGTCCCGCGCGGCCTCGTCGACGGCGACCCCGCCGCGATCGACCGCCTGGACCGGCAGGTGCTCGACCGGCTGCTGGTCGGCGACGTGCGGCGGATCAAGATGTGGCGCGCCGACGGCACCATCGTCTACAGCGACCGCACCGAGCTGATCGGCTCGCGCTACCCGCTCGACGACGAGGAGCTCGAGGCGCTCCGCGAGGGCCACACCGACGCCGAGCTGTCCGACCTCTCCAAGCCCGAGAACCGGTTCGACCGCGAGCTCGGGCCCGACCTGCTCGAGGTCTACACCCAGATCTGGTCGCCCGAGGGCGAGCCGCTGCTGTTCGAGGCCTACTTCACCGCCGGCCAGATCGGTCGTCAGCGCGAGGCCGTCCTGGCACGCTTCCTGCCGATCACCCTCGGGTCGTTGCTGGTCCTGCTGGTGCTCACCACCCCGCTGGTGCTGCTGCTCACCCGCCGCGTCGCGCGCGGCGCCCGGGTCCGCGAGGAGCTGCTCCAGGCGGCGGTGCGCTCCTCCGACGCCGAGCGGCTCCGGATCGCGCGCGACCTCCACGACGGCGTCGTGCAGGACCTCGCCGGGTCGTCGTACGCGCTCTCGACCCTCACGACGTCGCCCACCCTCGAGCCGCAGGTGCGCGAGGACCTCGACGAGGTCAGCCGGGCGCTGCGCACCAGCATGCGCTCGCTGCGCTCCCTGCTCGTGGAGATCTACCCGCCCGACCTCCACACCGGTGGCCTCGCTGCCGCCCTCCACGACCTCACCGCCCCGCTCACCGCCGCCGGGGTCGCGGTCGACGTCGACGTCTCCGGCGACGAGGAGGCCGGCGACGCGACGGTCGCGCTGACCTGGCGGGTGGCGCAGGAGGCGGTGCGCAACGTCGTCCACCACGCCGCGGCCACGCGGGTCTCGGTGACCGTGCGCCGCGAGGGCGAGACCCTGGTGCTGGAGGTCGTCGACGACGGTCGCGGGTTCGACCCGGGCGCAGCCGGACCGGAGGGGCACTTCGGGCTGCGCAACCTGACCGGGCTGGTCCGCGAGTCGGGCGGCACACTGGAGGTCGAGTCGGTCCCGGGCGGCGGGACGACGCTGCGCATGGAGGTGCCGGTCGGATGATCCGGGTGCTGGTGGCCGACGACCACCACGTCGTACGACGCGGGCTCACCGGCCTGATCG
>NZ_JBHLXH010000001.1:1941241-1974830 GCF_042432345.1 Nocardioides zeicaulis | reverse complement strand
CGGCGTCGCCGCCAACGGCGCGGAGGCGGTCGCGCTGGTCCGCGAGCTGCGTCCCGACGTGGCGCTGATGGACCTGCAGATGCCGGAGGTCGACGGGGTGGAGGCGACCCGCACGATCCTGGCCGAGGAGCTCGGCACCGAGGTCCTGGTGCTGACGTCGTTCTCAGACCAGGCCCGCATCCACGCCGCCATCGACGCCGGCGCCGTGGGCTACCTGCTCAAGGACGCCGAGCCCGACGCGCTGCTCGACGGCATCCGCGCGGTGGCCCGGGGCGAATCGCCGATCGACCCGCGCGCCGCGCGCCGGCTGCTCGCCGCACGCGCCGACGCCGCGCCCGACGCGGGAGCAGGGCTCTCGCCTCGGGAGACCGAGGTGCTGCGGCTCGTGGTGCAGGGTCTGCTCAACAAGCAGATCGCCCAGCGCCTCGGGGTGACCGAGCGGACGGTGAAGGCCCACCTGACCTCGGCCTACCAGCGCATCGGCGTCGCCGACCGCACCCAGGCGGCCCTCTGGGCGCAGCGCAACGGGTTGGTCGACCCCTCGTAGTCTCGAGGGCATGCAGACACGCACCCTCGGAAACCAGCAGGTCGGCGCGATCGGCCTGGGCCTGATGACCTTCGACCAGACCGGCTCGCAGCCGCGCCAGCAGCTGCTCGACACGGTCACCGCCGCCCTCGACGCCGGCGTGACCCTCTTCGACACCGCCGACGCCTACGGCCCCGGCGACGAGAAGGGTGCCGACGCGCAGGGCGAGAACGAGCGGCTGATCGCCTCCCTCCTCGATGAGCTCGGCGTGCGCGACCGTGTCCTGCTCGCCACCAAGGGCGGCCACGTCCGCACCGACGGCGGCGGCTGGGACACCGACAGCTCCGCCGACCACCTCCGCAGCGCCGTCGACGCCAGTCTCCAGCGCCTCGGGGTCGAGCAGATCGCGCTGTGGCAGCACCACCGTCCGGACCCGAAGGTGCCCTACGACGAGGTGATCGCCACGCTCAAGGAGATCGCCGACAGCGGCAAGGTCGCGGCGGTCGGGCTCTCCAACGCCGACCCCGAGCAGATCCGCGCGGCGCACGCCGTCCTCGGCGACGCGCTGGTGAGCGTGCAGAACCAGTTCAGCCCCAAGTTCCGCTCCAGCAAGCCCGAGATCGACGTGTGCGACGAGCTGGGCCTGGCGTTCCTGCCCTGGAGCCCGCTGGGTGGGCTCTCCGACGCCAAGGAGCTCGCCGACAAGCACCCGGCCTTCGCCGAGATCGCGCAGGACCGCGGCGTCAGCGCGCAGCAGGTCGCGCTGGCCTGGGAGCTCGCCCAGTCGCCGGTCGTGATCCCGATCCCCGGGGCCAAGCGCCCCTCCTCGATCACCGACTCGGCAGCAGCCGCGGAGATCGAGCTCAGCGCCGACGAGCTGGCCCGCCTCGACGCGAGCTGAGCCCGTGACCTCGTCGGCGGTGCGGCCGCTCCTGGCCCGCGCCGTCGACACGGCCCTGGACCGGTCGGTGGTGCTCGGCTACACCTCCCTCGGCCTCGCGGTCCGGCGGGCGCTGCCGGGGTGGCCGGCCGACCCGGCAGCCGGGGCGCTCGAGGGTCGCCACGTGCTGGTGACCGGCGCGAGCTCCGGCCTCGGCGTCGCCACCGCCGCCGGGCTCGCCGACCTCGACGCGACCGTCCACCTGCTCGTCCGCGACGAGGCGAAGGGCGAGGGGGCCGCCGAGCGGATCCGGGGCGCGCAGCCGGGCGCCCGGCTGCGCCTGTGGCGCTGCGACGTCGGCGACCTCGACGACGTACGCCGCTTCGCCGCGGACTTCGCGACCGAGGTCGCCGAGCTGCGCGCCGTGGTCCACAACGCCGGCGTGATGCCGACCGAGCGCACGGAGTCGGCCCAGGGCCACGAGCTCAGCATGGCGGTGCACGTCCTCGGTCCGGTCGTCATGACCGAGGCGCTGCGCGGCCCGCTCCGCGGCGGACGGGTGGTGCTGGTGGGCAGCGGCGGGATGTACGCCCAGGGGCTGCGCGCCGACGACCCCGGCTACCTGACCGGCGACCACTCGCCCACGACCGCCTACGCCCGGTCGAAGCGGATGCAGGTCGAGCTGGCCCCGCTGCTCGCCCGGCGCTGGGACGACCTCACCGTCGCGGTCATGCACCCCGGCTGGGCTGACACCCCGGGCGTGCAGGAGTCGCTGCCCATGTTCCGGCGGCTCACCCGCCCCGTGCTGCGCGACGACGCCCAGGGCGCCGACACCAGCGTCTGGCTTGCCGCCGTCGAGCCGGCCCCGCCGACGGGCCTCTTCTGGCACGACCGCGTGCCGCGGCCCACCAGCCTGCTGCCCACGACCCGCCCCTCGCCGGCCGACCTCGACCGCGCCCGGGCGTGGCTCGAGGACGCCGCCGGCCTGGGGTAGTCCACCGGGTGGTCGTCGTTGCGCCGGCCTGACGACCACGTGCCGGTGGACTACCCCGGACGCGCCCTCGGTCGGGGTAGTCCAGTGGCAAAACGTTGCCGTTGGAGCGCTCCTGTCACGTCCTGCCACTGGACTACCCGGCGAACGCGGACACCCCCCGGAAAGACTTGACTCGTTCAAGAAAGCCCGGCAGGGTGGGAGCGATGGACGACCACACCGAGGCTGACTTCGTGCAGCTGCTCCGCGGCGCGGACCTGCGGGTGACCCGCCCGCGCCTCGCCGTGCTGCGTGCGGTGCGCAGCCACCCGCACGCCGACACCGCCAGCGTGCTCGCCGCCGTGCGCTCGGAGGAGCCGACGGTCTCGCACCAGGCGGTCTACGACGTCCTCGGTGCGCTGGCCGACCACGGCATCGTCCGCCGCATCCAGCCCGCCGGGTCGGTGGCGCGCTACGAGCTGCGCGTCGGCGACAACCACCACCACGTCGTGTGCCGCTCCTGCGGCACGGTCGCCGACGTCGACTGCGCGGTCGGCCACCGGCCGTGCCTCGACGCCTCCGACGACCACGGCTTCGTCATCGACGAGGCCGAGGTCACCTACTGGGGCCTGTGCCCCGCCTGCGCCGCCCGCACCGCCGGGAGCGCCCCGCAGCCCGACCGCCCGTGACCCCACCCGCATCCGAGAGGAACGACATGAGCGACAGCCAGGACACCACGCCCGAGAGCCCCCAGGGGGTGGACCGGAAGGCCGAGGGAGGCTGCCCGGTCATGCACGACTCGGCGACCGCCCAGGGGAGCGAGAGCGAGAACCCCGTCATCGACTCGCCCGAGCCGAAGGGTCACCGCCCGCGCACCAACCAGGACTGGTGGCCCAACCAGCTCGACCTGTCGGTGCTGCACGCCCACTCGCCGAAGGGCAACCCGCTGGGCGCCGACTTCAGCTACCGCGAGGCGTTCGCCCAGCTCGACGTCGAGGCGCTCAAGGCCGACATCGCGCAGACCCTGCGCAGCTCCCAGGACTGGTGGCCCGCCGACTTCGGTCACTACGGCGGCCTGATGATCCGGATGAGCTGGCACTCCGCCGGCACGTACCGCGTGCAGGACGGCCGCGGCGGCGCCGGTGACGGCGGCCAGCGCTTCGCCCCCCTCAACTCCTGGCCCGACAACGCCAACCTCGACAAGGCCCGCCGGCTGCTGTGGCCGGTCAAGCAGAAGTACGGCCAGAAGATCTCGTGGGCCGACCTGCTGGTGCTCGCCGGCAACGTCGCGCTCGAGGACATGGGCTTCGAGACCTTCGGCTTCGCGTTCGGCCGCGAGGACGTGTGGGAGCCCGAGGAGATCTACTGGGGCCCCGAGGACACCTGGCTCGGCGACGAGCGCTACGCCGGCGAGCGCGAGCTCGGCGAGAACCTCGGCGCCGTGCAGATGGGCCTGATCTACGTCAACCCCGAGGGGCCCAACGGCAACCCCGACCCCGTGGCGTCCGCGCGCGACATCCGCGAGACGTTCGCCCGGATGGCGATGAACGACGAGGAGACCGTCGCCCTCATCGCCGGCGGCCACACCTTCGGCAAGACCCACGGCAACGGCGACGCCGACCTGATCGGCCCCGAGCCCGAGGGTGCCCCGCTGGAGAACCAGGGCCTGGGCTGGCTCAGCTCGCACGGCTCCGGCAAGGGCGCCGACACGATCACGTCCGGCCTCGAGGTCACCTGGACCGACGTCCCCACCCAGTGGAGCAACCGCTACTTCGAGATCCTCTTCGGCTACGAGTGGGAGCTCACCGAGAGCCCGGCCGGCGCCAACCAGTGGGTCGCGAAGACCGACGACGCGATCATCCCCGACGCGCACGACCCGCAGAAGAAGCACCGCCCGACGATGCTGACCTCCGACCTCGCGCTGCGCTTCGACCCGGCGTACGAGAAGATCTCGCGCCGCTTCCTGGAGAACCCCGACCAGTTCGCCGAGGCGTTCGCCAAGGCCTGGTACAAGCTGCTGCACCGCGACATGGGCCCGGTCGGCCCGCACCTGCTCGGCCCCTGGGTGCCGGAGGCGCAGCTCTGGCAGGACCCGGTCCCGGCGGTCGAGGGCGAGCTGGTCGGCGACGCCGACGTGGCGACCCTCAAGGAGAAGCTGCTCGACTCCGGCCTCTCGGTCGCCCAGCTGGTCTCGCTGGCCTGGGCCTCCGCCGCGACCTTCCGCCACACCGACCGGCGCGGTGGAGCCAACGGTGCGCGCATCCGCCTGGAGCCCCAGCGCGGGTGGGCGGTGCACGCCGACCTCGACCTCGACGCCTCGCTGGCGGCGATCGAGCGCGTGCAGCAGGAGTTCAACGCCGCCAGCGGCGCGCAGGTCTCGCTGGCCGACCTGATCGTGCTCGGTGGTGCCGCCGCGATCGAGAAGGCGGCCAAGGACGCCGGCCACGACGTGAGCGTCCCGTTCCACCCCGGCCGCACCGACGCCACCCAGGAGCAGACCGACGTCGACTCGATGCGCTGGCTCGAGCCGCGCGCCGACGGCTTCCGCAACTGGGCCCGCCCCGGTGAGAAGCTGCAGCCGGAGAAGCTGCTGGTCGACAAGGCCTACATGCTCGGCCTGTCGGCTCCGCAGATGACGGTGCTGCTGGGCGGCCTGCGGTCGCTGGGCGCCACCGCCGGCGAGACGTCGCACGGCGTGCTGACCGAGCGTCCGGGCCAGCTGACGAACGACTTCTTCGTCAACCTGCTCTCGCCCGGCACGCAGTGGAAGGCCTCGCAGTCCGACGAGGGCGTCTACGAGATCCGCGACGTCGCCTCCGGTGACCTGCGCTGGACCGCCACCGCGGTCGACCTGGTGCTCGGCTCCAACTCGCAGCTGCGGGCGCTGGCCGAGGTCTACGCGAGCGAGGACGCCGGCGAGAAGTTCGTCGCCGACTTCGTCGCGGCCTGGACCCAGGTCATGGACAACGACCGGTTCGACCTGCGCTGAGTCGCCTCCGGCAGCCCGGGTCCCTCGCGGGGCCCGGGCTGTCGTGCGTCTAGCGTGGTCCCATGGCCGACCACGCCACCCCGAACCTCCCCTCGCGCGACCTCGACGCGACGGAGGCGTTCTACGCCGCGCTCGGGTTCACGGCGACGTACCGCGACCCCGGCTGGATGATCCTGGCGCGCGGCGGCCTGGTGCTCGAGTTCTTCCCCGACCCCGGGGTCGACCCCGCCACGACCTCGGCCGGGTGCTGCCTGCGGGTCGACGACCTCGACGCGTTGTACGACGTCTGCGTGCGCGCCGGCGTGCCCGAGCGGCGTACCGGCTGGCCGCGGCTGCACCCGCCGGCCGTCGAGGAGTCGGGGATGCGGATCGCCCACCTCGTCGACCCCGACGGGACGCTGCTGCACCTCGTGCAGAACCCCTGACCCTCCCCCTCCCCCGGGGTAGTCCGTATCAGTGGGGTCGCCGTGGGCCGCTCCCGACGACCCATTTCATACGGACTACGGTCGGACGACGGGGTCGCCGACGCGGATCGTGCCGGAGGTCAGCAGCCGGAACACAGTGCCACCGCGCGGTGACTTCAGGGCGGCCATCGCGCCCTCCCCGAGCCAGTCGTCGAGCAGCCGGCACGGGGCGGCGATGCGGACCACCTCGAGCTCGACGTCGCCGATGGTCAGCCGCTCGCCGGGCCGGGTCGGCAGCGGGCCGGCGTCCACGGTGACGTTGCGGCGGGTCAGGCCGGGGTCGACCTCACGACCCAGCACCTCGGCGGCCGCGGCGAGGTCGTCGAGCGACTGCACGGTCACGTGGCGGTGCCGGGTGCCGTGGTAGCGGTCGCCCACCAGGCCCCGGCCCGCCTCGGCCTCCACCTCGGGCACCTGCTTCGTCGGCAGCCGCCGTCCCGGGGCCAGGTGGATGGCATGGACGCGCGCGCTCACGCCCCGACCGTACTTCGCGGCCGGAACTGCCGCTTGGTACGCGAAGCTTCGGCCTCGAAGCGGCAACTTCCCCGGATATCCGGGGATCTCGGGGGCGCCCGGCGGGCATAGTGCGGGGGATGAGCGACCTCCGGGACCCCAAGCCAGCCCTCCAGCACTACCTCCAGCAGGCGCGGGAGGCGCTGGTGTGGAAGCTGGACGGTCTCGGGGAGCAGGAGGTACGGCTGCCCCGCACGCCGACGGGCACCCACCTGCTCGGGATCGTGCGTCATTGCGCCAACGTCGAGATCGGCTACTTCGGGCCGACGTTCGGCCGGGCGTGGCCCGACGAGGACGCACCCGCCTACGTCACCGACGCGGAGGGCGAGGCCGACCCGCAGGCCGACTGGCGGGTGCCGGCCGACATCTCGACCACCGAGCTGGTCGACTTCTACCGCTCGGTGTGGGCGTTCGCCGACGAGACCATCGCCGCGCTGCCGCTCGACGCCGAGGGCCGGGTGCCGTGGTGGCCCGAGGAGCGGGCCACGGTGAGCCTGCAGCGCATCATCGTCCACGTGGTGGCCGAGCTGTCCCGGCACGCCGGCCAGGCCGACGTGATCCGCGAGGGCCTCGACGGCGCAGCCGGGCTGCGCGAGGACGTCAGCAACCTGCCCGACGGCACCGACTGGCCGGCGTACGTCGCCGAGCTGACGCGGGTCGCGGAGTCGTTCCCGCCTGCCTGAGCCCCTGGCCGTGCTTCGCGGTCGAACCTGCCACTTCGTACGCGAAGCTTCGGCCTCGAAGCGGCAACTTCCCCGGATATCCGGGGACTTCGGGGGCGGGGCGCGATACTCCACCCCGTGCCGACCTCCGAGCCCCAGCCCACGACCCAGCCTGAGCCCACGCCGACGACCGCGCCCGACGCCCACCAGCCCACGACGACCGCGCGGCGAGCGTATGCCGTCAACGCCGCCGTCGCGTGGTTCGGCCTCACGGCGACGCTCGTCATCTCGGCGCTCGACGGCTACGACCGTGCGCCCGTCGAGCCCGGCCTCTACGGGGACACCGCCGTCGGGGCGGCCGGGGCCCTGACCCGGGTGGTCGACACGCTGAGCTACTTCACGATCTGGTCCAACGTCGTCGTGGCCGTCTCCCTGACCCTGCTGCTGGCGCGACCGCTGCGGGCGAGCGCCGCGACCCGGGTGCTGCGCCTGTCGGGGCTGCTGATGATCACGGTGACGGCGATCGTCTACCAGGTGCTGCTCGCCCCGACGGTGGACGTGACCGGGTGGTCGCTGCTCACCGACCCGGTGCTCCACGTCGTCACGCCGGTCCTCACCGTGGTGGTCTGGGTGGTCTGGGGTCCGCGCGGGTGGGTCACGCTGCGTGAGGTGCCCCTTGCGCTGGTCATCCCCCTGGTGTGGATCGTGTGGATGCTGGTGCGCGGCGCGGTCGTGCACGCCTACCCCTACGGCTTCGCCAACGTGGAGGAGCTCGGCTACGCCACGGTCGCGACGACGCTGGTCGCCATCCTGGTCTTCGGGCTCGTCCTGGCCGCCGTGTTCTGGGGCGTGGAGACCCGCCTGCTGCGCCGCCGCGGTCCAGACCGCGGCTGACGCCCGCGCCGGCGCGGTGCTAGACCGGACGGACCGACCACACCCGGAGGCGCCCGTGAACGCGACCTGGCAGCTGCCCGACACCGAGCGGGGGTGGGTGACCGACGGCGGGCTCGAGACCGACCTGCTGTTCCACCACGGGGTCGACCTCCCCGACTTCGCAGCGTTCCCGCTCCTCGACGACGGCGCGGGCCGCCGGCTTCTCGCCGCGTACTACCGGGCGTACGCCGAGGTGGCGGCGCGGGCGGGCGCCGGACTGCTGCTGGAGACACCGACCTGGCGGGCGAGCACCGACTGGGGCGCCCGCCTCGGGTACGACGCCGGGGCGACGGCCCGGGTCAACCGCGACGCCGTCGCCTTCCTGCGTGCGCTCGCCGACGAGGTGGGCGACGCGGTCGGCGACGTGCTGGTGGGCGGCATGGTCGGGCCCCGCGGCGACGGCTACACCGCCGGCGACCTCGACGCCGATGCCTACGCCGACTACCACTGCCACCAGCTCGGCGCCCTCGCGGAGGCGGGCGCCGACCTCGCGACGGCGTACACGTTGACGACGGTGGCCGAGGCGGTCGGGGTGGTCCGGGCCGGACGGGACGCCGGCCTCCCGACCGCCGTGTCGTTCACGGTGGAGACCGACGGCCGGCTCCCGGACGGTACGCGCCTGGCGGACGCGGTGACCGCCCTCGACGCGGCGACGGACGCCGGGGCGGTGCACCTGCTGGTCAACTGCGCCCACCCCGACCACGTGCGCCCCGGGCTCGACGGAGGAGCGTGGCAGGACCGGCTGGTCGGCCTGCGGGTGAACTCCTCGCGGCTCACCCACGCCGAGCTCGACGAGGCCGAGGAGCTCGACGAGGGCGACCTCGACGACCTCGCCGCCCGCACCCGGGCCCTGGCGGCCGACCTGGACTGCGTGCGGGTCGTGGGCGGGTGCTGCGGGACCGACGCGCGGCACGTGGCGGCGATGTGGGACGGGTGGAGCCCGGTCACGTCGCTCCCCTGACGCAGCGGAAACGGGAGGCGCGCCGTCGGTGGTCGCACCTAGGCTCGACGCATGCCGCTCGAGGACGTGGACCCGGTCCCCGCGGACCCGGCTGCCCCGCAGGTCGAGGCCCACCTGCCGCCCGGCGTGAGCCGCGGCCCCGAGACGCTGCGCGCGTTCCGGCAGGTGCTGGGCAACACGCTGGTCGCCAACGTGACGTCCAGCTACCTGTGGTTCGCGCTCACGTTCTGGGCCTACCTCGAGACCCGGTCGGTGATGGCCACCGCGATCATCGGCGGTGGCTACATGCTCTTCACCGCCGTGCTCGGCACCTGGTTCGGCACCCTCGTCGACCGGCACCGCAAGAAGCAGGTGATGGTCGTGTCGTCGACCGTCACGCTCGTGGCCTACGGCCTGGCCGGCGGGCTGTGGCTGCTGCTGGGCGAGGACCGGCTCGCCGACTGGGGCAGCGCGTGGTTCTGGCTGTTCACCGCGGTGGTCCTGGTGGGCGGCGTGGTCGAGAGCCTGCGCAACATCGCGCTGTCCACGACGGTGACCCTGCTGGTGCCCGAGGACGGCCGCGACAAGGCCAACGGCCTGGTCGGCACCGTCCAGGGCGTCGCGTTCATGATCACCAGCGTGTTCTCCGGGCTCAGCGTCGGCCTGCTCGGCATGGGATGGACGCTCGCCGTCGCGATCGCGCTCACGGGGCTCTCGCTGGCGCACCTGGCGCCGGTCGTGATCCCCGAGCTCGTGCCCGACACCGAGGCGGGCGGGGCCAGGTTCGACGTCCGCGGCGCGGTCGCGGCGATCAGGGCGGTTCCCGGTCTGGTCGCGCTCATCCTCTTCTCGACCTTCAACAACCTCGTCGGCGGTGTCTACATGGCGCTGATGGACCCCTACGGCCTCGAGCTGTTCAGCGTCGAGGCGTGGGGCCTGGTGCTCGGCGTCACCGGTCTCGGCTTCGTGGTCGGCGGCGGCCTGGTCGCCCGCTTCGGCCTGGGCCGCAACCCCGTGCGCACCCTGTTGCTGGTCAACCTCGGCGTCGCCCTCATCGGCCTCACCTTCACGCTGCGCGAGTGGGCCTGGCTCTACGTCCTCGGCATCTTCGCCTTCATGGCGATCATCCCGGCGGCGGAGTCGGCCGAGCAGACGATCCTCCAGCGCGTCGTGCCCTTCCGCACCCAGGGCCGGGTCTTCGGCCTCGCCCAGAGCGTCGAGGTGGCGGCCAGCCCGGTCTCGGCGTTCCTCATCGGCCCGATCGCGGAGTTCGCCCTCATCCCCTACATGGAGACCGACCGGGGCCGCGACACGTGGCGCTGGCTGGTCGGTGACGGCGACGCCCGGGGCATCGCGCTGGTCTTCATGCTGGCCGGCGCGATCATGGGCGTGACGGTCCTGGTGGCCCTCGCCTCCGCGCCCTACCGCCGCCTCTCCCGGGCGTACGCCGCCGCGCCGCCGCAGCAGCTCGAGGCGCAGCCGGGCGCCTGAGGACCAGCTGTCCCGCGCCCGTCCCGCGCCCGTCCCGCGCCCGTTCGTCGCACTCGACGGCGCCGGGGGGCTGGTCAGTGTCGTAGGTCACGCCTAGGGTCGTCGACGACAGCACGTTTCTCTGGGGGCGGGACCCGCCCGACGGGCTGTCTCTCGGAAAGGAAGACTCGTGAGATCCACGACCCTCGGGCTGTCCCTCGCCCTCATCACCGGAGCCGGGGCCTTGTCCCTGGCTCCCTCCGTGGCCGCTGCCCCGGCCGCCTCCCACCGCACCGTGGGGGAGGCGCAGTCCGCCAACAGCGAGCACGTCCTGCCCAACCCGGAGGCCGAGAAGCAGGAGGCACTGCGCCAGCAGGCGTGGGCCGACGTGCTGAGCGGCAAGGCCGCGCCGCAGACCATCAACGGCGAGAAGGTCCTCAAGGTCGGCAAGGAGCCGGCCGCCGCCCTCCGCGGCGCCGCGCGCACCACCGCCGGCGCGACCCAGGACCAGTACGTCCAGCTGAGCAACGAGCGCACCGACAAGGTCTTCGTCTTCCTCGTCGACTTCGGCACCCAGCGCCACCCGAGCTACCCCGACCGCGACACCGACCCGGCCACGGCGGGCCCCACGACGTTCGAGGGTCCCGGGTTCAACCAGATCCCCCAGCCGGGCCCGGACGACAACTCCACCCAGTGGCGCGCGAACTACAACAAGAAGTACTACAAGAACCTCTACTTCGGCGACGGTGAGCTCGCCGACTCGCTCAAGAGCTATTACGAGCGCCAGTCCTCGGGTCGCTACAGCGTCGACGGCATGGTCACCGACGTCACCCGCGTGCCCTACAACGAGGCCCGCTACGGCCGCAGCAACGGCTACCCGTGCGCCGGCAACGTCTGCAACAACACCTGGAACCTCGTCGCCGACGGCATGAAGCAGTGGGTCGCCGACCAGAAGGCGGCCGGCAAGACCGACGCCCAGATCAAGCGCATCGTGTCGCAGTACGACATCCGCGACCGCTACGACTTCGACGGCGACGGCAACTTCGACGAGCCCGACGGCTACATCGACCGCTTCCAGATCATCCACGCCGGTGGCGACCAGGCCGACGGCGACCCGATCTTCGGCGAGGACGCCATCTGGAGCCACCGCTGGAAGGCCTTCCAGGGCACCGGCCAGGGCCCGAGCGTCGGCGGGGTCGCGAACCCCGACGGCGGCACGCAGATCGGTGACACCGGCATCTGGGTCGCCGACTACACCGTGCAGCCGGAGAACGGCGGCATCTCGGTGGTGGCCCACGAGTACGGCCACGACCTCGGCCTGCCCGACCACTACGACACCGCCGCCTCGGGCGACAACCCCGTGAGCTGGTGGACGCTCATGGCGCAGAGCCGCGTCTCCGCGGCCGGCGACCAGGGCATCGGCACCCGCGCCGCCGACCTCGGCGTGTGGGACAAGCTCCAGCTCGGCTGGCTCGACTACGAGACGGTCGTCGCGGGCCAGGACCGCACCCTCGACCTCGGCCCCCACGAGTACAACTCCGAGAAGGCCCAGGGCGTCGCGGTGGTCCTGCCTGACAAGCAGATCGCCACCACCCTGCCCACCCCGCCCGAGGGCACCAAGCAGTGGTTCTCCGGCTCCGGTGACGACTACCGCGCCTCCATGTCGCGCACCGTCGCCGTCCCGGCCGGCACCACCACGCTGTCGCTGAAGGCCGCCTGGAACATCGAGGAGGACTACGACTTCGGCTACCTCGAGGTGGAGGCGCCGGCCGGCAGCGGCACGTGGACCGCCCTCGACACCTCGGCGCTGGACCCCGACACCGACACCGACACCAACCCCGCCAACGACCCGGCCAAGGAGGCCGGCATCGACGGTGTCAGCAACGGCTACGTCGCCGCGACCTACGACCTGTCGGCCTACGCCGGGCAGACCATCGGTCTCCGCGCGCGCTACGCCAGCGACGGTGCCGTGCAGGGGCAGGACCCCTCGCTCGGCTGGTCGGGGCTGCTCGTCGACGACATCAAGGTCGTCAACGGGTCCACGACGGTGCTCGCCGACGGGGCGGAGACCACGCCCAACGGCTGGACGCTCGACGGGTTCACCTCGGTGGGGGCCAGCTACAACACGGCCTACGACCAGTTCTACCTGGCCAGCAACCGCACCTACACCTCCTACGACAAGTACCTCCAGACCGGCCCGTACAACTTCAGCTTCGCGGACCGGCCCGACTTCGTGGAGAAGTTCCCCTACCAGGACGGCCTGCTGGTCAACTACTGGGACACCTCGTTCAGTGACAACAACACCAGCCAGCACCCCGGTGGCGGCCTGGTGCTCCCGGTCGACGCCAACCCCGAGCCGTTCTACAACCTGCAGGGCGCGGCGTGGCGCGGTCGGATCCAGACCTACGACGCCCCGTTCGGCCTGCAGAAGAGCGACTCGTTCTACCTCACGGCCGGTGGCAGGCGCTCCTACATCCGGGGCCGTGCGGCCAACCCGGTGTTCGACGACAGCGACCCGAACCGCTACTTCCAGCCCTACGCCGACGCGGGCCTGACCCGGGTGGGCGTGAAGGTGGCCGGGGTCGGCGTCAAGATCCAGGTCCTGTCGCAGAACGGCACCAGCATGCAGGTCCGGGTGCACTGACCCAGCAGGACCAGCAGGAACAGCAGCACCAGCACCGCACCGGCGGGGCCGGGAGCCACGGGCTCCCGGCCCCGTCGGCGTCCGGGCCGTCGGCCGAGCGTCAGGCCGGCATCCGGGCGCGCAGGAAGCGCACCGTCCGGTCCATCGCAGCGACGAACGCGGGACCGAACGCGTGCCCGTCGTCGTACCACTCCAGGGTGCTGTCGACCCCCGCGGCGGTGAGCGCCCGCTGCGTGGCGCGTGCCCACCGCGGCGGGCAGGTGTCGTCGTAGCGTCCGTGCACCAGCAGGACCGGCTCGGTGACGTCCCCGAACGCCGGTCTCGGTGACACGCCGCGCCAGAACGCGGGGTCCTCGTCGGGCAGCCCGTGCCGACCGCGGAACGACGCGCGGAGCGTGGCGACGGGGGCGTCCGGGCGCTGGAACCGGTCGAAGTTCTCGCCCTCCAGGCTCGACACCGACGCCCAGCCGACCCCGGCGGCGAAGAGGCCGGGCTCGGCCACGAGCGCCTTGAGCATCACCCCGCCGCCCATCGAGCGCCCGAAGAGCGCCACCCGGTCCGGGTCGACCCGCACGTCGCGCGAGGCCGCGAGCGCGCGGGCCGCGGCGGCGACGTCGGCGGCGTAGCCCAGGCGCACAGCGGTCTCGATGCGCGGGTCGTCGCCCGACTCCGCGTGGTTGCGGTAGTCGACGTGGAGCGCCACGAAGCCGCGCTCGGCGAGGAACCCGCGCTCGCGGGTCATCCCCTGGCCGCGCACGTAGACGGCGGGGTCGATGTAGCCGTGGGCGAGCACGACGGCGGGCCAGCCACCGCGGGGGCCGCGTCCCGCCGGCACGTCGAGCACCCCGCTGATCCGCAGCGGGGGCGTCCCGGCGCCCGCGGTGGTGGAGCGGAAGGTGACGTCGTAGGAGGTGGAGGTCGCGGTGCGCTCGCGCACGGCCCACAGACGCAGGCCCCCACCGGCGAGGTCGGCCTGCGCGAGGGCTGCGAGGGACACCGGGTCGGGCGGGGGCTCCTCGGCCGCGGGACCGTCGTCGGTGTCGTCACCGGGCTCGTCCGTCGGCTGGTCGGCCGGTCCGGAACCGGACGGCGTCGAGGTCGGGGCCCGCTCGGGCGGGGAGTCGTCGGGGACGTCAGTGGAGCAGCCCGCGAGCAGCACCAGGGCCGCCGCCGTGGTCGCGAGCGGTCCGGCTCGGTGCACCCGCAGCGCCGTCATCGCTCCAGTGTGCGCGACCGGCCCCAGAATTCGTCCGCGGATCCGGTCACACCCGAGGCTGCCCGTACGTCGAAGGGGTGGAGGATGCCGGAACGAGAGGCGGGGGCACGGACCACATGGACCAGACGGAGATCTTCGAGGGCGAGCGGCCGCGGTTGCTCGCGATCGCGACGCGGGTGCTCGGCGACCACGCCGAGGCCGAGGACGTCGTGCAGCAGGCGTGGCTCCGGTTGGACCGCACGACGGCTCGAGGCGAGGTGGTCGACAACCTGCCGGCGTGGTTGACCACCGTGACCACGCGGCTCTGCCTCGACCGGCTGCGCGCCCGCACGCCCGTGCCGGTCGACGACGAGCAGCTCGCCGACGCGGTGGACGCCTCGCCCGACCCCGCCGACGACGTCGCCCTGGCCGACACCGTGGGCGTCGCGCTGCAGGCGGTCATCGACCGGCTGACCCCGCGGGAGCGGGTGGCGTTCGTCCTGCACGACACGTTCGGCTTCGAGTTCACCACGATCGCCGCGCTGCTCGACACGACGCCGGCCGCGGCCCGCAAGCTCGCCTCGCGGGCGCGGGCCAAGGTCGCGCAGCCGCGCGCCGAGGACGCCCTCGCCGACTGGGAGGTCGTGGACGCGTTCATGGACGCCGCGCGGGGAGGCGACCTCGAGCGGCTGCTGCAGCTGCTGGCCCCCGACGCCGTCGTCGGGGCGGACGAGGCGGCCGTGCTGGCCGGCACCCCGGCGAACATCGAGGGCCGCGAGCAGGTCGCGGCGTTCTTCAACGGCAGCGCGCAGTCGGCGCTCGCCGTCCTGGTCGACGACCGACCCGCGTCCGCGTGGTTCCACCGCGGCACGGCGAGGGTCGTCTTCGACTTCGAGGTCACCGACGGTCGGGTCAGCGCGATCACCTTCCGCGCCGCCCCCGACCTCCTGGCCCGCGTCGTGCGCCGCGACGGCCCCGACCCCCGCTGACCGACCCGCCCGACCCGCCCGACCCACCACACCCCGACCGAGGAGACGCCGTGAAGACCATGACCTGCCGCCAGCTGGGCGGCCCGTGCGACCTGCCCCACCACGGGGAGACGCACGACGACGTGATCAACGCCCAGGACCGCCACCTGAAGGAGGCCGAGAAGGACGGCGACGCCGTGCACCTGCCGGCGCGCAAGGAGATGAAGAACCGGTGGCTCCACCCCAAGAAGTCCATGGGGTGGTACCGCGAGATGCAGGCGGCCTTCGCGGCGCTCCCCGAGGACTGAGCCTCCTCCGACGCCTTCGCTGCTTCACCATGGGATGCCGGGAAGCACCGCACTTCCCTCATGAAGGAGCGTGAGGGAAGTGCACCTTCGCCGACATCCCATGGGGAAGCAGCAGCGCAGCCGGCAGGCGGGGCAGGGGGACCGGCCCGGGGTCAGGCCTTCCGGTCGGCGAGCACGTGGGCCGCGCCGGCGGCCGCGGCGGTGACGCCGAGCACCGAGGGCCAGGTGCCGACCTTCTTCGCCAGCGGGTGCGAGACGCCCATCGCGGTCCAGTACGCCGCGGTCAGGCCGGCGACGAGCGGGGCCCCGCCGACGGCGTACCACCGGCGCGCGGCGACGACGTTGGCGCCGAGCATCGCGGCACCCCCGAGGGGGCGTACGCCGGTGCGCTGGGCGAGCGTGAAGCCGCCGACCAGGCCGGCGGCGAGGAGCGGGGCGGTGGGGACGCGGTGGAGGTCGGGCACGGTCCCGAGACTAGCCACCGGGGGATGGCGGGGCCGGGGACGGGGGAGCAGACTGGCGGTCCACCAGCGAGAGGGACCCCATGAGCGAGCTGCACGTCGTCGCTACCATCCCCGTCATGCCTGAGGCGGTCGACCAGGTGAGGGGCGCCCTGGCTGACCTCGTCACCGCGACCCGTGCGGAGGAGGGCTGCCTGGCCTACGACCTGTACGAGTCGGCGGCCGCGCCGGGGACCTTCGTGACCGTCGAGCGGTGGACCGACCAGGCCGCGCTCGACGCGCACATGACCCAGCCTCACGTCGCGGCGGCGTTCGCGGCGGCCGACGGCGCGCTCAGCGGCGAGGTGGCGATCCACCCGCTGCGCCCGGTCGACCAGGCCTAGCGCCGGGCCCGCCCGGCGTCGCGCACCGCGCAGGTCTGCGCGAGCCCGAGCGCCCAGCACGTCGGGCAGCCGCGCAGCAGGGTCGCGGCCGGGACGACGAGCAGCAGCGCCAGCGGTCCCCACCACGGCACCAGCACGAACGCGGCCACCATCAGCGGCAGGCCGAGCGCCCCGCGCACGAGGTGCCGCGGGACGGTGCTGCTGGCGAAGAGGGTGTCGGGCTCGGCCACGCAGGGGGTTCGGTGCGCCGGGCCGGACGGATGGCCCGCCCCGGCGCACCGACGTGGTCAGCCGCGCCCGACGCGGCCCTTGCTGCCGGCGGCCCAGCAGACCTTCGCGACGCAGTCGACGGCGTGGTAGCCCAGGTCGCTGACGCGGGTCCAGGTGCGCCCGGCGTCGGTGGTGAGGCTGGTGCCGACCGAGCCGTCGTAGTCGCCGGTCGCGACCGCGACCCTCCAGCCGCGGACGAACGTGACGTCCTCGCCGACGTGGGTGAGGTCGCTGCCGAGGGTCCAGGTGCGGCCGTCGCGGGTCCACGCGGTGGTGTCGGCGGTGTCCTTCGCATCGGCGAAGTCGCCGCCGACCACGATGCCGTGGCGGGGGGAGGCGAACGCGCCGGCGAACCCGCCGGCGGCCTCACCGGCGGGGATGCCGGACTCGACGGCCGTCCAGGTCAGGCCGCGGTCGTCGGAGCGCAGCACCCGCGACTGGGCGCCGCCGGTGACGATGAACGCGGACTTGCCGGCGGTGACCAGGCAGTCGCCGCTGGCCGCGAAGCCGAACTCGTCGGCCGTGTCGGGCATCCCGGCGGACGGGAGCACCTCCCACGTGCGGCCGCGGTCGCGGGTGGACAGGATGCGGAGCTTGCCGTCGACCGGGTCGCTCACCGCGAGGCCCTTGCGGCCACCGGGGTAGAAGGCCATGCAGTCGTAGAACGCCTTCTCGTCGTCGTTGCGGAACGCCTCGGTCCAGCTGGCGCCGCCGTCGGTCGAGCGGTAGATGCGCGAGGCCTCGCCCGGGCCGATCGCGAGCACGTGGGCGACCTTGCCGTGCACCTCGACGTCGCGGAAGGACAGGCCCTCGGTGTCGGCGGGCGTGACGTCGTCCCACGTCCGACCGCGGTCGGTGGTGCGGAAGACCTTCGCGGGTCCGCCGTCGGTGAGGCTCTCGCCGGTGACCCATGCCTCCTTCTTCGACACCGCCTCGAGACCGCGGAAGTTCTGGTCGGCGTCGAGGACCTTCTCCTCCCAGCCGTGGCGGAACGGGTCGACACCGCGCGGGCCGTGCCCGTTGCCGTGCCCGGGGGCACCGGTGGCGGGGAGGGCGAGCGCGAGCGCGGGGAGGAGGGCGGTGAGGAGCAGGGCTGGGGTACGGAGGTGTCCGAGTCGTCGCATCGGGCCAGACTGCTGGGTGTGCGGCCCTGTGTCCAGAGCCGCGACCGGACGCGGATCGTCCGGAACCCGGAGCACGATGGGGGCCATGAGCGACGACAGCACCGACACCCCCACCCCTTGGGTCCCGCCGCCGTGGGAGCCGCCGGTCGACGGCACGGAGGCCGAGCACCTGACCGGCGCCCTCGTCCGGATGCGCGCCACCGTCCGGTGGAAGGCCGACGGCCTCGACGAGGCGGGCCTGCGGCACCGGCTGCCGTCCTCGCGGCTCTCGCTCGGCGGGCTTCTGCTCCACCTCGCCCTGGGTGAGGACTACTACCTCACCACCAAGCTCCGCGGCGAGGAGCTCGTCGAGCCGTGGCGCTCGCTCGGTCACGACGGCACCGACGAGTGGGAGTTCGAGGCGGGGGTCGAGACGCTCTCCGCGGCGCAGGTCTACGCCGTCTTCGACGAGGCGGTCGTGCGCAACACCCGCCGCATCGACGCGGCGCTGGCCGAGGGCGGCCTCGACGTCGTGGCCCACGTCGACGACGGCAACGGCAACCACCCGCGCCTGCGCAGGCTGCTGGTCGACCTGATCGAGGAGTACGGGCGCCACACCGGCCACGCCGACCTGCTCCGTGAGGCCGTCGACGGCCGGGTCGGCGAGGACCCGGACGAGGACTGGGTGCCTGCCTGGCTCTGAGGCGGACCCACGGGCGGCCCGGCGTGCGATGCTGCGCACGTGCCCGCAGCAGACGGCTTCGACCACGAGGTCCGCGGCTCCGAGGTGGTCATCACCCACCACGGCCGCCGCGCCACGGTGCTGCGTGGCGCAGCGGCCGCGCGGTTCCTCGCCGACCTCGACGACGGAGCGGACGAGCAGGAGCTGAGCGCCCGGCTGACCGGCAACTACCGGCGCGGCAACGAGCGCACCGCGCGGGACCACCCGCGCAACCGCGGCCGCTGAGCGGGCAGCCGGCCGCGCCCGGCTACTTCGAGGGCTCGGGCACGTCGACCTTGCCGCAGCGGATCTTCGGGTTCACCCCGGTGTAGTTGAGCGGCCCGGCGACGACGGTGAGCGCGGTGTCGCTGGCCTCGGAGCAGTTGGTGTCGGTGTCGTCGAAGTAGCCGCGCTGCCAGGCAGCGAAGCCGCCGATGACGAGCCAGACGACCAGCAGGGTGCCGATCAGTCGTCCCACGGTGGACCTCCTCGGTGCTCGCGGCGTGCTGCCGGTCGGCGTACGCCGTGGCGCCACTGTCCTCCCGCAGCCGACGTCGTGCCACCCACGGAGGGGTAGGCGGGCCCGGGCGGGCCTAGGGTGCGTCCATGACGATCTTCACGGTGGGCTTCTCGCTGCTGGCCGCGCTGCTCCACGTCTACATCTGGGTCCTCGAGTCCTTCCGCTGGACCGAGCCCGCCACCCGCAGGACGTTCCGCACCTCCGAGGCCGAGGCCGAGACCACCCGGCCGATGGCCTACAACCAGGGCTTCTACAACCTCTTCCTCGCGATCATCACCCTCGTCGGGCTCGGGCTGATGACGTCGGAGCACGGCATCGGGTCGGCGCTCGCGCTCGCCGGCACGGGCTCGATGCTCGCCGCCGCCCTCGTGCTGGTGACCCACGACCGCTCCATGGCGCGCGCCGCCCTCACGCAGGGGACCCTCCCCGCGCTGGCCGTGCTGTTCCTCCTGCTGGAGCTCTGAGCAGGGCTCAGCCCAGCCAGGCGTGGACGGCCGAGACGACCGACGCGCCCTCGCCGGTCGCCGAGGCGACCCGCTTCATCGACCCCGACCGGATGTCTCCGCCGCAGAAGATGCCGGGCACGGTCGTGGCCAGCTCCTCGGGCGGCACGTCCCCGATCCAGCGATCTGGCGGGATGTCCCGGCCGGTCAGCACGAAGCCCCGCTCGTCGCGCAGCACGGCCTCGGGCAGCCACCCGCACTCGGGCGCCGCGCCCAGCAGCAGGAACAGCCCGCGCGCCTCGATGCGCTCGCGGGCGCCGGAGTCGACGTCCTCGACCTCGAGCCAGGCGAGGTGGCCGACGTCGTCGGGGCCGCCGTCGACGACGCGCGTGCAGCCGCGCACGGTGATGCGGGGGTTCCACTCGATCTCGTCGATGAGGTACGACGACATGGTCGCGGTCAGGTCGGGCCGCCGCACCAGGATGGTGACGCTGCTGGCGAAGCGCGCGGCGTGGATCGCCGCCTGGCCCGCGGAGTTGCCGCCGCCGACGATCACGATGTGGTCGCCGGCGAGCTCGCGGGCCGCTGCCATCGCCGCGCCGTAGAAGACCCCGCGCCCCACCATCTGCTCGATCGCCTCGACGCCGAGGCGGCGGTAGTCGACGCCGGTGGCGACCAGCACCGATCGGGTGTGGACGTCGCCGCCGTCGGTGTGGACGACGTGGTGCCCGCCGTCCTCGCACGCCGAGATGCCGGTCGCGGGCCAGCCGGTGAAGAACCGGGTGCCGAAGCGCAGCGCCTGGCCCCGGGCGCGCTGCGCCAGCCGCATCCCGGAGATGCCGCGCGGGAAGCCGAGGTAGTTGCGGATCATCGAGCTGGTGCCGGCCTGGCCGCCGATGGCCTCGGCCTCGAGGCAGACGGTGGAGAGCCCCTCGCTGGAGGCGTACACGCTGGCCGCGAGCCCGGCCGGACCGGCGCCGACGACGACGAGGTCGACCACCTCGTCGACGTCGATCTCGTCGGGGCGGCCGTAGAGCTGGTTGGCCAGGGACCGCACGTCGGGGCAGTGCCCGCACCAGCCGGCCAGCGAGCTGACCACCGGCCAGCGGCCCACGTCGTCGGGGCAGCGGGCCATCACCTCGCGGCCGACCTCGCTGTCGGGGTGGTGGACCCCGGCCGGCAGCCCGACCCGCGAGCAGTAGTCGAGGAGCTGGCGGGTGAGGGCGTCGTTCTCGGGCGTGATGATCCGGACGTTCTCCACCACGGGCGTGGCCACGGTGGCGTTCCACTCGTTGAGCAGCTCGCCGACGGCGCCGTGGAACTCCTCGTCGCGCGGTCCCTGCGGCATCAGCAGCAGGGCGTCGACCTTGCCGGCCGCGACCGCGTGGCGGAAGGCGGCGTTGTCGGCGCGGAACCGGCTGATGTGCGACACGATGAGCCGCCGCGCGGTTGGCACGACCTTGCGGGTGCCGGCGATCAGCCCGTAGAGCTTGTCCTGGTCGTGGTCGCTGTCGATGACGAACAGGGCGACCTGGTGCCCGGTGGAGAGCAGGTCGTGGGCGGTCTGCTTGGCGCTGACCTCGTCGTGCACCAGCCGGACGTCGTACTCCCGCTCGTAGCGGGCGAAGGTCTCGGCCAGGACCTCTCCGTGGTGCGTCGAGGCGACCACGATCGCGGGTGCTCCCATGCCTCCAGCCTAGTCGCCGGCGGTCAGCCGGTGAGGTTGTGGACGTAGCACCAGCGCCACGCCTCGTCGGGCTCGGCCGACTGCATGACCGGGTGCAGCGACTCGTGGAAGTGGGCGGTGGCGTGCTTGCCGACGGAGGAGTCGCAGCAGCCGACGTGCCCGCAGGTCAGGCACTGGCGCAGCGAGACCCACCGGGTGCCGTCGGCCAGGCAGGTCGCGCAGGCGGGGTCGTCGACGGTCTCGATGGCGGGGAACTCCGCGAGGTCGTCGCACTCGCGGCCGTGGGTGAAGGCGAGGTTGCCGTCGCGCACGCCCTCGCGGGCCGAGACGCCGGCGTCGAGCATCGACTCCTCGATGTCGAGCATCCCCAGCACCTGGCGCACGACGTCGGAGGGGATCCTGCCCTTGCCGCGCACCAGCAGCACCTTGGAGCGCTCGGCCTCGATCATCTCCGCGCGGATGCGGGCGTAGAGCTCCGACGGCGTCTCCTCGCCGACGGTGGTCGAGAGCTGCTCCCACGCCGCGAAGGTGCGCTGGTCGAGGCGGGCGCGGATCTGCTCCACGACGCCGTGCTGGTCGTCGAAGTCGAGCTCGGCGAGTCGGTGGAAGCCGGCGTCCGCCGCCTGCTGGAGCAGCGCCGCGCGCGAGAGCGCGTCCTCGGCCGGGTCCGGCGGCGGCACCTTGAGCAGCCGGGTGAGCAGCGGCAGCGTGAGGCCCTGGAGGAACAGCGTGCCGGCCACCACGGTGAAGGCGACGAGCAGCAGCACCTCGCGGTGCTCGGTGTCCTCGGGGATGACGAAGGCGGCGGCCAGCGTGACCACGCCGCGCATGCCGGCCCAGCCGACCAGGAAGGTCCACGACGTCGGCAGCGGGTCGGGTCGCAGCCGGCGGAAGAGCACGGTCGCGAACACCCACCCGAGGCGTACGACGATCACGGTCACGAGGGTGGCCGCGCACACCAGCACGATCCGGCCGGTCGACAGGGTCGACTCGGTGACGTCCTCGAGGATCCAGTCGATCTGCAGCCCGATCAGCAGGAAGACGGTGTTCTCCAGGATGAACGCGACCGTGCCCCAGGTGATCCGCTCGGTGATGCGCGACTGGGCGGTCTGGATGATCGGGGCCTTGTGGCCGAGCAGGATGCCGGCGACGACGACCGCGATCACACCGGAGGCGTGGATCTCCTCGGCGGCGACGTAGGCGGCGAAGGGCACCAGGAACGAGATGCCGGTGTCCATCAGCGGGTCCGTGATCCGCTTGCGCAGCCACGCCACGACCCAGAAGACGACGAAGCCGATGACCGCGCCGCCGCCGGCCGCGAGCAGGAAGTCGAGCCCGACCTCCGCGACCGCGACCGAGCCGGACAGGAACGCGATCGCGGTGCGCAGCGACACCAGGGCGGTCGCGTCGTTGAGCAGCGACTCGCCCTCGAGGATGGTGACCACCCGCCGCGGCAGGCCGATCCGCTTCGCCACCGCGGTGGCGGCGACCGCGTCGGGCGGCGCGACGACCGCGCCGATGGCGATCGAGGCCGCCCAGCCCAGGTCGGGCACCAGCCAGTGCACGACGGCGCCGACGGCCAGGGTGGTGACGACGACGAGCACCACCGACAGCCGCAGGATCGAGCCCCGGTTGGCGTTGAAGTCGACGAGCGAGGTCTGGATCGCCGCGGCGTAGAGCAGCGGCGGCAGCAGCCCCAGCAGGACGACCTCGGACTCGAGGTGGATGGTCGGCAGCCCGGGCAGGTAGGACGCCGCGGCGCCGACGACGATGAGGAGCAGGGGGGCGGGGAGGTGCAGGCGGTCGCTGACGGCGGTCGCGGCCAGCACGACCGCGGCCATCGAGACGAGCAGCAGGGCGAGTTCCACCCGGAGAGTCTGGCGGGTCGGGCGTCGCTCAGGCGAGGTCGTTCGCGATCAGCGGACGACCTCGAGCACCTGGAGCGTGATGCCGTTGGCGTACGCGGCGTGCTCGGTGAGCCGCAGGGCGGTCTTCGGGCCCTCGCCGAAGAGCCGCTTGCCGGAGCCGAGCAGCAGCGGGAAGACGAGCAGGTGGTAGCGGTCGACGAGCCCGGCCCGGGCGAGCTCCTGGGCGAGGTGGGCGCTGCCGTGGACGTGGATCTCGCCGCCCTCGGTCTCCTTGAGCGCCGCCACGTCGTCGAGCGAGCGCAGCACGGTGACCTCGCCCTCGCCCCACGGCACGGTGTCGCCCTCGAGCGTGCGGGACACGACGTACTTGGGGAGGGCGTTGTAGGTGGTGAATTCCTCCATCGAGGGCCACACCGGCGCGAACTCCTCGTAGGAGCGGCGACCGAGCAGCAGCGCGCCCGCCTGCTGCATCTCGCGGCCCTTGATCTCGTAGGCGGCCTCCTCGAACGCGACGTCCTTGAAGGTCCAGCCGGCGTGGGGGTGGTCACCGCCGCCGGGCGCCTCCATGACGCCGTCGAGGGTGAGGAAGGTGGTGATGACGAGGGGTCGCACGGTGGTTCCTTTCGGGAGGGGGGAGGGGTCGCTCAGGAGGCGAGGAGGTCGTCGACCTGGTTGATCGCGAGGCTGGAGCCCTCGACGACCCCCATGTCGAGGACCTTCTGCAGGTCGTCGGCGCTGGTGTAGGACGTCGTGAAGGTCGCGCGGGTGCCGGTGTCGGTGGCGGCGAACGTGTAGTCGGCCTGCGACTCGGGCAGCGAGGTGTTGGGTGCGAACGTCTCGTCGAGCGCGAACCCGTCACGGAAGCGGAAGCCGTCGGGCCGGGTGACGTCGGTGACGTCCCAGTAGCCGTAGAACCGCTGCCCCTCGGGGCTGGTCATGTAGTAGTTCATCCGCCCGCCGGGGGCCAGCTCGTGGTCGACGAACGTGGCCGGGTAGGTCGGCGGTCCCCACACGCGCTCGAGCTGGCGCGGGTCGGCGTAGACCTCCCAGACCCGCTCGGGAGCGGCGGCGAAGTCGGCGGTGATGGTCAGGGTGAGGGCGTCGAGGTCGTGCTGGACGTCGGTGACGGGCATGGGTCGGTCCGTTCTGTGGGTGGTCGGTCGGTCGGGATGTGGGTGATCAGTCGGTGGGGTCGTCGGTGGGGTGGGGGACGTCGGCGGCGAGGAGCTCGTCCATCCGCTGGATGCGGCCGCGCCAGAGGGCCTCGAGCTCGACGAGCATCCGGCCCACCGAGCGCACGGCCTCCACGTCGCCGCTGGCGAGGGCCTCCCGGCCCAGCCGGCGCTTGGTCAGCAGCCCTGCTCGCTCGAGGACCGCGACGTGCTTCTGCACGGCCGCGAAGCTCATGTCGTAGTCGCGGGCCAGGGCCGAGACCGAGTGCTCCCCGGCCAGCACGCGCCGCAGGATGTCGCGCCGGGTGCGGTCGGCGAGGGCGTGGAACCAGGCGTCCGCCCGGGCTTCCTGGTCCTTGCGCTCGTCCATGGAGCAAACATACAACCGATCAGTTGTAGGTTGTCAAGGGCCGACATCCCCCTCTGGGGGTGGGAAAGGACATGAGCCGGCGGATCGGGGGGTAACGTCCGCGAGCGGTGCACCCTGCTGGTGCCGCCATCCGTCAGGAAGTGGGGCACGACCGGTGCAGAGACTCGTCACGGGGCTTCGTCTCGGGGGTCGCTACGTGCTCGAGGAACGGATCGCCGCCGGCGGCATGGCGGTCGTGTGGCGGGCGCTCGACGAGGTGCTGCAGCGCCAGGTCGCGGTGAAGGTGATGCGCGCCGACCCCGACAACGAGGAGGTCTTCGCCGAGCGGTTCCGCGACGAGGCCCTCCACTCCGCCGCCCTGCTGCACCCGAACATCACCACGGTCTTCGACTACGGCGAGGACGACCACCTGTCCTACCTCGTGATGGAGCTGGTCAGCGGGCTGCCGCTGTCGGCGATCATCCGCGAGCAGGGTGCGCTGCCACCCGAGACCGTGCGGTCGGTGCTGGCCCAGGCCTCGCTCGCGCTGGGCACGGCCCACGGCGCCGGTGTGGTGCACCGCGACGTGAAGCCGGCCAACATCCTCATCCGCCACGACGGCGTGGTGAAGCTGACCGACTTCGGCATCGCGCGCGCGGTGGACGCCATCGGGCACACCCGCGTCGGCGAGATGCTGGGCACGCCCAACTACATCAGCCCCGAGCAGGCCACCGGCCAGGTCGCGACGGGCGCCAGCGACCTCTACGCGCTCGGCATCGTCGCCCACGAGATGCTCACCGGCGAGCGTCCCTTCGACCGTGGCACGCCGATCGCGACCGCGCTGTCGCACGTCAACGAGCCGCCCCCGCCGCTGGGCGACGACGTCCCGGCCGAGCTGCGGGCCGTCGTGGCGGCGCTGCTGGAGAAGGACCCGGCCGCCCGCCCGGCCAACGCCCACGCCGTCGCGGTGATGCTGGGTGTGGCGACCAGCGAGCTCACCGGGCTCGACGTCGACCTCGCCGCCGGCGTGCCCAGCGGCTACGTCGTCCTGCCGGTCACCCCGCTCACGCCCGGCCGACCGCTGCACTTCGGCGCGGTCGACGACGCCCACTCCGACGCCGTCGACGAGCCGACCATGGCCGGGCGTCCCGACGACCTGCTCGACTAGCGGCGCGCCGCCTCGTCGACCACCCGCGCCAGCGCGGCCGGCTGGGTGTACATCGGCCAGTGGCCGGAGTCGAGGTCGACCAGCCGGAGGTCGGTGGCGGCGGCGAGCTCGGGCACGTCGCCCGCGTCGATCCACTCCTGCGCCTCCGCGGGGCTGAACTCCGGGCAGATGAGGGTCAGCGGCACCGCGTGGCGGGCGTCGCTGGTCCAGTGGACGGTTCCGCGGGTCACGCCGACGGGCACCGGGATCATCCTCCCCAGCAGGTCGGCCTTGAGCTCCTCGGACATGTCGTCGGAGTCGGGGCCCTCGAACTTCTTCCAGCCCGGGAACGGCATCGCGCCGTCGACGGGCTCGAAGAAGTCGGCGTAGGACTCGCCCTCGGTCGAGGGGAACCCGCCGATGAGGGCGACCCCGGCGACGCCGTCGGGGCGGCGGTCCGCCGCGGCCCACGCCAGCGTGCACGCCGCGGAGTGCCCGACGACGAGGGGCGCGCCGTCAGCGGCGTCGACCGCCGCCACGACCGCCTCCACCTGCTCGTCGTACGTCGCCTCGGTGCGTCCGTCGCCCTGACCGGGCAGCGTCACCGGGACGCCGCGGTGGCCGAGCGCCTCCAGCTCGGGCAGCACGTCGTCCCAGGCCGATCCGTCCAGCCAGAGCCCTGCGACCAGCACGATGTCCATCCGTCGTTCTCCTTGCCTCGGTGTCTCGTCGACCCTCGATCCCCACCGTAGGGGGAGTTCCGGACGAAATCCGGTCCGAACCGGTGCCACGATGGCGCCATGAGCGAGATCAGCCCCACCGCGCGGGCCCTCCGGGCGCTCGACGTCCTCCAGGGCCGTCCCGGCACCACGGCTGCGGAGCTCGCCCGCCGGCTCGAGGTGACCGAGCGCGCCGCCCGCCGCTACGTCGCGATCCTGCGTGAGGCCGGCATCCCGGTGGAGTCGACCCGGGGCCCCTACGGCGGCTACACGCTGGGCCGGGGGCTCCGGCTGCCGCCGCTGGTGTTCAGCGCCACCGAGGCGCTCGGGCTGGTGATGGCGGCGCTCGACTCCCACCACGCGGTCGCCGACCCCGACGACCCCGTCGGGTCGGCGCTCGGGAAGATCCTGCGGGTGCTGCCGACCAACGTCGCGCGGCAGGCCGTCGCGCTGCGCGAGACCGCCCGCACCGTCCCCGAGCGCGTGTCGGCCCGGCCCGACCCGGCGGTCACCAGCGCGCTGGTCGCGGCGGTCGCGGCCCAGCGCCAGGTGCGCCTCGGCTACCGCACGGCCGCGGGCAACCCCCGCACCTTCGAGGTCGACCCGTGGTCGGTGGTGGTGAGGTACGGCCGGTGGTACCTGCTGTGCCGCTCCCACCACGCCGACGAGATGCGCACCTTCCGCGTCGACCGGGTCACCGCCGTCGAGCAGCTCGACGGCACGTTCGAGGTGCCGGCCGACCTCGACCCGGCGGCGGAGCTGGAGGCCAACCTCGGCCGCGGGTGGGAGCACGAGACCCACGTCGTGTTCGACCTGCCGATCGAGCAGGTGCGGCCGTGGATCCGCCCCACGCTGGGCGACCTGCGGCCGTTGCCCGACGGGGGCTGCGAGCTGGTCGGCACGACCAGCAACGCCCAGGCCTACGCCGGCGAGTGGCTGGCGGGGGTGCCGTTCGACTTCCGCGTGGTGGGCGGGGAGGAGCTGCGCACGGCGGTGGCGGAGGTCGCGGGCCGGCTGTCGCGTGCGCTCGGCCCCGGACCGGAGCCCGGCACGGTCAGCCGGTGACCTCGACCTCCTTGCCGAGGGTCCAGCCCTCGGAGATCGGCAGGTAGTCGCCGCTCCAGAACTTCCCGGGGTCGTACCAGGTGGCGCGGCGGTCGTCGCGCAGGATGCCCATCTCGATGTAGCAGGTGGCCACGATCTCGGCGCAGAACGCCGCCTCCGGGGTGACCCGGCGACCACGCTTCTTGCGCGGCACGTAGGCGTCGCGCCCGCGGAGCCAGCGCGAGGCGAGGCGGGTCAGGCTGGGGAACGAGACGCCGTCGAGGCGCGCGACCGCGCGCAGCATGCCGTCCTCCTCGTCGCGGGAGATCTCCGGCTCGAGCTGGCGCAGCCAGGCGTCCTGCCGGTAGTCGCCCTGCCAGCGGGCGACGGCCTCGCGCAGGTCGTGCAGCTGCACGCCGCGGTGGTGGCCGCCGGTCCACACGTCCTCCTGCTTCTTGCCCAGCTCGGCGTGGAAGATCAGCGGCGGCAGGTCGTCGACGACGACCGCCATGCCGACGTGGTTGACCGGCGAGTTGGTGACCGCCCGGATCGCCCGGTCCGGGGCGCGCCGGCCACGGAAGAGCCAGATGTCCCCGCTGCGGGTGAGGTCGACCGCCTCGTCGAGGGTCAGCGCCGGTGCCATGGCGCTGAGTCTGCCCTAGTCGTGCCCTACCCTCGGCCGTATGCGCGTGTGGAAGTGGATCGGCCTCGCCGGGGTCCTGGCCGGCGTGGCCACCGGCGCCGCGGTCGCCCGCGACGAGCGGGTCCGCCGCCACTACGACGCCGCCGAGATCCGCGAGCGCCTGCACCGGCGCCATGACGAGGCCGTCGCCCGCGAGGTGGCGCCGCCGGACGGCCCCCACCTCGGTGGCTAGGGACGTTCTCGTCGGAAGATCGGCCGAGACACCTACCGGAACGTCCCTAGCCACCCAGGGCCAGGCGGACGGCGATCGCCAGCATCACCACGCCGACCAGGACGTCGAGCACCTGCCAGGCCCGGGGGTCGGCCAGCCGCGGCGCGGCCAGCCGGGCGCCGTACCCGAGACCGGCGAACCACAGCGCGCTGGCCACGCACGCGCCGAGCGCGAACCACCAGCGGCCGGGGTCGCCGTGGGTGCCGGCGACCGAGCCGAGGAGCAGGACGGTGTCGAGGTAGACGTGGGGGTTGAGCCAGGTCAGGGCCACGGCACGGCCGAGCACCCCGCGTCGGGCCTCGACGACGCCGTCGCCGACGGTGAGCGCCTCGGGTCGGCGGGCGCGCCGCAGCGACAGCAGGCCGTACGCCGTCAGGAACGCCACGCCGAGCCAGCGGACCAGCTCGACGGCCCATGCGGCGCGGTCGAGCACGACGCCGATCCCGGCCACGCCGGCGAGGATCAGGACGACGTCGGACAGCGTGCAGACCGCGACGACCAGGCCGAGGTGGCTGCGGCGCAGGCCCTGCCGCAGGACGAAGGCGTTCTGCGCGCCGATCGCGACGATGAGCGACAGGCCGGTGAGCAGCCCGGCGACGACGTCTCCCACGGACCCAACCTAGGGGGTCCGTCCCTGACGGATGTCAGGGGTGAGTCGGGGAGATATCCCATGGCAGGCGGCTTCGCGCCGCTGGGACACTTCACGCATGACTGAGCAGCCCCGGGAGGGCGTGGCGACCGAGGTCGCCGCGAGCGCACGAGACCTGGTGAAGACCTACGGCAAGGGCGAGGCGGAGGTGCGCGCCCTCGACGGGGTCACCGTCGACCTGATGCGCGGGGAGTTCACCGCCGTGATGGGCCCCTCGGGGTCCGGGAAGTCGACCCTGATGCACTGCCTGGCCGCCCTCGACACCCCCAGCGGGGGCAACGCCGTCGTCGACGGCACCGAGCTCGGCCGGCTCAAGGACAAGGACCTGACGACCCTGCGCCGCGAGCGCGTCGGGTTCGTCTTCCAGTCGTTCAACCTGGTGCCGACCCTGAGCGCGGAGGAGAACATCCTGCTCCCGCTGAGCCTGGCCGGGCGCAAGCCCGACCGCGCCTGGTTCGACCAGGTCGTCGACGCCGTCGGCCTGCGCCCGCGCCTGGGCCACCGCCCCAGCGAGATGTCGGGCGGCCAGCAGCAGCGCGTCGCCTGTGCGCGGGCGTTGGTCAGCAAGCCGTCGATCGTCTTCGCCGACGAGCCGACCGGAAACCTCGACTCCACCAGCAGCGCCGAGGTCCTCGGCTTCCTGCGCCGCAGCGTCGACGAGTTCGGCCAGACGGTCGTCATGGTGACCCACGACCCGGTCGCGGCGTCGTACACCGACCGGGTGGTGTTCCTGGCCGACGGCAGGATCGTCGACGAGCTGCGCTCGCCCGACCGCGACCAGATCCTGGAGAAGATGGCCCGCCTGCAGGACGTCGCTGCGCAGAAGGCGGCCGGCTGATGCTCCGCCTGACCTGGCGCAACTTGCTGGCCCGCAAGGTGCGCCTCCTGATGAGCACGCTCGCGATCGTCCTCGGCATCGGCTTCCTCGCCGGCGTGATGACGTTCAGCACCGGCCTCAACTCCACCTTCGACAACATCGTCGAGGGCTCCACCCCCGACGCCCAGGTGCGCCCGGCCGGGGACGTGCAGGGCGCCAACGCCGGCGTCGGCACGACCTCGCTGATCACGCCCCGCGACGTCGACAAGCTGGCCGCGCTGCCCCAGGTCGCCGACGCGACCGGCTCGGTCGACGGCCTCGGCGCCTTCCTCCTCGGCCGGGACGGCAAGCTCGTCGGCGGCCAGGGCGCGCCGACCCTCACCTTCAACTACGCGCCGAGCGAGAACATCCAGGGCGAGCAGGTCCTGCAGCTCAACCAGGGCCGCTGGCCGGAGAAGTCCGGCGAGGTCACCCTTGACTCCTCCTCGGCCGAGCGCGGCGGCTACGCGATCGGCGACACCGTCACGATGATCGTGCCCTCCGACCAGCCGCGCCGGACGTTGACGCTCGTCGGCACCGCCGACTTCAACGGTGGCGGCACCGCGGGTGCCTCCCTGGTCCTCCTCGACACCCAGGAGGCCCAGGAGATCTTCCTCGGCGGCAAGGACGCCTTCACCAGCGTCTCGCTCGCCGCCGCCGACGGGGTCTCGCGCCCCGAGCTCGCCGACGCGGCGAAGGCGGTGGTGCCCGAGGGCTTCACCGCCGTCACCGGCGACAAGGTGATCAAGGAGCAGCAGGAGCAGATCGGCCAGTTCCTCGACGTCATCTCCATCTTCCTCACCACGTTCGCGGTGATCGCGATCGTGGTGGGTGCCTTCATCATCTTCAACACCTTCTCGATCCTGGTCTCCCAGCGGGTGCGCGAGTCCGCGCTGCTGCGGGCGCTCGGTGCGAGCCGCAGGCAGGTCACCCGCTCGGTGCTGGTCGAGGCGTTCCTGATGGCGCTGGTCGGCTCGACGCTCGGCCTGCTGCTCGGTCTCGGGCTCTCCCGCGCCCTGGCGGGGCTGTTCCGCACCTTCGGCCTCGACATCGCCGGCGACGTGCTGACCCTGACGCCGTTCACGGTGGTCTCGGGCTACGTCGTCGGGGTGCTCGTCACGATGGTCGCCGCCTTCGTCCCGGCCCGCCGCGCCGCCAAGGTGCCGCCGGTCGCGGCCATGCGCGACGACCTGGTCGTGCAGGAGAAGGGGATGGGGCGGCGGCTGCTCCTGGGCACGGTCGCGATGGTCGTCGGCACCGCGCTCGTGGCGGCCGGCCTCGTCGGCGCCCCCGGCACCGACGCCATCTGGATCGGAGCCGGTGCGGTCATCTGGGTCGTCACCACGGCGGTGCTGGCGCCGGTGCTCGGCAAGCCCGTGCTCCTGGCGTGCCGGGCAGTGTTCGGCCGCCTCTTCGGCACCGCCGGCCGGCTCGCCGGGGAGAACGCGCTGCGCAACCCGCGGCGCACCGGTGCGACCGCCTCGGCCCTGATGATCGGCCTGGCCGTCGTCTCGGCGGTCGGCGTGCTGGCCTCGTCGCTGAGCGCGACGCAGGACCAGATCGTCGACGACCAGTTCACCAGCGACTTCCTGGTGCAGCTGCCCACCTTCCAGGGCTTCCCGACGCAGTACGGCGACCAGATGGAGGAGGTCGACGGCGTCGCCGTCGTCTCGCGCCAGCAGGGCGTCCCGGTGAGCGTCGAGGTCGGCGGCAAGCCCGACCAGACGTTCGCCAACGGCGTCGACGCGGCCTTCTCCGACGTCTACACGCTGACGATGGTCAGCGGCACCGACGACCTGTCCGGCGACGAGGCCCTGCTCAGCCAGACCCGCTCGAAGGACCTCCGGGCGACCACCGGCGACACCATCGACGTGGAGTTCCCCGGCGGGAAGAAGATCCCGCTGACGGTGGCGGGCGTCTTCGAGGACACCCCCGTGACCAGCGGGCTGACCGTGCCGCTCTCGGTCCTCGGCCAGGCCGGCATCACGCGCAGCGACTCCTCGCTGAGCATCAACGTCGCTGACGGGGCCGACCGGGGCGCGGTCAAGCAGGACCTCGAGGACGTCGTGAAGGACCTGCCGGTCCTCTCGGTGCAGGACAAGGAGGAGTTCAAGGAGCTCATCAGCGGCCAGGTCAACCAGCTGCTCTACGTCATCTACGGCCTGCTGGCCCTCGCCGTCGTGATCGCCGTCATCGGCATCATCAACACCCTGGGGCTCAGCGTGCTCGAGCGCACCCGGGAGATCGGGCTGCTGCGCGCCGTCGGGCTGTCGAGGCGCCGGCTGCGCACCATGATCACGCTGGAGTCGGTGTCGATCGCGCTGCTCGGCGCCGTGCTCGGCATGGTGCTCGGCCTCGTGGTCGGCGTCGTGCTGCGCAAGTCGCTCGAGGACGACCTGACCGAGCTGTCGCTGCCGATCACCAGCCTGCTGGTGTTCCTCGTGGTCGCGGTCGTCTTCGGCGTCCTGGCCGCCATCGTGCCGGCGATCCGCGCCTCGCGGATGAAGGTGCTGGACGCGATCGCCAGCGAGTGAACCGGCCCACACCCTCACCCCCCGGGTGGTGACACGCCCGGGGGGCGGTGGCACCGTGGGCCGGTGAGCCAGACACCCGACACGACGCAGGCGCGACCCGCGCGAGGCGACTCCGACACCCGCTTCTTCGGCCAGCCCGGTGTGCTGGCCAACCTGTTCGGCGTCGAGCTGTGGGAGCGGTTCAGCTTCTACGGCATGCAGGGCATCCTGCTGATCTACCTGTACTACACCGCCTCCCAGGGCGGCCTCGGCGTCGACGAGGGCGTCGCCACCGGCATCGTCGGCGCCTACGGCGGCGCGGTCTACCTCTCCACGATCCTCGGGGCGTGGCTGGCCGACCGGCTCGTCGGGCCCGAGCGGACGCTGTTCTACTCCGCGGTCTGCGTGATGCTCGGCCACATCGCGCTGTCGCTGCTGCCGGGCCTCACCGGCGTCGGCGTCGGCCTGGTGCTGATCGCCCTGGGCTCGGGCGGCGTGAAGGCCAACGCCACCTCGCTCGTCGGCTCGCTCTACGACGAGCACGACACCCGCCGCGACGCGGGCTTCTCGCTGTTCTACATGGGCATCAACATCGGCGCCCTCATCGGCCCGCTGCTCACCGGCCTGCTGCAGAAGGAGGCCGGCTTCCACTGGGGCTTCGGCGCGGCCGCGGTGGGCATGGCGCTCGGCCTGACCCAGTACGCCCTCTTCCGCAAGAACCTGCCCGAGGAGACCAACCGGGTCGCGAACCCGCTGCCCCAGGGACGGCTCGTGGCCTACGGCGTCGGGGCCGTCGTCGTGCTCGCGGTCATCGCCGTGCTGGTCGCCGTCGACGTCATCACCGCCGACCGCCTGGCCAACATCGTCATCGGCATCAGCGCGGTCGCGGCCGTGGCGTACTTCGCGCTGATCCTCTCCGACCGCGAGGTGCAGGGCGCCGAGCGCAGCCGGATCTTCGCCTTCGTCCCGCTGTTCCTGTGCAACGTGGTGTTCTGGTCGCTCTACCAGCAGCAGTTCACCGTCGTGACGATCTACGCCGACAAGCGGCTCGACCGCAACCTGTTCGGCTGGGAGATGCCGGTCTCGTGGGTGCAGTCGATCAACCCGGTCTTCATCATCGTGCTGGCCGGCGTCTTCGCGGCGCTGTGGACCAAGCTCGGTGACCGCCAGCCGGTGACGCCGCTCAAGTTCGGCGCCGGCACCACCCTGATGGGCATCGCGTTCTTCTGCTTCCTGCCGATGCCCGGCGGCGAGAACACCGCCCCGCTGCTCGGCCTCGCCGGCATCCTGCTCGTCTTCACGCTCGCC
>NZ_JBHLXH010000001.1:1911358-1941189 GCF_042432345.1 Nocardioides zeicaulis | reverse complement strand
AGTACACGACCCAGATGGTCGCGCTCTACTTCCTCTCCATCGCGCTCGGCACCGCTCTCGCCGGCGTGCTCGCGGGGTACTACGACGAGACCGACGAGGGCCCGTTCTTCATCTGGGTGGGCCTGGCCTCCGTGGTCACCGGGGTCGTGGTGATGCTCGCCTCGAAGCCGATCCACAAGCTGATGGCAGGAGTGGACTGACCGTGCTCGCAGCACTGGGGTGGGGAGCGCTGGCCGCCAGCTCGCTGGTGCTCGGCGCGCTCCTCGCGCTGGTGCGGTCGTGGTCGGACCGGGTCGTGGGCCTCGTGCTCGGCTTCGGCGCCGGCGCGCTCATCGCGAGCGTCTCCTTCGAGCTCGCCGAGGAGGGGCTGCGGGTCGGCGGCGCCTGGCCGGTCGCGATCGGCCTCGCCGTCGGTGGGGTGACGTTCTACGTCGCCGACCGCGCCGTCGGGAAGCGCTCGTCGGGAGGGGGCGCCACGCTCGCGCTCGGGGCCTTCCTCGACGGCATCCCCGAGCAGGCGGTCCTCGGCATCGGCCTCGCGCAGGGGCAGGGGATCAGCGCGGCCCTGCTGGTCGCGATCTTCGTCTCCAACCTCCCCGAGGGCATCGGATCCGGTGCCGACATGCGCTCCTCGGGACGTACGTCCGGCCAGGTGCTGCGCCTGTGGGCCGGCGTCGCGGTCGCCTGTGCCCTCGCGACCGTCGGCGGCTACCTCGCCGCGGACGCCGCCGGTGCCTCCGTCCGCGCCGGGATCGACGGCTTCGCCGCCGGCGCGCTGCTCACCATGCTGATCGACTCGATGGTGCCCGAGGCCAAGGACAAGGCGAAGGACCTGGCCGGGCTCGCGACCGTCGCCGGCTTCGCCCTCGCCGCCGGGCTGTCGCTGCTCGGCGGCTGAGGGCCCGCGTCAGTAGCCGCCCTCGGGTGGCACCATCTCGCCGCGCACGCCGAGCAGCCGGACGGGCCGGTCGTCGTCGAGGGCGAGGAAGAGCTCGAAGGCCGTCTGGGTGATCACCTCGACGTCGGAGGTCGGCTCCTTCAGCTTGCGCACCTTCGTGAAGGTGAAGAAGGGCGCGAAGCGCACCTTGAGGTGCACCCGCTGCACGGCCCGCTCCTCGCGGCGTACGTCGTCGACGACCCGCGCGGCGAGCTCGGCGAGGGCGGCGCGCACGTCGTCGGGCGTGGTGAGGTCGGACTGGTAGGTCGTCTCGCGGCCGTGGGCGCGCGCCACCCAGGGCGTGTCGTCGGGCCACGCGCGCCCGCCGCCGCGACCCAGCCTGCCGAGGTGCGCCCCGCTCGACGGGCCGAAGGCAGTGACCAGCGCGTCGGCGTCGGCGGCGGCGAGGTCGGCCACGGTGCGGACGCCGATCGCCTCGAGCCGCGCCCCGATCCGTGTGCCGACGCCCCACAGGGCGGTGGTGGGACGCTCGCCCATCACCTCCATCCAGTTCTCCCGGGTGAGGGTGAACGTGCCCTGCGGCTTGCCGAAGTCGGTGGCGATCTTGGCGCGCACGAGCGTGTCGCCGATGCCGACCGAGCAGTGCAGCGCGGTCGCCTCGAGGACGGCCGCCTGGACGGCGTGCGCCGTGGCGAGGGGGTCGTCGGTCTCCACCCCGACGAACGCCTCGTCCCAGCCGAGCACCTCCACGACCGCCCCCGGCACCGCCCGCAGCGTCTCCATCACCCGCGCGGACGCCTCCTCGTAGACCGGGAAGTCGACCGGCAGGAACACGGCGTCGGGGCAGCGCCGCTTGGCGAGCTTGAGCGCCAGCCCGCTGCGGACGCCGAACGCGCGGGCCTCGTAGGACGCCGTGGAGACCACCGCCCGCTCGGTCGGGTCGCCGCGCCCGCCCACGACGACCGGCAGCCCGACCAGCTCGGGGTGACGCAGGAGCTCGACCGCGACGAGGAACTGGTCCATGTCGACGTGCAGCACCCAGCGCCCCATCCGCCCATTGTGGGGGAGCCCTCCGACACCGCGGCCGGAAAACCGGGTGCGGCCGGGGCGGCACGGCGCCTACCGTTGCCCGCGGCGGGATCAGCGGCAGGGCCCGGAGCTCCGGACCCGGTTCCGCGCGTCGTACCCCGCCACATGCCTTCCACGGCAACGGCATCGGAGCTGTTCACTCCTGTGAGTTCGACTCTCACTTCTCAGGTGGTGGCCGGTGACGAGTCGCGCCCGCACGCCCTGAGGCCGGACCGGTCAGCACGACGGTCCGTGTCCCCGCTCGCGGTCGCTGTCACCGGCCACCACCCCAGCCCGACCACCGACGCAGCACCCATCACCTGTTGATCACCACCCACCAGAGCGTCCGAAGGAGGATCGCGATGTCCACCACCTACTTCGTCCGGCACGACCGGATCGCCACCAGCCGCTCGCTGCGCCACGGCCTGCGACCCACCTTCACCGTGCAGCCGTGGGAGGCCGTCCTGGAGCGCCGTGACGGCGAGCCCACCCGCGTCCTCGACACGGGCCGGCACGTGCACCGGCCGCGCGCGTCCTACGCGGTCGTCGACCTCCGCGAGCGCCTCGACGCCGTGCCCCCGCAGGAGGTGCTCACCGCCGACGGCGTCACGGTCAAGGTCTCGGCGCTGTGGACGTGGCGCGTGGACGACCCCGTCGCCCACACCGAGCGCGTGCAGGACCCGGTGCACACGGTCTACGCCGCCGTGCAGCTCGCGCTGCGCGACGCGCTGGCCGGGCTCGAGGCTGAGACGCTCGTCCGCTCGCCGCGCACGGGGCTGGCGCCCGGCGCCCGCGAGGCGGTTGCCGACGTGGCGGCCGCCGTCGGCATCCGGCTGCTCGACGTCGTCGTCAAGGACGTCGTGCTGCCCGCCGACCTCCGCGCCGCGTACGCCGAGCTCGTCGTCGGCCGGCACCGGGCGCAGGCCCAGCTCGAGGCGGCGCGCGCCGAGACCGCGGCCCTGCGGTCGCTGGCCAACGGCGCCAAGCTGCTCGACGACCACCCGGCGCTCGCCCAGCTGCGCCTGGTGCAGGCGCTGCCGCCCGGCTCGCGGGTCGAGGTCGTCACCCCGGGGCGCACGTCGTCCCGCGACGACTGAGCGCGGGGCTCCGGGGCTCGGGTTCCCCCGCCTAGCCGGGGGAACCCGAGCTTCTCGGGGTTTGCAAGCCACCAGAACCTCGAGCTCCCCCGGTGAAGCGGGGGAACCAGGCAGCACCCCTGCGGGCGGGTCGGCGGCGCGCGTCGGCGGCGTACCGTCGAGACCATGAGCAGCGACCAGCCCGAGCAGGACGCGTACGCCGAGCACCCCGAGCAGTCCGTCTTCCCGGCGGCCGGGGACCGGGTCTCCGACGCCGACCGCGAGCGCGCCCTCGACGCGGAGCCCGGCGGCAACGCCACCGTGGGCGACATGGTCGACTCCCGGGAGGTGGACTCGCGGGCCGAGGAGGGGACCTCCGGCCAGGAGGTCGCCGAGCAGGCGCGCGGCGCCTACCGCCCCGACTGACCGGGCTCGACCGGCCCGTCCTGGCTGTCCGGTCCGCCCGTCAGGTCGCCGTACCGACGGTAGGCCTGCCAGGCGAGCAGTGCCCACAGGACGGCCAGCACGGGTCCCCACCGCATGCCGGCGAACGTGGCGAGCGCCCACGAGACGGCCATCGCGGCGTGGAGGCGCGCCGACAGGAGCCACCCGCGGGCGACGTCCGGCCGGAACGTGGCGGCGTAGTCCTCGGGGGTGCCGAACTCGTCCTGGACCCTCCGGCCCGCGTCCGCGGCGTGGGCGTGCGCGTCGCCGACGACCTCGTGGACGCGCGCGTCCGACATCGTGTAGCGGCTGCGGAGGATCCCGGCGAGCTCGCGCGACCAGTCGTCGGCGTCGGCGATGATTGCTTCTGTCGGGACCGGTCGGGCGTCCCACCAGCGGCGCCACGCGATCGCGAGCAGGGCGCACGCGCCCGCGACCGGGACGTACCACCAGGTGCTGCCCGTGCCGATCGGGTGCGATCTCGTCACCTCGTTGACCACCGCGAGGACCAGCGAGGAGGCGGCCAGGACCCCGACGGACCCGGCCGCGGCCGCGATCGCGCCGCGCGAGCGGAGCAGGGTGTCGTGGAGCGCCGAGACCAGCGCGATCACCAGCCCGAGACCGACCGGGAGGAGGACCATGCCGACGCTCCACGTCGGGGTGGTCTCGCCGCGCAGCAGGAGGACGACCAGGAACCCGACGGAGACGACCGCGCTCGTGCCCAGGCCGAACGACGGCACCTCGCCCCACGTGGTGTGCGAGGCGTCCCACAGGCGCAGCCGCCCCTCCTCGACCCAGCGCTCGTAGAGCGCGTCGGAGTGCTCCTCGGGCGTGCCGAAGAGGTCGGCGGGGGACTCCTGCGTCTCGCGGACGAGGTCGAGCGCCTCCTGCAGGCCCTCGCGGACCAGGTCGGGCTCGACCGACTGGCGCAGCAGCCGCCACGCCACGGCCCAGGACCAGAGGCCGTCCCCGGGCTCGCCGCGGGCGTCGTCGAACGCCTCGTGCATCGGCCCCAGGGACCCGGTGTCGTCGTCGGTCATCCGGGGTGCTCCTGTGTCGTCATCGTCGTCATCGTCTCGCCCAGCTCGCGCCACGCCGCGAGGTCGCGTGCGAGCCTGTCGCGGCCCTGCTCGGTGAGGGCGTACGCCTTGCGGCCCGGCCCGCCGTGGCCCTCGACCCACTGCGCCTCGACGTCACCGAGCTCCTCCAGCCGGTTGAGCGCGGGGTAGAGCGAGCCGCCCTTGAGCAGTCCGAACCCGCGCCCGGCCAGCGCCTGGGCGATGGCGTACCCGTGTCGTGGGCCCCCGTCGAGCGTCGCCAGCACCGCGAGGTCGAGCGCAGCGCGCACCCACGGGGCGGGCCAGCGCGGTCGGGTCATGGGAGTAAGTAGACCACGTACCTAGGTACGCCGGACGTCGGACTGGTCGACCGCCGTCGACGCTGGACGCACGCCATGGCGTGCGTCGAGCGGACATGGGTCCGCTCGAGTCGAGCCGTGGACGCCGCCCCGACCGATATCCGGGTGCGCGACCCGGGTGGCGCTGGGAGGCTGCCGTCCGTGACGGTCGAACGCGCTGAGGTCGAGCAGGTTCTCCCCCGGATGCAGGCGCTGGCCTCGCGGCTGTGGTCGCCCGCGTCGCGCCACCACCCCGGACAGCTGGCGTGGTCGGCCGCCTACGGAGAGCCGGAGGTCCTGGCCCTCGGGCCCGCGTTCGTCGGCGACGACGCGTGGGCCTGGCTGGAGTCGCGCGACTGGCTGGAGGTCTGCGGCGTCGAGCCGGGTGCCGTCGCCGAGGTGCTGCGTGCCGCGCTCGACGAGGCCGCCGACGAGGTGACGGCGAGCGTGCTGGAGACCGAGCGTGTCGTGGTCGACGTGCTCGTGGCCGCGGGCTTCGACGAGGTCGAGGCGCCGTGGTTCACCCACCACCGCCTCGACCTCGCCGACCTGCCGCAGGTGGTGCTGCCGGAGGGGTACGCCGTCCGGGCGGTGCGACCGGGCGAGCACGAGCGACGCGCGGCCGTCCACCGCGCGGCCTGGTCGGCGACCTCGCGCGTCACTGGGACGGCGTACGAGCGCCTGATGCGGACCCCGCCCTACCGGCCGGAGACCGACCACGTCGTGGTCGCGCCCGACGGGGAGTGGGTGGCGTCGTGCTGCGTGTGGCTGGACGAGGCGACCGGGGTCGCGCTGGTCGAGCCGGTCGGGTGCGTGCCGGAGCACCGCGGGCGCGGCCTCGCCGCCGCCGCCTCGGTGTCGGCGCTCGCCGCCGCCCGTGACCTCGGCGCCACGGAAGGGCTGGTGTGCCCCCGTGGCGACGACGACTACTCCGTGCCGGCCCGGGTCTACCGCAGGATCGGGTTCGTCCCCGGCGCCCGGACCCGGACGTACCGGCTCACCCGCTGACCCGACTTGTCGACCGCCGTTGACGCTGGACGCACGCCATGGCGTGCGTCGAGCGGACATGGGTCCGCTCGAGTCGAGCCGTGGACGGCCGTCAGCCGAGGAACGCCGCCAGCCCGTCGAGCAGCCGGTCGACCTCGGCGTCGTCGTTGTAGGCCGCGAGCCCGATGCGGAGGCCGGAGTCGACGGGGAGGCCGAGGGCGCGGAAGGTCTCGACGGCGTAGAAGGTGCCGGGCGGCACCATCACGTCACGCTCGGCGAGGAACGCGTGGGCGTCGTGGGGCGAGCGGTCGCGGAGGGTGAGGAACAGCGTCGAGGTGCGGTCGGCGGCGCGCGAGTGGAGCGTCAGGTGGTCCGACAGGTCGGCGAGGCCGTCCTCGATGCGCTGTCGCAGCCGCAGCTCGTGCGCGGCGATCGACGCGGCGGCAGAGACCAGTCGCTCCCGGCGTGTGGCGCCGTCGCCGAGGGAGGCGATGAGGTCGACCGCGGCCGTGACGCCGGCCAGCAGCTCGTAGGGCAGGGTGCCGAGCTCGAAGCGCTCCGGCACCGCGTCGGAGGACGGCACGAGCTTGTCGGGGCGCAGGGTCTCGAGCAGCGCGGGGTCGGCGACCAGGGCGCCGCAGTGGGGCCCGAAGAACTTGTAGGGCGAGCAGACCAGCAGGTCCGCGCCCATCGCCGTCATGTCGGGGGCGGCGTGCGCGGTGTGGTGGACCGCGTCGACGTGCACCAGCGCGCCGACCTCGTGGGCGCGCTCGGCGACGGCGGCCACCGGCGGGCGGGTGCCGAGGAGGTTCGAGGCCGCCGTGATCGCGACCAGCCGGGTGCGCGCGGTGATCGCGTCGAGCGACGACAGGTCCAGCTCGCCGGTCGCCGGGTCCAGCCGCAGCCACCGCACCGTGACGCCGGCGCGCTCGGCGGCCTGGATCCACGGGCGCACGTTGGAGTCGTGGTCGAGCTCGCAGACCGCGACCTCGTCGCCCGGCGACCAGGTCTTCGCGAGCGCGCGCGAGACGTCGTACGTCAGCGCGGTGGCGCTGCGGCCGTGCACCACGCCGCCGGGCACCCCGCCGACCAGGTCGGCGATCGCGGACCGGAATCCGGCGACGGACGCCTCGGCGTTGCGCTGGCTCACCAGCAGCGACCCGCGCTGCGACAGCGGACCGGTGAGGGTCCGCGCGATCGCCTCGCCGACGACGGCGGGGGTCTGGGTGCCGCCGGGGTTGTCGAAGTGGGCGATCTTGGACTCCAGCGAGGGGAACCCGGAGCGGAAGGAGGCGACGTCGAAGGACATGCTGCCCACCCAACCAGACGCGCCGAGCAGGTCAGGTGGCGATGTGCACCACGGCGTCGCCGGAGTTGACGAGCGGTGCCTCGGTGCGGCCGATCACGATGCCGTCGCGGTTGGCGTAGACCGCCCGCAGGGTCTTGCCGAACGAGTCGAACAGCGTCCCCAGCCGCTCGCCCTCGCTGACCTTCTGCCCGAGCTGGGCGTCGAGGTGGAGGATGCCGGTGCGCCGGGCGCGCACCCAGCCGCTGGCCCGGCACTCCAGGCTCGGCTCGACCGGCGGCTCGTCGACCGGCTCGGTCATGCCGAGCGCGGCCAGCACCCGGCGCACGCCGACCACGCCGGCGTCGACGGCGTACCCGTCGAAGCGCAGGTTCTCCCCGGCCTCGTAGAGCAGCACCTTCGCGCCCTGCTCGCGCGCGGCGTGGCGCAGCGAGCCGTCGCGGATCTTGGCGTGCAGCATCACCGGTGCGCCGAAGGCCTGGGCGAGCTCGCGGGTGCGCTCGTCGTCGAGGTCGGCGCGCACCTGGGGGAGGTTGCTGCGCCGGTCGGAGCCGGTGTGGAGGTCGATGCCGACCTCGCAGCCGGAGACGATCTCGTGCATGAAGAGGTGGGCGATCCGGCTGGCGAGGGAGCCGCGCGCTGAGCCGGGGAAGGACCGGTTGAGGTCGCGCCGGTCCGGCAGGTAGCGGTCGCCGGTCATGAAGCCGAGCACGTTGACGATCGGCACCGCGACGAGCGTGCCGCGGAACGTCTTGGGGTCGAGCCCGGCCATCACCTGGCGCACCACCTCGACCCCGGCGACCTCGTCGCCATGGATGGCCGCGTCGATCCAGACCGCGGGACCGTCCTCGCGGCCGTGGACCACCCGCACCGGCAGGGTGACGTCGGCGCCGGTGACCAGCCGGGTGATCGGCAGCTCGAGCGCCCGGGCCGTGCCGGAGCGGATCCGGACGCCGCCGATGGCGAAGGACTCGCGGGCCACTAGGAGGCCCGGCCGGCTGAGGTCGTCACGCGCTCAGGGTAGTCCGCGCGCTGTGTCGCCCGGGCGTGCGCCGGCCGGGGCAGGTCAGCTGTTCTGCGAGGCGGAGTCGGAGCTGGAGTCGGAGCTGGAGTCCGAGCCCGAGGTCGAGCCGCCGTCGGTGTCGGGCTGGCCGTCACCGTCGAAGTCCGGCGCCTCGCCCGTCGTCCCGCCGGTGGTGCCGCCCTGCGACTGGTCGTCGGTGCTGCCGGGCGGTCCGCCCATCGGGCCGCCCATCTGGCCCATCGGTCCGTCACCGTCACCGTCGCGGTCGCCCATCGGGCCGCCCGGGAAGCCCTGCTGGCCGGTGAGCCCGGACTGGTCGCTGCCCGTGGTGGTGGAGGTGCCGGTCGCGCCGGAGCCGTCGTGGCCGACGGCGTACCCGGCCCCGAAGCCTGCGCCCCCGATGGCGAGGCCCGCGACGACGGCGCCGGCTGCGATGACGCGCCGGCCCCTGGCGGCGCGCCAGGAGCGGGCGGGCCGCGGGGAGACGTCGGCGTCCGGCCCTGTGGCCGGCTGCACGGGGTGCTGGCCGACCGTGAGGTCGGGGGTGGGCTGGTGGGTGGGCTGGTCGGTGGGCTGGTGGGTGGAGTCGGGCGTGCTGCTGGTCATGGGTGATTGCCTTTCGTGAAGGTGGTGTGCGTCGGGGGAGGAGGTGTCAGCCGCCCATCGGGCCGCCCATGCCGGTGCCCGCGGGGGCCTCGCCGGCGGTGACGGTCGTCGAGCTGTCGCCGACGGTGACGACGTACGTCGCGCCCTGCTCGAGGTCGGCGGAGGACCAGACGATCGAGGCGTAGTCCTTCTCCGGGGTGTACGACGCCACCTCGGTGCCGTCCTCGTCGGTGACGACGACCTCGGTGCCGGCCGCTGCGGTGGAGTCGAGGGCGGCGGCGATCCAGGCCTGGTCGGAGTCGGTGGAGGGGGCGACCATCATCCCGGCGCTGCCGGTGGCGACGAGGGTGCCGCCGGACACGTCGAAGGTGCCGTTGACGTCGAGCGCGCCGTTGCCGTCGGTGGTGGGGCCGTAGACGGTGATGTCGCCGCCGGTGATCGTGGCGTCGCCGTTGGAGTCGAGGCCGTCGCCGCTGGCCCACACCTCGAGGGTGCCGCCGTTGACGTAGAGGTGCAGCGAGCCGTCGGCCTCCGCGCCACCGCCCATCCCGCCACCCGTCTGGCCGGCCTGGCCGTCGGTGGACGCGCTGTCGTCGGAGGAGGCGACGTTGACGCCGTCGTCGGCGGAGTGCAGCTCGAGGTCGCCGCCGTCGATGACGACCAGCGAGCCCTCCAGCGCCTCGGTGGACCCGGAGACCAGGACGGTGCCGCCGGAGACCAGCACCTGGGTGCCCTTGATGCCGTCGTCCTGCGAGGAGACGGCGAGCTCGCCGCCCTCGACGAGCACGAAGCCGGTGCCGGCGTCGTCGGTGTTGGTGGCCTTGAAGGTGTCACCGGCTGCGTCGACGGTGACGGTGCCGTCGGTGAGGACGAGGTAGTCCTTGCCGATGATGCCGTCGTCGACCGAGGTGACGTCGATCGTGCCGCCGGTGATCACCAGGCCGTCCTTGCCGACGATGCCGTTGTTGCTGGTGCCCGTCACGGTCAGCGACCCCGAGCCGCCGACGGTGAGGTCGGCGCTCGACCACAGCGCGCCGGTGGGCGCGTCGTCGGACGTGTCGGCGTAGGTGGTGGCGTCGGTGAGTGCGTTGTCGCTGCCGTCGGCGAGCACCACCACGACCGACTCGGCGTCGGTCACGGCGATCGCGGCGGAGACCTCGGAGGTGATCGTCGCGTCGTCGAGCACGAGGCGTACGACGCCGTCGCCGGCGCTGTCGACGACCACCTGGCCGGTCAGCTCGCCGGACAGCACGTAGGTGCCGGCGGCGGAGATGGTGACCGTTCCGTCGGAGGGGGTGACGGCGTCGGAGTCGGCGGTGGCGGACGTGCCGTGGAGGGTGACCGGGGTCGCGGACGACGCGTCGTAGGAGGTGTCCCCGGTCTCGACGGCGATGTCGTCGGCGAGCACCTCCTCGACGGTCGTGCCGTCGGAGGTGGCGACCGCGCTGGTCGTCGCGCCGCTGGTCGAGCCTGACGTGGAGGTGGTGTCGTCGCTGGCGACGGAGGCGCCGCAGCCGGCGAGCAGGACGGTGGCCGCGACGCCGGCGACGGCGGCCCGGAGCCGGGGCCAGCGGGGAGGGAGGTGGCGCATGGGTGCGGCCTTTCGAGGGAGGTCGGGTCGGGTCAGCGACCCGTTGCATCGATCGTGCGGGCCGCGCCTGTCGCCGGGGTGGGGTCGTCCTGTCCGTCTCCTGTGAGCCGGTCGCGGGGTGCGAAGACGAACGCCCGCTGGGCCGCGAAGCTCGACGACACGAGCGCGACCTCGGTCAGCAGCTTCGCCGGCAGCAGGGCGAGGCCGGCGGCGTGGAGGGTGCTGAGGAGGAGGTAGTTGGTGGCCAGCAGCACGGTGGCCAGGGCGGCGTACCGCCAGGCCGCGGAGCGGGCGCGCACCCGCCGTCCGCCGTCGAAGACCAGGCGCCGGTTGACGGTGAAGTTGATCCCCGCGCTGGTCAGGCGGGCGCCGACGACCGCGAGGAGCAGGTCGCCGGTGAGCGCCTGCAGGCCGAGCAGGGCGACGGTGTCGATCACGAACGCTGCGAGCGACGAGGCGAGGAAGGCGAGCAGCGGTGCGTAGACGCGCAGCGAGTCGACGACGGGGCGGAAGTGCGAGGAGGAGTCGTCGAGGTAGATCGTCGCGATCGGCACGGGGTCGAGCGCGATGCCCGCCCGGGCGACGCGCAGCAGCACCTGCAGCTCGTACTCGTAGCGCTCGCCCGGCACGCTGCACGCCCAGGTGAGGATCCCGGCGGGCAGGCCGCGCAGGCCGGTCTGGGTGTCGGTCAGCGTGGTGCGGGTCGCGGCGGTGAACAGCCATCGCGTGACGGTGTTGCCGACCCTGCTGCGCAGGGGTACCGCGCCGTCGAAGGTGCGGGTGCCGAGCACGACGCGGCGCGCGTCGGGGTCTTCGAGCAGGCGCTCGCCGACGGCGACGACGTCCTCCATGGCGTGCTGGCCGTCGGCGTCGATGCACACCACCGCACTGCCGGGCCGGGTGGCCGCGACGTGCGCGAGCCCGGTCTTGAGCGCGGCGCCCTTGCCGCGGTTGTCAGCGATGGTGAGCACCTCGGCGCCGAGGGTGCGCGCCTGCGCGAGGAGGTCGGCGTACGCCGGCCCGGACCCGTCGTCGACGACGAGCAGGTGCCAGCCGGGACGGGCCGCGCGGAGGTCGGCGAGCGTGCGGAGCAGGGCCGGTCCGGGGCGGTACGCCGGGACCAGGACGGTCGGGGCCGGCACGGGTCAGCCCTTGACGTAGAGGATGTCGGAGGTGCCGCGCTCGCCGCCGTTGCTCGGCCGGTTGACGACCTCGCCGTCGAAGAACATCGTCGAGGAGCCGCCGCCGTCGATGTTGTAGGCGGTCAGCGCCCCGAGGCCCTTCATCAGCGTCGCCAGCTCGGTCATCGACGCGCCGGCGCTGTAGCCGGTGTCGCGGCCGTCGACGACGACGAGCAGCAGGTGGTTGTCGCCGACGACGCCGACGGCGGTGCGCGGCTGGTCGCCCTGGATGGAGTGGTTGCCGAAGTTGGTGTCGACCTCGACGTCGTCGATGCCGTCCAGCACCTCGCCGTCGGCGACGAGGGCGGGACCGAAGGAGAGCGTGTTCCACACGCCGGCGTCGACCAGGGCCTGCGCGCTCGTGGCGGTCTCGTCGTAGAGCTCGACGTGGCCGTCGCGGTGGAACGCCAGCCCCTCGCGTGCGCCGGCGTCGCGCCACGCGACCCCGTTGCGCACCACGATGCCGGTCTCGCGGAAGCCGTAGTAGTCGCCGTTGATCGCGAAGACAGCGCCGTTCTGCTCGGCGATGTCGGAGGTCTCGTCGACGATGTTGGTGCCGAAGGAGTCCTGCGCGAAGGCCGAGCGGAGCACGGTCGCGTCGCTGAGGTGGAGCTCGGCGACGAAGTAGGTGACGGTCGCGTCGCCCGAGCCGGTGGTCACCTCCCTGACGGAGATCGTCGTGCCGTCCGCGCTCCAGCCGCCGTCGGTCAGGACGGCGTCGGAGGTGTCCAGCTCGGCGCCGTCGCTGCCGCGGCTCTCCTCGTACGCCGAGGCGTCGGCGACCTCGACGTGGTCGACGACGTAGCGGTCGAGCGCCCAGGCGCCGCCCCCCGTCGTGAGGGTCAGGGTGGTGAGGCCGCCGATGAGGACGGCGCGTCGCGAGGGTGCGGGCATGGGTGCTCCAGTCGTCGAGGTGTCCCCCGACGATCGGAGCCGTGCCTGTCCGCGCCCTGTGGCGCAGCCAGCGCCCGGGTGTGGGTGTGGTCAGTCCGCGCGGTGGCGCTCGTGCCAGCGCTCGCTCGCCGCGAGCATCGTGGCCAGCAGCGTCTCGTGGTCGGTGCGCAGCCCGGCGTGGGTGATCGCGACCGGCGAGCCGACCAGGCGGATGTTGGCGCGCGCCGCGGCCCGGCCGTACCAGGCGGCGCGGCGGGCGTACGCGACCGGGTCGACGACGTGGACGACCACGCTGGTGCTGCCGGACATGGTCCACGTGCGGATGCCGACCACGTCGGACCACGGCACCCGGCCGACCGAGAGGGCCGAGCTGTGGTCGTCGAAGCCCTCGTCGTCGACCACGAGCCCCGGTCCGGGGCGGAAGCCGAGCGCGGCTCACAGCACGCCGAACACCCCGAACGTCAGCACGCCGACGGCGCCGACCACGAGGCCCAGGGGACCGGTGGTCATGAGGAACACCGACACGACGACGAAGGCCACGCAGCCGAGGAGGAGGGTCGCGGCCTTGGTGCGGCTGCGCGCGAAGGTGACGGGCACGGGGGTGAGCATGCCAGCACGTCGGGGGGCGGGTCAGCGACCCCAGTTCTTGCGGCGGACCGCCCGCCTGGGCTTCCCGCCGGCGTAGGACAGGGAGGAGTCGACGAGGAAGCCGCGCTCGAGGGCCTCGCGGCCGACGAGCATCCGGAAGCCCATCTCGTCGCGGTTGCTGAGCGTCATCTCGGTGGTGATCGTGCGCCCGGCGAGGGTGACGTCCATGGCGACGGCGTAGCGCCTCTCGACCTGGCCGTTGCTCGAGCGCACCTCGCGCACGTCGAGGACGGGGAGGCTGAGCTCGACGTGGTCGTCGTCGGACCGCTGCCACGGGTGGATGGAGAACCGCACCCACTCCGCGCCGTCGCGCACGTAGGACTCGAGGTCGAAGGCGTGGATCGACGACGACCGCGCGCCGGTGTCGATCTTGGCCTTCATCCACGCCACGCCCGCCTGCGGCAGGCCCACCCACTCACGCCAGCCGAGGATCACCTTCGCCGCGCTCGGAGGCGCGGTGGCGTCGTCCGGGTCGACGGGCGGCGGCGGGGTGGAGGACACCCGTCCATCCTGTCAGGAGGGTGGGGTGGGCGTCGGGGGCGAGGTGGTTGTATGACCCACCATGAAGCTCGCCATCCTCTCCCGGGCTCCCCGCTCGTACAGCACGCAGCGCCTGCGCACCGCGGCGATCGACCGCGGCCACGACGTGAAGGTGCTCAACACGCTGCGCTTCGGCATCGACCTGTCGGGCGACGAGCCCGACCTGCTCTTCCGCGGCAAGCAGCTGTCGACGTACGACGCGGTGCTCCCGAGGATCGGCAACTCCATCACCTACTTCGGCACGGCCGTCGTGCGGCAGTTCGAGCAGATGGACGTCTACACGCCCAACACGAGCTACGGCATCGCCAACAGCCGCGACAAGCTGCGCGCCACGCAGATCCTGTCGCGCCACGGGATCCCCATGCCGGCCACGACCTTCGTGCGCGACCGCGCCGACGTGATCCCGGCGATCGAGCGCGTCGGCGGTGCGCCCGTCGTGATCAAGCTGCTCGAGGGCACCCAGGGCATCGGCGTGATCCTCGCGCCCACCATCAAGGTGGCCGAGGCGATCATCGAGACGCTCCAGAGCACCCGGCAGAACGTGCTGATCCAGCGCTTCGTCAAGGAGAGCAAGGGCCGCGACATCCGCGCCCTCGTCGTCGGCGACCGGGTGGTCGCCGCGATGCGCCGCGTGGCGCAGGGCGACGAGTTCCGCTCCAACGTCCACCGCGGCGGCAGCGTCGAGGCGGTGGAGCTCGACGAGGAGTTCGAGCGCGTCGCCGTCCGCTCCGCGCAGATCATGGGCCTGCGCGTCGCCGGTGTCGACATGCTCGAGGGCCGCAATGGCCCGCAGGTGATGGAGGTGAACTCCTCGCCCGGCCTTGAGGGCATCGAGTCCGCCACCAAGCTCGACGTTGCCGGCGCGATCATCGACTACATCGACAACCAGGTCGCCTTCCCCGACATCGACGTACGCCAGCGGCTGACCGTCTCCACCGGCTACGGCGTCGCCGAGATCGTCGTCCACACCGGCTCCGACATGGTCGGCAAGAAGCTCGGCGACTCCGGCCTCGACGAGCGCGACATCACCGTCCTCACGCTCCACCGCGGCCCCCAGGTCATCCCGAACCCCCGCAACAAGACCGTCCTGGAGGGCGAGGACCGGCTGCTGTGCTTCGGCAAGCTCGAGGAGATGCGCTCGATGATCCCCGACCGCAAGCAGAAGCGGGTCAGGCGCCTGATGAAGAAGGACATGCCTGCGGAGAGCAGCTGACTGCTCAAAGTCGCGCCCACGTCGACGTACGCACGGAGCGCCCCCGGACAGCGTGGGCGCTCGGCTCAACGCCGCAGGGTCAGCACGACGCTGGCTGCGGCGTAGTAGGCCACGTACAGCAGCGACAGCACGGTGACGACGACGCTCGGGTCGGGAAACTGCACCAGCAGCACGGCGTACGTCACCAGCCACGACCCGGCCAGGACGAGGTTGAGGCTGCGAGCGGTGGCCGTGCGGGACGGGTAGACGTACTTGATGGGCACGAAGACCAGCGCCGCGCAGGTCAGCAGCAGCGCCGCGGTCACTCCGGGCGAGACGTCCAGCACGATCACGTAGAGGGCCAGGACGTTCCAGTAGCTCGGGAACCCCAGGAAGAAGTGGTCGTCGGTCTTGGCGTCGGTGCGGCAGAACTGGTAGCTGGACGCCAGGAGCGGCAGCACCGCGAGCACGGTGCCGAGCCGCCCGTCGGGCAGGTGGCCGCCGTGCCAGAGCAGGAAGACCGGCACGAAGCAGTAGGTGATGTAGTCGACGATGTCGTCGAGCCGCGCGCCGTCGAAGGTCGGGATGACCTCCTTGACGCGGAGCCGGCGAGCGAGCATGCCGTCGGTGCCGTCGATGAGCAGGGCGAGGAAGAGCCACCACAGCGCCGTGATCTCCTCGCCGCCGACGCTGGCCGTCAGGGCGAGGAACGCGATCGCGGTGCCGCTGGCGGTGTAGGCGTGCAGGGCCCAGCCCGCGGCGCGGAGCCGCGGCGAGTCCTTGGCGACGTACGTCGCGGTCATGTGGGTAGCTACCTCTCGGTCACGCCCCGCAGGGCGTCTGCGCGTGGGCCGGATGCCCGCCGCTCGAGCGCCCGCTGGTGTTGGCAACGCCAAGCATGCGGGATCAGGCTCGGCACGACGAACAGGACAGGGCCGTCTGGACCGTCGAAGTGCATCTCCCTCGGAGCGCGGTGCCGCAGCAGTGGGGAGCCGGGGCGTCGGGGTGCCAGAATTGCCTCGCCATGCCACCCGTCCCGTCAGTGCCGAACGCTCGAGCGGGATCGCCGACCCTCGGAGAGCGGCCGAGAGGCAGCAGGTGGCGGACGGTCCTCGTGCAGCTCGTGGTCTTCGCGTGCGTGGGCGCTGCGTTCAACGTGCTGTACGGACTGCTCTACGTCCTCCTCCGGGAGCAGCTCAGCGCGCAGCCGGCGAACGCCCTCGCGCTCGTGCTGTCGACGATCGCCGGGACGTTCGGGCATCGCTACATCACGTTCGGGGTCCGTGGCACGGACCGGACCGTGCAGCACCAGGCCCTCGGGCTCGCCCTCCTGGCCTTCAGCCTCGCCGTGACGGCCGGCGCCCTGTGGGTGCTCGACGCCACCGTCGCCGAGCCGTCGCGTCCGCAGGAGCTGGCGGTCCTCGTCGCGGCCAACCTCGGCACCGGCCTGGTGCGTTTCTGGGCATTCCGGGTCGCGATGGTGGGCGGGCGGGGCTCGCAGGAGGCCAGCGGCGCGACCGGTTCGGACGTCTCGGCCACCCGTGCGCCCTAGGCGGCCCACGGGCGCGGGGTGAGATGGTGTGGGCGGACCGCCTGGTCCCGGTCGCGCGTACGGAGCTGCCGCGATCTGGCGGGCGAGGGCGCGCGTCTTGCCGCCGCGTGCCGGCGTCACCGAGTCCGAGGTGTGAACGACGCAAGGTGCCGGCACGCGACTCACAAGCCATTCCGCCTCATGCACTTGCACTGCCGGTGTCGGCAGTCCTCGGTACGGTCCTGTCGTGGACATCCAAGCGGTTGAGGGCAGCGGCAGAAGCGCAATGCTTCGTCTGGTCCGTTGGAGTCCCGTCCTCATCGCAGCGTCTACACCGGAGTCGGCGGGGACGCTTCCGTGCAATCCGAGCCGGATCCGGGCGCACGCCTAGTGGCTCGTCGTTACCGTCGCCGCGGGCACTACCGGCGGAGTCCGAACGGTGGCCGTCACTACGTGCGCTCGCACGCGGTCACTCGACCCTCCCGTGGTTCACGAAAGCCACCGCGAGCGGGCTCTGGGCGCACGACACCCGTTCGGCGTCCGCCCTCGGCGCCTCCGGCGCCGCGAAGTCGATTCATCCAGCCCATGCCTTCGGAGCCCAACGCCACGTGTCCGATCTGCGGCGCCAGGGTCTACTTCTGGAAGAACCAGTCCGGGTCGAAGGTGTGGTTCGACTCGCTCGGGCACCCGTGGCCAAGACATCCGTGCCTAGATGTTGCTTCCGCGCCAACTCGGCAGCTTCAGACTCCGATCGGACTCCGCGTCAGCCTGGCCGAGATGCGCGAGGCGCAGCGCTCAGCCGAGGGTCCTCTTCCGCCTACTCGGATCGTCGCGGCGGTCGCACCTGCCGAGACCGGCGGCTGCCTGACCGTAGTGGCTGGCTTACTGGCTACGTTCTCAGTCGTTTGCATGCTCAACTGGTGGCGCCTGGTCGCCTCGGGCGAAGATGGCGCCGCTGCTACGGCCGTACCCACCGTGGTTGCCCTTCTAGTGGTCGCGGGTTGCATGCGAATTCTGAGACGTCAAAGGGCTTCTGGTCTCGAGGAAGCTCAAGCGCAGTGGGCGGCAAGCCACACCAGCCAAACTTGACCGTCGATGAAGCGCCGCCTCGAGCTCGCCACCGTCGCTAGGTCCCCAATCGCAGGCGGCCCGCGGCCTTGGAGCACGGGAATCCAACTGCTGCCTGGCTTCGTCAGACGTGCGTGCTTCCGCCGACTGTGCAGCCGCCCACCGCACGCACACCCATCCCGTTGTCGGTGGCGACCTCTAGGATCGAGGCATCGAGCGAGCGAGCTCGGGTCCTCCGTGAAGCCACACATCAGGCTGAATCTTCCTCCAGGCACTGACCCACGACCGTAGTTGTCGACGCGTCCGCAAGGGGCGCGGGAGGGGCAGTGACATGAGTGCAGTGCCGGCGGAACCGCTCCGCGACGGCGGGTGGCGTGCCCCGGGCACGGAGTCGAGCGAGTCGCCGGTCGTACGCCGGGTGCTGGCGCGTGTGGACGCGACGCTGACCGACCTGGCGCAGCTGGGAGACCTGCCTCTCGGTGACGACGACGTCGTGCGGGTGCTCGACGCCCTGACCAGCGCGTCGAGCCGTTTGACCCGCGAGCTGTGCCGGGCGGCGGCGGAGGCTGATCGCCGGCGCCTCGGGGACAGCATCGGGGCGCGACACACCCACCAGTGGTGGGCCGCTCGCAGTCGTCAGACTCACGCGGAAGCGGCGCGGCTGACCGGTCTCGGGTGTGCGTTCGAGGACGACCTCCACGCGCCGACCGGGCGAGCACTGGCCGACGGTCGGCTGCGGGTGGAGCAGGCGCGGGTGATCGTCCAGGCCGTCGACGCGATCCCGACCAGCGTCCACGCCAGTGATGGCACCGCGCGGATCATCGACCCGGGCGCCCCCGCACAGGCCCGTGACCACCTGCTCGCCGCCGCGGCCGAGCACGACTCGAAGGCACTGCGCCGCCTTGGCCGGCGCATCCTCGAGGTCGTCGCCCCCGAGCTCGGCGAGGCACAGGAGGCCGCCACAATGGCGAAGGAGGAGGCGCGAGCCGACGCCGGCGTGGAGCTCGTCCTCGTCGACGACGGCGAGGGCCGCTGCCACGGCCGCTTCACCGTCCCCTCCCACGTCGGCGCGATGCTGCGGCGTCACCTCCTCGCCCTGGCCAACCCCGCGCGGCACACCGAGGCCGCACTGCGCGACGAGCAGGGAGGGTGGAAGCCGCTGCACCGCCGCCTGGGCGAGGCGCTCGTCGACTACGTCGAGCGCTACCCCGTCGACGCCACCCCGCAGACCGCCGGCGTCAACGCCACCATCGTCATCACGATGACCTTCGAGCAGCTCCTCGGCGAGCACGCCACCGCCCTGCTCGACGACGGCACCCGCATGTCCGCAGCCCAGGCCCGGAGACTCGCCTGCGAGGCCGGGATCATCCCCGCGGTCCTCGGCGGCGACAGTCAGGTCCTCGACCTGGGACGCACCAGGCGGCTCTTCACCAAGGCCCAGAGGATCGCACTCGGCCTGCGCGACCGCGGCTGCACCGCGCGCGGCTGCGAGACCACCGCGTCCGGGTGCCACGCCCACCACGACGACCCCTGGTCCCGCGGCGGCGCCACCGACCTCGCCAACGGCCGGTTGCTCTGCCCCCGCCACCACAGGCTCGCGCACGACCTCCGCTACGCCATGACCGCCCACGCCGACAACAAGGTCACCTTCGTCAGGCGGACGTAGGCCGACCGGCCCGCCTCCCACGGACGTCGAGCGCTACTGTCTGCCGACCGCGTACACATCGACGGAGGGGGATCGTGATGGACCAGCTGGCGTGCCCGTTGTGCCAGGGGACGGAGTTCGAGCGGCAGGAGTCGCGACAGGACTCGAGGTGGGGCTTCACCTCGCACAGGATGACGCTGATGATCTGTCTGCAGTGCCGCTACGTGCTGCACTTCTCCGACGGCCACTCCTTCTTCGACTTCGACTGACCGACAGCCGGGGCAGCGAGTCCGCTCAGGGCTCGTAGGGCTTGTCCTCGCTGCGCGGGTCGAGGCTCGGGTAGCCGGCCTTCGGAGCGCGCCCCTCGGGGTTCGGCTCGTCGCCGCCCTCGCTCTGCTCGGGCGGGGCGTCGTCGGGAGCGGACTGGCGGGACGTGTCGCGGAGGCCGTCGGTGGCGACCTGCCCCGGACCGGCGTGGCCGACCCGCTCGCTGCTCGAGCCCATGCCGCCGGCGGCGCCCTCGGGGCCGTCCGAGTTCGGCGTGCCCCGCCGCTCCTCGGTCGCGGGCTTATCGGTCGTCTCATCCGGGTTGCTCATGGTGGCCCCTTCGGCGTGGGTGGTGCCGTCCCGTTCCCCGACCGGCGTCGACCATGCACCCCTACGCGTGGGCGCCGAGGGCGCTGGTCCGGGTTGGATGGGGTCGTGCCCCCCTCCCACCACGGACGCCGCTGATGGCCCTCCTCGACAGCGACGCCGGGCTGCTCGTCACCGCTGCGCCCGGCACCGCCAGCACCGCGCTGCGTGAAGCGCTCCTCGCGCGCCCCGGCGTCACGGAGGTCCCGGCCGGCGGGCAGGTCAGGGCGGCGGGGATCGACGTCAAGCACGCCACCGTCCGCGAGCTGGTCGAGGCCGGGTTCGTCGAGGCCGACCACGGTCTGCGCGTCGTCACCACAACCCGCAACCCGTTCGACTTCTACGTCGCCGAGTACGAGCGCACCCGCCGTCGCTGGGTCCACCACCTGCGCGACCCGGAGTCGTGGGTGCACCAGACGCCGGGTGCGGTGGACCGGATCGTCGACGCCGTGACGTCCGAGTTCGGCGAGTGGCTCGCCAAGGTGCTGGCCGAGCCGGGCCCGCGGCGGATCAACCGCGGTCACGTCGACGAGGCCGATGTCGTGCTGCGGATGGAGCACCTCGAGGACGACCTCCGCGACCTGGCCGGCCTCGACGTCACCGTCGCGCCCACCAACGTCACCGACCGCGAGCGCGCGTACTGGCGGTCGTACGACGTCGCCAGCCGCCGGCTCGTCGAGACCGCCCACGCCGCCGACCTGGAGCTGTTCGGCTACGCGTTCTGAGGGCCTGCGGCTGCTGGGCGCTACTCCTGCCGGGGCCGCGTGCGCCAGAGCCACGCGAGCCCGGTGAACGGCAGCACGAGCGGCAGCCAGCCGTAGCCGGCGCCGTAGTCGGACCACACGGTCTGGTCGGGGAAGAGCTCGGGGTCGAGGAGGGTGAGGGTGCCGACCGTGAGGACGCCGACGAGCTCGAAGCCGACGGCGGCGACCGCGAGGCGGCGGGGTCGAGGGCCGACCTCGGCGAGGCCGAGGGTGGCGGCGATGTAGACGAGGCCGGCGATCGCGGAGAGCGTGTACGCCAGCGGCGCCTCGGACGCCTTCGTGCCGAGCTGCACCAACGAGCGGGCGGTCGCGGCGAGGGCGAACACGGCGTACACCGCGACGAGCGCGCGCCCGGCGCCCGACTTGGTGGACGGCTGGGTGGACGGGGCGCTCACGGCCACACCTGCAGGGCGCGGACCACCACGAACGCCTGGGCGAGGCCGGCCACGGCGAGGACGGCGGTCGCACCCCGGCTGCGCTCGGCGAGCGACCACACGAAGCCGATCGGCAGCAGGACGAGCCCGGCGAGGAGGTACCCGAAGAGCGTGACCGCGCGGCCGCCCGGCAGGTCGGCGTCGCCGACCTGGGTCGCCGCGACCACCAGCAGCACGAGCGAGGCCGCCTCGATCACGCCGGCAAGGCCGAGCAGTCCCCAGTCGGGGGTGCGGGCGAGCGCGACGTAGACGAGCACGACCGCGGCGAACGCCAGCGAGGCGTAGATGAGCGCGAGGGGGAGGGGTCCGTCCACGAGTGCAGATTCTCCCAGAGGGCACCTCACAGACCGGCCACAGGCTCGGTGCAGGTCGGCGACAGGTGGCGGCGCGAACCTCGGGGCACACCGACCCGGAGGAACCCCGCATGAACCCCACCTACCTGCTCGCCGCCGTCGACCTGGTCGCCGTGCTGGTGCTCGCGCTCGCCGTCTACTACCCGCGCCACCGTCGCGCCGACCTCGTCACCGCGTTCGTCGCGGTCAACATGGGCGTGCTGGCGGTGACCATCGTGCTGTCCAGCAGCGCCGCCACGGTCGGTCTGGGGCTCGGGCTCTTCGGCGTGCTGTCGATCATCCGGCTGCGCTCCGACGAGCTCGGCCAGCACGAGATCGCCTACTACTTCGCCGCCCTCGCCATCGGCCTGCTCGGCGGGCTGGGCACGCCCGACCCGGCGATGTCGATCGCGCTGATGGTCGCGCTGGTGGCCGTCCTCGCGGTCGCCGACAGCAAGCTGCTGCACGGCACCGGCCTGCGGCAGGTCGTCGTCCTGGACTCCGCGATCACCGACGAGCCGACGCTCGTGGAGCGCCTCGAGCTGCTGCTCGACGCCCGCGTCACCCGGGTGACACCGGTGCGCGTCGACCTCGTCAACGACACCACGACCGTCGAGGTCCACTACGCCCCGACGCCCGCGCCGGCCATGCCCAGCGCGGAGCGCCACGACGCGGCGGTGCTGACGCGATGAACCTCGTCGACACCCTCCCCACCGTCGGCCTCGACGAGCTCAACGCCGAGGCCGCGCTGCTCACCCGCGTCGACCGCAAGTACGTCGTCCCGGCCGCCGACCTCGACCTCCTCCTCACCGGCACCCCGGGCCTCCGCGTCCTGGAGGTCGGCGGGCGGCGCGAGTCGCGCTACGAGTCGACCTACCTCGACACCGTGGGGCTCGACTCCTGGACGTCCTCGGCCCACCGCCGGCGGCGGCGCTGGAAGGTGCGGACGCGGGTCTACGCCGACACCGGCGAGTGCTGGCTGGAGGTGAAGACCCGCGGCCGGCGCGGCGCGACCGTCAAGGAGCGGCTGCCGCACCCCGGCGGCGACCGGCTCTCGGTGCCGGAGGCCTGCGGGCCGTGGGTGCGCGAGCAGCTCGGGCAGGCGCACGTCAGCGGCGTCGACCCGTACGGCCTGGTGCCGACGCTGCACACGGCGTACGCCCGCACCACCTTCCTGCTGCCCGGCGGCACCGGCCGCGCGACCGTCGACCGCGACCTGCGGTGGGTCACCGGGCACGGCACGGCCGAGGTCGGTGACGTGCTCGTCGTCGAGACCAAGTCGGGCTCGACCGGCCCCGGCCCGCTCGACCGGCGGCTGTGGGACCTCGGGCACCGCCCGGTGCGGATCTCCAAGTACGGCACCGGGCTGGCGCTGCTGACCCCCGGCCTCCCAGGCAACCGGTGGCACCGCGTCACCTCGCGGCACCTCGCCGGCCACCTCACGATCAAGGCGGGGGTGCTGGCGTGAGGCGGCGCACGTTCGTGGCCTCGTGGGCGGTCGTCGCCGCTCTCGGCCTCGCGGGGTGCTCGGCGCCCGACCCGGCCCCGTCGGCCTCCGCCGTCTCGACCGCGGCGCGTCAGGTCGCGGCCGGTACCGGCGTCTGGGACGAGTCGCAGCTGCACGAGATCGGCATAGAGGTCGACGCCGACGCCGTCGCGCAGATGATCGACACCTACCAGGCCAGCGGCGACAAGGAGTGGCTCGAGGCCACCGTGACGATCGACGGCACGACCTACGAGAAGGCCGGCATCCGGCTCAAGGGCAACTCCTCCCTGCGCGGGGTCTCCGACGACTCCGACCCGGCCGACCTGCCGTGGCTGCTGCGCCTCGACGAGTTCGTCGACGGGCAGTCGGCCGACGGGTGGACGTCGTTCGTGGTGCGGTCCAACAGCTCGGAGACCGCGCTCAACGAGGCGGTTGCGCTCGACCTGCTCGCCGAGGCGGGGCTCGCCAGCGAGCACGCGGTGTCGACGGCGTTCAGCGTCAACGGCTCCGACGCCCGGTTGCGGCTGGTCGTGCAGGACCTCGACGAGGAGTGGGAGGCGGAGAACTTCTCCACCGCCGGGCTGCTCTACAAGTCCGAGGCGAGCGGCGACTGGTCGTGGCGCGGCGACGACCCCGACGCCTACACCGACGTCTTCGACCAGGAGACCGGCGACGACGACCTCACCCCGCTCATCGACCTGCTCGACTTCCTCAACAACAGCTCCGACGCCGACTTCGAGGCCGGGCTGCCGTCGCGCCTCGACGTGGACGCGTTCGCGCGCTACCTCGCCTTCGAGGAGCTCGTCGACAACTTCGACGACATCGACGGCCCGGGCAACAACTCCTACCTGCGCTACGACGCCACCTCCGGCGGCTTCACGGTCGTGGCCTGGGACCACAACCTCGCCTTCGGCGGAGCGCCCGGCGGTGGGGGCGCGGGCGGCGGGCCCGGCGGCCCCGGCGGCTTCGGCGGCGGTCCGGGTGGCGACGGCGAACGGCCCGAGGGGATGCCGACGGACCTGCCGACCGACCCGCCGTCACCCCCCGACGGCGTACGTCCCGACGGCGGGGGCCCGGGGGGCGGGCCGGGCGGCGGGTCCAACGTGCTCGTCGAGCGCTTCACCGCGGTCGAGGAGTGGGCCGCGCTGGTCGAGCAGGCGAAGGCCGACCTGACCGACGAGCTGGTCGGCAGCGGCGTCGCGGAGCAGGCGCTCGCCGCACGCGTGGCCGTGCTCACCGAGCAGGCCGGCGACCTCGTCGACGCCTCGACCGTGCAGGACGAGGCCGACGCCATCCGGTCGTCGCTCGCCTCCTGAGGTGCGCTTCGGTGGTTGAGGTGCGAGCGCAGCGAGCCTCGAAACCACGCGCAGGACGGTCTCGGGCTCGTCGCCGGCGCTCCTCGCACCCCGACCAGCGAGAGCGCGCGCGGTGGGTCAGGCGGGCCGCTGGTCGCCGCCGGCGGTGGGGAACTCCTTCATCGCCTGGTCGGCGATCTTCTTCATCATGAACCCGTCGATGCCGCCGCCCACGACGCCGCCGGCGAACGGGATCCCGCGGCCGAACCGGGCCAGGATCTTCTCGCTCACGCCCCGCATGAGCCGGAATCCGACCGCCTTGTTGACGACCATCAGCGCGGCGGGCGGCAGGCCCCGGAGGGCGTACGTCGCGGCCCGGCTGCCGGCGGAGGCCATCCCGGCCTTCTTCAGCACCTCGTCGGAGTCCGAGCCGACGAGCGTGAGGAGGACGGCCGTGCGCACGCGCGGCTCGTCGAGGTCGTACCCGCGCAGCGACGCGATGGCACCGACCATGCGGGTGGCGAGGAGGTAGAACTCGGCGACGTTGACCGGCAGCGAGACCGGCATCGTCACGAAGCCGCCGACACCGGTGAGGAAGCCGCCGGCCGCGCCACTGACGGTGGCGCGGCGGGCGAGGGCGGCGATCGCCTTCTCCGGGTCGCCCCCGGCCTTCTGCAGCGCCTCGCGGGCGACCTGCTCGGCGGGACGCAGCGGCCCGCGGCCCTGGAGGCCGGCCTCCACGAGCATCGTCACGAGGCGGTCGATGGCCCCGGGATCGGTGTCCTGGTCTCGCGCAGCCTCGAGGGCGGCGCGGGTCTTCCTGGACTCCTTCGAGCCCGGCGTCACGAGGTCCTTGAGTCCCATGGGCACACCCTAGGAGCAGCTGCCCCCCGAGCGTCCCGCCCCCAGCGGTGACCCAGCCACGTTCTGGACCCCGAGAAGGTGGCTGGGCCACCGCTCGCGGCGCCCGGTCAGGCGACCGACGAGCGGAAGCCGCGGAGCCGGAGGCTGTTGGTGACGACGAAGACGCTGGAGAACGCCATCGCGGCGCCGGCGAGCATCGGGTTGAGCAGGCCGGCGGCGGCCAGAGGGAGGGCGGCGACGTTGTAGGCGAACGCCCAGAACAGGTTGCCGCGGATCACCGCGAGCGTGCGCCGGGCCAGCTGGATCGCGTCGACGGCGACGAGCAGGTCGCCGCGCACGAGCGTCAGGTCGCTGGCCTCGATCGCCACGTCGGTGCCGGTGCCCATCGCCAGCCCGAGGTCGGCCTGCGCGAGCGCTGCGGCGTCGTTGACGCCGTCGCCGGCCATCGCGACGACCTTGCCGGCCGCCTGAAGCCGCCGCACCTCGGCGACCTTGTCGGCGGGCATCACGTCGGCGACGACGTCGTCGATCCCCACCTGCGCCGCGACGTGGCGGGCGGCACGCTCGTTGTCGCCCGTCACCAGGACGGGCGTGAGGCCGAGCTCGCGCAGGCGGCGTACGGCCTCGGCGGAGGTCGGCTTCACGGTGTCGCCGACCGCGATCACGCCCCGCGCGCGGCCGTCCCACCCGACGGCGACGGCGGTCAGGCCCTCGGCCTGCGCCCGGTCGACCGCGTCGGCGAGCGCGTCGGGCAGTGGCTGCGACCAGTCGGCCAGCAGCTGGGGGCGGCCCACGACGACCGCGTGGCCGTCGACGACGCCCTCGACCCCGAGGCCCTCGCGGTTGGTGAAGCCCTCCACTCCCGGCACCTGAGGACGTGGTGCAGCCGACACGCCGGTCCCGGGTCGCCGGGCGTCCTCAGAGGCGGGCACGTGCGCGGCGATCGCGCGGGCGACCGGGTGCTCGGAGGCCGACTCGAGGGCCGCGGCGAGGCGGCACACGTCGTCCTCCGACTCACCCTCGGCGACCACCACGGACTGCACGGTCATGTCGCCGGTGGTCACGGTGCCGGTCTTGTCGAGCACGATCGTGTCCACGCGACGGGTGGACTCGAGCACCTCGGGACCCTTGATCAGGATCCCGAGCTGGGCGCCGCGGCCGGTGCCGACCATGAGCGCGGTCGGCGTGGCCAGGCCCAGCGCGCAGGGGCAGGCGATGATCAGCACCGAGACGGCAGCGGTGAAGGCGGCCGTGGCGCCACCGCCCGCGCCCAGCCAGAAGCCGAGCGTCGCGACGGACAGGGCGATGACGACCGGCACGAACACGCCGGAGACGCGGTCGGCGAGGCGCTGCACCTCGGCCTTGCCGTTCTGGGCGTCCTCGACCAGGCGCGCCATCTGGGCGAGCTGGGTGTCGGCGCCCACCCGCGTCGCGCGTACGACGAGCCTCCCGCCGGCGTTCACGCACCCGCCGACGACGTCGTCGCCGACGCCGACCTCGACGGGCACGGACTCGCCGGTGAGCATCGAGGCGTCGACCGCCGAGCTGCCCTCGACGACGACCCCGTCGGTGGCGACCTTCTCGCCGGGGCGGACGACGAAGGTGTCACCGACGGCGAGCTGGTCGACCGGGACGCGGGTCTCGACGCCGTCACGGATGACCGCCGCCTCGCGCGCGCCGAGCTCGAGCAGCGCCCGGAGCGCGGCGCCGGCCCGCCGCTTGGAGCGGTGCTCCAGCCAGCGGCCGGCCAGGAGGAACGTCGTCACGCCGGCGGCGGCCTCGAGGTAGATGTTGCCGCTGCCGTCGGTGCGCTCGACGGTGATGCGGAACGGGTGGGTCATCCCGGGCTCGCCCGCGGTGCCGAGGAACAGCGCCCACAGCGACCAGCCGAACGCGGCCAGCACGCCGACCGAGACGAGGGTGTCCATGGTGGTGGCGCCGTGGCGCAGGTTGGTCCACGCCGCGCGGTGGAAGGGCAACGCGCCCCACACGACGACGGGTGCGGCCAGCGCGAGCGAGGCCCACTGCCAGAAGTCGAACTGCCAGGCCGGCACCATCGCGAGCAGCACGACCGGCACGCTCAGGACGGCGCTGACGACGAGCCGCTGCAGCAGCGGGTCGCGCTCCGGCGCCCCGTCGGGGACCTCCGCGGACGGGGGTGCGGGCAGCCTGGCTGCGTACCCGGCGGCCTCGACCGTGCGGAGCAGGTCGTCGGTGGAGACGGTGCCGGGGTAGGACACCTTCGCCTTCTCCGTGGCGTAGTTGACGGTGGCGGTGACGCCGTCGAGCTTGTTGAGCTTGCGCTCGATGCGGTTCGCGCACGAGGCGCACGTCATGCCGGTGATGGCGAGCTCGACGTCGGAGAGCTGGTCAGTGCTCATGGTCGCTCCCTCCGTGGTCGTCGGACCCGGCAGGCGCGCCGCCGGCCTCGACGGTGAACGCCGCGGTGCGGACCCGCCCGCGGTGCTGGAAGTCGAGGAACAGCCGGTAGGTCCCCGCGGTCGGGAACGCCGTCGCGAAGTCGATCTCCGGGCCGGCGGGACCGTCCTCGGGGTGGACGTGGAGGTAGCCCAGGTCGCCGGCCCGGATCGCGACGAGGTGGCCGAAGGCGCCGAGGTAGGGCTCGAGGTCGGTGACCGGGCGGCCGTCGAGCTCGACGGCCGCGGTCAGCACGGTGCTCGCGCCGGGCGCGGTGTCGCCGTCGAGCCTCACCTCGTAGGTCCCCTCCGGTGTGCGGACCCGCGCGGTGCGGGTGTCGGCGGGCAGCGCCTCGGGGCGGTAGTCACCGGCGACGGACACGTCGTCGGCCAGCACGATGCCGTCCCAGCCCGCCGGGGTCAGGTCGGCGACGACCCGCCACACGCCGGGGGTCAGGCGGACGTCGACCGACCACTCGCCGGTGGCCCGGTCGAGGGTCGGGTGGACGTGCTGGAACCCCGTCAGGTCACGGCGTACGACGACGAGGTGGAGGTCCTTCTCGTGCGTGCGGGTGTAGTCGAGCAGCGGCCGGCCACTCGAGGTCAGCACCCGGAACGCGAGCCGGGTCCTGCCCGCGGGCAGCGTGCGGTCGTCGAGCGCCAGCGTGTAGCCGTCGGCCTGCGCGGTCAGCCCGGTCGCGTCGGCGACGGTCGCGCCGTGGTCGGCGTGCTCGTCCCCGTGCTCGTCCCCGTGCCCGGTCATGCCCTCGTGCGCCGCCTGTGCAGGCTCGGCTCCGACCGGCCCCACGACGCGACCGGCCACCCACGCCACCGCGAAGGCGGCGACGAGGGCGGCGACGAAGGCGCTGACGCGGACGGGGGTGCTCATGAGAGGGCGTACCCCGCTTCCTCGACGGCGGCGCGGACGGCCGCCTCGTCGAGCGGCTGGGCGCTGGTGACGGTGACGGCGCCGGTCTCGACGACGACGTCGACGTCCTCCACGCCCGCGATCTCGGAGAGCTCCTCGGTGACGGAGGCGGCGCAGTGGCCGCAGGTCATGCCGGTGACGGTGTAGGTGGTGGTGGCGCTCATGGCGTGCTCCTTCTTCGGTGGTTGAGGTGCGAACGGAGTGAGCCTCGAGACCTCACGACTTCACGAGCCGGGCGATGGCCTCGGAGGCTTCCTTGAGCTTCTCCTCCTGCTCGGCCCCGCCCTGGCGCGCGGCGTCGACCAGGCAGTGGGCCATGTGGTCGTCGAGCAGCGACAGCGCCAGCGCCTGGAGCGCCTTGGTGGCGGCGGAGACCTGGGTGAGGATGTCGATGCAGTACTTCTCCTCCTCGACCATCCGCTCGATCCCGCGCACCTGGCCCTCGATGCGGCGCAGCCGCTTGAGGTGGGCGGCCTTCGCCGCGTCGTTGCCCTCGAGGTGGCCGTGCTTGTCGCTCATGTCGTCGACGATACCCCTAGGGGGTATGGCGTTCAACCCCGCGGCTCGGTAGTCCGCTGCGTACGGCCGGTGTCCGGTGCCCGCGGACCGGCCGAGCGCCGCGGACTACGGCAGGGAGGTGAGCAGGGGTCGCCGGGGCCGGGCGCACCCACTGGCCGCGCGCGACGAGCACCTCCCGGAGCAGGTCGGGGCGGTCGGTGATGATCCCGTCGACCCCGGCGTCGAGCAGCGCGTGCATCGTGGCGGGCTCGTCGACGGTCCACACCACGACCCGGATGCCGAGGTCGTGGGCGCGCCCGATCACCCGCTCGGAGTGCACGGGCAGCCGGCCGAGCCGCAGCGGCACGTGCGCGAACGCCCCGCCCGACCGCACGCCGAGGGGACGTACGCCGCCGCGCGCGCACGCGACCAGCGACGTCAGCGAGCGCCACCCCAGCGCCGTGGTCACGCCCGGCGCCTCGTCCTGGAGCCGGCGCAGCCAGCGGTTCCACGCGCCCGCCACCAGGACCCGGTCGGCCCAGCCGGGGCGGGTGCGGAGCAGGCGCGCCATCGGGTCGATCGCCCGCTCGTCCTTGAGGTCGACGGCGAACCGCGCCTGCGGGAACGTCGCCATCGCCTCGGCCAGCGTCGGCACCTGCTCCGTGCCGCCGACGCGCAGCCGCCGGAGCTCGGCCAGGGTGAGGTCCGCGACCCGGCCGGGGTGGCCGGTGACGCGGGCGAGCGTCGTGTCGTGGAAGCACACGACGTGGCCGTCGCGGGTGACGTGGACGTCGGTCTCGAGGTGGGTCAGCCCGAGCGCCGTCGAGCGCCCGAACGCCGCGAGGGTGTTCTCCGGGGCGAGGGCAGCGCCCCCGCGGTGCGCGATCGCGAGCGGACCGCCCTGGTCGCCGTAGCTGGTCACGGATCCAGCATCGACGCGGGGCCGGGCCGCTGTCGCGCCGGAACGGCGTTCGCGCACGAGTGTTCACCGACATGACGGACCAGGACACCCTCGTGGACGCTGGACGCACGCCATGGCGGTGGTCGAGCGGACACAGGTCCGCTCGACCCCCACCGTCGACGGC
>NZ_JBHLXH010000001.1:1909609-1911327 GCF_042432345.1 Nocardioides zeicaulis | reverse complement strand
CGACGCCGGCGCGACGGCCCCCCGGAGGGCGGGTGACAGGGCGCCCGGCGGGTCCTAGTGTCGAGAGACGTCGCTGATCTCGAGGAGCCCGTCATGACCGTCCGTCCCAGGTCCGTCCACGTCGCCCGCCACGCAGCCGCGCTGCTCGGCACGGCCGCGCTCGCCGCAGCGCTGCTCGTCGCGCCACCGGGGGCGGTGGCGGAGGGCACCACGTCCGCCGCGGGCTCCTCGGCCCAGGGCGACCCGCCGGAGCCGGGCGCGGAGCCGGGGTCGGTCCCGGCCGTCGCGTGGCACGCCTGCGGGTCGGACGTGAGCGGCCCCAAGGGTCTCGAGTGCGCCACCTACGACGTCCCGCTCGACTACGAGGGCACCCGAGGTGGCACCGCCACGATCGCCCTCGACCGGTTGCCCGCCACGGGCACCGACCGCATCGGGACGCTGTTCCTCAACCCCGGCGGGCCGGGCGGCTCGGGCGTCGACTTCGTCGCCGCAATCGGGGCGTCGCCCGTCTTCGCGGGGCTGCGTGAGCACTTCGACCTCGTCGGCTTCGACCCGCGCGGCACCAACCGCAGCGCGCCCAGCATCGCCTGCGAGTCGCCGCAGCGCACGGTCCGACGGCTCGACCGCGCGAAGGGCGACCCGGCCGTCACGCCGGCGGCCGTCCGGCGCGCGCTGCGCACCGGGGCGGCGTACGGCAGGAGCTGCCGCAAGGCGAGCGGCGACCTGGTCGACCTCACCGGCACCGAGTACGCCGCCCGCGACCTCGACCTGCTGCGCGCCGCCGTCGGGGACGAGCAGCTCAGCTACCTCGGCTTCTCCTACGGCACGTTCCTCGGCACCGTCTACGCCGACCTCTACCCGACGCGGGTGCGCGCGGTCACGCTCGACGGCTCGGTCGACCCGCGGCAGTACGGCGACCGCTTCCTCGGCCTGCTCCGCCTCAACGCGCGGGCCAGCGAGCGGTCCGTCGACGCCTTCCTGTCGTGGTGCTCGGCGCACGCCAAGGCCTGCGGCTTCGGCGACGGCGACGCGGAGGGGGCCGTCGACGCCCTGATCGACCGCCTCGACGCGAGGCCGATCGTGAAGGGCTCCGGCAAGCGCCGCGCGGTGACCAACGGCTACACCGTGTCCGAGCTGCTCTACCTCCAGACCGGCGGCGGCCGCGGGGCGTGGACCGACACCGGCCAGACGCTGGCCGCGATCGACGCCGGCACCCCTGCGGTCACCAACGCCGACCTCATCGGGGCCGGCGGGGCCACCAACATCGCCATCGAGTGCACGGACTCCGCCGGCAGCCTGACCCGCGGCGACTTCCGTCGCTACGCCCTGCGCAGCGGGCGGATCGCGCCCCGGATCGGCCCCGGGCTGGTGCTCGGCCCGCCGATCTACGACGGCGCCAACGGCGCGACCTGCAGCACCTGGCCCTCGGCCGACCCCGCGAGCGACTGGGACGGCGACTACCACGCGCAGGGCGCCGACCCGATCCTCGTGGTGGGCTCGCAGGGCGACCCGTCCACGCCCTACCCGGGCGCCGTCGCCCTCGCCAAGCGGCTCGACAGCGGTCGGCTGCTCACCGAGCGCAGCGGCCCGAGCTCGACCCACACGTCGTACTTCTACAACGCGTGCATCCGTCGCAACGTCGACCGCTACCTCGTCGGCCTGAGGTTGCCCGAGGTCGGCGCCAGCTGCGCCGAGGAGGACTAGGACACCCTCGTTGA
>NZ_JBHLXH010000001.1:1858330-1909547 GCF_042432345.1 Nocardioides zeicaulis | reverse complement strand
ACATCTCCGCTCGACCCCCGCCCTGGACGGCGGGGGTCGATGCGTCGACGGCGGGTGCCCGACCCCGAGCCGGTCAGCTCCGGTAGCCGCCCAGCAGCTCGGCGAGGCGCAGGTGGGGCAGGGCCTCGTCCTTGCGGCCCTGGCGCTGGAGGGCGCGGCCCAGCAGCAGGTGGGCGTAGGGCTCGTTGGGGTCGTGCTCCAGCAGCTCGGTCGCGACGCGGATGGTGCCGTCGAGCTGGGCGGAGTGGAAGAGCGAGCGCGCCAGCAGCAGGCGTACGTCGGTCAGCTCGTGCACCACCTCGCCCGGGTCGGCGAGCAGCTCGGTCAGCATGACCGCGGCCTCGCGGTAGGCGCGCTCCTCGAACAGGGCCTGCGCGCGCACCCAGCGGTCGTGCGTCGAGTCCTCGAGCAGCCCGGCGTGTCCGCGGAGCAGGTCCTCGAACGGGGTGAAGTCGGTCATCGTCGCTCCTCTCGCGACTGACGTCGGCCCGGTGCCTTCGATGGTGCTCCTCCCAACACGCCGATCGCCGCAGGCATTCCTCGGGCGCGTCGCGCGGGCGCGGCGCTCAGCCGACCAGCTCGCCCTTCCAGCGGGTGGTGAACGGCTTCATCACCAGCCGTACGCCGTGCAGCGCCAGGCGGTAGGTCCGCCGTGCGTCACGACGGTCCGCCGCGGACGTGGCGGCGCCGAGGTCACGCTCGAGCCGGCGCGCGGCGGCCGCCCGGGTGGCCGGCGTGACGGTGAAGGTCTTCCTGACCCCGGCCCGCGCGTGGAACGTCGCCACGATCGTCGTCCGGGTGTGGGTGAAGGAGTAGGGCTGGCCCTGCCACGCGGCCGGGAGGTCGGAGGGGGAGGGGAACGTCCCCGACTCGCTGGGTGAGTAGACCACCGCGCCCAGGACCTCGTGGTCGACGTCGCGCGGCGACGTGGATCCGGCAGGCCCGGCGGACGAGCCGACCCCCATGCTGACCCGCTGGTGCTCGGTCTCGCCCTGGTCGACCCCGCCCACGACGAGCGTGCCCATCTCGGCCACCTCGGCGCCGTAGCTCGGGAGGTCTCGACCGAACGGCGGTCGTCCGTCGACCGAGACCAGGTCGCAGCGCACGCCGTCGCCCCACGTCAGCCGCTCGGCGGTGACGGTCAACGAGCGCAGGCCCCTGACCCGGCCCTCGAGGAGGGTGGCCCGCGACGGCGTCCCGGAGGACTCGGAGCCGGCGTCCCGGCACGCCTGCGTGCGCCAGTCGGTCGACCCGGCTGACGTTGCGGCTGCCGACGCCGTCGCCGGCGCCGGAGCGAGGGGAGAGAGGAGGGCGAGGACGGTCGCGGAGGCGAGGCATCCGAGGGTCGAGGTGCGCATGGCAGCGGAGCCTAGGGCCCGGACGGCTGCTGTCGTCGCCCCAGCGCGCGGAATACTGGGGACACCTGCCCCGTTGGAGATCGTAGAATCTTCAACCAACTAGGAAGCCACAGGGAAGAGGACACCATGCAGTTCGGCATCTTCAGCGTCGGGGACGTCACCACGGACCCGACCACCGGACGGACCCCGTCCGAGGCCGAGCGCATCAGCTCGATGACGCAGCTCGCGCTCAAGGCGGAGGAGGTCGGCCTCGACGTCTTCGCGACCGGCGAGCACCACAACCCGCCGTTCGTCGTCTCCTCGCCGACCACCCACCTCGGCTACATCGCGGCGAAGACCGAGAAGCTGCTGCTCTCGACGAGCACCACGCTGATCACCACCAACGACCCGGTGAAGATCGCGGAGGACTACGCCTTCCTGCAGCACCTCTCCGGCGGCCGCGTCGACCTGATGATGGGCCGCGGCAACACCGGCCCGGTCTACCCGTGGTTCGGCAAGGACATCCGCGACGGCATCAAGCTCGCGGTCGAGAACTACCACCTGCTGCGCACGCTGTGGCGCGAGCCGGTCGTCAACTGGCAGGGCCAGTTCCGCACCCCGCTCCAGGGCTACACCTCGACCCCGGCGCCGCTCGACGGCACGCCTCCCTTCGTGTGGCACGGCTCGATCCGCAGCACGGAGATCGCCGAGCAGGCGGCCTACTACGGCGACGGGTTCTTCCACAACCACATCTTCTGGAACAAGGAGCACACCGAGCAGATGGTGCGGCTCTACCGCCAGCGTTTCGAGCACTACGGCCACGGCGCCGCCGACCAGGCCTACGTCGGCCTCGGCGGGCAGGTCTTCATGGCCGGCTCGGAGGCGGAGGCCAAGCGCGTCTTCCGGCCCTACTTCGACAACGCCCCGGTCTACGGCCACGGCCCGTCGCTGGAGGACTTCACCGAGATGACGCCGCTGACCGTCGGCACCCCCGAGCAGGTCATCGAGCGCACCCTCGGCTTCGCCGACTACGTCGGTGACTACCAGCGCCAGCTCTTCCTCGTAGACCACGCGGGCCTGCCCACCTCGCTGGTGCTCGAGCAGGTCGAGATGCTCGGCACCGAGGTCGTCCCGGTCCTGCGCAAGGAGTTCGAGCGCCGGCGCCCGGCCCACGTGCCGAGCGACCCGCCCACCCACGCCTCCCTCGTGGCGGCCGGCGCCGACGCCCCGCACCACCTCGTCGAGCCCGCCCGGGCCCGGCTCGAGGCGATGGCGGCGGAGCAGGCGGCGAGGGCTGGGCAGACCGCGGGGGCGACGGCATGAGCCGACGCATCGTGGTGGTGGCGGCGGGGCTGACCGTCCCGTCGTCCACCCGCCTCCTCGCCGACCAGCTGGCCGAGGCCACCTCGGCCCAGGTCAGCGCGCGCGGCGAGTCCGTGGAGCTCGAGTTCGTCGAGGTCCGCGAGCTCGCCGCCGAGCTGGCGTCGTTCATGGTCACCGGCGGCATCCCCTCGCCGCGACTGACCGCGCTGCGCGAGTCGGTCGCCTCGGCCGACGGCCTGATCGCGGTGACGCCGGTCTTCAACGGCTCCTACAGCGGGCTGTTCAAGATGCTCGTCGACGCGCTCGACAAGGACTCGCTCACCGGTACGCCCGTGCTCATCGCCGCGACCGCCGGCAGTGCCCGGCACTCGCTGGTGCTCGACCACGCGCTGCGCCCGCTCTTCGCCTACCTCCGCGCCGTCGTCGTCCCCACCGGCGTCTTCGCCGCGACCGAGGACTTCGGCAGCCACGGCCTGGCCGACCGCATCACCCGTGCGGCCGCCGAGCTCGCCGCGGCCGTGCTGACCCAGGGCGCGTACGCCGTGGGCGGCTTCGCGCCCGACCTCGCGGCCCGTCCCCGGCGCACGTCCGGCACGCAGGTCGAGCCCGAGGTGACGCCGTTCGGCGAGCTGCTGCGCGGTCACTCCGGCACCGACTGACGCACGCTCCCTGGGGATCACCGCGCCCGCGCGGGGTACGGCACCGGTGTGGACGACATCGTGTGGAGCTACCGGGACAGCGAGTGGACCGAGGAGAAGGACCTCGTCGGCTACGACGTCGAGGCCGACGGCGGGAGCATCGGCAAGGTCGACGCCGCCAGCAACGAGACCGCGGGGCAGTGGCTCGTGGTCGACACCGGCTTCTGGATCTTCGGCAAGAAGCGGGTGATCCCGGCCGGCGTCGTGGTCGGCATGGACCACGAGGCCCGGCGGATCATCATCAGCATGACCAAGGACCAGGTGAAGGCGGCGCCCGACCACGACGAGTCGGACTGGGACACCCAGGACGCCCGCCAGGCCCACGCGCAGTACTACGAGCCCTACGCGCGCCGCTGAGCCGGAGGGGTCCCGCCCGACCCCGCACGGCACCGCGACCCCGGGCGTGACAGGGTCGTCGCGTGGCTGACCTCGTCCCCTGGCGCACCGAGCCCGAGCGTCCGCGGGTCCACCTCGGCACGGTGGGCGCGGACCGGCTCCGGGTGCGCGCCGACTACCCGGTCACCGGGGTGGCGATCGTCCTGCTCGCGCTGCAGGCGGCGTTCCTCGTGCCGCTGTTCGTCTCCCTCGACGTCGTCCCGGTCGCCGTCCCCGCGCTGCTCGCGCTCGACGCACTCGGGTTCGGCGCGCTCTGGCTGCTGCGCGAGCGGGCCCGGCGCGACGTCGGGCGGCTGGAGGCGTCGTACGACGACGGCGGGAGCGGGCGCGACGGCGTCACCCGCGACCCGTCCCTGGTCGGACTGCTGGCCGTCTCCCGCGAGCGGCACGAGGCGATCCGCGAGGAGTGGACCCGCGCGTTGACCGACTCGCTCGCGCCGTTGACGACATCCGCCTCCACCGACGTCTCCGACCCCGACACCGCCGCCTTCCTCGAGGCGTACGCCGCCCTGGAGGACCTCCTCGCCGCCCACCCCGACGGGCTGCCGCCCGCGCTCGTCGCCGTCTACGGCCAGGACGTGCGGGAGTGCCGCCGCCTCTGGGACGCCGCCCGCGCCCGCTGACCTCTGGCGGAGCGGGCCGCGCAGGAGCACACTCCCTGTATGAGGACCCTCACGCGTCGCCTCCGGCCCCACGCCCGCACGGCGTGGCTCACCTTCGCCGCGGTGGCCGTGCTCGCGGTCGTGCTGGCCGAGCTGGTGGTCGCGCTCGCGGGCGGCGGGCGGATGGCCGTCGTCGCGACCGCCGCGACCTGGTTCGTGGCGGTCGTGGTGCTGGCGGCCTGCCTCGACGCGGTCCTGGTGCCGGGCGACCCCGAGCTCAGGCAGCCCACCCCGGGTGCCGGCTGGAGCGGCGCGGCCCTCGGCGGCGGGCACGGCGGCGGTCACTTCGGGGGGCACGGAGGCCACGGCGGCCCGTTCGACGGCGGGGGCATGACCGGCTGACCCACGGCTGCGTGCAGGGACCCCTGGCCGGCCGCCTCGGCCTCAGGCCTCCCAGGCAGGCCCGGTGCCGCCGAAGCGCTCGACGAGCGCGCGCCCGACGTGCGCGGCGTTGGCCCGGCGCACGTCCTCGGGCACGGGCGGGAGGTTCTCCTCCCAGTCGAGCAGCGGTGAGCCGCGCAGCTGCGCCATCCGCGCGGGCCGGCCGAAGAAGAACGGGTGCAGGTGCGCGCCGCCGTCACCGTAGCGACCGACGTGGCAGCGCCCGACGCTCGGCAGGCTCTCCACCGCCGCCGCGATCGCCACCATCAGCAGCCCCATCTCCGAGGCGAGGTCGTCGGGCAGGTCCGCGAGGTCGTGGTGCGCGCGAGGCCTGAGGACCAGCACCACGGGCAGCTTCATCCCGGCCTCGACGAGCTGCCAGCGCTCGTTGGACCAGGCCACCGCCGCCGCGTGCTCGGGCGTCTCCTCCCGACGGCAGGAGCAGTCGGCGGGGTCCTCGCCGTGGCGCGGCGGCTCGGCGTCCTCGAGCGGCTCGAGCGGCTTGATCCGCAGCCCGTCGAGCTCGTAGGGGTAGACGAACCAGCCGGGCATCTCCTCCACCGCGACGGCCAGCCGGCCCTCCTCGTCGGTCGCCGCGGCGACGCGGGCGTGGAACTCCTCGGCGGTCTCGAGCGCGCTCATGGAGGCAGTCAACCAGTGATCGGCCGGGCCGTCAGGCCTGCAGTGCCGGAAGGGGCCCCGCGGCGGGGTCGTGACCAGCGACGTGCCGCAGGCGCGCGGACAGAGGTCCGCCCGCGCCCCGCGGGTGAGCGGGGCACGGGCGAGCGCGGGCGGGTCGTGTCCGCGCGTCTACGCGACGGGCGTCAGCTCCGGCGCGGGCACCACCCCGGGGGCGACCACCTCGCCTGCGAGCGGTGCGGGGCGCCGCGGCCACCAGACCCGCTCGCCGAGCAGGACCAGCGCCGCGGGCAGCATGACCAGCCGGATGATCGTCGCGTCGACGAGGATCGCCACCGACAGGGCGACGCCCATCATCTTCATCTCGAGCATGCTGAGGGTGGCGAAGATCGCGAAGACCGACACCATGACCGCGGCGGCGCTGGTGACGACGGACGCGCTGTCGCGGATGCCGCGCTCCACGGCCAGCCGCGTCGGCAGCCCCTGGCCGACCAGCTCGCGGATCCGGCCGGTGACGAAGACGTGGTAGTCCATCGAGAGCCCGACGAGGACGACGAGCACGAAGAGCGGGATCCAGTCGATGACGAAGCCGGGGCTGGTGAAGCCGAGCGGCCCTTCGAGCCAGCCGTGCTGGAAGACCAGCGTCAGCACGCCGAAGGCCACCCCGACCGAGACCAGGTTGAGCGCGGTCGACACGAGGGCGAGCGGCACGCTCCGGAAGGCCACGCCCATCATCAGCAGCGTCAGCAGCAGCACGAAGCCGATCACCACCGGCATCCACGTGGCCAGGTGCTGGTCGAAGTCGAGGTTGGAGGCGGCGTCGCCGCCGACGGCGTACGTCAGACCGGCGTCGCCGAGGGTGGCCGGGGCCAGTCGCTCGCGCAGGTCGGTGATGGCGGCGTCGGTGCGATCGTCCGAGTCGGGCCAGGGAAGGGCGAGGGTGAGTGACGACGTCCGACCGTCCTCGGACGTGACCGCCCCGTCGGGCACCTCGGCGAACCCGGCGCCGTCGGCCGCGGTCGCGAGGCGGTCGAGCGCGGCCGACGATCCCTCGCCGCGCGCCAGAACGGTGACGGTCGTGCCCTCGCCGGGGAACTCGTCCGCGACGTCGCGCATCGTCTGCACGGCCGGGATGTCGGCGGGCAGGGTCTCCAGGCTGGCGGCGTGCATCGTCATGCTTAGTGCCGGCACCGCGAGGACGGCGGCGGCCGCGACCGAGCCGGCGAGGGCCAGGCCGGGGCGGAGCAGCACCGGGGCGAGGACGCGGCGGCTGATCCCCCCGGCACCGATGCGCCGGTTGAGGCGCCACAGCAGCGGCACCCGCGGCCGGTCGACCCAGCGGCCGAGCGCGACGAGCAGCGCGGGCAGCACGGTGATGGAGCCGAGCACCGCCACCGCGACGACGATGATCGCGCCGAGGGCGAGCGAGGTGAAGGTGACGACGTCGACCAGGAGCAGGCCGGCCATCGAGGCCGCGACGGCGAAGCCGGAGACGAGGATGGAGTGCCCTGAGGTCCGCGCCGCGATCTCGACCGCGTCGAGCGTGCTCCGTCCGCGGGCGCGCTCCTCGCGCTCCCGCTTGAGGTAGAACAGCGAGTAGTCGACGCCGACCGCCATCCCGATCAGCACGATCATCGAGCCGACCGTCGGCTCCGCCGGCACCACGTGGGACACCACCGCGGAGATGCCCATCGTCGCCGCCACGCTGCCCAGCGCCAGCAGCACCGGGATCCCGGCGGCGACGAGCGCGCCGAAGGCCAGCAGCATCAGCACGAGCGTCACCGGCAGGCTGATGCCCTCCGCCGAGGACAGGTCGTCGGCGACCTGGTCGTTGATCGCCTCGTCGAGGCTGAGCCCGCCGGTCTGGCGGACCGACAGGTCGGGGTGCTCGGCCGCCACGGCGTCGGTCACCTCCGTCAGGGGTGCGGCGTCGTCGGCCCCGTCGGCCAGCGAGACGGCCACGAGCACCGCCGTGCGGTCGTTGTTCCAGGTCGGCGGCGCGACGCCGGCCACGCCGTCGGTCCGCGACATCCCCCGGGCGACCTGGCGCGCGGCGGCCGGGAGCTCCGCCGGGTCGCCGCTCAGCAGCACGAGCTCGGTGTCGGGCTCGTCGAGCCCGGCGCTCCCGGCCATGGCGTCGGCGCGCCCGGAGTCGCCGATGCGGTAGTCGGCCGGCTGGGCCTCGTGGGTCGGCACCAGGACCGCGAGGCTGGTCGTGCCGGCCACCAGCGCCAGCCAGGTGAGGATCGCGCGCCACGGGTGCTCGGCGCTCCAGCGCGCGGCCCGCTGGGGGACCCGGGTGATCAGGTCGGCTGCCATCGCCGTCCTCCGTTCGTGAGTGGGGGTCCTCGTCGTCGTGGACCGCGTCACCTCCACCGTGGTCGCGATCCGCGCCGGGGGCAGGGGTGGCACCTCCCGGTCCGAGGTGGGGTCAACCCCACCGCCCGCGTCCCCGCGATCGGTGAGGATGGAGCCATGGACCAGCGACCGACCCCTCTGCGCCTCACGGGGTACGCCCTGGCGCAGGTGGCCCTGGCCGTGCCGACCGTGCTCGCCGTCGTCCTCGTCGCCGTCGGCGGCGGCACGGCGCTGCTGGTCGTCGGGATCCCGGTCCTGCTCGTCGGGCTGCCCCTCCTGCGCTGGATCGCCGATCGCCACCGCGCCATGGCCTCGGCCACGCTCGGGCACCCGGTGCCGGCGGAGCGGCTGGCCGACGAGGACCTGCCGATCCTGCGGCGCCTCGGCACGTGGGGCCGCGACCCGATGACGTGGCGCGAGCTGGCGTGGGGACTGGTGTCGGCCAGCCTCGGCCTGGCGCTCGCGCTGGTCGTGGTCGTGTTGGCGCTCGGCGTCGTCACCTTGGTGCTCTGGTACTACGCCACGCCCCAGCTGATGAGGCTGCGCTCGGTCGCCGACGCCCGCCTGCTCAGCCGGGGCAGCCACGAGCTGCTCGAGGAGCGGGTGCAGGTGCTGACGGAGACACGCGCCGAGACGGTCGAGGACTCGGCGGCCGCGCTCCGCCGGATCGAGCGCGACCTCCACGACGGCGCGCAGGCCCGGCTCGTAGCGCTCCAGATGAACCTCGGGCTGGCCCGCTCGCTGATGGACACCGACCCGACGGCGGCGCGCGAGCTGCTCGCGGAGGCCTCGACCACGACGGGCGCGGCGCTGGGGGACATCCGCGATGTCGTGCGCGGCATCCACCCGCCCGTGCTCGCAGACCGCGGCCTCGCCGGCGCGGTGCAGGCCCTCGCCCTCGACCTGGCCGTACCCGTCTCGGTGTCCGGCGACCTGGCGGAGCGACCGCCGGCACCGGTGGAGACCGCGGCCTACTTCGCCGTGCTGGAGTGCCTGGCCAACGTCACCAAGCACTCCTGCGCCGAGCACGCATGGGTCGAGCTCGACCGCCGTGACGACCTGCTGGTCGTCGTCGTGGGCGACGACGGCCGCGGCGGCGCCGATCCCGGGGGCGGCACCGGTCTGCGCGGGGTGGCGCGGCGGCTGGCGGCGCTCGACGGCAGCGTGAGAGTGTCGAGCCCTGCGGGTGGTCCCACCCTGGTCACGCTGGAGGTGCCGTGCGAGTCGTCCTCGCCGAGGACAACGCCCTCCTCCGCGACGGGCTGACCCGGATCCTGGCGGCGCACGGTTTCACGATCCTCCACACGGTCGACAACGCCCCCGACCTCGCGGTGGCGCTGGCCGACCCCGACGCCGAGGCCGCGATCCTCGACGTACGCCTGCCTCCCACGCTCACCGACGAGGGCCTGCGCGCCGCGATCGCCTGCCGCTCGGCCCGGCCCGGCTTCCCCGTCCTGGTGCTCTCGCAGTGGGTCGAGCACCTCTACGCCCGCGAGCTGCTCGCGGACGGTGGTGGCTCGGTGGGTTACCTGCTCAAGGACCGCGTCGGCGACATCGGCGAGTTCGTCGACGCCGTACGACGGGTGGCGGGCGGCGGCACCGTGCTCGACCCCGAGGTGGTCTCGGCGATCATGGCGCGGCCCCGGGCGCGTGCGGTCGACCGGCTCTCCGAGCGCGAGCGCGAGGTGCTCGGGCTGATGGCCGAGGGACGGTCCAATGGCGCCATCGCCTCCCGGCTGTTCATCACGCCGAAGGCCGTCGACAAGCACGCCAACAACATCTTCACCAAGCTCGACCTGCCGCTCGCCCCCGACGACAACCGCCGGGTGCGCGCGGTGCTGGCCTGGCTCGAGGCCTGAGCCGGGACAAGGCCCCGCTCACCAGGGAGCGGGCTGGTAGTCCTTGAGGAAGCAGCCGTGGAGGTCCTCGCCGGCCTCGCCGCGCACGATCGGGTCGTACACGCGGGCCGCGCCGTCGACGAGGTCGAGGGGCGCGTGCCAACCCTCGGCGGCGATCCGGAGCTTGTCGTGGTGGGGCCGCTCGTCGGTGATCCAGCCGGTGTCGACGGCGGTCATCAGGATGCCGTCGGTCTCGAACATCTCGCCCGCCGAGGTCCGGGTCATCATGTTGAGCGCGGCCTTGGCCATGTTGGTGTGCGGGTGGCCCGAGCCCTTGTAGCGCCGGCCGCCGAACTGGCCCTCCATCGCCGAGACGTTGACGACGTAGGCGCGCCGCGCGCCGCCCTGGACGGCCGCGCGCATGGCCGGTCGCAACCGGGAGTTGATGAGGAAGGGCGCGATCGAGTTGCAGAACTGCACCTCGAGCAGCTCCAGCGGGTCGACCTCGTCGAGCACCTGGGTCCAGGAGTTGTTGTCCTGGATGTCGGGGATCAGCCCGCCGGCGTCGATCGCCGTTCCGGCCAGGTGCGCGTCGAGCGACGCGCCGCCCGCCTTGAGGGCGAGGGCGGTCAGCGACGCCGCGTTGTGGGCCGCCAGCGCGTGCTCGGGCGACTCGCCGTCGTGGTGGGCGACCGCGGTCGCCGACAGCGCGCCGGCGATGGCCGCCGGGTGCGCCTCGGAGATCCGGTCGAAGGTGACCATCTCCGGCAGCTGCGCCACGCCGAGCGACGCGGGGGTGGGCAGCGGAGCCTGCTCGCCCTCGATGAGGTGGGAGTACGCGCCCGGGAGGCGGCGCACGGTCTGGCACGCGTTGTTGACGATGATGTCGAGCGGGCCGTCGGCGGCGACGTCGTCGGTCAGCGAGACGACCTGGGTGGGGTCGCGCAGGTCGATGCCGACCACCTTGAGCCGGTGGATCCAGTCGGCGGAGTCCTCCATGGCGGCGAACCGGCGGACCGCGTCCTTCGGGAACCGGGTGGTGATGGTGGTGTGCGCGCCGTCGCGCAGCAGCCGCAGCGCGATGTACATCCCGATCTTCGCGCGCCCGCCCGTGAGCAGCGCCCGCTTGCCGGTGAGGTCGGTGCGCTGGTCGCGCTTGGCGTGGCTCATGGCCGCGCAGCCGGGGCACAGCCAGTGGTAGAACGCGTCGACCAGCGTGAAGTCCTGCTTGCAGATGTAGCAGCCGCGCGGGTTGAGCAGCTCGCCCGCGAAGGCTCCGGCGGCCGAGGAGGCCAGCGGGATGCCGGCGGTCTCGTCGTCGATGCGCATCGGCGAGCCGGTCGCGGTGCGCTCGGTCACGGCCCGGTCGTGGGCGAGCTCGGCGGCGCGCTTGGCCAGCTTGCGCTCGGACTTGATCGACTTGTACATGTGCGACGCGGCCCGCTTCACCGCGACGTGGTCGGGGTGGTCGCCCGGCAGCCGGTGGAGGTCGCCGAGCACGCGGAGGGTGGCGGCGAGGTCGTCGGGGTCGAGGCCGGCGACGGCCGGGGCTTGCTGGTCCTGCGTCTGCACCGGGAGAGGGTACGGCGGGGGGCGGGCGTGGCCCGCATCGCTGCAGGGGCGCCTCAGGCGTCCTCGCGAGCCGGGGAGCCGTTGATCCGGACCCGGTCGGACCGCATGCCGTGGGCGATGCCCCACAGCACCGCGCGCGAGCGGGAGTCGACCTCGATCTTGCGGTAGGCCGAGCGGATGTAGGACTTGATCGAGTTGAGCGACAGCAGCGTGCGCTCGGCGATCTCGAGGTTGGTCAGTCCCATGGTGATCAGCGAGAGCACCTCGGCCTCGCGCGCGGTGAGACCCTCCTCGCGCCCGGGCCAGTCGCCGCCCACGAGGGCGGAGCGTCCCCGCGAGGGCGAGACCACGACCTGTCCGGCCGAGATGGCGTGCAGCGCGTCGACCAGGCGTCCGGCCGGCAGGCTCTTGGAGAGGTAGCCGCGCACCCCCTGGTCGAGGGTGTCGCGGGTCAGCCAGGGCTGGAAGTTCCAGGTGTAGACCGCCACCCGGCGCACCTGCGGGTTGTCGACGAGACGGCGCACGGCCTCGCCGTTGCCCTGCCCCATCCCGAAGGTGTCGTAGAGCGCCACGTCGACCGGTTGCGACACCGTCGTGCCGGCCGCGAGCTCGACCACCTCGACCCGGTGGGCGTAGCTGCGCATCATCGCGTCGAGCCCCCGCACGACGACTTCGTCGTCGTTGACGAGTGCGACGCGGATCACCATGCGCTCAAGGTACTGCTACTTATGTATGTTGTTGCCGCTGTTCACTCAAAGGGGGACGCGTGCACGAGAGCACGGCGGTGGTCGAGGACACCCGCACGGGGGGGCTGGGGATCCGCTGCGAGGGGGTCGTCCACCTCTACAAGACGTTCGGAGGCCACGACGTCGTGGCGCTGCGCGGCGTCGACCTGACCATCCGCCCCGGCGAGCGTGTCGCGTTCCTCGGACCCAGCGGCTCCGGCAAGTCGACCCTGCTGGCCCTGCTCGGCGGCATCCAGCGCCCGAGCGCGGGCCGGATCTTCCTCGGCGAGGAGGAGATCTCCCGCATGGGGGAGCGCTACCTCGCCCGGATCCGCTCGCGGCAGGTCTCCACCATGCTGCAGGGCTCGACCCGCAACCTGCTGCCCTACGCCACCGCGCGGCAGAACATCGCCTTCGCCCGGCTCTCCCTGAGCGGCCGCGAGCGGGAGGACGCCCTCGTCGACACCGAGCTCCTCGACCGCGTCGGCCTCCTCGAGCAGGCCGACCAGGTCGTCTCCACGATGTCGGGCGGCCAGCGGCAGCGACTGGCGCTCGCGTGCGCGGTCTCGACGGCGCCGCGGCTGCTGCTCGCCGACGAGCCCACCAGCCAGCTCAGCCACGCCGACCGCGACCACGTGCTCCACCTCATCCACTCCCTCGGCGACGACTTCGGCACCACGATCGTCGTCGTCACCCACCAGCCCGAGGTCGCCGCGACCTTCCCCCGCACGGTCACCATGAAGGGCGGGCGGGTCGGTGCGGAGGGCCACGGCGGCTCGGAGTACGCCGTGGTGGGCGAGGACGGCGTCCTCCACCTGCCCGGCCACATCGCCGCCGAATGGCCTCCCGGCACGCTCGTGAAGTTCGAGGACGACGACCAGGGCCGCATCGTCGTGACCCGCGCCAGCACCGAGGGGAACCCCGCATGAGCACGCCGTTCCCAGGTCCCGGCGCCGGCCCCCTCGGCGGTTTCAGCGGCCGCGACCCGCACGGGCCGGGCCTCCACCTCGAGGCGGTGACCTACGTCGCGGGCCGCACCCTGCTCGACGACGTGAGCGTGGTCTTCCCCGCCGGCAAGGTCACCGCGCTGTCCGGCCCCAGCGGCTCGGGCAAGACGACCCTGCTCTCCATCGCCGGCGGGCTGCTGCAGCCCACCTCCGGCACCGCCGAGCTCGACGGCCGCGAGACCTGGACCGGGAGCGGCGACCCGCTGCCCGAGGTCGCGTTCGTCCTCCAGGTCTACGGCCTGGTGCCGATCCTCTCGGCCCGCGAGAACGTCTCGATCGCCCTGCGCGCACGCGGCACCGCACCGGCCGACGCCGACGAGGCGGCCGAGGCCGCGCTGGCCCGGTTCGGCATCGCCGACCTAGGGGAGCGCCAGGTCGAGGAGCTCTCCGGGGGCCAGATGCAGCGCGTGGCGTGTGCCCGCGGGTTCGTCGTGGGCGCCGACGTGCTGCTCGCCGACGAGCCCACCTCCGAGCTCGACGAGGGCAACCGCGGTGTCGTGCTGGCCGAGCTGCGCGAGGAGGCCGCGCGGGGCGCGGTCGTGGTCGTCGCGACCCACGACCCCGCCGTCGTCGACGCCTGCGACCTCCACGTCGCGCTCGACGAGGGACGGGTCGTGCAGTGAGGGCCCCCGCGTGAGTCGTGTCCTCCGGGGCGCCTGGAGCCGTCGGGGAGCCCTGACGACCCTCGTGCTGATGACCCTCGTCGTGGTGGGCGGCGCGGTGGTGGTGCTGCAGTTCGCAGCCGCCGCCGACACCTCCCCGTGGCTGGCCGCACCGCTGCTCCTCCTCGGCGCCGTGTCCGTGCCGAGCATCGGCGCCGAGCTCGCCGTCGCGCGCCGCGAGGAGGTCGGGCTGGCCCGGCTGCGCGGCATCCACGGTGCCCGCCTGTGGCGCTTCCTGCTCGTCGAGCCGCTGCTGGCGATCCTGGTCGGGACGGGGCTGGGCCTCGGGGTCGGCGCCGTCGGCACGGTCCTGGCCACCTCGACGTGGCTCGACGCGGCGGCCGCGCCGCTCGGCACGCGGGCCCTGCTGGTCGCGGCGGCCATCGCGGGCGCCGCGCTCCTGATCGTCGCCCTCGCCTCGGGCGCCGCGCTGCGCGAGCCGCTGGGCGTGCAGGTCTCGACCCGACGCCGGCCCCGTCGGGCCACCACGCTCGCCATCTTCCTCAGCGTCCTGGTCTTCGTCGGCGCTGGAGTCGCGGCCTACCGCAGCCGCGCGGAGTCCGGCGAGCCCGACCTCGTGGTGCTCGTCGGCCCGGCCCTCGTCGGGCTGGCCCTGGGCCAGCTGGCCATCTGGGTGGTGCGGCTCGCGGCCCGCGGCCTCACGCCCGCGACCGAGCGTCGCGGCCTCGGGGCCTTCCTCGCCGCCCGCCGCCTCGCCCGCGCCGACGACCTGGTCACCCCCGTACGCCTCGTCGTCGCCGCCGCCGTGGTCGGTGCGCTGGCCGCCAGCGGGGCCGTCGCCGTCAGCGGGTGGACCGACCAGCAGGCCGCCGTGGAGGTCCCCGGCGCCCGCACCATCGACGCCTCCACCCTCGGCGCCATGGGTGCCGCCACGCTGACCGAGCAGCTCGACCCGGAGGGCGAGCACCTCATCGCCACCGCGGTCGTGCCCAACGAAGCACGCCTCACCGAGCGCCGGGCCTACGTCGACGCGGCCCGGTGGGACGCGGTCGTCGGTGGCTTCTACGACGGCACGCCCGTGCGCGCGGCCTCCGACGCCGTCGACCGCCTCAGCACCGGCACCGTCCCGTTCCAGGTCGCCGGCGACCGGCTCGAGGTGGCCGCGTCCGGCCTCCGCGTGCCGCCTCCGCGGACGTTCATCGGGCAGGGCGGGCAGCAGGTGACCTCGGGCGGCGGCCGGGCGCAGCTGAGCCTCAACTACGTCACGTCCACCAACACCTCCGGCACCGCCGTCGTGCCGTTCCGCGTCTCGGCCGACGGGAGGCCGGTCACCCGGTCCGTCCGGGTCGGGGAGTGCGCCGACGGGTGCACCGTCACCTCGCTCAGCGTGGGCCGCGACGCCGCGTCGTCGTTCGACCGCCGCGACTTCGTCGTGCTCCTCGACCGGGTGCGGATCGGCGACACCGACGTCGTCGCCCGCCCGTGGGTGCCGGACCAGGCCTCGGTCGACGCCGCGCTCACCAACCGCTTCTTCCCCGGCTACCGCCCGCCCGACCCGCTGGTGGTCAACCGCACCGACGGCCTCCAGGTCGCGCTGCTGCCCGACACCCCGGTCGAGCTGCGCCTCGACCTCGCCGACGACCAGGTGCCGGTGCTCGTGGCCGGGGCCGCCACCCGCCAGGCCCTCGACCTCGGCGGCGACGAGCGCTCCACCGACGTCCTCGGGGTGGCCCAGGAGCTGCCGCTGGTCGGCAGCGTCGGCGTGCTGGCCGACATCCGCACCGTCGCCGCCGGCTCGGGGCCCACCGTCCCGGCGGCCGTCGTGCAGGTCGTCGCCGCCACCGGCACGCCGCCGTCGGTGCTCGACGCCGTCGCCGACGCGACCGGCTCGACGTGGCGCACCCGCGGGGCCGTGCGCTCCGAGCTCGGTGACGCCCACGGCGGCGCGCAGGCCGTGGCGTACGCCCTCACCGCCCTCGCCTGCGCCCTCGTCGCGCTGCTCGCCCTCGGGGCGGGCGTCGCGCGGCACCTGCGCGACTACCGCCGCGACGTCGCCTCGCTGCGCGTCCTCGGCATCTCCACCGGCACCGCGCGCCGCGCCGGCCGGGCCGAGCTGGCCGGCCTGGTCGCCGTCGTGCTCGTGGCCGTCGTCGCGGGCGGCTGGCTCGCCGTCGACCTGCTGCTGGGCGGCCTGCCGCTGCTCAGCGTCCCGCCCGCGGCCCTCCCGCTCGACACCTCGCCCCGCGTGGTCCCGCTGGTGCTGCCCGCCCTCGTGGCAGCCCTCGCGGTGCTGCTGGTCGGCGGGCGTGCCCGCGCGGTGCGCGCCTCCACCACCCGCCCCAGCCTGCTCCGGGAGGAGGACGCCGGATGAGCCCACCCCACGACCTCCTCCTCCTCCGCTGCGCTCCTCCGGACGACGTCGAGGGGACCCCGAGATGATCCAGCTCTTCGGTGCGATCGTGCGCGGCCTCCGCGCGCGTGCCCTGCTCTCGGCCGGCTCCGTGCTGCTCACCGCGCTCGCGATCGGCTCCGCCGTCCTCGGCCCGGTGTTCTCCGAGGCGGTCACGAACTCCTACGTCGTGACCCGCCTGCAGGAGACCCCCGCCGGCCTCACCGGCCTGAGCCGGGTCTTCACCCCCGACCAGGACACCGACATCGCGCAGGCCGAGGACGACGCCGTCGCCGCGACCCGCGAGCTGACCAGGGGGCCGTGGCAGCCGCCGGTGACGATCGCGCAGTCGCAGCGCTTCAGCGCGCTGCGGGGCGTGGTCACCTTCTGGTCGCGGCCCGACGCGTGCGAGGCGCTCCAGGTCGAGGGGCGCTGCCCGGAGGCACCCGGCGAGGTGCTGATGCTCGCCGGCGACCTCGAGAAGACGGGGGCCAGCATCGGCGAGCCGCTCGAGCTCGCGATCTTCGAGACGTCCGGCGTCCGGGCGCTCGGCCTGCCGCGCCCGGGCATCGACGAGGTCACGGTCGTCGGCACCTACACCGCGCCCACCGACGACGACGCCTGGCTGATCCCGGGTCGGCTCACGAGCACCAACGAGCAGACCAGCATCAAGGGCGGCTACCAGCCCTACGCGCCCGCCCCCCTCATCACCACCGACGAGACGGTCGCCGCGGCGGGCTCGTGGACGATCCGCGTCGACTCCCACCTCGCCACCCCCGCCGACCTGACGCCCGCCGACCTCGGACAGGCCGCCCGCTCGGCCACCGCCGTCCCCGACGACGCCGACCTGCCGGTGGCCGGCGGCACCCTGCGCGCCGACGACACCAACGACCTCGCCGGCGTCGTCGACGAGGTGACCTTCCAGCAGTCCACCGCGCGCAGCTCCATCGCGCCCGCCGTCCTCTCGCTCGTGCTGGTCGCCCTGGCGCTCCTGATGCGCCTGCTCAACGCGGCCAGCGAGCTGCGCGTGCCGGAGCTGGCCCTGGCCTCGCTGCGCGGGGTCACCTCGCGCCGGCTCTGGGGGCTGGGTCTCGCCGAGCCGGTCACCCTGCTGGTCGTGGCGACCCCGATCGGCGTCGCGCTCGGCCTCGGGCTGTCGGTGCTGCTGGTGCGGGCCTGGCTGGTGCCGGGGCTGCCGCTCCCGCTCCCCGCGGCCAGCTGGGCCGCCGCCGGCCTCGTGCTCGTCGCGGCCTTCGTGGTCGCGTGCGTCGCGGTGGGCCTCGTCGTGCGCGAGTCGCTGGCCTCCCAGCTCTCCGGCGTACGCCGTCCGGTCTCCGCGCGACGATGGTCGGTGATCGCCCAGCTCACGCTCGTGGCCCTCGCGATCGCGACCCTCGTCAGCAAGCTCTCCGGCGGAGCGCCGGGCGAGCCCGACGCCACCGACCTGGTCCTGCCGGTCCTGCTGGCGGTCGTCGCCGGCCTCGGCGCCACCCGCGCCACCGCGGTGCTCGCGACCTGGTGGACCCGGCGCTCGCGGGGACGTTCGCTGAGCGGCTTCGTGTCCTCGCGCGCGATCTCGCGGCGCCAGGAGGGCACGCTCGTCATCCTGCCGATCACGGCCGCCATCGCGGTGGCGGTGTTCGGCGCGGGCGTCTACGACTCGGCCGCCACCTGGCGCACGAGCGTGGCGGCGACCGCCTCCCCGGCCGCCACCACGTGGTCGACCACCCTGTCGCTGTCCGACGCCGTCGACCTGACCCGCCGCCTCGACCCCGACGGCGAGTGGATCATGGCCGCCGCGAGCGTCAACAACCCCGGCGCGAACTTCTCCGTGGTCGACAGCTCGCGCCTGGCCCGGGTCGCCACCTGGCCCGCCACCTGGACCCCGGGCCGCAGCGTCGAGCAGGTCGCCGAGGAGATCGCGCCCGACGGGGTCGTGCCGACCTTCGAGGGCCGTCGGATCAGCCTGACCATCGACAACCGGGCGCGCGTCGAGGGCGGCCTCAAGGCCGAGGTGCGGTTCGGCACCCGCGCCGGCGTGCCGCAGAAGGTCTACCTCGGGCCGTTCCCGAAGGGCGAGTCCACGCAGTCGGCGAAGGTGCCGTCCTGCCGCACCGGCTGCCCGCTCGAGGGGATGACCCTCGGCGGCGGCGCCGGCACCAACACCGCGATGAGCGGCACCATCCGCCTCGAGGGGATCTCCGTCGACGGCACCCCGCTCGCGGGCGGCATCGACGGCGCGGGGTGGCGTGCCACCCCCGACCCCGCCGTCCGCACCTCGATCACCGACCTCGAGGAGACCGACGGGGGGCTCGACCTCACCGTCGACACCGGCGACTCGGTCGGCATGGCCCGCCTCACCTCGGGCGGGATCACCCGCGAGCGCCCTGCGCTGGCCGGCCCGGGCGTGCAGGAGCGTGCGCTGATCCGGCTCGACGAGGGCTCGAGCCTGATCCCGGTCGACCCGATCGGCGGCATCGGCGCGGTCGAGGGCATGCCGTTCACCGGCCCGTCGGGCCTGCTGGTCGACTACTCGTCGTTCATCACCGACCGCCCGGTCTTCGAGAACCTCTTCACCACCCACGTGCTGGCCCGCGAGGGCACGCCCGCCTCGATCACCGAGGGCCTGTCGAAGGCCGGCCTGACGATCGGCACCACGCTGGCGCAGGAGCGCAAGGTCCTCGACCAGAGCGCGTACGCCCTCGCCCTGCGGCTCTACGGCGTGGTGGCGGCCCTCGTGCTGCTGATGGCGCTCGCCGGCCTGTTCGTGAGCGCGGCCGTGCAGCTGCCGGCCCGTCGCCGCGACGCCGCCGCGCTGCGCGTGGTCGGGGTGCCGCGGTCGTCGGTCATGGTCGCGGTGGTCCGCGAGCTCGGCGTGGTGCTCGGCAGCGCTGCGCTGGCCGGCATCCTCGCCGGGTCGCTGGCGCAGTGGGTGGTGCTGCGGACCATCACGCTCGGGTACGCCGACTCCGCGACCACGCCCGCCCTCGTCGCGGCGATCTCGCCGCTCCGGCTGGTGGTGCTGGCGCTGCTCGCGGCCGCCGTCTTCGGCACCGTCGCCCTGGTCAGCGCGTCGATGACCGTGCGCGGCGCGCGGGGCGCGACCCTGCGCGAGTCGGCCCGCTGACCCGGTCCGGCCGGTCGGTCGGTCGGGACCGGTCAGCCGCAGCAGGGGTCGTAGCGGAAGCCGACGCCGCGGATCGTGCGGATCCACTCGTGGTCGACGACCGCGCGCTTGCGGAGCTTGCGACGCAGGTTGGCCAGGTGGACGTCGACGACGTGGGTGCTGTCGGGGACGAAGTCGGTCGCCCAGACCGCCTTGAGCAGCTCCTCGCGGCCCACGACGACGCCCGGGTTGCTGATCAGGTGGGCCAGCAGGTCGAACTCGGTGCGGGTCAGGTCGACCTCCTGGCCGCGCACGCGGACCTCGCGGGCGTCGGCGTTGAGCGCGAGGTCGTCGCAGCCGAGGTCCTGCTCGGTGGCACCGCGGCGCGCCTCGGCGATCGAGCGCACCTCGGCCTGTGCGGCCGGGGCGGGCTGGGGGCGCGCCGCGGGTGCGGAGGGGGCGGCGGGCACCGTGCCGCGGGGGCGGCGGAAGAGGGCCGCCACGCGGGCCTGGAGCTCGCGCATCGAGAACGGCTTGACCAGGTAGTCGTCGGCGCCGACCTCGAGGCCGACGAGCCGGTCGACCTCGGCCGTGCGGCCGCTGATGACGATGACGTAGCAGTCGCTGACCTGGCGGATCTGGCGGCACACCTCCACGCCGTCGATGTCGGGCAGCGACATGTCGAGGGTGACCAGGTCGGGGCGGGTGTCGCGGACGAGCGCGAGGGCGTCGGCGCCGGTGCGCGCCACGGTCACCTCGAAGCCGGCCTGGTCGAGCAGGCGGGAGATGAGGTCACCGAGGTCGCCGTCGTCCTCGACGACCACTGCCGTGCGCTGGTTCATGGTTCAATCACCCCTGGCTGAGAAGTCTAGGTGCGCGCGTGCAGGGGCGCAGCGTTTCTCCCCACCTCCCGGGGCGGGAGTCGCTGCCACCGCACGTCCCCACGACGTGCGGTGCGACCCGGCGCGGACGCCGTACGTCAGAAGTCGAGGCCCCTGGCCCAGTCCTCGGAGTCGAAGCGCGCGACGAGGTAGGGCCCGCCGCCCGCGCGGCGAACCTGGTCCTCCTCGCGGTCCATCCGGTAGCCGATGCCACGGATGGTGTGGATCCACGTCGCGTCGGAGTGGCGACGGAGCTTGCCGCGCAGGTTGGCCACGTGCACGTCCACCAGGTGGTGGTCGTGGGTCAGCGCGCTGCTCCAGATCGCGAGCACCATCTCCTCGCGGGTGCAGACCCGGGAGAGGTGGGTCGCGAGGTACTCCAGCACGTCGTACTCGATGCGGGTCAGCTCGACGATCCTGCCGTCGACCTGCACCTCGCGCCGGGCGGAGTTGATGACCAGGCCGGCGCCGCAGGAGATCGTGCTGGGCTCGTCGGCCGGCTGCGAGGGCGCCGGAACCCGCGGCGCCTGCGCCCGAGCCGGGGCGTCGTCCGCGGGTGCGGAGGTGCGGGGACGCCGGAACAGCGCCGCCACGCGCGCCCGCAGCTCGCGGGGCGAGAACGGCTTGAGCACGAAGTCGTCGGCGCCGACCTCGAGGCCGATCAGCTTGTCGACCTCGTCCGAGCGCGCGGAGACGATGACGATGTAGCAGTCGCTGGCCTCCCGGATGCGCCGGCATACCTCGATGCCGTCCATGTGCGGCAGCGTCAGGTCGAGCGTGACCAGGTCGGGCGGGTCGGACGCCGCGACGTCGACCGCCACCCGCCCGTCAGGAGCCGTGGTGACGCGGAACCCCGCGCCCTCCAGGGTCTCCACCAGAGCCGAAGAGATGTCTGCGTCGTCCTCGACGACCAGAGCATGTAGATCCTGCATGTCGAACCCCCACACAAATTTTTCCTGACGGTGACCCCACGTCCCGTCGTGCCTCCCGAACAGACATCGTTCGAATGGTAGGGCAGCGTTCCCCGCCGGGGGAGATCCATGCCACAGGGGGGTGCAAGGTCTAGACCACACCGAGCTCGCGGATTCGATGGTGGTGTGGTAGTGAAGCCACGGGATCCGAGGCTCAGACGAGGTCGATGGCCCGATTGACCCAGTTGCTGGTGACCTCCATCCCGACACGCCGGTAGAGGTCCAGCGCGCCGGTCCGCGAGTCGGTGCTGAGCTCGGACGACGTCGTCCCGTGCTCGCGGGCGCGGGCGAACGCGTCCACCAGCAGCGCCTGCGCCAGCCCGCGGTTGCGCTGGTCGCGACGCACGGCGAGGCGGTCGACGTAGCCCGTGCGGCCGTCGTCGGAGACGAGCACGACCGCGACCCCCACCACGGTGCCCTCCGGGTCGAGGACGACGCGCAGGTTCCACGGCTCGAAGCCGGGCCGCCCGGTCGTGGAGGCCACGAAGTCGTCGTACGGCTCGCGCTGGCGCTCGGACCACTCGAGGAAGGCGTCCTCGAGCACCTCGTGCACGACCGGCAGCTCCCCGGGCTCGGCCGCCCGCACGGCGTACCCCTCGGGGAGCGCGCGCTCGGGGACGGTGACGCCCTCGGGCAGCCGCAGCACCCAGCTGTTCCAGCGGACCCGGAAGCCCAGCGACTCGAGCAGCACGTCGCCGGGTGACCCGGCGGGGACGGGCATCCCGACGACCGTCGAGCCCAGCTCGCGCCCCCGCTGCTGGAGCCAGTGCGCCAGCCAGGTGCCGATGCCGCGGCCGCGGTGGGAGGGCAGGACGCTGGTGTCGGCCCGGTCGGCGCCCATGAGCTCGGCGTACGCGACGAGGGCCTCGCCGTCCCAGACGCCCACCGAGCGGGCGGCCAGGTCGTGGCTCGGCTTCGCCCAGTCGGCGACGATGTCGGCCTCCTCGATGGCGACCTCCCCGATGTCGGTGCGCTCCTGGGCGGCCATGAGCTCGAAGACGGCGCGGGAGTCCGACCTCTCGAGCGGCCGGGTGGTCAGGCCGTCGGGGAGCGGGGGTGTGGGAGCGGGTGCGGCGGTGTCGTGCATGCGGAGGAGTGTGCTGCCTCACGTTCCCCGTTGTCGCGGGGTTTCCGGGCCCCGGGGAATGCCCGAATCGCCTCCGAGGCCCTACCGTTGACGGGTGAGTGACGAGCAGAACGCAGCACCCGACGCGGGGACCGAGCAGAGCTTCTCCGACCTGGGCCTGGCCCCGGAGGTCCTGAAGGCCCTGTCCGACGTCGGCTACGAGACGCCCTCGCAGATCCAGGCGCTGACCATCCCGCCGCTGCTCGAGGGGCGCCACGTCGTCGGCCTCGCCCAGACCGGCACCGGCAAGACGGCGGCGTTCGCGCTGCCGATCCTGTCCCAGCTCGACCAGACGCAGAAGACCCCGCAGGCGCTCGTCCTCGCGCCCACCCGCGAGCTCGCGCTGCAGGTCTCCGAGGCGTTCGAGAAGTACGCGGCGAAGATGAAGGGCGTGCGCGTCCTGCCGATCTACGGCGGCCAGGGCTACGGCGTCCAGCTCTCCGCGCTGCGTCGCGGCGTGCACGTCGTCGTCGGCACGCCCGGTCGCATCATGGACCACCTCGAGAAGGGCACCCTCGACCTCTCCGAGCTGCGCTTCCTCGTCCTCGACGAGGCCGACGAGATGCTGAAGATGGGCTTCGCCGAGGACGTCGAGACGATCCTCGCCGACACCCCCGACGACAAGCAGGTCGCCCTCTTCTCGGCCACCATGCCGGCGCAGATCCGCCGGATCTCGAAGAAGTACCTCGAGGACCCGGTCGAGATCACGGTCAAGAACAAGACCACGACGTCGTCCACCATCACCCAGCGCTACCTGATCGTGTCGTACCCGCAGAAGGTCGACGCGCTCACCCGCATCCTCGAGGTCGAGAACTTCGAGGGGATGATCGTCTTCGTCCGCACCAAGAACGAGACCGAGACGCTCGCCGAGAAGCTCCGCGCCCGCGGCTACTCCGCGATGGCGATCAACGGCGACGTCGCGCAGGTGCAGCGCGAGCGCACGGTCAACCAGCTCAAGGCCGGCAAGCTCGACATCCTGGTCGCCACCGACGTCGCCGCCCGCGGCCTCGACGTCGAGCGGATCAGCCACGTCGTCAACTACGACATCCCCACCGACACCGAGTCCTACGTCCACCGCATCGGCCGGACCGGCCGCGCGGGGCGCTCCGGTGACTCGATCGCCTTCGTCACCCCGCGCGAGCGGCACCTGCTGCGCGCGATCGAGAAGGCGACGCGCCAGCCGCTGACCCAGATGCAGCTGCCGACGGTCGACGACGTCAACGCCACCCGCCTCTCGCGCTTCGACGACCAGATCACCGAGGCGCTCACCCAGCCCGAGCGGATCGACTTCTTCCGCGACGTGGTCTCCCACTACGTCGCCGAGCACGACGTGTCCGAGGTCGACGTCGCCGCGGCCCTCGCGGCCGTGATGCACGGCGAGCAGCCGCTGCTGCTCGAGCCGGAGCCGGAGCAGCGCCAGCGCTCCTTCGAGGAGCGCCCCAGCCACGCCGGCAAGGCCGACCGCGGACCCCGCGAGTCGCGCAACGGCCAGCAGATGGCGGCGTACCGCATCGAGGTCGGCAAGCGCCACAAGGTCGAGCCGCGCCAGATCGTCGGCGCGCTCGCCAACGAGGGCGGCCTCTCGCGCGGCGACTTCGGCCACATCATGATCAAGCCCGACTTCTCGGTCGTCGAGCTCCCCGCCGACCTCCCCGCCGGCACCCTCGACCGCCTCTCCGGCACCCGGATCTCCGGCAAGCTGATCGAGATCAAGCCCGACAACGGCCCGTTCCGCGGTCGCCCCGGCGGCGGTCACCGCCAGGGCGGTTCCGGCGGCGGCTACAAGGGCAAGCGCCCCCGCGACTGACCCCGGGGGGTCGCTCGCTCCTCGCTCATCTCGTCGGCGGAATCCCCGGATATCCGGGGAAACTGCCGCTTCGAGGTCGAAGCTTTGCGTACGAAGCGGCGGCTTCGACCGCGAAGTCGGGCGTCGCCTGCCTCCGCGACTGACCCCCCGGGGCCCAGCCAACCCCGCCTCGGCTCGGCCTCCTCGGAAGTCCCCGGATATCCGGGGACTCTCGTGCTGTGCACCCGAGATCGCGGGTGCCAAGCACGAGCTGCGGGTGCGAGGTCAGGCGTCGCCTGCCTCCGCGCCGGTCGTACGCCGTCGCGCTTGCACGTCCCTGGAAATGACGCCGAGCCGGCGCCCGTGTCCTCCAAGGAGGGACACAGGCGCCGACTCGGGGGTCAGCGGCGGGACGTTGCCGACTCGGGGCTCAGGCGTCCTGGATGGCCGAGACGTCGAACTCGAGCTTGATCTTCTCCGAGACGAGGACGCCACCGGTCTCGAGGGCGGCGTTCCAGGTCAGGCCCCAGTCCTTGCGGTTGATGGTGGTCTCGCCCTCGAAGCCGACGCGCAGGTTGCCGAAGGGGTCCTTGGCCGAGCCGGTCTGCTCGAACTCGATCGTGACGGGCTTCGTGACGTCCTTGATGGTGAGGTCGCCGGTGATGGTCCAGTCCGAGCCGGAGCGGGAGACCTCGGTGGAGGTGAAGGTGATCGAGGGGTAGGTCTCGGCGTCGAAGAAGTCGCCGGACTTCAGGTGGCCGTCGCGGTCGGCGCTGCCGGTCTCGACCGAGGTGACGTCGATGGAGAGGTCGACCTTGCTGGCGGCCGGGTCGGCCTCGTTGATGACGGCGGTGCCGGTGAAGGCGCCGAACTGGCCGCGCACCTTGGTGACCATCGCGTGGCGGGCGACGAAGCCGAGGCGGCTGTGGCTGGCGTCGATGGTGTAGCTGCCGGAGATGTCGTCGATGGCGGTGGTGGGGGCGTCGAACGAGGTGGACATGCGAGCTCCTGCGGTGAAGGCGGTGGTTGGTAGAACTTTCAACCACCCTAACGGATGAGCGCGCGGTTTGATTCCCGAGGAGGGGGCGCGCGTCCCGGGTGGTCTATACCTGCGACGAGCCACGTCCCTGGTCGGGGACGTGGCTCGGTGCGTGAGCTGGGTCAGGCAGCCGTGACGTGGGCCGTGGCGACCGACGTCCAGCGCGCCTCCATGCGGGTGCGGCCCGACGCGTCGGTCACCGCGATCCACGTGCAGACCGGGGCTCCGGTCATCTCGCGCTCGTTCATGTGACACCTCCCGTTCACCTTCTGTTCACCCAGATTAGCACGTCCCCACCCGCACACCATCGTTTCGCTCGAAGACGACGGTCACGCCCCACCCGGACGGCTGCGATGGCTCCAGCTCGGCCCTCGCGCCCCACTTGGAGCCCCAAAACGCCGGCGCTGGCACGCGGAAGGGAGAGCAACGGCTCAGTTCTGCCCGATTTCGGGCAGGAACTTGCGGCAACGAGGCTGCCGCCTCATGCTCGGAGCGTGCCGGACCCCGACCTCGTCGCCCACGTCGTCGCGACCACGTCGCTGACGCCGGGCGAGGCCGCCCGGGTCGTGGAGGACGTGATCGCCTTCCACGCCGAGACGGTCGAGTCCTACGTCCGGAGCCGGCACGCCCACCTCAAGACGTACGGCGCGAGGAACCCCGAGATCTTCGTGCGGATCGCCGACGAGCTGCGCGAGCGCGTGGTCGCGGCTCCGGAGCTGTCGGAGCGGCAGCTGCGTCGCATCATCTACGGATAGGAACCACCATGTGCGGAATCGTCGGCTACATCGGCCGGCAGGACGCTGCCCCCGTCGTCCTGGAGGGCCTGACCCGGCTCGAGCACCGGGGCTACGACTCCGCCGGGGTCGCCGTCCTCGGCAGCCGCGGCCTGCGGGTCGCCAAGCAGGCGGGCCGGGTCCGCGACCTGACCGACGCGCTGCCCAGGCGCTTCGCCGGCACGACGGGCATCGGCCACACCCGCTGGGCCACCCACGGCCCGGCCACCGACGCCAACGCCCACCCGCACACCGACGAGCTCGAGCGGGTCGCGGTGGTGCACAACGGCATCCTCGACAACTCCGCGGCGCTGCGTGCCGAGCTCACCGCTGCCGGCGTGGAGCTCACCAGCGACACCGACACCGAGGTGCTCGCCCACCTCGTGGCCCGCAGCGACGCCGACACCCTGGAGGGCAAGGTGCGCGACGCGCTGGCCGCGGTCGTCGGCACCTACGGCCTGGCGGTGGTCCACGCCGACTTCCCCGACCGCATCGTGGTGGCCCGCAACGGCAGCCCGCTGGTCGTCGGCGTCGGCGACAAGGAGATGTACGTCGCCTCCGACCTGGCTGCGATCGTCCGCCACACCACGACCGTGGCCGTGCTCGACGACGGCGAGATGGCGACCGTGACCGCCGCCGGGTTCAGCACGCTGCGGCCCAGCGACCTCTCGGCCACCGGCAAGACCGCCAGCCAGGTCGACGTGGACGCGTCGGCCTACGACGCCGGCGAGCACGAGTCCTACATGCGCAAGGAGATGCTGGAGCAGCCCACGACCGCGCAGGCCGTGCTGCGCGGACGGCTCGACGACCGCTTCGGCACCGCCCACCTCGGCGGCCTCGACATGGACGCCCGCGACCTGCGGGCCGTGCGCCGGGTCAAGGTGCTCGGCTGCGGGTCGGCCTACTACGTCGGCCAGATGGGCGCCGGCCTCATCGAGGAGCTGGCGCGCATCCCCGCCGACGCCGAGGCGGCCAGCGAGTTCCGCTACCGCGACCCCGTCATCGAGCCCGACACCCTCTACGTCGCGGTCAGCCAGTCGGGCGAGACCATCGACACGCTCCTGGCCGTGCAGGAGGTACGCCGCAAGGGCGGGCGCTGCGTGGGTCTGGTCAACGTCGTCGGCTCGGCGATCGCGCGCGAGTGCGACGGCGGGATCTACCTCCACGCCGGTCCCGAGGTCGCCGTCGCCAGCACCAAGGCGCTCACCAACATGTTCCTCGGCTTCGCCCTCCTCGCCCTCCAGCTCGGGCGGGTGCGCGACCTCTCGATCGCCGACGGCAGGCGGCTGGTCGCCGGCCTCGAGCGGCTGCCCGCGCAGATCGAGGAGGTGCTGGCCGGGGAGGACGACCTCGTGGAGGTGGCCCGCGGGCTCGCCGAGGCGCGCAGCCTGTTCTTCATCGGCCGGGTGCGCGGCTTCCCCGTCGCGCGCGAGGGGGCGCAGAAGTTCAAGGAGATCAGCTACTGCCACGCCGAGGCCTACCAGACCTCCGAGCTCAAGCACGGTCCGCTGGCGCTCATCGACCCCGACGTCCCCACGGTGGCGGTGGTGCCGCACGACGAGCTCACCGAGCGCAACGTGGCTGCCCTGCACGAGATCGCCGCGCGCCAGGGTCCGCTGGTGGTGGTGACCCACGAGGAGGTCGACCTCGGCGAGGTCGGCGCGCGGCGCATCGTCGTGCCGCGCAACGAGCCCGAGCTGGACCCGATCCTGCTGACGATCCCGCTCCAGCTGCTGGCGTACCACGCGGCGCAGCACCTCGGCCACGACATCGACAAGCCCCGCAACCTGGCCAAGTCGGTCACCGTGGAGTGACGGCGGGCGGGCTGCCCCGGAGATGGACTGGGCGCCCCTTGCCGCATGGGGTCGGCAAGGGGCGCGCCTGGAAAACCTTCCCACGGGGCGGTCGTCCTGTCCGGGCTTCACCCGAACTGTCGCCGGATTTTGCTGTCGCGTGGCTCACCCGGCGCGGGTTCCTGCCCCAGGGTCCGTCGACGCAGCAGGAATCGGTGACGAACGTCCTCGCCAGGCCCTCAGGAGTGCGTCGCGGCGCCGACGAGGGTGAGCGCCCGGCGCGCCAGGGGCTCGGCGAGGGAGCGGTCGGCGGGGACCAGCCCGGTGCGCGTACGCCGGTCCAGGAGGTCGTCGACGTCGTGGGCGCCCTCGTGGGTCACGCCGAAGACGAGCTCGGCCAGGGTGACCGGCACGTCGGGGGAGACTGGGGCGAGCAGCTCGTCGTCGGAGAGCCCGGTGGTGGCGCGCGCCGACGCCAGCACGAGGGCGGCGTCGGTGCCGAAGCGGCGTACGAGCCGGGGCGGGCCGTCGAGCGCGCGCAGCCGGGCAGCCGGTGCGGCTCCGGCGAGGGGGAGCGAGGCGGTGCGGCACGGCCCGGCGTCGAGGCGGCCCTCGGCGACAAGCGCGTCGAGGGTGTCCTGGGCCATCCGTCGGTAGGTGGTGAGCTTGCCCCCGACGACGGTCGTCACGCCGGTCGCCGAGGTGAGGATCGCGTGGCGCCGCGACAGGTCGGCGGTGGCGTCGGTGCCCGCGACCTCCAGCAGCGGGCGGAGGCCGGCGTAGGCCCCGACGACGTCGGCACGCGTCGGCGGCGTGGCGAACGACGGGGCGACCACGCCGAGCAGGAAGTCGACCTCGGCCTCGCTCGGGACCGGCACGTCGGGCACCGGCCCGGTCACCGGCTCGTCGGTGAGCCCGACGTGGACGGTGCCGTCGGCCTGGGGCAGCACCATCGCGAACCGCGCCCGGGTGCCGGGGATCGGCACCATCACCGCCACCCGGGTGTGGGGCAGGGTCGCGCCGCGCAGCACCAGGTGGGTGCCGCGGCTGGGGCGCAGCCGCACCCGGTCGTCGAGGTCGCCGGCCCAGACGCCGGTGGCGTTGACGACCGCGCGGGCGCGCACCTCGTGGGTCGTGCCGGTCAGCTCGTCGCGGACCCGCACGAGGGTGCCGGTCGCGGCGAGCACCCGGGCGCGCGTGCGCACGTCAGCACCGTGGGAGGCGGCGGTGCGGGCGACCGTGGTGACCAGGCGGGCGTCGTCCTCGAGCTGGCCGTCCCACGCGAGCAGCCCACCGCGCAGGCCCTCGGCCCGGAGGGCGGGCGCGAGGCTCAGGGTCTCGGTCGCGTTGAGCCGGCGCGGACGGGGGAGCGTACGGGCGGTGGTGTGCGCGCTGCGACGCAGCAGGTCGCCGGCCTGGAGGCCGCCCAGGGTGAGCGCGGCGGCCATGCGCGGCACGGCGTCGGTGAGCGGGGTGAGCATCGGCAGGGCGTGGACGAGGTGGGGCGCGGTGACGTCCATCAGGATGCCGCGCTCGACGGCGCTCTCGCGGGCGATCGCGAGCCGGCCCTGGGCGAGGTAGCGCAGGCCGCCGTGGACGAGCTTGGACGACCAGCGCGAGGTGCCGAAGGCCAGGTCGCGGGCGTCGAGGGCGAGCACGGAGAGGCCGCGGGTCACCGCGTCGAGCGCGACGCCCGCGCCGGTGATGCCGAGCCCGACGACCACCACGTCGACCTCGTCGGGCGCGCCCGCGAGGCCCGGCGTGATCCGGCGCTCCATCACGGCTCCAGCGTGCGGACGACGAGGTGGCGCAGCTCGGCGTCGAGGTCGTCGAGGCCGATCAGTCCGTCGACCATGGTGAGCGCAGAGAACACGAAGCCGTGGGCGGCGAGCACCAGGCTGCGGGCCAGCAGCACCGGGTCGCCCGCACGGATCGCACCGGTCGCCTGCCCGCTGGCCACCTCGGCGGCCAGGATCTCGATCAGCGCCTCCTGCGAACGGCCGCGGCGGGACAGCAGGTAGGGCAGCATCAGGTCGGGGTCGAGCTCGACGATCCGGACGAACAGCTCGTTGTCGCGCAGCGCGCGCACCGTCGACAGGGCCGCGGCCGCGATCCCCGCGGGGGTCGAGGTGTCGGCGGCGGCGACCCGGGTGGCGGCGGCGATGCCGACCCACTCCCGGGTCATCAGGTCGCCCAGCAGCGACCCCATGTCGGGCCACGCGCGGTACATCGTCATCCGCGAGACACCGGCCCGGCGGGCCACCTCCGTCAGCGTCGTACGACGCCACCCGACGTCGAGGATGCAGTCGCGGGCGGCGTCGAGGTACCCGTCGAGCCGAGGGTCGCCGGTGCCGGCGTTGGTGTGACGAAGTGACGACATGTGTCACACTGTAACGTATGACCCCGCAGAGCCCCCCGGTCGAGACGGTCGAGATGCACCCGCAGCGCTGGGGCGACCCCGACGCCGCCTCCGACCTGCCCGCGTCCGCGCTCGGCCTCGTCGAGCTGGCCTTCGGCCGGCACGAGACACCGGCGGTGCTCGGCGCCGCCCCGCCGCCGGTCGCCCTGGCCGACGACCTCCTCGACGGCCTGCGGGCCGTCATGGGGGCCGAGCACGTGCTGACCGACGACGCCACCCGCGCCCTGCGCACCCGCGGGAAGTCGACCCCCGACCTGCTGCGCGCCCGCGCCGGCGACCTCACCGACGCCCCCGACGCCGTCGTGCGCCCGGGCGGCCACGACGACGTCGTCGCGCTGCTGGCGTGGGCGAGCGAGCACCGCGTGGCGGTCGTGCCCTTCGGTGGCGGCACGTGCGTGACCGGGGGGCTCGCCGCCCGGCGCGACGGGTTCGCCGGCCTGGTCAACCTCGACCTCGTGCGGATGAAGCGGCTGCTCGCCCTCGACGAGGTCTCGATGACCGCGACGCTGGAGCCCGGCCTGCGCGGGCCGGAGGTGGAGGCGCTGCTCGGCGCGCACGGCCTCACCCTCGGCCACTTCCCGCAGTCCTACGAGCACGCGTCGGTCGGGGGGTTCGCGGCCACGCGCTCCAGCGGGCAGTCCAGTGCCGGCTACGGCCGCTTCGACGCGATGGTCGTCGGCCTCACGGCCGCCACGCCCACGGGGACCCTCGAGCTGGGCTCGGCCCCCGCCAGCGCGGCCGGCCCCGACCTGCGCCAGCTCCTGCTGGGCTCGGAGGGCGCCTTCGGCGTCCTCACCTCGGTCACGGTGCGGGTGCGGCGGGCGCCGGAGGAGACGACGTACGAGGGATGGCGCTGGCCGTCGTTCGCCGCGGGGTCCGACGCGATGCGCGCGCTCGCGCAGGAGGGCCTGCTGCCGACCGTGCTGCGGCTCTCCGACGAGGACGAGACCGCGCTCAACCTCGCCGACCCGTCGTCGATCGGGGCGAGCGACGACCCCGGCTGCCTGATGGTCGTGGGCCACGAGGGCACGCCGGCGCAGGTCGCCGCCCGACGCGCCGCGGTCTCCGAGCGGCTCACGGCCCTCGGCGGCACGCCGCTCGGCCCGGAGCCGGGGCAGAGGTGGGTGGAGGGCAGGTTCCACGCGCCCTACCTCCGCGACGCGCTCCTCGACCACGGCGTGCTCGTCGAGACCATGGAGACCGCCACCTTCTGGTCGCAGCGCGAGCGGCTCCACGCCGAGGTGCGGGCCGCGCTGAGGGCCACGCTCGGCGACGGCGCGCTGGTGCTGTGCCACGTCTCCCACGTCTACGAGACCGGCTGCTCGCTCTACTTCACGGTCGCGGCCCCGCAGGGCGAGGACCCGCTCGCGCGGTGGGCAGCCGCCAAGGCCGCCGCCAGCGACGCGATCCTCGCCGCCGGCGCCACCATCACCCACCACCACGCCGTCGGCACCGACCACCTGCCGTGGTTCGCCCGCGAGGTCGGCGACGTCGGCGTGCGCGTCCTCCGTGCGGTCAAGGCCGAGCTCGACCCCGCCGGGATCCTCAACCCGGGCGTCCTCGTCCCCTGAGGCCCCGGGAGCTTCGCCCCCAGTGGCCCGCGCCCCGGGTATCTAGGGACGAAATGGTGGGCGTTCGGCCACTTTCGCCCACCATTTCGTCCCCAGGTAGCGGAGGAGGCGGGGGCGGGTCAGGGAGCGGCGAAGGACCACACGAGGAGCTCGGTGTCCTCGAGGGCGCGGACCGGGCGGCCGGGCTCGTCGCTGACCCGGGCGGCGTCGCCGGCGCCGAGCTCGAGGTCGTCCACGGTGGCGCGGCCGGTGGCGGCGAAGACGTGCTGGCGGGGGTCGTCGGGAAGCGTCACCGACCGGCCCGCGGCGAGCCGGGCGACGAGCAGCCGGGCGCCGGACGTCGCGACCGGGAGGCCGGAGCCACCGGCGACCTCGACCAGCCCCGAGGCCGGGGGCGGCGCCTCGCCCAGGACGTACGACGGCTCGCCGCCGGGGGTGGTCGGCACCAGCCAGGCCTGCACGAAGCGGCAGCGACCCGACGCCGGGTCGGCGACCTCGCTGTGGCGGATGCCGGCCCCGGCGGACAGCACCTGCGCCCGCCCGGCCCCGAGCACGTGCCGCGACCCCGTGGTGTCGGTGTGCACGAGCGCGCCCTCGAGCACCCAGGTGACGATCTCGAGGTCGGTGTGCGGGTGCTCGGGGTACCCCGCGCCCGGCTCGAGCCGGTCGTCGTTGTGGCAGACCAGGGGGCCGAACCCGAGGTTGGCGGGGTCGTAGTCGGCGCCGAAGGAGAAGGAGTGCCTGGTCACACGCCCCGCGGCGGTCGCCGACGACCTGTCGGAACCGGCGTACAGGGCCACGGGCATGCCGATATCTTCGCCGATGTGCCTGCACCGCCGCCGTTCCCCCTGCTCCCGCCCGGGTTCCGCTTCGGCACGAGCACGGCCAGCTACCAGATCGAGGGCGCGGCGCGCGAGGACGGCAGGGGCCCCAGCATCTGGGACACCTTCGCCCACGAGCCGGGCCGCATCGCCGACGGCACCACCGGCGACGTCGCGTGCGACCACTACCACCGGTTCGAGGAGGACGTGGCGCTGATGGCCGAGCTCGGCACCGGCGGCTACCGCTTCTCCATCTCGTGGCCGCGGGTCGTGCCGACCGGCAGCGGGAAGGTCAACGAGCAGGGCCTGGCGTTCTACGACCGCCTGGTCGACACCCTCCTCGAGCACGGCCAGCAGCCGATGGCCACGCTCTACCACTGGGACCTGCCGCAGGCGCTCGAGGACGACGGCGGCTGGCTCAACCCCGCCACCGTGGAGCGGTTCGCCGAGTACGCCGCGGTGGTCGGCGAGCGCCTCGCCGACCGGGTCGAGCACTGGATCCCGGTCAACGAGCCCAACGTCGCCTCGCTCCTCGGCTACGGCATGGGCATCCACGCCCCCGGCAAGCGGCTGCTCTTCGACGCCCTGTGGACCTCGCACCACCTGCTCCTCGCGCACGGCCGCGCGGCCATCGAGCTGCGGCGTGCCGGGGCGACGTCGATCGGCTGCGCCAACAACCACGCCCCCGTCTGGCCGGCCAGCGACGACCCGGCCGACGTCGGCGCGAGCAAGCTCTTCGACGCGGTGTGGAACGGCATGTTCCTCGAGCCGATGCTGCTCGGTCGCTACCCCGCTGACCTCGCGCCGCTGATGGAGGACATCATGCAGCCGGGCGACCTGGCCACGATCCGCCAGCCGCTCGACTTCTACGGCGTCAACTACTACAACCCGATGAAGGTCGCGGCGGCGGGCGAGGACGCCGAGCTGCCGTGGGAGAACCGCGACGTCGTGGGCCACCCGACGACCGACCTCGGCTGGCCGATCGTCCCCGACGCCCTGCGCGAGTGGCTGGTGATGTTCCGCGCGCGCTTCCGCGCCGCGCTCCCGCCGATCGTCATCACCGAGTCGGGCTGCGCCTTCAACACCGGCCCCGACGAGCACGGGGTGGTCGACGACCAGGCCCGCATCGACTACCTGCGCGGCCACGTCAACGCGGTCTCGGAGGCGATCGTCCGCGGCGTCGACGTGCGCGGGTACTACTGCTGGTCGCTGCTGGACAACTTCGAGTGGGCCGAGGGGCTCTCGCAGCGGTTCGGGCTGGTGCACGTCGACCACGAGACCCTCCAGCGCACCCCGAAGAAGTCCTTCCACTGGTACGCCGACCTGATCCGGGCGCAGCCGCAGCACCTGTGAGCACCGGGCTCGAGCCGGGTGGTTGACTGCGGGCGTGGCTGACGACGACCAGACCCCCGACCGTCCGGTGCCCGACCGCCCGGTCCCGGACAGGCCCGTCCCCGAGCGTCCCGTCCCCCAGCGTCCCGTCCCCGGCCGGCCTGCGGCGCCGGGCGGGTTCTCCTCGGGCGGCGCGCGCGACGCGTACGGCATGACGTGGGTGGCCCTGGTGCTGCTCGTGGTGATGATCGTGGTCGTGGGCTGGCGCCTGTTCGACTTCTGGGACAGCCGCCAGCCGCCCTCGGGCGTGCAGACCCAGCAGGCCACGGTGCTCGGCTTCGAGGCCCTCGACCGGGCCCGCCCGGGCGCGAGGGCCGCCGACTACTCCTCGGTCGTCTTCGAGCTGCCCGACGGTGAGCAGGCCTCCGCGCTCTACGAGCTGCGCCGCCTCGGCGACGCCGAGAAGGGCGACACGATCACCGTCTACCAGAGCGACGGCGAGTGGCGCACGACGTCGGAGAAGGCGATCGGCGGGGTGGTCGGCTGGGCGCTCGGCATGGTCGCCCTGCTGGCCATGGTCGTCGGCTGGTTCCGGGTCCGCGCCCGCGCCCGCAGGGGTGGGTCCGCGGCCTGAGCCGCGATCGAGGCGTTTTGCCTGCCGGGTGACCGGGTAGGAGGCGCCTCGAGCACGTCAGCCCGCCCCCGACACCGACGAGGAACCCGACCGTGAGCTTCCAGGTGGACCCCGACGCCCTCACCGCGGCGTCGCGACTCGCGTCCAAGCAGCACGACCACATCGGCGTGATCGACGACTACATCCGCTCCTCGTGCAGCAACTTCGGGGCGTTCTCGGGGGTGCTGAACCTCTTCCAGGGCAGCTACGAGTCGGCCGTGTCCACCGCCCACGACGGCCTGCGCGACTCCCGCGCGGTGGCCGAGAAGGTGCGCGACGCCTTCATCGACTCGCGCGACGACTACCTCGACACCGACCAGGCGACCTACGACCGCTTCCGCGCGCTGTCGCCCGACCCGGCGCACTTCCCGCCGTACGACCCCGCGGGCAGCGGCAACGACACGCCCGGCGGCCCGATCTCCAACGCCCCGGCCGACGGCACGAAGATCCCCGAGCTCGAGGACAAGCACCCGGGGGTGAGCGACGGTGCCGGCGCGGTCGGCGACAAGGTCAAGCCCGGCGGCCCCAAGGACGAGACGCCGCCGTGGGCCGACCCGAAGAAGGCCGCCCAGGACGCGGTCAACGACGCGATCGAGCGCCGCACCGACGAGTACCAGTACTACCGCTCGCTGGGCTACTCCGACGAGGAGGCGCTGCAGTTCGCCAAGGCCGACGGGGTCGACGGCCGCGCCGACACGATCAACCACGACCGGATCAACCGCAACGCCGAGGACGCCTACAACAGCACGTACGACCGGGCGATCGCCGCCGGTGCGAGCGAGGAGGACGCCCGCGAGCAGGCCAACGACGCCTACGCCGACTCCCGCTCGCGCGACTCCGCCGACCACACCCGCCGCCAGGACATCGGCAGCACGGTCGGCACCTACACCGACCTCTACGACGAGGGCAAGGAGACGGTCGAGGGGATCACCGACCTCGTCGACAACGTCAACGAGATCGGCGACAACGCCGACGACCTGCACGAGTACGACGACTACCAGTCCCAGGACGAGGACGAGAGCGCACAGGAGTGGGCCGGCCGATGACCATCACCGAGCACGTCAACCCGACCTCCGCGGTCTCGGGCGGCACCCCGCCCGGCACCGAGGGCCAGTACATCGAGGACAAGAAGGGCGACTGCGGCCTGATCATCCCGGCGATCGACGGCATCGTCGACAAGATCACCGGCTGGAGCCTGCTGGAGGCGCTGTTCAAGCCGGTCGCCGGCGACTTCAACGCCGTGTCGTCGATGCAGCTGGCGTGGGGCAACGTCGGCAACGGCTGCGCCGCGGTCGGGCAGAACTACACCTCCCTCGGCCAGCAGCTCCCCGCCGTGTGGCAGGGCCCGGCCGGCGCGTCGGCGAAGGCGCGGATGGCCGACATCGGCGAGATGCACGCCGACCAGCAGGAGGCCGCCGGCTACATCGCCGAGCAGCTCGGCCACGTCATCGAGGTCGGCAAGGCCACCCTCGACGTGCTGGTCATCGCGATCGACTTCATCGACGGCGTCATCCAGGAGCTCATCATCTCCGGCCTCGCCGGACCGATCGGCTGGCTCAAGGCGGGCGTGTCCGCGCCCGGCAAGGCGCGGCGCATCGTCGAGCTGATCCACGACGGCCTGCGCGCCATCGAGAAGCTCACCAAGGCGGCCGAGGCGCTGCTCAAGGTGCTGCGCTACGTCAACGCCGGGCTCGGCGGCGCCAACGCCGTGCTGTCCTCGATCAGCACCGCGCAGCACGCGGTGGCGGGCAACCGCACCGACGACTCGGCCGACCAGGGGTTCTGATGGCGCTCTCCGACCCCGGTCTCCAGGCCGCCCTCGAGGAGTCGCGCCAGCAGGCGCGCGAGGCGACCGCGTCGCTGCGGCAGATGGCGGCGCACCTCAGCGCCGAGCGTGACCGCTTCAAGGCCGAGTCGGCCCGGCGGATCGCCGAGATCCAGGGCCAGGCCCGCCGCGGCGAGCTCGGCCCGGAGCAGGAGCGGCTGCAGCGCCGGGTCGACGCCGGCGAGACGTCGTGGCGCGACATCGCCTCCGGCGCCGACGAGGACCCGGCCGCCGAGGCGGCGCGCGCCCACCTCAGCACCAGCCTCACCGCGCTGCGGGAGGAGCTCGAGCACGACGAGGCGTTCCTCGAGGCCGACGCTGCGGCCCGCGAGCAGCAGCAGCGGGCCACGCCGGACGCCTGAGGTGCACCGATAGGCTCCGGTGCATGAGCGAGCACAGCGGCCCGAGCACGTCCGCGGGCAGTCGGCGCATCGTGTTCGTCGTCGGCTCCGGGCGCAGCGGCACGAGCACCATGGCCGGGACCCTGCGCACCCTCGGCATGCACGTGCCCCAGCCCGAGGTGGTCGCCGACGCCACCAACCCCAAGGGCTTCGGCGAGCCGCGCTGGGTGGTCGACCTGCACGCCGAGCTGCTGCAGCGCAGCAACGTCCAGGTCTCCGACGCCCGCCCGCGGGCCTGGCTCGACGCCGGCACCACGAGCGGTGACCACGCCACCCGCGAACGCGTCACGGCCTGGCTCGAGGAGCAGTTCGCCGTGAGCGACGAGCTGGTCGTCAAGGACCCCCGCGCCGCGTGGTTCCTCGGCCTGTGGCGAGCGGCCGCCGACCGCTGCGGCGCCACGTCGTCCTACGTCACGATGCTGCGGCCGGTGACCGAGGTCGTCGGGTCGAAGCAGGCCTACTACGGCCGCATGGGCGCGGGGTCGGACCAGGGCGCCATCACCCGCACCGCCGCGTGGGTCAACATGATGCTCCACACCGAGCGGGCCACCCGCGACCAGCAGCGCGCGTTCGTCCACTACGGCGACCTGCTCGACGACTGGACGCAGCCGGTGTTCGCGCTCGGCGAGGCCTTCGACCTCACCTCGGTGCGCACCGCGATGGCCGTCGACATCGCCGAGGTGCACCGCTTCATCGACCCGAGCCTGCGCCGGGTCACTGCCACCTGGGACGACATCGGCGTCCCCGACCGGCTCCGCGAGCTGGCCGATGCGACGTGGCAGGCCCTCGTCGAGGTCGCCCGCGACGACACCGACGAGGTGCGCCGCCGGTGCGACGAGCTGCGCGAGGCCTACGCCGCGCAGTACGCCGAGGCCGAGGCGTTCGCCCACTCGACCGTCGTCGCCCAGCGCCGCACGGCCGCCGCCGAGGCCCGTCGCCAGGCGGCCGCGGAGGCACCCCGCAGCGGCGCCGACCGAGTGCCCCACGCGGTGCGCGCGATGGTGCCGCCTGCCGCGCGCCAGAAGCTGCGCAAGGTGGTCGGCCGGGAGCGCCCGCAGGGACCGGCGTGATGCCCGACATCGCCTCGCTGGAGGGCTTGGCCGACTACGACGTCACCTGGCCGTGGACAGCCGGCGAGCGGCTCGCGCCCGGGCTGACATGCGTCTTCCGGGTCCGCAACGAGGCCCGCAACCTGCCGTGGGTGCTGCCCCCGATCCTCTCCGCCGTGCAGCACGTGCTGCTGGTCGACAACGGCTCCGACGACGGCACCTCCGACGTCGCGCGCCGGGTGGCCGAGGAGTGCGGGGCGGCCGACCGGCTGACCGTCCTGGCGTACCCGCACCGCGTCTCCCGTGCGGGTGGCGAGCACCTCGCGACGCCCGCGACGAGCGTCCACTCGCTCACGCACTTCTACAACTGGTGCTTCTCCCACGTCCGCACGACCTATTCGATGAAGTGGGACGGCGACATGGTGCTCACGCCCGAGGGCGCCGGCATCCTGCGCGACCTGTCGTGGCAGCTGCAGTCGACCCGCGCGATCGTGGCGATGCCGCGCCACCCGCTGACCGTCGTCGACGAGTCCACCGGCTGGCTCGACCTGTCGCTGCGCTTCCTCGAGCCCTGGGTCTACCCGATGGGCCCCGACTTCACCTTCGTCAAGGCCTTCGACTGGGAGCTGCGCGAGTTCCCGCCCGACGTGGAGCGGATCGTGCTCCAGCAGGGCCTGTGCGTGGAGGTGAAGTGGCTCGACGCCGACGAGTACGCCCACTGGCGCCGTGACGGCGTCGACTTCACCAACACCCGGCTCTACCGCAAGCTGCGCGAGTTCGAGGTCGACGAGGCCATCCGCACCGGCCGCGCGGAGGAGCTCGGCGGTCTGGTGGAGGTGACCGCACCCCCCGGCGTCCACGTGATCGACCACGTCAGCCGCGACTGGCTCTGGCGCCAGCCCCGACCCCTCGTGCAGCACTCGCTGCCGGCCTCGCTCAAGGAGCGCGTACGCCCGTGACCCCGCCCCCCACCGCCCACCCGCTGCACGACGTCCGGATGCCCGGCCCGACGCTCGTGCTCGTCGACGACTCGGACGCGCTCGCCCTCGACGCCCTGCACGGCATCGAGGACGTGGCCGGCATCGAGGCGCACATCGTCACGCTGTCCTCGCTCAGCGGGCCGCTCAAGGGCTGGGGCTCGGTGCTGGTGGTCGCCGCCGACCGTGCGCGGCTGCGCCGGATGGCGAGCGCGGTGCCGCTGCTGGGCCAGTGCAAGGTCGTCGCCTGCTGGCTGACCGACACCCCCGTGCCGTGGGTGGTCGTGCCCCGCCCGGAGTGGCCGCGGCTGGTCCACCTCGCCGCACGCGAGGCCGGGGAGCGGGGCGTGCTGACCGTCCTCCGGTTCGCCGGCGGCGCCCGCGCCCAGCTCGTCGTGATGGAGATGGCGCGCCAGGCCGCCGGTCCGGGCGACACGACCCACGGCGGCGTGGTCGTCGCCTACGCCGGTCGCCCCGCGGCGCCCGGTCTCGACGCCCGCAGCGTGCTGCTGCCCGACGTGACGCAGGCGGGCGCGGCGGAGCGCGACGTGCCGCCCGACGTCGTCGTCACGCGCCGCGGCGCGGGCGTGCAGCAGAGCGTGCCGGAGCACCACGTCATCGACCGCGCCCCGGTCGTGGTCACCGACCCCGGTCCGGAGCCGGTCGACGAGCGGATCTTCAACCCCGTCGGCTTCCGCAAGGACTGGGACCGACCCGTCGTCGACCTCGCCTCGCTGGGGCGCGGTCCGGTCACCGAGTCCGTCGTCGACGCCGCCCGCGCCCACCAGGCGGTGCGGGTCTCCGCCGACGCCCGGGTGACCGACCTGCTCGCCCTCGCCGCCTCCGGCGTCCCGGTCGTCGGGCTCGAGGAGGACCGCTTCACCGAGCTCGGCCTGGCCGCGCCGCTGGTGGCCGCCCTGACCTCCCCGGTCGACCTCGACCACCCCCTCGCCCGCGAGGAGCACAGCCTCGCCGTGCGCCGGGCCGCCTTCGACCACCACTCGACCCTCGCCTGGCGCTCGGCGCTGGCCACGCGGGCGGGCGTCCGGCACCCCGGCATGCCTCCGGTCAGCGCGCTGCTGGCGACCAAGCGGCCCGACATGCTCGACTTCGCGCTCCGGCAGGTGGCCCGCCAGCGCGGCGCCGACGTCGAGCTGGTGCTCGCCGCGCATGGCTTCGAGCCCGACCGCGACGCCGTACGCCGTGCCCTTGGCGACCGGCCCCACCAGGTCCTGACCTTCGACGGGGCCGAGTTCTTCGGCGACGTCCTCACCGCCGCCGCCCGCGCCGCGTCCAGCGAGGTGCTGCTCAAGGTCGACGACGACGACTGGTACGCCCCCGACGCCGTCCACGACCTGCTCATGGCCCGGCGCTTCTCCGGCGCCGACGTGGTCGGGATGCCCTCGGAGTTCGTCTACCTCCACGCCAACGCCGAGCGCGAGGCCCTCACGGTCCGCCGCAACCACCCCTCCGAGCTCTTCGCCCGCTTCGTCGCCGGCGGCACGCTGCTGCTCGACCGCGGGCTGCTGCACGCCCTCGGCGACTTCCGGCGGGTGCGCAAGTTCGTCGACGCCCAGCTGCTCGCCGGGGTCGAGGCCGCCGGCGGCCGCATCTACCGCACCCACGGGCTCGGCTACGTGCTGCGGCGCACCGGGGCAGGACACACCTGGCAGCGCGACGACGAGGAGTTCCGTCGACCTGACATCGTGGCGGAGGAGTGGAAGGGTTTCCGACCGAGCCGCGCGCTCGAGATCGACCCGGTCGACCGACCGGACGGGGACCGCACGGACGAGGGGGAGTAGGCATGGCCCGGCAGCCGCTGGTGCGCCAGAACGACTGGGGCACCCTGACGCCGCCACGGCTCGGCGAGTGGGAGCCGACGCTGTCGGTGAGCGTCGTCGTGCCGACCTTCAACTACCAGCGCACCCTGCCCTACGTCCTGGCCGCGCTCGCCGCGCAGAGCTATCCCGCCCACCTCCTCGAGGTCATCGTCGTCGACGACCAGAGCACGCCGCCGCAGGAGCTGCCCGAGGTGCGCCCCGACCGCACCCGGCTGCTCCGGGTGGAGGAGGGCTGGGGCCGTGCGAACGCCTGCCACCTCGGGGCGCTCGCCGCCGACGGCGAGGTGCTGCACTGGTACGACGCCGACATGCTCGCCCACCGCGAGGAGGTCGAGGCGCACGCGCGCTGGCACCACCTCGTCGACTACGCCGTCCCCGGCGGTCACAAGCTCTTCGTCGACCCGGCGCCGCTCCTCGAGCAGGACCCCGCGGCGGTGCGCGACCGGGTCGCGGCCGGCGGGGCGGCCGACCTGTTCCCCGGCCAGGACCACGAGCCCCACCAGTGGGTCGAGGACTACTGGGCCAAGACCGACGACCTGCGCACGGCCGGGCCGCGCGCCCAGCGCTTCCACATCGGCATGACCGGGTCGGTCACCAAGGCGCTCTACCTCGACTCCGACGGCTTCGACCGCACCCTGCGGCTCGGCGAGGACATGCACCTCGGCCACTCGCTCGCGCAGGCCGGCGGCGTCTTCGTCGTCGACCGCGAGGCCCGCAGCTGGCACCTCGGCCGCTCGCAGGTCCTGCGGCGGGCCGAGCAGGTCAACCGCTACAACGACCCCTACCTCGCCGACCTCGTGCCGACGATGCGGCCCAAGCGCAACAGGCGCGGCCGCGCCTACCAGGTGCCCTACCTCGAGGTCGTCGTCGAGGCCGGTCCCGCCGACGACACCATCCACGTCGTCGACTCGCTCCTCGACGGCGACGTGCCCGACCTCCGTGTCACGGTCGTCGGCCCGTGGAGCACGGTGCACGAGGACCGCGTCCAGCCGGTCGAGGACCCGGTGCTGGAGACGCGCCTGGTCCACCGCTCCTACCTCCACGAGCCGCGGGTGCGGCTGGTCGAGTCCTTCGACGGCAGCACCGACGCGGAGTTCCTGCTCACCCTGCCCGACGTCAGCCTCGCGCCGCTGCCGGTCGCGCTGTCCGCGCTGCTCGACGACCTCGAGCGCACCCACCACGGCGCCCGGCTGCTGGCGTACGCCTCCGGTGCGACCGCCCGCCTCGAGCGCACCTCCGCGCTGGCACGCGTGGCCCGGATCGCGGACGACGGCGACGACCTCGACACGCTCCTCGACGCGTCGTTCGGCGTGAAGACCTACCCCGCGACCGACGTCGGCTGGGTGCCCGTCGCCGAGCGCGAGGTCGAGCGCTTCGTCCTCGGTGCCCGCCCGCCCACCGACCCCGACAAGTCGGAGAACCGGCTGCGCAAGGCCCTGCGCCGCGCCGCCGACGCCGCCGACGTGCGGCCTGTCCCCGACGCGCGCCCGACCGAGGCTGCTCCAGCGGACGACGGCGACCAGGGTCGCCGCGGGATCTTCGGCCGCCGCCGCTGATCGCCGTCCCTCGGCCTCAGGGTGGCGGCGTACGACATGTGCGCGGCTCCAACGCGTGTCGTATGCCGCCACCCTGGCGACGGTCGGCGTGACACTGGCGGCGTACGACATGCCCGGCGCTCTAACGCGTGTCGTATGCCGCCACCCTGGCGACGGGCGCCACGTGCGTGCTGACGGGTCAGTCGGCGCCGAAGAGGTCGCGGGTGTAGACCTTGTCCTTCACGTCGCGCAGCTCCTCGACCATCCGGTTGGCGACGATCAGGTCGGCGCGCTCCTTGAAGGCGGGGAGGTCGGTGAGCACCTCGGAGCCGAACCAGGAGTCCTCGCCGAGCTCGGGCTCGTAGACCACGACCTCGACGCCCTTGGCCTTGATCCGCTTCATGATCCCCTGCACCGACGACTCGCGGAAGTTGTCCGAGCCCGACTTCATGATCAGCCGGTGGATGCCGACGACCGACGGCTTGCGGTCGAGGATGTCGAAGGCGATGAAGTCCTTGCGGGTGGTGTTGGCGTCGACGATCGCGCTGATCAGGGTCTGGGGGACGTCGGTGTAGTTGGCCAGCAGCTGCTTGGTGTCCTTGGGCAGGCAGTAGCCGCCGTAGCCGAACGACGGGTTGTTGTAGTGCGTGCCGATCCGGGGGTCGAGGCCGACGCCGTCGATGATCTGGCGCGGGTCGAGGCCGTGGGAGAGGGCAAAGGAGTCGAGCTCGTTGAAGTACGCCACCCGCATCGCGAGGTAGGTGTTGGCGAACAGCTTGATCGCCTCGGCCTCGGTCGGCGCGGTGAACAGCACCGGTACGTCGTCGGCCTCTGCGCCCCCGACGAGCAGGTCGGCGAAGGCGCGCGCCCGCTCGGAGTCCTCGCCGACCACGATGCGCGCCGGGTACAGGTTGTCGTGCAGCGCCCGGCCCTCGCGCAGGAACTCGGGGGAGAAGATCACCGCGTCGGTGCCGAGCCGCTCGCGGACGTCGACGACGTAGCCGACGGGCACGGTCGACTTCACCACCATCGTCGCGCCGGGGTTGATCCGCAGCACGTCGCGCATCACCGCCTCGATCGAGGCGGTGTCGAAGTAGTTGGTCACCGGGTCGTAGTTCGTGGGGGTGGCGATGATGACGAAGTCGGCGCCCGCGTGGGCCTCCTCGGCGTCCGTGGTGAACGCGAGGTCGAGCTCCTCCTCGGCGAGGAAGCGTGAGATGTCGTCGTCGTGGATCGGGCTCTCCCCGCGCCTGAGCCGCTCGACGCGCCCGGCGTCGAGATCGAGGCCGACCACGCTGTGGTGGCGGGCGAGCAGCACGGCCATGGAGAGACCGACGTAGCCGAGTCCTGCGACGGAGATCCGGGTCACGGCGAGGATTGTGCCGTACGCCGGACAACGGCCGGTGCCGTGCTGCACGCTGGTGCGGCCACCGACCACGAGAGCAGGGGACCCTGGTGACCACACCGCGGCGCAGTCGACCCGTGCAGGGCTTCGGCCTCTTCGTCCTGATCGCCCTCGTGCTGGGCTTCGTGCGCGGGGACGTGGCCGTGTTCGTGCCGATCATCGTCTTCGTGGGCATCATCGTGCTGGCGAAGCGCTCGACCTCGCAGTCTGCCGGTCGCGCGCCGGAGGTCACCGGCCCGCGCGTCGCGGCGGCGGAGCTGGAGGCAGCGGTCGACCGGCTCAAGGGGCTCGCCGTCGAGCTCGCGCTGCCGGGCGGGCGGAGCCGCGAGGAGGTGGTGCGCGACGCCGCCGAGGTCTACGCCCGGCTGCCGGAGCACATGCGCGAGGAGATCGAGCGCCGCGCGCCGGAGGGCTGGTTCACCTCGGGGATGCCCGCCCCGTTCGGGGCGACCCCGACCGCGGCGACGCAGGCGGCGACACAGGCAGCGACGCCGGCCCCCACCCCGGCACCCACACCGGCACCCACGCCAGCACCCACGCCAGTCCCCGCCCCGGCAGCACCCACGGCCGGGCTCCCCGTCGAGCCCGTGGCGGGCGAGGACGTCCGCTACAGCGTGCTGGCCCCCGACGAGCTGACCGGCGACGCCACCACGCCACCGGGCGCGGTCGTCGACGGCTGGTACATCACCGCCGACCGCACCCGCGAGCGGTGGCACAACGGCTCGGCCTGGACCGCGCACGTGCGGGTGCGCGGCTCGCGCTGAGGCTCAGTCGGCCAGCGGCGTGAGGTCGGTGGGCAGCACCGCCGGGACCCCGGTGGCCTCCCGCGGTCCCCTCGTCGGGGTCGCACAGGTGCGCGGGTCGATGCCGTCGATCCCGTCGAGCCACTCGCCGCCCGGGCCCTCGGTCATCGGGAGCGTGACCCGGGCCGTCGCCCCGTCGTCGTCGAGCTGCACCGCGAGGACGGCGTAGGAGTCGGCGACCTCGCGCACGAAGGTGGCCAGCACCGGACCGCGACCCCCGCAGGCCGCCCACGTGGGTCGCCACCCAGTGAGCCGTCGCTCGAGCTCGGTGAGCGAGCGCACGGGCAGCGAGGCCTCGGCGGCGGGGGCCTGACGACGGTTGACGCCGTCGCGGACGCGCGGCGCCGTGACGGAGAGCCCGAGCCCGTCGAGGACACCGTCGGCGTCGACCGCGTCGACGAGGTCGGTCGAGGTGCGGTCCTCCTCCCACTCCGCGCGGACCTCCTCGCTGCCTCCCCCGATCGGCGCGGACGTCAGCGGCGGCGCCTCGAAGGTCGGCGAGGTGCCGTCGAGGCAGGTGCGGGCGACGGCGTCGGGGACTCGCCAGGCGGAGTCGAGGTGGTGGTGCGTGGCCACCTGGAGCGCGGCCTGGGCGCCCTCGCCGTCGGGCGTCACCACCAGCTGGGCGAGCTCGTCGTGCGGGCCGACGAGCGCCACCTCGACGGTGTCGCCGCAGGTGCTCGAGGTGGGCGACCACCCGTGGGCCGTGGCGACCGCGAGCTCGGCGCGCGTCGTGGCGCGCACCCCGGCGTCGTAGGACGTGGTGCGCCGACCCACGACCCGGTCGACGCGGCCGTTGCTGCCGAGCGACGGGCCGGCGACCCGCGCGGCGGTCGGGGCGACCCACGGGTCGGTCCACACCGCCACCGCCGCGTCGAGGTCGTCGCGGTCGGAGACCACGCCGGGGTCGCCGCTGCACCCGGTGAGCGCTCCGGCCAGCAGGGTCAGGACGACGGCGTGACCGCGAACCACGGCTCGTCCCATCCCGACACCCCCAGGCGACCGCTCGTGAAGTCGTCGCGCGAGACAGTCTGCTCCTGCCCGGTCGCCGGGTCGAACAGGGTCAGCGAGTCGCCCTCGCTGCCGGTGACGAGCACGACGTGGCCGGGGCGCGTGGTGTCACCGACGTAGAGCGGCACGGTGTGGCCGCCCTCGACCGAGCCGGCGATCGCGTCGTAGGTGTCGCCGCGGTCGGACGGCGACACGGTCTGCACCTCGTAGTCCTGCCCGGGCACCCCGCTCCCGCCGTCGCTCGACATCTCGGCCGCGACCGCCCAGGGCTGGGTGCCGGCCGCCTGCGGCCACGGGAACTGGAGGTCGCCGTCGCGGTCGTGGGTGGCGTTGGTGCGGTCGTGCATCGCCAGCGACTCGTCGGCGAAGCGCTGCTCGGGCGTGCGGGGGTCGGTGGTGCCGGTCTCGGCGTCGTAGCCGGTCTGCATCCACAGGGCGTAGGCCGGGTCGTTGAGCATCCGCGACATCACGAGGGCCGAGGACCCGCAGGTCGTCTGGTCGGGCTGGGAGTACGAGCCGTCGGTCGGCGGGTCGAGGTCGGCGAGCTCCGACGGCGTCATCGAGTGGAGGCGGGCGAGGTAGCGGGTCAGGGCGGCGCCGGAGAGGCCGGAGGCGACGCCCGCGACGATCCACGCGCGCTCGGCTTCGCTGCGGGCGCCGGCCAGGGCGTCGAGCACGGCCTGCCGCTGGGCGGGGTCGAGGCCGGCGAGCGCGTCGTCGTAGCGTGCGAGCGCCGCACCGGACAGCGGGCCGTCCTCGTCCTCCCAGCCGTTGACCACCGACACCGGGCTGACGCCGCCCGGGAGGGCGTCGGGGAGGTCGATCTCGTCCATCGCGGCCACGACGGCCGCCTTCGCGACGCGGACCGCCTCGGCGGCGTCCTGGTAGGCGCCGATCGCCTCGGTGATCGCCCGGACCACGCCCTGCACCACCCCGCGCAGGTGGTCGACGAGCTCCCACGGCCAGAGGTCACCCCAGGACAGCTGGAGGTGGTCGCGGAGCAGGTCGTCGGCCTCGCGGTGGCGGGTGCGCGCGGCCGTCATCTCGTCGCCGAGGCGGTCGAGCGCGGCGGCGACGGCGCGGGCCGCCGGCGGCACGGTGTCCGTGCGGGTGCGGAGGCGGCCCAAGGAGGAGCGGAACGCGTCACCGGACGTGCCGTCCCACGTCGTGGCGTCGATCGCGTCGCGCGCCGAGCTGAGGTCGTCGACGCCCGCGTCGACGGAGGTGGCGGCCGCGCGCCAGGCCGCTGCGGCGTCGGCGAGGTCGGCCGGGTCGGGCCCCGGGGGCTCGGTCGCGACCGACACGGCGAGGGCGACCGCGTCCACGATCGTCTGCGCGGCGTCCCACGGGGGCCAGAGGTCGATGTCCTCGACGGTGGCCAGCACGTCCCTCAGCCGCGCGATGGTGTCATCGAGCAAGCCCATGGAACTCTCCTGCCGAGGCGCCGTCGGTGGCGAGGAAGTCGCTGATGCAGGCCTCGACGCCGGCGTGGTGCTCCTCGACCACGCCGAGCACGACCTGCAGGACGCCGGCGAGGTCGCCCGCCGCGTCGGCGAGCGTCGTGGCCAGGTCGCCCAGGTCGTGCCCGGCCGCGTCAGCGGTGCGGCTGCGCGCCGCCCGGATCTCGGCCGCCGCGTTGTCCGCGTGCACCCATCCGGCGCGCACCGCGTCAGGCCTCATCACCACGCCCATCGGGGCTCCTCTCGTCAGGAGGAGCGTTCCCCCGCGGCGGCGTGCGAAACAAGGCCCGGGCGGGTTGTGGACGGGCGGCCCGGGGCCACCGGGCGGGAGGGCGGTCCCGCCCGGCGGCGTCCTGGAGCTGACCGATCAGCGGCGGTCGCTGGAGTCGCCGGTGACGACGACGTAGAAGCGCTTGCGGGTGCCGTCGGTCGTCACGCTGCCGTCGCTGTTGCGGGGGCTCACCACGACGTGGTTGGTGTTGCCGGTGCCGGGAGGGGCGCAGTTCACCACGCCGGGCTGGCACACGGCGGCGGAGATCTCGCCGGAGAACTCCGGGTTGTTGTCGGCCCCGAGCGCACGACCGTTGGTGACGCCGTCGCCGTTCTGGTCGACGGTGTTCTGCAGGGCGACCACCGCGAGGACGCCGTTGTCAGCCAGGTTCTCGCCGGCGTCGATGTAGACGTTGCCGTTGGCGCGCAGGCCGGTCGTGTCGGTGCCCGCGGGGGCGAGGGTCGGGTAGGCCGCGGTGACGGTGAACCCGCCCGACTGCGCCACGATCGCACCGGTCGCGTCGACCAGCGCCCAGCGACCGACACCGGCCGGGCCGGCGGGACCGGCGGGCCCCTGCTGGCCGGCGGGCAGCTGGCCGGCCTTGAAGTCACGGGCGCGCAGCGAGCCGTCCTTGACCTGGCGGGCACCGATGGTGCCGTTCTTGACGTCCTTGCCCTGGAGGGTGCGGTCCTTGACGTCCTGCGACTGGATCGAGTTGTTCCTGATGTCGTCGGAGCCGATCAGGCCGGCGGCGTAGGACGTGCCGGTCGAGGCGACCACGAGGGCCATCACGGAGACGGCCATCGAGGGAGAGGGGCGGCGGATCGAGGGGAGGCGCATCGGGTCGGACCCTTCGTCGTGCCGCCGTCGGAGCGGGCGGCTTCGAGGATGGTTCGGAGTGACGCGGATCACGGATGGGTACGAGCTCCGGATGCGGCCTTGGGCGTCGCTGGCAGGGTGGGGGCATGGGCATGGCGAAGAAGGTCGCAGCACTCGGCATCGCGAAGAAGGTCTACGACGAGGCCCGCAAGCCGCAGAACCAGGCGCGCATCCGGGCAGCGGTGCGCAAGCTGCAGGACCGTCGCCGGCCGCGCTGAGGCCTCAGCCGCGCTGCCGCGCGAGCGGCCAGGCGAACGCCGCCAGGGCGCCCAGCACGGGCCAGAGCGCCAGCCGCTCGAGCGCGCCGGCCGCACGGTCGTCGCCGGAGAGGATGAAGCCCACCGCGGCCGCGCCGGTGACGATGCCCGTCGCCAGGAGTGCCCGCGCCAGCCGTGGCCGTTGCTCGCGCAGCCGGTGGCCGAGCACGAGGAGCGCCACGGGCTGGCCCACGAAGAGCGGGGTCGCGGCGAGCGCGTGCAGGGTCGCGTCCTGGTCGAGCGGAGCCATCCCGGTGGCCACCGAGCTCACGCCGGAGACGACCAGCAGGCCCGTCACCCACGGGCCGAGGGGCCTGGCCAGGAGCGCCGCCCCGCCGGCGAGCAGCACCCCGTAGCCGACGAACGAGCCGTTCATCACCGCGTGCCGTGGTGAGCAGTAGTCGACCGTGCAGCCGACCTCGCCCAGCCGGCTGACCGAGTCGGAGACGAAGCTGTAGCCCCCGCGGGTGGCGGCGGCGGTCACCACCTCGGTGAGGACGTACGTCGGTCGCAGCAGGAGGGCGAGCGCGCCGAGGCGGACGCCGCGCGAGGTCTCGGGCACGGCGCGACCCTAGCCCGGGGCTCCCCACCGCTGCGGGTGTGCGCGCCCTTGTGGCCGGCCACGCGCGGGGCGTAGGTGTGGACGATGACCACCACGCCGCAGGAGCCGCTGCCCGCCCCCGACGTCGTCCCGTCGGGCGACCCCGCCACCAACCCCATCGCACCCGGGGAGGTGCCCGACCCGCCCGAGACGCAGCCCGCCCCCGACGGCCCGCGCTGAGCGGTGGACGCCGTGCCTATGCTCGGCCCATGAGGATCGAGCAGCCCGCCGAGATGACCCACGCCGCGATGCTGGGGCTCGGCGTCCACCGACCCGAGCGGGTCGTCACCAACGACGAGATCTGCGAGGTCCTCGACTCCACCGACGAGTGGATCCAGACCCGCTCGGGCATCCGCACCCGCCGCTTCGCGGGCGAGGACGAGACGCTCATCGGCATGTCCGTCTCCGCGGCCCGCAAGGCGCTGGCCGCCGCGGGCGTCGACGCCGCCCAGCTCGGCTGCGTCATCGTCGCCACCTCCACCCACCCCGAGCACACCCCGGCCTCCGCGCCGCAGGTCGCGAACGCGCTCGGCTCGACGGCCGCCGCGTTCGACGTCTCCGCCGGGTGCGCCGGCTTCTGCCACGCGCTCAACCTCGCCTCGGCGATGGTGCGCTCGGGCGCCGAGCAGCACGTCCTGGTCGTGGGCGTGGAGCAGCTCAGCCGCTTCATGGACCCGACCGACCGCGGCACCGCCTTCATCTTCGCCGACGGCGCGGGCGCCGTCGTGGTGGGTGCGGCCGACGAGGACGGCATCGGCCCGGCTGCCTGGGGCTCCGACGGCTCGCAGGCCCACGTCATCACCCAGACCCCGAGCTGCCTCGGCGGCCACGCCTCGGGCGAGGGGGCCGACCACCCGGTCGTGCAGATGGAGGGCACCGCGGTCTTCCGGTGGGCGCCGTTCGCGATGGCCGAGGTCGCCCACGAGGCGCTCAAGCGCGCGGGCGTCGCGATCGACGACCTCGACGCCTTCATCCCCCACCAGGCCAACCTGCGCATCACCCAGACGCTCGCGCGCAACATCCAGCTGCCCGAGTCGGTCGCCGTCGCCACCGACGTCGTCGACTCCGGCAACACCTCCGCCGCCTCGGTGCCGCTGGCCATGGAGGCGATGCTGCGCAAGGGGGAGGCCTCGGTCGGCGACACCGCGCTGCTCATCGCGTTCGGCGCCGGGCTCTCCTACGCCGGGCAGGTCGTCACCCTCCCGCCGCTGGGCTGAGCCCGTCGACGGCATGTGGCCGAGAGAGGTCGGACGTCCTGAAGTCACAGACATCTGGGGGGCGGCCGCCTAGCATTCCCCGGGGCGCGTGGCCCATCACAGGGGGAAGAAGTGGCGACGAAGGAACACGGCAAGCTGAAGGTCGACATGTCTGCAGCCGGGCCACGCGTCGGTGGTGAGTTCACGTTCGGACAGCTGGTCAAGCTCGTGGTCGCCCTCATCGCGGCCGCGGCTATCGGGATCGCGGCGTTCGTCGGTCTAGGAGTGTTCGGACTCTTCAGCATTCCCAACATCTTCAAGACCGAGCGGATTGATCGCAGTGCGCCGCCAGTGCTGAAGTCGATCGAGGACCTTGCGGAGTTCCGAGCCGCGGTTGGCAACTTCGAGGTGGTCCTGGACATCGAGGACGACGTCAACAACCTTCCCGACTTCCTCGCGGGGGAGCGCAACCTCTACGTCGTGACCGGCACTGTCGATGCGTACGTCGACTTCTCCGGTTTGGCGAAGGGCGACATCACCCTCTCCGAGGATGGGACGAAGGCAACGATCCGTCTGCCAGAGGTTGAGCTTGGAGAGCCCAACCTCGATCACGAGAACACTTATCGGTACGAGAACGACCGCGGGCTGCTGACTCGGGTTGGGGACGCATTCTCGGCGGAGGACGACTCCACACTCTTCGTCGAGGCCGAGGACAAACTCGCAACGGCCGCCGAAGCCTCCGAGTTGAAGGAGCAGGCCCTGTCGAACACGAAGGACACGCTGGGGAGCATCTGCAAGGCGCTCGGCGTGGAAGCGACGTTTGTCGACTGAAGCAGTCACCCGGTCCTCGCTCGCGATGTCGCGTGTGATCTTCGGCCGACGGTGGAGCGCTGGGCCCGACCTACGGGCCTTCCGCTCCACCGACGCGGAGCTCACCAGATGCGCTGGGCGACCGAGGCGCTGGTCTCTCCGGCCCGCAGACGTAAGCCTGTTTCCACTTGCCCTTGTACTTGCCAATCACTCTGACGAGCTTGTACATCCCATGTCAGCGGCCGCGGCGACGACCGCCTCAATGCCATGGACGTCGAAGCCGAGGCTACGCAGACCAGGGTCGCGCAGACGTCGTCGATGAAGTCGTCTTCGACGAACGCACGACCCTGGACGGTCATGCCGACCGCGACGAAGAAGTTGGCTACGTGGTCGAGGTCGCGGACGGTGGCGTGGTCGAAGCGCTCGATAGGTCCGGTCCCTTACTTGTCCTCCTTGTGATGGATGTCCACCGCGGTCGTCGCCAAGGGCGCTTCCCCACCTCGCAAGCCGAATCCGGTCGCGCGGCGCCCGCCGCGCGGCGTACGGTCGGGTCCTCGCCCCGCCCCTGGGGCGGCCGGGCTGTCCGGGCCTCGACCCGGGTGGCGACCGGGATCCGTGAACAGTGGTCCGACCACATCGGCAGGGGCTGCCCGGCGG
>NZ_JBHLXH010000001.1:1786858-1858295 GCF_042432345.1 Nocardioides zeicaulis | reverse complement strand
GGAGGTAGACAGGGGCATGGACCTCGAGCGATTCGTTTCCGCCCAGGACGCGGGCGGCACCTACGACCGCGCGCTCGGCGAGCTCCGCGCCGGGCGCAAGACCAGCCACTGGATGTGGTTCGTCTTCCCGCAGGTCGCCGGTCTCGGCCGCAGCGAGACGGCGCGCGCGTACGCCCTGGGCGGGCTCGACGAGGCGCGGGCCTACCTCGCGCAGGACGTCCTGGGCGCCCGGCTGCGCGAGTGCTGCCGCGCGCTGCTCGACGCCGGTGGCGCGTCCGCCGAGGAGGTCCTCGGCGGGGTCGACGCGATGAAGCTGCGGTCGTCGATGACGCTCTTCGCGCGGGCCGATCCGGCCGAGCCGGTCTTCGGCGAGGTGCTCGGACGCTTCTTCGACGGCCGCGAGGACGAGCGGACCGTCGCCCTGCTCTGAGACGAGGGCGTCAGCCGCGCAGGCGCACCGACAGGCAGGTCACGCAGCCCTCGAGCTTCTCGAACTCGCTCACGTCGACCGCGACGACCCGCAGGCCGCGCTCCTCGTAGAGCGCGCGGGTGCGCGGTGCGGCCGACGACATCAGCACGGTGGACCCGTCGAGCAGCACGACGTGCGCGCCCGGCTCTTCCGGCACGGCGAGGTACGACGACCAGGTGGCCGGGTCGTCGACGACCGGGTCCCAGCCGACGACGGTGCCGTCGGGCAGCGCCGTGACGGCCGACTTGAGGTGCAGCGCCTTGGTCAGTGGCACCGCGACCACCTCGGCGCCGAGCGGGGCGAGGTGGGCTGCCAGCTGGTCGATGCCGGCCCGGTTGGTGCGACCCCCGAGGCCGACCCAGACCGTGCCGTCGTGCTTGAGGACGTCACCGCCGTCGAGGGTGCCGGGCGCCTCGATGTGCGCGATCCGCAGGCCGAGGTCGCGCAGCACCTGCTCGGTGCCGGCGGTCTCGGGCTTGCGCGCGTCGGCGCCGGGCCGGGTGACCACCGCCAGGTCGCCGTACACCACGACGGTGTCCTCGACGAAGACCGCGTCCGGGCAGTCGGGTGCGGGCGGCACCTCGATCGTCTCCCAGCCCTCGGCCTCCAGGGCGGCGACGTAGGCCTCCCACTGGCGCTCGGCCAGCGCGAGGTCGACCTCGACGCGGTCGATGTGGGTGAGGAGGCCCTCGGCGAGGCGGGGGCCGGGGCGGCGGACGAGGGCACGACGGGTCACGCCGCCGATCCTCCCAGCCCTCAGCGGGACGTGGCCCGTTCGGTCCGCCGGGCGAGCCGGTCGGCGACGACCGCCCAGACGTCGGGGTCGACGCCCATGCCGAGGTGACGGGAGGAGACCTCGACGTGCTCGACGTCGGGCGAGGCGTGGTCGATGCAGGCCTGCCACGCCACGATGCCGTCGCGTCGCGAGTACATCACCGTGAGCGGCACGCGGATCGGCGACTCCGCGTCGAGGCGCCGCGCGACCCGCTCGGCGTCGTCGGACCCGTCGCCGAGCAGCCGGGCGACGGTGGTGTGGGACGCGCCCGTGACCGGCGTGCCGTAGGTGAGCACCCGCCGCACCGCGTCGGGGTGGCGGCGCGCGACCTCGCGGGCGATGACCCCGCCGAGGCTCCAGCCGACGAGCGAGGCGGGCGCGCCGGCGGCGTCCACGAGGTCGAGGAGCCGCGCGGAGAGGCGCTCGACGTCGCGCCGCGGGTCGCCGGTGTTGGTGCCGAAGCCCCAGCCGCGGGCGTCGTACCCCAGGTGCCGCAGGTAGCCGCGCAGCGGTGCCCCGGTCAGCTCGGGTGCCCGCCAGCCGGGGACGTCGACGACCAGGTGCCCGTCGCCGCGGGGCGCGGCAGCCAGCCGCGGCAGCGCGCCCGCGAGACGTACGGCTTCGAGACCGGACCCCAGCTCGCCCAGCGCGACCCACGTCGGCGGCGGGCCCGCCGGGCCCTCGGACGACCGGGCGTCCGCGTCGTCGCGGGCGCGGGTGCGCACCCCCGCCGCGGCGAGCAGGCGAGCGGCGGCGTGCGGGGCGGGGGTCACGGCACGACCGTACGTGCTCGCACGAGCGTCGCGGGCCGGGGTCAGCCGCGCGCAACGCGCCCGTCACACCCGGGCGGTGTCCTTGCTCATCCGCCACGCCGCGCCCACGACGAAGACCGCGAGCCAGACCACCGCGTTGACCACCGCGAACCACGGCAGCTCGCGGGTCAGCGGCGCGCGGGCGACCTCGGCGACGCCGTACATCGGCGTCCAGTAGGCGATGTCGCGGATCAGCGGGCTGTAGCTCGACAGCGGGATGAACAGGCCGCCGAGGAACGACAGGAGCGCCAGGCCGGGGCCGAGCACCTGCATGGTGTTCTCGCCCGGGACCAGGTAGCCGATGAAGACGCCGAGCGCCGCGAAGCTCATCGTGCACACGAGCGTGGTGGCCAGGCACTCCAGCCACGTGGCGGCCGGCATGTCCGGCTGGCCGCGCAGGAGACCGACGACGTTGACGACGGCTATCGCCAGGGCCGCCATGGTGAGCGCGACCAGCGCCTTGACCACGACGTACGCGACGGGGTGCAGGGGCGTCAGCCGCAGCTGGCGCGACCACCCGAGGGCCCGCTCGACGGCCACCATCGCGCCACCCGAGGCCGCGATCAACGCCCCGCCGTAGAGCGCCATCGACACCATGACGTAGGCCGCGACGTTGCCGACGCCGACCCGCTCGTCCCCGGTGTCGCCGGAGCCGAAGACGAAGAACATCGCCGTCGGGAGGACGAGGGTGAACACGATCGTGCGGCGGTTGCGCAGCATGCGGCGCAGCTCGATGCCCAGGATGGTGCGGTTGAACCCGCCGAGCGGCGGGACCGCGCGGCGCGTCGGGTCGATCGTGGCGCTGCTCATCACTTCTCCTCGGTGGTCAGGCTCAGGAAGGCGTCCTCGAGGGCGTGCGAGGTGATCTCGAGGTCGCGGGCGGTGGTGCGGGTGAGCAGGTGGCGGGCGACCCCGTCACTGTCCTTCGTGCGCACGAGGACCGTGCTCCCGCGCACCTCGACCCCGTCGACGCCCTCGAGCGCGGAGAGCCGGTCGGCCTCGGCGGCGGCGTCGTCGAGGGTGGCGCGGACCGTCCGGCCGGAGGCGAGGGCGCGGATCTCCGAGCCGCTGCCGTCGGCCACCACGCGGCCCTTCGAGACCAGGATGATGCGGTCGGCGTACTGGTCGGCCTCCTCGAGGTAGTGGGTCGCGAACAGCACGGTGCGCCCGCGGGAGGAGTCGCGGCGGATGGCCGACCAGAAGGTGCGGCGGCCCTCGACGTCCATGCCGGTCGTGGGCTCGTCGAGCAGGAGCAGGGCCGGGTCGGGGAGCAGCGCCATCGCGAACCGGAGCCGCTGCTGCTCGCCCCCCGAGCACGCGCCGACCCGCCGCCCGGCGATGTCGCTGATGCCGGCCTCGGTGAGCACCTCGTCGACCGGGCGGGTGTCGGCGAACAGGCTGGCGGTGTAGGCCACGGTCTCGCGCACCGTGAGGTCCTTGATGAGGCCACCCGTCTGCATCACCGCCGCCACCAGCCCGCGGGCGATGGCGTCCCGCGGCTCCATGCCGAGCACCCGGGCGGTGCCGCTCGTCGGGCGCGAGAGGCCGAGCACCATGTCGATGGTCGTGGTCTTGCCGGCGCCGTTGGGTCCGAGGAAGGCCACGACCTCCCCCTGCTGGAGCTCGAGGTCGATGCCGCGCACCGCCTCCACGTCGCCGAAGGACTTGGTCACGCCCTCCAGCCGGACCGCGGGCGCGGGCGAGGCGCTCGTCCCGGACGGCCCGGGCGCGCCGGCGGAGGACAGCTGGGAGGTCGTCATGCTCCCACGGTCGACCCGGGAGGCGTTGCGCGCACCGAACGGTCGTCACGACCTCGGCATGACATCTGTCAGGCCGTGGTGTCGCCCCGGTGCTACAGCGCGGCGACGAGCTCGGTGCCCTGCCGGATCGCGCGCTTGGCGTCGAGCTCGGCCGCCACGTCGGCGCCGCCGATGAGGTGCGCGACGCGGTCGAGGCCGTCGTAGAGGTCGCGCACCGAGTCCTGCCCGGCGCAGACGACGACCGTGTCGACCTCGATGACCCGCTGCTGGCCGTCCACGGTGACGTGGAGGCCCAGGTCGTCGATGCGGTCGTAGGTCGCGCCGCTGACCATCGTGACCCGCGACTGCTTGAGCACCGCGCGGTGCGCCCAGCCCGACGTCTTGCCGAGGCCGATGCCGATCGGCGTCGTCTTGCGCTGGACCAGCGTCACCTCGCGGGCCGGCGTACGCGGCTTGGCCTCGGTGAGACCGCCCTCGTGCAGCGCCGGGTCGCCCACGCCCCAGTGGGCCATCCAGTCGTCGAGGTCCTCGTGCTCGTGGGTGAGGAAGACGCTGACGTCCACGCCGATGCCGCCGGCGCCGATGACGGCCACCCGCTTGCCGGGCACGACCGCGCCGCTCAGCACGTCGGCGTACGACGCCACGCATGCGTGGTCGATGCCCGGGATGTCCGGCATCCGGGGCTGCACGCCGGTGGCGACGACGACCTCGTCGAAGCCGGCCAGGTCGGCGGCGGTCGCCTCGGTGGAGAGGCGGACGTCGACGCCGAGCACCTCGAGGCGGCGGGTGTAGTAGCGCAGCGTGTCGGCGAAGTCCTCCTTGCCCGGCACCGCCATCGCCAGGCGGAACTGGCCGCCGAGCTCGGGCGAGCGCTCGAAGAGCGTCACCGCGAAGCCGCGCTCGGCCGCGCTGGTGGCGGCCGCGAGGCCCGCGGGCCCGGCGCCGACCACCGCGACGGTCTGCTTCCGCAGCGTCGGCATCAGCACCAGCTCGGTCTCGTGGCAGGCGCGCGGGTTGACCAGGCAGGAGGCCCGGTCGCCTGCGAACACGTGGTCGAGGCAGGCCTGGTTGCAGGCGATGCAGGTGTTGATCTCGTCGGCGCGCTCGTCCATCGCCTTGGCGACGAAGGCGGGGTCGGCGAGCAGCGGACGGGCCATCGAGACCAGGTCGGCGTCGCCGCTGGCGAGGATGTCCTCGGCGAGCTCGGGGGTGTTGATCCGGTTGGACGCGCACACCGGGACGTCGACGACCTGCTTGAGCCGCGCGGTGTACGACCGCCACGCGCCGCGGGGGACCTGGGTGATGATCGTCGGGACCCGGGCCTCGTGCCAGCCGATGCCGGTGTTGAACACCGTCACGCCGGCCTCCTGCAGGTGCAGCGCGAGCTCGGCGGTCTCCTCCCAGGTCTGGCCGCCCTCGACGAGGTCGAGCAGCGAGATCCGGTAGACGATCGGGAAGTCGTCGCCGACCAGCTCGCGCGAGCGGCGTACGACCTCGACCGGGAAGTGCATGCGGCGTGCGGGCGAGCCGCCCCACTCGTCGTCGCGGTCGTTGGTGCGCGCGGCGAGGAACTGGTTGATCAGGTAGCCCTCGGAGCCCATGATCTCGATCGCGTCGTAGCCGGCCTTGCGGGCCAGGGCGACGGACTTCGCGAAGGCGGTCGCGGTGCGGTCGACCTCCTTGGCCGACATCGCGTGCGGCTTGAAGGGCGTGATCGGCGACTTCTTGTCCGAGGCGCTCTGCGAGAGCGGGTGGTAGCCGTAGCGCCCGGCGTGCAGCACCTGCAGCGCGATCGCGCCGCCGGCGTCGTGCACCGCGCCGGTGACCTGCTGGTGGCGGATCGCGTGGAGGCGGCTGGTCATCTCCGAGGCGAACGGCTTGAGCCAGCCGCGCTTGGTGGGCGCGAAGCCGCCGGTGATGATGAGCCCGGTGCCGCCGCGGGCGCGCTCGGCGAAGAACGCGGCGAGTTTGTCGAGGTCCCAGGGGTGGTCCTCCAGGCCGGTGTGCATCGAGCCCATCACCACGCGGTTGCGCAGCCTCAGGGCGTCCGGACCGCTGCCGAGGGTCAGCGGCTCGAGGAGGTGGGGGTAGAGCGGGTGCGTCATGTCAGTCCTTCTCGGTGGTCGAGGTGCGAGCGGAGCGAGCCTCGAAACCCTCGTGTGCCTGCGCGTACTCGGTGATCCAGTCGATCCAGAAGCGCTCGAGCCGGATGCCGCCGCGCAGCACCAGCCACTGGTCGCGCCGGGCGTCGTCGAGCGACGCCGGGTCGGGGAACTGCTCGCGCTCCATCTGCTCGTAGGCCGCCAGCCGGAGCGCGTGGTCGGCCCGCGTGTCGGCGAGGTGGCCCAGCAGCCGCGCCCGGTCGCCGTACGACGCCCCGCGGAGCTTGACCGCCAGGTCGCTGCGGAACGTCTCGACCGGCATGGGCTCGGCCAGCCAGTCGGCGAGCACGCGGCGCCCCGCCTCCGACGGCGTGTGCACGCGCTTGTCCGGTCGGCCCTCCTGCTCGACGATCTCCACCGTCACCCAGCCGTCGGCCTCCATCCGCGCCAGGACGCGGTAGACCTGCTGGTGCGTGGCGTGCCAGAAGAACCCCAGCGACCGGTCGAAGCGCCGGGTCAGCTCGAGCCCGCTCGCCGGGCGCTCGCTGAGCGCGACGAGGAGGGCGTGCTCGAGGGCCATGGCGGCATCGTGCCCGACCTATGCAACTCGTTGCAAGCATGTGCGTCGTGGATCACCTCAAAGTCCCCGGATATCCGGGCAGACTCGTGCTTCGCACCCGAGATCTGGGGTGCAAAGCACGAAAGTCCCCGGATATCCGGGGACTTCCGAGTTCACCGCCCAGCCCCTCGCGACCGTGACAGCGCCGGTGTCATGATCGGCGCATGACGTACGAGCTGGGGCAGGGCACCGGTCCGCTGCGGGGCGTGAGGGTGGTCGAGCTCGCGGGCATCGGGCCCGGGCCGCACGCCTGCATGCTGCTGGCCGACCTGGGTGCCGACGTGGTGCGCGTCGACCGGCCCGGCGGCGGGATGTTCGCGACCGGGCGCGCCGACCTGCTCAACCGCGGACGCCCGAGCGTCGCGCTCGACCTCAAGCGGCCGGCCGCCGTCGCCGCCGTGCTCGACCTGGTCGAGCGGGCCGACGTGCTCGTCGAGGGGTTGCGGCCCGGCGCCACCGAGCGGCTCGGGCTGGGGCCGGAGGACTGCCACGCGCGCAACCCGCGCCTGGTCTACGCCCGGATGACCGGCTGGGGGCAGGACGGCCCGTGGAGCCGGAGCGCCGGGCACGACATGAACTACATCGCCACCAGCGGCGCGCTCCACGGCCTCGGCCAGGACCCCGCGCGCCCGCACTTCCCGGGCAACCTGCTCGGCGACTTCGGCGGCGGGTCGACCTACCTCGTCATCGGCGTGCTCGCCGCCCTCCTCGAGGCGCGCGCGAGCGGCCGCGGGCAGGTGGTCGACGCCGCGATCGTCGACGGCAGCGCCCACCTCAACACGATGGCCTCCGCCTTCGCCGCGATGGGTCTCGACACCGGGCGCCGGCGCTCGGGGCTGCTCGACGGCGGCACCCCCTGGTACGACGTCTACGAGACCGCCGACGGCGAGCACGTGAGCGTCGGCGCGCTCGAGCCGCAGTTCTGGGCCGAGCTGGTCGCCCGGATCGGCGTCGACCTCCCCGACCGTGACGACCCGGCCCAGCACGTCGCGCTGCGCGAGGCCCTCACCCGGAGGTTCAAGGAGCGCACGCAGGCAGAGTGGGCCGAGGTCTTCGACGGCACCGACGCGTGCGTCGCGCCCGTCGTACGCCTGGCCGACGCGCCGCAGCACCCCCACCTCGCCGCGCGCGGCACCTTCGTCTCACCCGGCGGCGTCACCCAGCCCGCCCCGGCGCCGCGGTTCTCCCGCACGCAGGCCACGCTCACCACCCCGCCCGCGCTGCCCGGCGAGCACACCCGTGAGGCCCTGGCCGCCTGGGGCGTGCCCGACGTCGAGGCGCTGATCGCCACGGGCGCGGCCGTGCAGGCCTGACCGCCGCCCCGGACGGGACGTTCGGCCCTGCCCCGGGCCGCCGCGCGTGCCTAGCGTGGGGTCATGGACGAGCCCGTCACCGAGATGAGCACCGCGGAGTGCTGGGAGTTCCTCCGCCGCCAGGAGCTCGGCCGGCTCGCGTTCCGGCTGGTGGACGAGGTGCACCTGGTCCCGGTCAACTACGCGGTCGACCACGACCCCGTCACCGACCGCCGCACGATCCTGTTCCGCACCGCCGAGGGCTCGAAGCTGCTCGGGGTGGTCATGCACGGTGACGTCGCCCTCGAGGCCGACGAGCTGGTCGACGAGCACGCGGCGAGCGTCGTCGTACGAGGTCGTGCCTGGCTCCTCGACGAGCACGAGGCGCACCGGGCCGACACGCTTCCCCTGCGTCCGTGGGTGCCGACGCCCAGGTACGGCGTCGTCGAGATCGACCCGGTCGAGGTCACCGGCCGCCGGTTCGCCCTCGACCGGCCCTGGCGGCACATGCTCCCGGGCTGAGCCGGCCGCCTTCGGACACGAGCAACGTGGTGTAACTCATGGTTACAACCTTGACCCCCGGCGCCTAGGCTGGGGGGCGTGAGCGACCACGTCGACGTGCTGATCGTCGGGGCGGGGCTGTCGGGCATCGGCGCGGCGGCCCACCTGACCAAGGACCTGCCCGAGGTGACGTACGCCGTCCTGGAGGGGCGCGCGGCGAGCGGCGGGACGTGGGACCTCTTCCGCTACCCCGGCGTCCGGTCCGACTCGGACATGTTCACCCTGGGCTACCGCTTCCGCCCCTGGCGCGGCGACAAGGCGCTCGCCGACGGCGCGTCGATCCTGGCCTACGTCCGCGAGACCGCCGCCGACTACGGCGTCGAGGAGCACATCCGCTACGGCCACCGCGTCACCCACGCCGCGTGGGACAGCGCGACCGCGCGCTGGACCGTGACCGCCGAGGTCGACGGCGATGAGCGCCGCATCACCGCCGACTTCCTGTGGTCGTGCAGCGGCTACTACGACTACGACCGCGGCCACCGCCCGCACTTCGAGGGCGAGGAGCGCTTCGGCGGCACGCTCGTCCACCCGCAGCACTGGCCCGCCGACCTCGACGTGGCGGACAAGCGCGTCGTGGTCATCGGCTCCGGCGCGACCGCGGTGACGCTGGTGCCCGCGCTGGCCGAGCAGGGCGCCGCGCACGTGACGATGCTGCAGCGCTCGCCGACCTACGTCCTGCCGCTGGCGGCGCGCGACCGGTTCGCGGGCGCCGCCCGCACGGTGCTGGGCGAGCGGGGTTCCTACCCGCTGGTCCGGGCCAAGAACGTCCTCGTCGCGACCGCGCTCTACCAGCTCAGCCGGCACCGGCCGGCGGTCGTGCGCGGCCTGGTCCGCAAGGCCAACGTCGCCCTGCTGCCGCCCGGGTACGACGTCGACACCCACTTCCGCCCGACCTACGACCCGTGGGACCAGCGGCTGTGCCTGGTGCCCGACGGCGACCTGTTCCGGGCCATCTCCGACGGCGCGGCGTCGGTGGTGACCGACACCATCCGCACCTTCACCGAGACCGGCGTCGAGCTCGCCTCGGGGGAGCACCTCGACGCCGACGTGGTCGTCACCGCGACCGGCCTCGAGCTGCTGCTCTTCGGTGGCGCCACGCTGAGCGTCGACGGCGAGCAGGTCGATCCCCACGACCGGATGGCCTACCGGGCGATGATGCTCTCGGGCGTGCCCAACTTCGCGTTCACGATCGGCTACACCAACGCCTCGTGGACGCTGAAGGCCGACCTGGTCTCCGAGTACGTCGTCCGGGTGCTGCGGCGGATGCGCGGCGAGGGCCGGCGCACCGTGGTGCCGACCCCCGACGACTCCGTCGAGGGCGCGCCGCTGATGGACTTCGACGCCGGCTACGTCCGCCGCGCCGCCCACCTGCTGCCGCAGCAGGGCACCGTGGCGCCCTGGCGGCTCAAGCAGAACTACCTCTACGACGCGCTCGCCCTGCGCCGCGCGCGCCTGGACGACGGGGTGCTCACCTTCCGCTGAGCGGCGGCGCCCGGGCGCCCACCGGCGCTCTGGGAGGATCGGGGCATGTCCCGCGACGAGTCCTACGACGCCCTCGGCACCCGCGAGCACCCCACGCTCGGCCTCGACACCTTCGGCGACGCGCCGCTCGACGGCGCCCCCGCCAACCACGCGCAGACGATCCGCGAGGTCGTCGAGGAGGCCGTCCTCGCCGACAGCGTCGGCATCGACTACATCGGCCTCGGCGAGCACCACCGCGCCGACTACGCCATCTCCGCACCCGACGTCGTGCTCGCCGCGATCGCCGGGCGCACCGAGCGGATCCGCCTCGGCACCGGCGTGACCGTGCTCTCCAGCGACGACCCGATCCGCGTCTACGAGCGCTTCGCCACCCTCGACGCCGTCTCCGGCGGCCGGGCGGAGGTGCAGCTCGGCCGCGGCTCGTTCATCGAGTCGTTCTCGCTCTTCGGCCTCGACCTCGGCGACTACGACCGACTCTTCGCCGAGAAGCTCGACCTGTTCGCCGCGCTCCAGTCGGAGCAGCCGGTCTCGTGGGAGGGCACGATCCGCCCGCCCGTGGAGGCCAAGCAGGTCTACCCGACCACCGCCGCCGGGCGGCTGCCCGCGTGGATCGCGGTCGGCGGCACGCCCGAGTCGGTGGTGCGCGCGGCGCGGTACGCCCTGCCGCTGGTGCTCGCGGTCATCGGCGGCTCTCCGGCAGCGTTCGTGCAGCTCGCCGACCTCCACCGTCGCGCGCTCGCGGAGCTCGGCCACCCCGAGCTACCGATCGGCATGCACTCGCCGGGCCACGTCGCGGCCACGGACGCCGACGCGCGCGAGCAGCTCTACCCCCACCAGGCCGACATGTACACGCGCCTGGGCCGCGAGCGCGGCTGGCCGCCGTACTCGCAGATCCAGTTCGAGCAGGCGGCGTCCCCGCAGGGCGCGCTGTTCGTCGGCTCGCCCGACACGGTCGCGGCCAAGATCGCGTGGGCGGTGCGCACGCTGGGCCTGTCGCGTTTCCAGCTGAAGTACTCGGTCGGCGCGCTGCCGCACGAGCAGCGGATGGAGTCGGTGCGGCTCTACGGCGAGGAGGTCGTGCCGCGCGTACGCCGCCTGCTCGCGGCCGACTGACCGCGCAGCCAGCCATCGGTTGACGGCGCACCCGTCGAGCGGCGACGATGTGCACAGAGGGTGGAAGCGCTCTCACTAGGACGAGGAGCGCCCCCGATGAGCGTGCAGATCAGGCCCGTGGAGGGCTACCCGACCGGCGAGCTGCGGTTCCCCGCCGGCTTCCAGTGGGGCATGGCCACCGCGTCCTACCAGATCGAGGGGGCCGTCGCCGAGGACGGCCGCACGCCGTCGATCTGGGACACCTTCTGCGCGGTGCCCGGCGCCGTGATGAACGGCGACACCGGCGAGGTCGCCTGCGACCACTACCACCGGATGCCGGCCGACGTGGACCTCCTCGCCGACCTCGGCGCCACGTCGTACCGCTTCTCGGTGGCGTGGCCGCGGGTGCGCCCGGACGCGGGGCCGGTCAACCCGGCCGGCCTCGCGTTCTACGACCGGCTCGTCGACGCGCTGCTCGCGCGCGGCGTCGCGCCGTGGGTGACGCTCTACCACTGGGACCTCCCGCAGGTCCTCGAGGACGCGGGCGGCTGGACCAACCGCGACACGGCGTTCCGCTTCGTCGAGCACGCCACCGCCGTGCACGAGGTCCTGGGCGACCGGGTGCCGACCTGGACCACCCTCAACGAGCCGTGGTGCTCGGCGTTCCTGGGCTACACCGCTGGCCACCACGCCCCCGGGCGGCAGGAGGGCGCGGCCGGGCTGGTCGCAGCCCACCACCTGATGCTCGCCCACGGGATGGCGGTCACCGAGCTGCGCAGCCGCGGCGCGGACCGCCTCGGCATCAGCCTCAACCTCACCGTCGCCGACCCCTTCGACCCCGAGGACGCGGTCGACGTCGACGCCGCGCGACGCATCGACGGCCTGCACAACCGCCTCTTCCTCGACCCGGTGCTGCGCGGCTCGTACCCCGCCGACGTCCTGGAGGACACCGGCGAGATGACGTTCGACGGCCGGCCGTGGACCGACGCGGTGCGCGACGGCGACCTCGAGACGATCTCGGCGCCGATCGACGTGCTGGGCGTGAACCACTACCACGGCGACGCGGTGTCCGGGCACCCGCACACCGACGTCGTGGGCGCCGACGCCGACGGTCCGGACCGGGTCCCGCTGTCGGCGTTCCCGGGCTCCGAGCACGTCACCTTCCCGAGCCGCGGCCTGCCCCTGACCGACATGGGGTGGGAGATCCAGCCCGACGGGCTGCGGCGACTGCTGGTGCGCCTGCACGAGGACTACCCCGGCATCCCGCTCCACCTCACCGAGACGGGGGCGGCGTACCCCGACGCCCCCGACGACGACGGGGAGGTGCGCGACCCCCGGCGGATCGACTTCCTCGACTCCTACCTGCGCGCGGTGCACGCCGCGATCGATGAGGGCGCCGACGTGCGCGGCTTCTTCCAGTGGTCGCTGATGGACAACTTCGAGTGGGCCTTCGGCTACGCCAAGCGCTTCGGCATCGTGCACGTCGACTACGAGACGCAGGTGCGCACGCCCAAGGCCAGCGCCTACTGGTACGCCGGCGTCGCCCGCAGCGGAGTCCTCCCGGCACGCGACCCGCAGGACGGCTAGGTTGGCGCGGGTGAGCCCCCCGCGCCACCGGCCCAGCGCCGGCTCGCCCACCCTCGACGAGGTGGCCCGCGTGGCCGGCGTCTCCCGCGCGACCGCCTCTCGTGCCATCAACGGGGGCCAGCGCGTGAGCGACGCGGCGCAGGCCGCCGTCGACCAAGCGGTGCGCGAGCTGGGCTACGTCCCCAACCCGGCCGCACGCAGCCTGGTCACCCGCCGCACCGACTCGATCGCCGTGGTGGTCCCCGAGCCCGACGACCGGGTCTTCTCCGACCCCTTCTTCGCCGGCACCCTGCGCGGGGTGACCCGCGTGCTGGAGGAGCGCGACGTCCAGCTCGTCCTGCTCCTGGCCCGGCCGGGGGCCGACACCGCCCGCACCCTGCGCTACCTCACCAACCGCCACGTCGACGGCGCCCTGGTCATCTCCCACCACCGCGACGACCGGATGGCCGAGCACCTCGCCGACATCGGCCTGCCCTGCGTCTTCGGCGGCCGGCCGTGGACCGGCGGGGACCGCGTGGCCTACGTCGACGTCGACAACATCGCCGGAGAACGGGAGGCCACCGAGCACCTCCTCGCGCGCGGCTGCACCCGCGTCGGCACCATCGCCGGCCCGTCCGACATGAGCGCCGCGATCGACCGGCTCGCGGGCTGGGCGCAGGCGATGTCGCGCGCCCGGCTGCCGATCGACGCGATCGAGCACGGCGACTTCACCGAGGCCAGCGGCGAGGCCGCCTGCGCCCGCCTGCTGGAGCGTCACCCCGACCTCGACGGCCTCGTCGTGGCCTCCGACCTGATGGCGGCGGGCGCGATGAAGGTCCTGGCGCGCCTCGGGCGGCGCGTGCCCGACGACGTGGCCGTCATCGGCTTCGACGACCTCGGTGTCGCCGAGCGCCTCACCCCGCCTCTCACGACCGTGCGGCAGCCGGTCGAGGAGATGGCCGAGCGCGCGACGCGGCTGCTGCTCGAGCGGGTCGACGCGGCCGACACCCCTCTCGTGCGCGAGGTCGTCCAGCCGGTGCTCGTGCGCCGGGAGAGCGCCTAGACCAGCGAGGCGACGAGCTCCTCGACCCGCCGGCGGATCTCGTCGCGGATCGGGCGCACCGCCTCGATGCCCTGGCCGGCGGGGTCGTCGAGCACCCAGTCCTCGTAGCGCGTGCCCGGGAAGAACGGGCACGCGTCGCCGCAGCCCATCGTGACGACGACGTCGGAGACCCGGACGGCGTCGTCGGTGAGCACCTTCGGCGACGCCGCGGCGATGTCGATGCCGACCTCGGCCATCGCCTCGACCGCGACGGGGTTGACCGACGCGGCGGGCGCCGACCCGGCCGAGAGCACCTCGACCCGGTCGCCGGCGAGGTGCTGCAGCCACGCGGCCGCCATCTGGGAGCGGCCGGCGTTGTGGACGCAGACGAACAGGACGGTGGGTCGGCTCATCGGGTGACCTCCTCGCGGGTCGGGACCGGGGCAGGGGCGGGTGCAGGGGAGCGGTGCGGGAAGCGGTCGCGCAGGGCGAGGCTGACGTAGACCAGGCCGACGAGCACCGGCACCTCGACCAGCGGGCCGACCACGCCGGCCAGGGCCTGCCCGGACGTGACGCCGAAGGTGGCAATGGCCACCGCGATGGCGAGCTCGAAGTTGTTGCCGGCCGCGGTGAACGCCAGCGTGGTGGTGCGCTCGTAGGTCATGCCGAGCGCGCGGCCGACGGCGTACCCGCCGCCCCACATCAGCGCGAAGTACGCCAGCAGCGGCAGCGCGATGCGGGCCACGTCGAGCGGGCGGCTGGTGACCTGGTCGCCCTGGAGGGCGAAGAGCACGACGATGGTGAACAGCAGCCCGAGGAGCGCCCACGGACCGACCCGGGGGAGGAACGCGGTCTCGTACCACTCGCGGCCGCGCAGGCGCTCGCCCGAGGTCCGCGACACCCAGCCGAGCAGCAGCGGGACGCCCAGGAAGACGAGCACGGACCTCGCGACCTGCCACGCCGAGACGTCGAGGGCAGCGGTGTCCAGCCCGAGCCAGCCGGGCAGCACCCCGAGGTAGAACCAGCCGAGACCGGCGAAGGCGACCACCTGGAAGAGGGAGTTGAGCGCGACCAGCACCGCCGCGGCCTCCCGGTCGCCGCACGCGAGGTCGTTCCAGATGATCACCATCGCGATGCACCGCGCGAGGCCGACGACGATCAGGCCCGTGCGGTAGTCCGGGAGGTCGGGGAGCATCAGCCAGGCGAGCGCGAACATCAGCGCCGGACCGACCAGCCAGTTGAGGGCGAGGGAGGCCAGGAGCATCCGTCGGTCGGACGTGACGGAGTCGAGGCGGTCGTAGCGCACCTTGGCCAGGACGGGGTACATCATCACCAGCAGGCCGAGGGCGATCGGCAGCGAGACCCCGTCGACCTCGACGGCCGAGAGCGCGTCGCCGAGCCCGGGCACCAGGCGTCCGAGCAGCAGCCCGCCCACCATCGCCATGCCGATCCAGGCGGGCAGCAGCCGGTCGAGGGTGGACAGCCGAGCGGTGGCCGCGCCGTCGGGCGCGCTCACGCGGTGCCGCCGATCAGCGAGGCGAGGTCCGCGAGGACCTCGCGGCGCACGGCGTAGTAGACCCACACGCCCCGCTTCGAACGGTCGAGCAGGCCGGCCTCGTGGAGCACCTTGAGGTGGTGGCTGATCGTCGGCTGGGAGAGGTCGAAGGCGTCGTTGAGGTCGCACACGCACGCCTCGCCGCCCTCGCTGGCGGCCACGATCGACACGAGCCGGAGACGGACCGGGTCGGCGAGCGCCTTGAGGAGCGGGGCGACGCCCTCGGCCCGCTCTGCCGACAGCGGCTCGCGCAGGAGGGGCGAGCAGCAGGCGGCGGTCTCGACGGGGGTGAGGGTCAGCGCAGACTTCGACACAGGTCGATATTGACAGATGTCGATACGTTGGGCAACCTCGGACATCGACATCCATCGATATGAACGGAGCACGACATGTCCCGCCTGCAGCTCGCCCTCGACGTCGACGACCTCGAGGCGTCCATCGCCTTCTACGCCACGCTCCTCGGCACCCCGCCCCACAAGCAGCGCCCCGGCTACGCCAACTTCGCGGTCGCCGACCCGCCGCTCAAGCTCGTCCTGCTGGAGAACCCCGGCCGCGGAGGCGGCATCAACCACCTCGGCATCGAGGTCGAGGACGTCGACACGGTCGACACCGAGCTGACCCGGCTGGCGGCCGCCGGCCTCGCGACGACCGAGGAGCGTGACACCACCTGCTGCTACGCCCGGCAGGAGAAGTTCTGGGTCCGGGGCGCCCCCGACGGTGAGCGGTGGGAGGTCTACACGATCACCGACGACGCACCCGTCGAGGAGCCGGCACCGTCCCTGGAGGCGGCCTGCTGCGCCTGAGCCCTCGCCGTACGGGCACGCAGTCCTCGGGGGGTAGTCCAGTGGGAAAACGTCGTCATCCGGGCCGCTGGTCGACGTCCTGCCACTGGACTACCCCGCACCGGGCGCGGATCACACCGGGCAGGATTCACCGGAACAGGCAGGAGCCCGCTAGCGTTGACACCTCAGACGCCCGGCCGGTCTTGCCCCGGGCGCAGGACCGCCCGGCACGCTCGCGGCGGACCCTCCCTCACTCTGAGGCACGTACGCCGCACTTCCCGTCGGGAACGACGCAGCGGCTCACGGTGGCGAGACGCCAACCGAAAGCAACTCACATGAACTTCGCCGAGCTCGGCGTGCCCTCCGCACTGGTCCAGGTCCTGGAGCAGCAGGGCATCACCACCCCCACCCCCATCCAGGCCGCGACGCTGCCCGACAGCCTCGCCGGCCGCGACGTCCTCGGCCGTGGCCGCACCGGCTCCGGCAAGACGTACGGCTTCCTCCTGCCGCTGGTCGCCCGCCTCGACGCGAGCAAGCTGCCGGCCATGCCGCGCAAGCCGCGCGCCCTGATCCTGGCCCCGACGCGCGAGCTCGTCGGTCAGATCGAGGCCTCGCTCGCCCCGCTGGCCAAGGCGACCGGGCTCACCACCCGCACCGTCTTCGGCGGCGTCGGCCAGGGCCCCCAGGTCACCGCGCTCAAGAAGGGCGTCGACATCGTCATCGCCTGCCCGGGCCGCCTCGAGGACCTCATGCAGCAGGGCTTCGCCGACCTGTCGGCCATCGAGGTCACCATCCTCGACGAGGCCGACCACATGGCCGACCTGGGCTTCCTGCCGGGCGTGCGCCGCATCATGGACAAGACCCCGCAGTCGGGTCAGCGGATGCTCTTCTCGGCGACGCTGGACAAGGCGATCGACGTCCTGGTCAAGCGCTTCCTCACCAACCCCGCCACGCACGAGGCCGACTCCGCGCAGTCGCCGGTCGCCACGATGCACCACCACGTGCTGCACCTCTCGCGCGAGCAGCGCGTGCCGGTGCTGGTCGACCTGACCAGCGCCCCGGGCCGCACCGTCGTGTTCACCCGCACCAAGCACGGCGCCAAGGCGCTGGCCCGCCAGCTCAACAAGTCGGGCGTGCCCACCGTCGACCTGCACGGCAACCTGTCGCAGAACGCGCGGACGCGGAACATGGAGGCCTTCCACTCCGGGACCGCCACCACGCTCGTCGCGACCGACATCGCCGCCCGCGGCATCCACGTCGACGACGTGGCGCTGGTCGTCCACGCCGACCCGCCGGTCGAGCACAAGGCGTACCTCCACCGCTCGGGCCGCACCGCCCGTGCCGGCAACGAGGGCACCGTCATCACGCTGATGACCGACGAGCAGCAGCGTGACGTGCGCGACCTGACCCGGCAGGCCGGCATCAAGCCGACCACCACCAGGGTCAACGGCCCCGGCCACCCCGTGCTGGCCCAGCTCGCCCCCGGCGAGCGCTCGCTGCCGGGCGGCCTGGTCATCGAGGTCCCGAGCAGCAACGGCGGCAGTGGCGGTCGGTCGACCGGCGCCAACGCCCAGCGCAAGCGGGCCCGCAAGACCGGCCAGACCAACGGCCAGTCGCGTCGCGGCAACCCGACCAGCTACACCACGGAGACCCCCGGCTCGGGCGGCTCCACCGGTGGCGGCTCCAACGGCGGCCAGCGTCGTCGCTCCGGCGGCGGCCAGGGCGGGTCCTCGGCCGGCGGCCAGGGCGGTGGCAACCGTCGTCGCCGCAGCGGTGGCGGCGGCCAGGGCGGCTCCAGCAGCCAGGGCGGCCAGCCCGCCCGCGCCGGCGGCCACAGCGCCGCCTCGTTCAGCCGGGGTCGCTGACCCCAGCCCGGTGCCCGGGCCACGGTCCTGACCGTGGTCCGGGCACTGTCGCGCGCGCGCTCGGCTGAGGTCGCGGCGCCCCCAGGGATGGGGTGGGCCGACCGGCCGGATGCTTGGATCGGTGCATGCGGAGCATGGGGGTGGAGGAGGAGCTGCTGCTCGTCGACGCCGGCAGCGGGCGTCCTCACAACGTCGCCGCCGAGGTGATCCGCGTGGCGACGGCGCGCGACGCGCGTGACCCGGCACCCAGCGACGACCGCGGCGGCTCCATCGGCCACGAGCTGCACAAGACGCAGGTCGAGACCGACACCCCGCCCGCCGCGACCCTGGCCGAGCTCGACGCCTCCCTGCGCGCGTGGCGCGAGCGCGCCCGCTCCGCAGCCCTCGAGGTCGGCGCCCGCGTCGTGGCCACCGGCACCTCGCCCCTGCGCGGCACGACCCGCGTCGAGCGCAGCGAGCGCTACGACGCGATGGCCCAGCGCTACGGCCTGATGCTGGCCGAGCAGCTGGTCTGCGGCTGCCACGTCCACGTCGACGTCGCCGACGACGAGGAGGGCGTGGCGGTCCTCGACCGGATCCGGTCGTGGGTGCCGCTGCTGCTCGCGATCAGCGCCAACTCGCCGTGGGCGCAGTCGGTGGACACGGCCTACGAGAGCTACCGCTGGCCGATGCAGATGCGCTGGCCGAGCGCGGGCCCGCTGCCGCTGCTCGGCTCGCCCGAGGCGTACCACCGCCACGTCGAGGCGATGCTGGCCACGGGCGTGCCCATCGACGAGGCGATGGTCTACTCCGACGCCCGGCTCTCCGCCGCGCACCCGACGGTGGAGGTGCGCACGGCCGACGTGTGCCTCGACGTGCGCGACACCGTCGTGGTCGCCTCGCTCGCACGGGCCCTCGTCGAGACCGCCGCGCGCGACTGGTCCGAGGGCGTCGAGGCGCCCGACGTGCCCGCCGAGATCATCCGGCTGGCCAGCTGGAAGGCGGGCCGCTACGGCCTGACCGGGGAGCTGGTCCACCCGCCGACCGGCACCAGCCGGCCCGCGGCCGACGTGCTGGGTTCCCTGCTCGACCACGTGGGTGACGCCCTCCGCGACGCCGGCGACCACGACCACGTGTCTGCCGGGATCGAGCGGCTGCTCGCCGACGGCACCGGCGCCCGCCGCCAGCGCGAGCTGCTGGAGGCGGTCGAGCCCGACGACGACGAGGGCCTCGCACGCGCCGTCGTACGCCTGAGCCGGATCACGGCGGGGGAGTGATGGTTCCTAGAGTGGTGCTCATGCGCACCTGGATCCGGCGCTCGCTGTGGGACGTGGTCCCGCGCGACCAGCGCGACTCCGACACCGCGTTCCGCCGGCGCCAGCTGGTCGCGGCCGTCGTGGTCCTGGTGGGCGCGGCCGTCCTGGGATGGTCGCTGCGCCTCGAGCCCGGCGGCACCACCTTCTACGTCGCCGCGGTCGTGCTCGCCGGCGTGTGGGCGGCGGGCGCGTTCCTCTCCGGCCGGCTCCACCTCGGCCGGATCGCGGAGGGCGAGGCGTTCGTCCGCCCGATCCTCGCGCCGGTGCTGCTCGGCCTGCTGCTGGTCGGGGTGTTCGTCCTCGGCTCGCTCGTGGTGCGTGAGATCGACCCGCTCGCCGACTACGTCAGCTCGGTCCTGGCCTACGCCGACGAGGGGTCGCTGACCGTCCTCGCCGCGATCACCCTGGTCAACGGCATCGCCGAGGAGCTGTTCTTCCGGGGCGCGATGTACGCCGCCATCCCGCGCCACCCGGTGGCGTGGACGACGCTGGCCTACGTCGTGGCGACGCTCGCGACCGGCAACGTCATGCTCGGCTTCGCCGCGATCGTGCTCGGCGCGGTGTGCGGCCTGGAGCGGCGCGCCAGCGGAGGCATCCTCGCGCCGATCCTGACGCACGTCACGTGGTCGCTGTCGATGCTGTTCCTGCTGCCGCTGCTCTTCTAGGCCCGGCCTGGCCTCGGCCCGGCCTAGGCCTGGTCGGAGGCCTGCTCCTGCGCCCGCTCGGCCAGCGCCCGGCGGACCGCCTCCTGATAGGTGAGCGGCTCGCCCGGCACCACGTCGCGGATGGACGTGTCGCGCACGACGACCTCGGTCGACATCGAGTCGATGAGGTTGCGACCGGTGGTCACGTCGACGTCGGTGACCAGCGCGAGCCAGCGCGACGACAGGCCCGGCGTCAGCAGCGGCAGGACGACGATGGGCAGCTTGCGGCCGTTCATCGCCAGCGCCACCCCCTGCAGCATCTCGCGGTAGGTCAGCGTCTCCGGTCCGCCGATCTCGAAGACCTTGCCCAGCGCCGGCTCCTGGTCGACGACGCCGGAGAGGTAGCGCACGACGTCGTCGATGGCGATCGGCTGGGTGCGGGTGCCGACCCACTTGGGCACCACCATCGCGGGCAGGTTCTTCACCAGCTGGCGGGTGAGCTCCCACGAGATGCCGCCGTGGCCGACCACGATCGCGGCGCGCAGCACGGTGACCGGCACGCCGTCGGTGCCGAGCAGTCCTTCGACCTCGCGGCGCGAGCGCAGGTGCGCCGACAGCTCGTGGTCGTCGTCACCGAGGCCGCCCATGTAGATGATCTGCCGCAGCCCGGCGTCGGCGGCAGCGCGGCTGAAGTTGCGGGCCGCCTGGGCGTCCTTGCGCTCGAAGTCGGGGTCGTCGAGGGAGTGCACCAGGTAGACCGCCACGTCGGCGCCCTCGAGCGCGGACGTCAGCGAGTCGGCGTCCATCACGTCGGCGCCGACGGCCTGGCCCGGTCCGTCGTACGACTCCGGGCGGCGCGTCATCGCGCGCACCTCGTGGCCGGCGTCGAGGAGGGCGGGGACGAGGCGCCGGCCGATGAAGCCGGTGGCGCCAGTGACGAGGACGGTTGCCATGGCCCCACTCTGTCAGTGGGGCGGTCGGCCCCGCCTCATCCTCCTGACGGTGCTGACCCGGACTCGCGGCGTCGGGCGTCGAGGCGGGCCATCGCCGGCGTCGCGGTGACGCCGTGCAGCAGCACCGACACCACCACCGCGAAGGCGACGGTCGACCAGAGCCAGTCCTCACCGGGGACGTGCTCGTGGGAGGTGGCGTACGCGAGGTAGTAGAGCGAGCCGACGCCCCGGACGCCGAAGAACGCGACGGCGAGCCGCTCGCCCCGGTCGAGCCCGCCGTCGAGGTCCTCGTCACGGGCGGCGACGCTGAGCGAGAGCCATCCCGCGACCGGACGGACGACCAGGACGAGCGCGAGGGTGAGACCGATGCTGCGCCAGTCGAGGTGCTCGAGCAGCCCGTGGGTCATCGCCATCCCGAGCAGGAGCAGCACCAGCAGCGTCATCAACCGCTCGAGGCGGTCGACGACGGCGTGCATGGCGCGCTGGTAGGAGTGGCCGCGCTCGGAGGCGCGCAGGGTCGTGGCGCACACGAAGACCGCGAGGAAGCCGTAGCCACCGACGAGCTCCGCGCCGCCGTACGCCGCCATCAGCGCCGCCAGCGCGAGCAGCGGCTCGCCCTGGTCGGCGAGTCGGAGCACGTCGCTGCGCGCGCGGAACGCCTGCCGGCCGAGCAGCCGGCCGGCGGCCCCGCCGACCAGCACGGCCAGCGCGATCTTGCCGACGACGTACCAGCCAATCCACTCGCCGGCGTCGGCGAGCGTGAAACCGCCGGCGAGCAGCAGCAGCGCGAGGTGGACGAACGGGAACGCCAGGCCGTCGTTCATCCCGGCCTCGGCGGTGAGCGAGAACCGGATGTCGTCGTCCTCCTCCGGCCGCTCCTCCTCGTCGCCGTCGTCCGGCTCGAGGTCCTCGGTGAGCGGCTCGCCGACCTGGACGTCGGAGGCGAGCACCGGGTCGGTGGGGGCGAGGACGGCGCCGAGCAGCAGCGCGACCGCCGGGGTGAGGCCTGCGGCCCACCAGCCGAGCAGCGTCACCGCGCCGATGGTGAGCGGCATCGTGATCGCCAGCAGCCTCCACACCGGCGACCACTTCCTCCACGACGACCAGGAGGCGACGTGGAAGTGCCGGTCGATGGCCAGCCCGACCCCCATCAGCGAGACCAGCACGGTGAACTCGGTGACGTGCGTGACGAGGGTGCGGTGGTCTTGAGGATCGAGGCTGACGGTGTCGGAGACCGGCAGCAGGCCGATCAGCATGCCGACACCGACCAGCACCATCGGCGGGGAGATCGCCACCCGGCTGGTGACCTGCGGCAGGACGATCGCGAGCAGCAGCGCGAGGCCGAGCAGCAGGTACACGACGCCCGTCGTCATGCGGGATCCGTCAGGGACGTCATCGCGTGGGGACGCGCCTGTCGTAGGCCGCCTGGCTCTCGTCGATGGCCTGCTCGTAGGCCGTCACCAGCCCGGCGATCGTCAACGGCTTGAGGCGGTGGATGAACTCGCGCAGCTGCTCGGCGGTGTAGCCGGCCTCGCGGAACTGCGGCCACACCTTGGTGCGCACGATCTCCGACAGCTCCTCGGCGACCTGGCGACCGTGGGCGGCGTAGACCTCCGCGACCGCCGCGGCGGCCTCGGGGGAGATGCCCATGCCCGAGAGGTCGCCATGGACGTCGACGTCACGGTCGGCGGTGACCGGCGCGAGCAGCGAGAGGTGCCGCGCGATGTCGGAGGGGGTGGCGGTGTCGGGGATCTGCTCGACGTACTTCTCGATCGCCGCGAGCGTGAAGCCGTGCCCCTGGAGCTCGCGGACGAGCTCGAGGCGGGCGACGTGGTCGGGGCCGTAGAACCCGGACCGGCCGCGCCGCACCGGCGGCGGCACCAGGCCCCGGGAGGCGTAGAAGCGGACGTTGCGGGCGCTGACGCCCGTGCGGGCGGTCAGCTCGTCGAGGCTCATCAGCCCGTCGGTCGCGCCCGTCCGCTCGTCGAGCCCACTCTCGATCGCCACGCGCCCATCCTCTCGCCCCGTGCCCGCGAGCGCACACGGGCGCACCCGTGCGGGTGACGCGGGCCACACCTGTTGGACTGTGACAGCGATGGTGTCACAATCGCCGACATGGCAGAAGCATTCGTCTACGACCACATCCGCACGCCTCGCGGCCGGGGCAAGGCCACCGGCTCGCTCCACGAGGTGAAGCCGGTCGACCTGGTCGTCGGACTCCTCGACGAGCTCAAGACCCGCAACCCCACGCTCGACCCGGCCCGCGTCGACGACGTCGTGCTCGGCGTCGTGACCCCCATCGGCGACCAGGGCGGCGACATCGCCAAGACCGCCGCCCTCAAGGCCGGCTACCCCGAGACCGTCGCCGGCGTGCAGCTCAACCGCTTCTGCGCCAGCGGCCTCGAGGCCGTCAACCAGGCCGCCCAGCGGGTGCGCTCGGGCTTCGAGGACCTGGTGATCGCCGGGGGCGTCGAGTCGATGAGCCGCGTCCCGATGGGCAGCGACGGCGGCGCCTGGGCGATGGACCCGGCCACCGCGCTCCAGACCGGCTTCGTGCCGCAGGGCATCGGCGCCGACCTCATCGCCACGATCGAGGGCTGGGGCCGCGCCGACGTCGACGCGTACGCCGCCGAGTCGCACCACCGCGCCGCGAAGGCGTGGGCCAACGGCTACTTCGACGACGCCGTCGTGCCGGTGAGGGACCTCAACGGGGTCACCGTCCTCGACCGCGACGAGACCGTGCGTCCCGACACGTCCGTCGAGGGCCTGGCCGGCCTCAAGCCGTCGTTCGCCCAGATCGGTCGCGACGCCGGCTTCGACGACGTGGCGCTGGAGAAGTACCACTGGGTGCCGGCCATCGACCACGTCCACCACGCCGGCAACTCCTCGGGCATCGTCGACGGCGCCGCCGTGATGGCGATCGGCACCGCGGAGATCGGTACGTCGCTCGGCCTCACGCCGCGCGCGCGGATCATCTCGACCGCCGTCTCGGGCGCCGACCCGACCATCATGCTCACCGGGCCCGCGCCCGCCGCCCGCAAGGCGCTGGCCCGCGCCGGTCTCGAGGTCGACGACATCGACCTGTGGGAGATCAACGAGGCCTTCGCGGCCGTGGCGATGCGCTTCATGCGCGACATGGGCATCGGCCACGACGTCACCAACGTCAACGGCGGCGCCATCGCGATGGGCCACCCGCTCGGCGCCACCGGCGCGATGATCCTCGGCACGCTCGTCGACGAGCTCGCCCGGCGCGACCAGAAGCGGGGCCTCGCCACGCTCTGCGTCGGCGGCGGCATGGGCATCGCCACCATCGTCGAGCTCGTCTGAAAGGCACCCACCACCCCATGAGCACCACCACCACCGAGACCGCCGTCCGCTACGACCGCGACGCCGACGGCATCGTCACCCTCACGCTGGACGACCCCACCGCCAGCGCCAACACGATGAACGAGCTCTACCAGTCGTCGATGCAGGCAGCCGTGCAGCGCCTGCAGGACGAGGTCGACGACGTCACCGGCGTCGTGCTGGCGAGCGCGAAGAAGACCTTCTTCGCCGGCGGCAACCTCAAGTCGATGGTCACCGCGACCCCCGACGACGCCCCGGAGATCTTCGCGATGAGCGAGGCGGTCAAGGCCAGCCTCCGCGCGCTCGAGACCTACCCGCGCCCGGTCGTGGCCGCCATCAACGGCGCCGCGCTCGGCGGGGGCCTGGAGATCGCGCTCGCCGCCAACCACCGCATCGCGGTGGACGACCGCTCGGTCAAGATCGGGCTGCCCGAGTCGACGCTCGGCCTGCTGCCCGGCGGCGGCGGCGTCACCCGCGTCGTACGGATGCTGGGCCTGCAGTCGGCGCTGATGGACGTGCTGATGCCCGGCACGCAGTTCGACCCGCAGGGGGCGCTGGCCAAGGGGCTCGTCGACGAGCTGGTCGGCACCCGCGAGGAGCTCGTGCCGGCGGCGAAGGCGTGGATCCTGGCCCACCAGGACGAGGACTCGGCGAAGAACCCGTGGGACCGCGCCGGCTACAAGATGCCCGGTGGCACGCCCAGGACGCCCGCGCTGGCGCAGTTCCTGCCGGCGTTCCCGGCGCTGCTGCGCAAGCAGACCAAGGGCGCGGTCTACCCCGCGCCGCGCGCGATCATGAGCGCGGCCGTCGAGGGCGCGCAGGTCGACTTCGACACCGCCTCGCGGATCGAGACGCGCTACTTCACCGACCTCGTGGTCAACCAGCAGGCCAAGAACATGATCCAGGCCTTCTTCTTCGACCTCCAGGCGATCAACTCCGGCTCCCTGCGCCCGCAGGGCATCGAGCGCTGGCAGGCCACGAAGGTCGCCGTGCTGGGCGCCGGGATGATGGGCGCCGGCATCGCCTACTCCTGCGCCCGCGCCGGCATGCAGGTCGTGCTCAAGGACGTCACGCTCGAGGCCGCAGAGCGGGGCAGGGCCTACACCGACAAGCTCAACGCCAAGGGCGTCGAGCGCGGCAAGATCACCCAGGAGAAGGCCGACGAGCTGCTCGGCCGGATCACCCCGACCGCCGACGCCGAGGACCTCGCGGGCTGCGACCTGGTGATCGAGGCCGTCTTCGAGGACCCCTCGCTCAAGGCCAAGGTCTTCGCCGAGGTCGCGGCCCACGTCGAGCCCGACGCGCTGCTGTGCTCCAACACCTCGACGCTGCCGATCACCGAGCAGGCGACGGGCGTGGACCGCCCGGCCGACTTCATCGGCCTGCACTTCTTCAGCCCCGTCGACAAGATGCCGCTCGTCGAGATCATCCGCGGCGCCGAGACGTCCGACGCGGCGCTCGCCAAGGCGTACGACGTCGTCCAGCAGATCCGCAAGACGCCGATCGTGGTCAACGACTCGCGCGGCTTCTACACCTCGCGCGTCATCGGCACCCAGATCAACGAGGGCCTCACGATGCTCGCCGAGGGCGTGCACCCCGTGTCGCTGGAGCGGGCCGCCACCTCGGCCGGCTTCCCCGTCGGGCCGCTGCAGATCAGCGACGAGCTCAACATGGAGCTGATGGCCAAGATCCGCAAGGCCACCGCCGACGCGGCCGCGCGCGAGGGCGTCGACCTCGGGCCCGACCCGGCCGGCGACGTGATCACCACGATGATCGGCCTCGGCCGCCCGTCGCGGCTCGCGGGCGCGGGTTTCTACGACTACGACGAGTCCGGTCGTCGTACGACGCTCTGGCCCGGGCTGGCCGAGCACTTCCCGGTCGCGGAGCAGCAGGTGCCGATCCGCGACATGCGCGACCGGATGCTGTTCATCGAGGCGCTCGAGACCGCGAAGTGCTTCGAGGAGGGCGTCATCACCTCGGCGGCCGCGGCCAACATCGGCTCCATCATGGGCATCGGGTTCCCGGCGCTGACCGGCGGCGCCGCGCAGTTCATGACCGGCTGGCAGGCGCTCGACGACACCGGTCGCGGCACCGGCCCCACCGGCCTGGCCGCCTTCCTCGCCCGGGCCGACGAGCTCGCCGACGCCTACGGCGAGCGCTTCCGCCCCACGCCGTACCTCCGCGGGATGGCCGGGCGAGGGGAGTCCTTCCCGAGCTGACGCATCTGCGCAGCGAGAAGGTCCCGAGCTGACGCATCTGCACACGAAGCAGGTGCAGATGCGTCAGCTCGGCGTGCTGCCGGCGTGCAGATGCGCCCACTCGACACGATTCCGCTGTGCAGACGCGCCCGCTCGGCGAGAATCGGGGGGTGAGCACTCCTGCCGTCGTCGTGCACGACCTGCACGTCCGCTTCGGTGACGTCGAGGCGGTCTCCGGGGTCGAGCTGACCGCGGAGAGCGGTCGCGCGACCGCGCTGCTGGGGCGCAACGGCGCCGGCAAGTCGACCACCATGAAGGTCCTGGCGGGCGTGGTCCCGCCCACCGCGGGATCGGTGACCGTGGTCGGCCACGACGCCGCGACCGACGCGCTCAGCGTGAAGCGGGTCGTGGGCTACTGCCCCGACGTCGGCGGGCTGGTCCCGCGGGCGACCCCGTGGGAGCACCTGCAGCTCTCCGCACGGCTGCGGCGGATGGGCGCGTGGGAGCAGCGGGGCCGCGACCTGCTCGAGCGCTTCGAGCTCGGCGACGTCGCCCACCGCGTCGTCGGCGGCTTCAGCCACGGCATGAGCCGCCGCCTGAGCGTGGTGCTCGCCGCGCTGCACGAGCCGGCCGTGCTGCTGCTCGACGAGCCCTTCGACGGCGTCGACCCGATCGGGGTGGACGCCACGCTCGAGGTCGTCGCGGACGCCCGCGCCCGCGGCGCCTGCGTGCTGCTCTCCACCCACCTGCGCGAGCTCGCCCTCGAGGCCTGCGGCGAGGCGATCGTGCTGCGCGGCGGCAACCGGGTCGCCGCGATGCAGGCCGCCGACCTCACCGGCGAGGCCTACCGTGCCCTCCTCGACTGAGGCGCGCAGCGGGGGCTGGGTGCGGGCCGCGGGCGACACCCGTCACCTGGTCGCCTTCCGCGCCCGGACCGTACGCCGTCGCACCGCCGCGCTCCTCGGCGCGCTCGTCGTCGTGCTGCTGACCCTCGCCTTCGCCACCCTGCCCGCCGCGATCGCCGACGCCTCCGAACGGGCCGAGGCGCGTGGCGCGGACGGCCAGCTCGCCGACGCCATGGACCAGCTGGTCTCGACGCTGTCGGGCAACCTCGGGCCGGCGTTCGTCGGCTTCCTGGCCCTCGCCGTCACCGCCGCCGTCGGCAGCGGGGGCGGGCGCGAGCTGCTGTCGCGCAGCGAGGCCGCGATCCACCCCATCAGCCCGGTCACCGAGCACCTCGGCGCGCTCGTGCTGGCGCCGGTCAACCTCGCCTGGCTCGTGCAGATGTGGGGCCTGCTCGCCGTCACCGCCCTGGTCACGCCACCCGCGCACCTGCTCGGCGCGCAGGTCGTGGTCCTGGCGTGGGTGCTCGCCGCCACCGCGCTCGGCCAGGCGATCGGCTGGGCGGTGGAGGGCGTACGCCGCACCCCGCACGGCGTCCTCGTCGTGCGCACCACGAGCATCGGGCTCGGCCTCCTGCTGGGCGGCCTCCAGCTGGCCGGCTGGCTGCTGCCGGTCGTCACCGCGCTGCCCACCACCCTGCTCGCCGACGTCATGCAGACCTCCGCGTGGCCGCTCGCCGTGCTGGTGCTGCTCGCGGTGGCCGCCGCCGGTGTCGTGGTCGGCGCCGCCCCCGCTGCCTGGGCGCTGGCCCTGCCCCCGCGCGAGGAGCTGCGGGTGCAGTCGGGCGTCCACGAGGCGCGCCCCGCGCCCGAGCCGCGCTGGGTCTCGCCCGAGACCGCGCTGCTGCGCCGCCTCGACCGCGGGTCGGTGTGGCGCTCGGTCGGGATGCGCCGCGGGCTCCTGGTCCTCGGCATCGGGCCGGGCCTCGTCGCCCTGGTCGCCGGACTGCAGTGGAGCTCCGTGATGCTGCTGCCCGGCCTGACCGCCAGCGGCGCGGCCCTGCTCTTCGGGGTCAACGCCTGGTGCCTCGACGGCAAGGGCATGGTCTGGCGCGAGACGCTGCCGGTCCCGGCGGCCCGTGTGTTCGACGTACGCGCCCTCGTCGTCGCCGAGTGCCTCGCCGGGGTCTCCGGGATCACCCTCGTCCTGGCGCTCCTGCGCAACGGCGTGCCGCCGCTGGTCACCGGCCTCTCGGTCGCGACCTGCTGGCTGGTGGTGCTGGTTCAGGTGCTGGCGATCGCGATGAGCTGGTCGGTGCGCTCGCCCTACGCCGTCGACCTGTCCTCGCCGCGCGCCACCCCGGCGCCGCACGGCGCGATGGCGGGGTACGCCGGCAAGCTCTCGCTGGTCACGACCCTGACCGCGATGCTCTTCACCGCCCTCGCCGCGCTGCCGTGGTGGTGGCTGCCGCTCGCCTTCGCCGTGCCGTTCCTCGCCTGGTCGACCTTCCGCCTCCTCCGCGCCCGCCGGCGCTGGCTGGCCGACGACGTCCGCGCCCAGATCGTGCTGACGGTCGCCGCCGTCTGATCGTCGTCACGCCTGCGTCAGCGATCCCCGGCTGACCGGGGATCCCGCCAGGCGATATGCGCACCAGAACGTCCTTCGACAGCCGGGGCGGGTGGGTGTCGGGGTAGTCCACCGGCTTCCGGTCGCGGCTGGGGCGGTCGTCCGGCCAGATCCCGGTGGACTAACCCAGCTCAGGGTGCCGGGGTAGTCCAGTGGCAAAACGCTGCCGAAGCGGCCGCGGCACGACGTTGTGCCACTGGACTAACCCAGCTCAGGGTGCCGGGGTAGTCCAGTGGCAAAACGCTGTCACACCGGGCGGGACGCAGCGCTTTGCCACTGGACTACCCGGGCCGCGCGACGTTCCGTCACTGGACTACCGGAACCGGCATATAAAAAGTCAGGCTTGACTGTTTGTTTGTACGACGGCAGGCTGGGGCCGTGACCTCCACCCGCGTGCCGCAGGCCGACCGGACCCGCGCGATGCGGGCGCGGCTGCTGGAGGCGACAGTGGAGCTGCTGGTGGAGCGGGGGTTCGCGGGGACGTCGACGACGCTCGTCTCCGAGCGCGCAGGCGTCAGCCGGGGTGCACAGCTGCACCACTTCCCGACCAAGAACGACCTCGTCGTGGCCGCCGTCGAGCACCTCACCGAGCTGCGCGGCGCCGAGCTGGCCGAGGCGGTCGCGGCGCTGCCGCAGGGCCGGCGCGACCGCCGGGCGGTGCTGCGGATGCTGGGCGACCACTTCACCTCGCCGGTCTTCGCCGCGGCTCTCGAGCTGTGGGTCGCGGCCCGCACCGACGAGGCCCTGCTCGCCGCCGTCGCGCCGCTGGAGCAGCGCGTGGGCCGCGAGACGCACCGGCTCACCGTCGCCGCGCTCGGCGCCGACGAGTCGCGCCCCGGCGTGCGCGAGCTCGTGCAGGCCACCCTCGACCTGGTCCGCGGGCTGGGCCTGGCGCAGACGATCACCGACGACACCGCCCGCCGCGCCCGGATCCTCGACGCGTGGGCCGACGTGCTCGACAAGGAGCTCACGACATGACCGACGTGCTGACCCAGGTGCTGGCCGACCTCGCCGCCGAGGGCGAGCGCCTCGACGCGCTCGTCGCGGGCCTCGACGAGGCGGGGTGGCGCACGCCCACCCCCGCAGCCGGCTGGGACGTCGCGACCCAGGTCGCCCACCTCGCCTGGACCGACGAGGTCGCCCTGAAGGCGGCCACCGACAAGCAGGCCTGGGACGCGGTCGTGCTGGGCGCCCTCGCCGACCCGGAGGGCTACGTCGACCAGCAGGCGCTCGAGGTCGCCACCGACGCCGACCTCCCCGGCCGCTGGCGCCGCAGCCGGCAGGCGCTGCACGCCGCGCTCGCGGCGTACCCCCACGGGCAGAAGATGCCCTGGTTCGGCCCGCCGATGTCCGCGACGTCGATGGCGACCGCGCGGCTGATGGAGACCTGGGCCCACAGCCTCGACGTCCACGAGGGGCTGGGCGTGGAGGTGGAGGACACCGACCGCATCCGCCACGTCGCCCACCTCGGGGTGCGCACCCGCGACTTCGCGTACGCCGTGCACGGCCTCGGCGCCCCCGCCGAGGAGTTCCGGATCGACCTCGTCTCGCCGTCGGGCGAGCAGTGGACGTGGGGGCCCGACGACGCCGCGCAGACGCTGACCGGCAGCGCCGGCGACTTCTGCCGCCTCGTCACCCAGCGCGTGCACCGCGCCGACACGGACCTCGTCGCCGCCGGCCCCGACGTCGACCGCTGGCTCGACATCGCCCAGGCCTTCGCCGGCCAGCCCGGTGAGGGACGGGCGCCGCGATGACCGCAGCCATCAGGATCGGCAACTGCTCGGGCTTCTACGGCGACAGGCTCTCCGCGATGCGCGAGATGCTCGAGGGCGGGGAGCTCGACGTCCTCACCGGCGACTACCTCGCCGAGCTCACCATGCTCATCCTGGGCCGCGACCAGATGAAGGACCCGGGCCTGGGCTACGCCCGCACGTTCGTCCGCCAGCTCGAGGACTGCCTCGGGCTCGCGCTGGAGAAGGGCGTGACAGTCGTCGCCAACGCCGGCGGGCTCAACGCCGCCGGGCTCGCCGACAAGGTCCGCGAGGTCGCCCGCGGCCTCGGCCTCGACCCTCAGGTCGCCCACGTCGAGGGCGACGACGTGCGCCACCTCTCCTTCCCCGGCGCCCTCACCGCCAACGCGTACCTCGGCGGTTCCGGCATCGCCGCTGCCCTGCGCGAAGGCGCCGACGTGGTCGTCACCGGGCGCGTCACCGACGCCTCGCTCGTCGTCGGGCCGGCGATGGCGCACCACGGGTGGGACCCGACGGCGTACGACGCGCTCGCGGGCGCGGTCGTCGCCGGCCACGTCATCGAGTGCGGAGCGCAGGCGACGGGCGGCAACTTCAGCGGCTTCCTCGACCTGCCGCGCCGCCACCTGCCGCTCGGCTTCCCGGTCGCCGAGGTCGCCGCCGACGGCTCCAGCGTCATCACCAAGCACGCCGGCACGGGAGGCGCCGTCACGGTCGACACCGTCACTGCCCAGCTGGTCTACGAGATCCAGTCCACCCGCTACCTCGGCCCCGACGTCACCGTGCACCTCGACTCCGTGCGGCTCGAGCAGCAGGGCGAGGACCGGGTCGCGATCAGCGGTGTGGTCGGCGAGGCGCCGCCCGAGCAGCTCAAGGTGTGCGTCAACGAGCTCGGGGGCTGGCGCAACAGCGTCGAGCTCGTGCTGACCGGCCTCGACGTCGAGGCGAAGGCCGCCTGGGTGCGCGAGCAGCTCACGCCGCGGCTGAGCGCCGCCGAGGTCGTCTGGTCGGAGGTGACGCCGCCGCCCGCCGACGCGGCGACCGAGGAGGCCGCCTCCACCCTGCTGCGCTGCACGGTCAAGGACCCCGCGCCCGACCCCGTCGGTCGCGCCTTCACGGCCGCCGTGGTCGAGCTCGCGCTCGCGTCCTACCCCGGCTTCACGATGACCGCGCCGCCCGCGGCCGGTACGCCGTTCGGCGTCTACCGCGCGGCGTACGTCGACCGCGCCGAGGTGACCCACACCGTCGTGCACGCCGACGGCCGGCGCGAGGTGGTCGCCGACCCGCCGGCGACGACGCCGGTCACCGAGGCGCCGGGCGCACGCCCCTCGCCGTACCCGAGCCGCCCCGACGTGCTCACCCGCCGGCTGCCGCTCGGCACCTTCGTCCATGCCCGCTCCGGCGACAAGGGCGGCGACGCCAACGTCGGGCTCTGGGTGGCCCACGACGGCGCGGACCGCGAGCTCTACGACGCACGTGTGCAGTGGCTGTTCAAGATGGTCTCGCCACGCGGCATCGGCACCCTCCTGCCGGAGGCGGCCGGGCTCGACGTCGACGTGTGGCTGCTGCCGCACCTCGGTGCGGTCAACCTCGTCGTGCACGGCCTGCTCGGCGACGGCGTCGCCGCCTCGACCCGCTTCGACCCGCAGGCCAAGGGCCTCGGCGAATGGCTGCGCTCCCGGACGGTCTCGATCGAGAGGAGCCTGCTGTGACCACCACCGAGCGCGAGGCGCTCGCCGAGACCGCGCGGCGCTTCACCGAGCGCGAGGTCGTCCCGCACCTGCAGGACTGGGAGGACGCCGGGGAGGTGCCGCGGGCGCTGCACCGCACCGCCGGTGACCTCGGCCTCCTCGGAGTCGGCTTCCCCGAGGAGGTCGGCGGGAGCGGCGGCGACCTGCTCGACTCGGTGGCGCTGCAGGAGGCGATGTTCGCCGCGGGCGCCTCGAGCGGTCTGATGGCGGCGCTGTTCACCGCCGGCATCGCGCTGCCCCACATCTCCGCCACCCGCGAGCCCGACCTCGTCGAGCGCTTCGTCCGGCCGACGCTGGCGGGGGAGACGATCGGGTCCCTGGCGATCACCGAGCCCGGCGGCGGGTCCGACGTCGCGCGGCTCACCACCCGCGCGGTGCGCGACGGCGACCACTACGTCGTCGACGGCGCCAAGACGTTCATCACCTCCGGCGTCCGGGCCGACTTCGTCACCGCCGCGGTCCGCACCGGCGGCCCCGGGCACGCCGGCATCTCGCTGCTCGTGGTGGAGAAGGGCACGCCCGGCTTCACCGTGACCCGCACGCTGCGCAAGATGGGTTGGCACTGCTCCGACACCGCGGAGCTCTCCTTCGACGGCGTCCGGGTGCCGGCGGCCAACCTCGTCGGCGCGGAGGGCAGCGGCTTCGCGCAGATCGCCAAGCAGTTCGTCGTCGAGCGCATCGCGCTGGCGGTGCACGGCTACGGCATCGCCGACCGCGCGCTGGCGCTCGCCGCGGCGTACGCGAGAAACCGCACGACGTTCGGGCGACCTCTCGCGAGCAACCAGTCGGTCCAGCACGTGCTGGTGGAGATGCGCCGCCAGGTCGAGGTCGCACGCACCTACGCGAGGTCGGTCGCGGCACGGCACGTGGCGGGCGAGTTCGTCGTCGCCGAGGCGTGCCTGGCCAAGCAGACGGCGGTCGACTGCGCCGCCTTCGTCTGCGATCGGGCCGTCCAGCTCTTCGGCGGCTCCGGATACATGCACGGGAGCGAGGTCGAGCGGCACTACCGCGACGCCCGGCTCCTGCCGATCGGGGGCGGCGCCGACGAGGTGCTCCGCGACCTGACCGCCAAGCTCCTGGGGTACGCGACGTGAGTCTCGAGGCTCGCTGCGCTCGCACCTCGACCACCGAGAGAAGCTGGAGAAACCGATGATCAAGCTGCCGTCCCTCGGCGACGAGGTGTCCGTCTGGATGGACGCGACCCCCGCGAAGGTCTGGGACCTGGTGAGCGACGTGACCCGCATCGGGGAGTTCAGCCCCGAGACGTTCGAGGCACGCTGGACCCGCGGGTCGAGCGGCCCGGAGGCCGGCGCGTACTTCAAGGGTCACGTGAAGCGCAACGGCGTCGGGCCGACGTACTGGTCGGGCTGCAAGGTCACCAGGTGCGTGCCCGAGGAAGTCTTCGAGTTCTCCGTCGGCTCCGACTCGATCACGGTCAACAACTGGGGCTACCGGCTGGAGGCGAAGGACGGCGGCACCCTCGTCACGGAGTACTTCCGGCTCGAGCCGTCGCTGCCGACGCGCGTCTACTGGACCCTCCTCGGCTTCCTGCGCGGGCGCACCAACCGGCGCGGGATGCGGACCACCCTGGAGCGGATGAAGGCGGTGGTCGAGAAGTGAGCGCCACCTCGACGAACCGGACGGCGATGCTCGAGAAGCTCGCCGACCTCGACGCCCAGCACGCCGTCGCGGTCGCCGGTGGCGGCGAGAAGTACGTCGAGCGGCACCACGCCCGCGGCAAGCTGACCGCCCGCGAGCGGATCGAGCTGCTCCTCGACCCGGGGTCGGCGTTCCTCGAGCTCTCGCCGCTGGCCGGCTGGGGGTCCGACTTCACCGTCGGCGCGTCCGTCGTCACCGGCATCGGCGTCGTCGAGGGCGTGGAGTGCCTGATCTCGGCCAACGACCCGACCGTCAAGGGCGGCGCGAGCAACCCGTGGACGGTCAAGAAGATCTTCCGGGCCTCGCAGATCGCCGAGGAGAACCACCTCCCGACGATCTCGCTCGTCGAGTCCGGCGGCGCCGACCTGCCGACGCAGAGGGAGATCTTCATCCCCGGCGGGAAGCTGTTCCGCGACCTGACCCGCGCCTCGGCCCGGCGCCAGCCGACGATCGCGCTGGTCTTCGGCAACAGCACCGCCGGCGGGGCGTACGTCCCCGGCATGAGCGACTACACCGTCTTCGTGCGCGGCGGCGCCAAGGTGTTCCTCGGCGGCCCGCCCCTGGTCAAGATGGCGACCGGCGAGGAGTCCGACGACGAGTCGCTCGGCGGCGCCGAGATGCACGCCCGCGTCTCCGGCCTCGCCGACTACCTCGCCGAGGACGAGCACGACGCGATCCGGCTGGGCCGCCGGATCGTCGCGCGGTTGAACCGCCGCAAGCCCGTCCATGGCGGGGGTCGAGCGGAGACATCTCCGCCTGACGCACGCCATAGCGTGCGTCTAGCGTCAACGAGGGTGTCCCAGTCCGTCGTCGAGACCGCGTTCGCCGAGCCCGACGAGGACCCGGAGGGCCTGCTCGACCTGGTCCCCACCGACCTCAAGGAGCCGTTCGACCCGCGCGAGGTCATCGTGCGCGTGGTCGACGGCACGAGCGAGCACAACGGCCGGCCGTTCGACGAGTTCAAGCCGCTCTACGGCACCTCGCTGGTCACCGGCTGGGCGCAGCTCCACGGGCGCCCGATCGGCATCCTGGCCAACGCGCAGGGGGTGCTGTTCAGCGAGGAGGCGCAGAAGGCGACCCAGTTCATCCAGCTGGCCAACCAGTCCGACACGCCCCTGCTGTTCCTGCACAACACCACCGGCTACATGGTCGGCAAGGACTACGAGCAGGGCGGCATCATCAAGCACGGCGCGATGATGATCAACGCCGTCTCCAACAGCACCGTGCCGCACCTCAGCGTCATCATGGGAGCGTCCTACGGCGCCGGCAACTACGGCATGAACGGCCGCGCGTTCGACCCCCGCTTCCTCTTCACCTGGCCGTCGGCGAAGTCGGCGGTGATGGGCCCCGCGCAGCTCGCGGGCGTGCTCTCGATCGTCGCCCGCGCGGCCGCCGAGGCCAAGGGCCAGGCGTACGACGAGGAGGGCGACGCCGGCATGCGTGCGATGGTCGAGCAGATGGTGGAGGAGCAGTCGCTGCCGTACGCGCTGTCCGGGATGCTCTACGACGACGGCGTCATCGACCCCCGCGACACCCGCACGGTGCTCGCGATCTGCCTCAGCGTCATCGAGAACGCTCCGATCAAGGGCGCCGACGGATTCGGGGTGTTCCGACCATGATCTCCCGACTGCTGGTAGCCAACCGCGGCGAGATCGCCCGCCGCGTCTTCACCACCTGCCGCCGCCTCGGCATCGAGACGGTGGCGGTCCACTCCGACGCCGACGCGGGCCTGCCCTTCGTGGCCGAGGCCGACCACGCCGTACGCCTGCCGGGCAACGCGCCCGCCGACACCTACCTCCGCATCGACCTGGTCGTCGAGGCGGCGCTCCGGACCGGGGCCGACGCGGTGCACCCGGGCTACGGCTTCCTGTCCGAGAACGCCGATTTCGCGCGCGCCGTCGAGGCGGCCGGGCTGACCTGGGTCGGGCCCACGCCCGCGTCGATCGAGGCGATGGGGTCGAAGGTCGAGGCCAAGCGCTTGATGCGCGCGGCCGGCGTGCCGACCCTGGAGGCGCCCGGGCAGCCCACCGAGGCCGACCTGCCGCTGCTGGTCAAGGCGTCGGCGGGAGGTGGCGGCCGGGGCATGCGCGTCGTACGCCGCCTCGAGGACCTGGCCGCTGAGGTCGGGGCCGCGCGCGCCGAGGCCGAGTCGGCCTTCGGCGACGGCACGGTCTTCGTCGAGCCCTACGTCGAGCGCGGGCGCCACGTCGAGGTGCAGGTCGTCGGCAACGGCCACGGCCAGGTGCTCGTCCTCGGCGAGCGGGACTGCTCGGTGCAGCGCCGCCACCAGAAGGTCGTCGAGGAGGCGCCTGCCGGCGTCGTCCCCGGCGACGTCGTCGGCGCGCTCCACGACGCCGCCCGCCGCGCCGCGGAGGCGATCTCCTACCGCGGCGCCGGGACCGTGGAGTTCCTCTACGACCCCGACACCGAGCGCTTCTTCTTCCTGGAGATGAACACCCGGCTCCAGGTCGAGCACCCCGTCACCGAGCTGGTCTGGGACGTCGACCTCGTCGAGCTGCAGCTCGCCGTCGCCGAGGCCGCCGACCGCGGTGCGACGGTCGGGTTCTCGTCCAACGGGGGCGAGCCGCAGCGGCACGCGATCGAGGTGCGCCTCTACGCCGAGGACGGCCTGTACGTCCCCCAGAGCGGCCGGCTCGTCACCTTCGAGCTCGACCACGACGTCGCGTTCGGCCGCGGGGGCGAGCGGGGGATCCGCGTCGACAGCGGCTTCGCGAGCGGCGACGAGGTCTCCACCTTCTACGACGCCATGCTCGTCAAGGTCGTGTCCTGGGCGCCGAACCGCGAGCAGGCGATCCGCCAGCTCGTGCGAGCGCTCCGCACGGCGCGGATCCACGGCGTGACGACCAACCGCGACCAGCTCGTGTCGGTCCTCACCGACCCCGACTTCGTCGCCGACCGGGTGACGACGACGTGGCTGGAGTCGCGTCCGATTCCCGCTGAGTCTCCCAGCGACTCACCGTCGAGCGCGCGCTCAGCGGTCGTCGCGGCGGCGCTCATGCTGGCCGCCGACGACGCCGCGCGGCGTACGGTCCAGCAGGGTGTCCCGGCCGCCTGGCGCAACGTCCCCAGCCAGCCGCAGAGGACGACGTTAGAGGGTCACGAGCCGGTCGAGTGGTGGGGCACGCGTGACGGCTTCGCCGTCGACGGGATGACCGTCCTGGAGGTGTCTCCCACCCACGCGCGCCTGGAGGTCGACGGCGTCGCGTCGGAGACGCGCGGGCACATCTGGGCCGAGCGGCCGGGCGGCCCGCGTGAGGTGTGGGTCGACGGGCCCGGTGGGTCCGTCGGTCTGCGCGAGGTGCCCCGCTTCACCGACCCCGCCGACGTGGTGGCGAGCGGCTCGCTGCTCGCGCCCATGCCCGGGACGGTGGTCGCGGTGCGGGTGGAGCCCGGCGCGACGGTGTCGGCCGGCGACCCCGTCCTGGTCCTGGAGGCCATGAAGATGCAGCACACCGTGACCGCGCCGCACGACGGCACGGTGACGCGGATCGACGTCGAGCCCGGGGTGCAGGTCGCGTCCGGGGAGGTCCTGGCCGTGGTGGCCACGCACGAGGAGGAGCAGGCATGAGCAACGCGTTCACGGAGCCCGAGGAGCGCCAGGAGCTGCGGCGCCAGGTCGCCAGGCTCGCCAAGGGCTACGGCCGCGAGTGGTTCGTCGAGCGCGCGCGCTCGGGCGAGAAGACCACCGAGCTCTGGATGGAGATCGCCAAGGCGGGCTACCTCGGCATCAACGTCCCCGAGGAGTACGGCGGCGGGGGCGGCGGGATCGGCGACGTGGCCGCGGTCTGCGAGGAGCTCGCCGCGCAGGGCTGCCCGCTGCTGATGATGGTCGTCAGCCCGGCCATCTGCGGCACGGTCATCGCCCGCTACGGCACGGAGCCGCAGAAGCAGCAGTGGCTGCCCGGCATCTGCGACGGCACCGCGACCATGGCGTTCGCGATCACCGAGCCCGACGCCGGCACCAACTCCCACAACATCACCACCACCGCGCGTCGTGACGGCGACGGGTGGGTGCTCAACGGCCGCAAGGTCTACATCTCCGGCGTCGACGAGGCGGCCAACGTGCTCGTCGTCGCGCGTGCCGAGGACGCCCGCACCGGCAAGCTGAAGCCCTGCCTGTTCGTGGTGCCGACGGACGCTCCGGGGTTCGAGTTCACCGCGATCCCGATGGAGATCGTCAGCCCGGAGAAGCAGTTCCAGGTGTTCATCGACGACGTCCGGCTGCCTGGAGACGCGCTGGTCGGCGACGAGGACGGCGGGCTGGTGCAGCTGTTCGCCGGTCTCAACCCCGAGCGGATCATGGCCGCCTCCTTCTCGACCGGACTGGCCCGTCACGCGCTCGATAAGGCGTCGGCGTACGCCCGGGAGCGCACGGTCTTCAAGGAGCCCATCGGCGCCCACCAGGCGGTCGCGCACCCGCTCGCGACGGCGCACATCGAGACCGAGCTGGCCCGGCTGATGACCCAGAAGGCGTCCGCGCTGGTCGACGCCGGCGACGACCTGGCGGCGGGCGAGGCGGCCAACATGGCCAAGTACGCCGCCGCCGAGGCCGCAGTGCACGCGGTCGACGCGGCCGTGCAGACCCACGGCGGCAACGGCATCACGCAGGAGTACGGCATGGCCGGGCTGCTGGTGGCCGCGCGGGCGGGGCGGATCGCGCCGGTGAGCCGGGAGATGATCCTCAACTTCGTCGCGATGCACTCACTGGGGCTGCCCAAGTCGTACTGACATCCCCGAGTTGTGGGATTGACCCGCCGGGGAGGGCGGCGAAGTGTGGACGGGACCCATTCCCGACCCACTCGGACTCGCCATGGAACTCACCCTGCCCCGGGTCCGCGGACGACGCCTCGCCGCCGGCGGATCACTGCTCACCCTCGCGCTCACGGGCGCCCTCACGATCGCTCCGGGTACGGCCTCGGCCGACGGCCGGGGCGGTCACCACCCGCCACCGCCGACGGGACCTGTGGTCGTCGCGACGGGCCTCGACAACCCGCGCCAGCTCTCCTTCGACGACGGCGACCTCTACGTCGCCGAGGCCGGCACCGGCGGCACGGAGGCCTGCCAGCCGGGCCCGGAGGGCGGTGACATCTGCTTCGGCCAGACCGGTGCCGTCACCAAGGTCAGCCGTTCCGGCCAGCGTCGGATCCTCGAGGGGCTGCCCTCGGCCGCCGCGCCCGACGGCAGCTCGGCGACCGGCCCGAGCGACGTGCTCGTCCGCGACGGCCACTACGCCGTCCTGATGGGGCTCGGCGCCGACCCGGCCGCACGCACCGCGCCGGGCGCGCCGTCGTACGCCCCGCTGCTCGGGACGCTGCTCGGCGGCAGCCTCCGGGGCAACCACGCCTGGGCGCCCCGCGTGCTGGCCGACGTCTCGGCCTACGAGGGCCGGGCCAACCCCGACGGCGCGCAGGTCGACACCAACCCGGTCGGGCTGTTCCGCACCCGCGGGGGCTGGGTGGTCGCCGACGCCGGCGGCAACGACGTCGTCCGGGTCAACGACAGCGGGCGGATCGCCACGCTCGGGGTCTTCCCGACCCGGCTGGTCCCGCCCCCGCCGTTCCTGCCCCCGGGCGACATCCCGATGGACGCCGTCCCGACGTCCGCGGTCCGCGGCCCCGACGGCGCGCTCTACGTCAGCCAGCTCACCGGCTTCCCGTTCCCGGCCGGCGGCTCGAACATCTGGCGCCTGGTCCGCGGCGAGGAGCCGACGGTCTACGCCACCGGGCTGACCAACGTGACCGACCTCGGCTGGCACGGCGGCAGCCTCTACGCCGTCCAGCTCGCCGACGACGGCCTGCTCGCGGTCCCGGAGGGCGCTCCGCCGTCCGGGTCGCTGCTGCGGGTCGACCCCGGTGGCTCGCACACCGTCGTCGCCGACGACCTCGTCGCGCCCTACGGCGTGGCGTTCAGCTGGCGCCACGCCTACGTCTCGACGTGCAGCGTGTGCCCCGACGGCGGTCAGGTGGTGCGGGTCCCGCTCCGCTGACCCCAGATCATCTGAGGACGTGGTGGGACTGTCAGGGCCCGGATCGCTCCTGTCACGTCCTCAGATGCCGTCCGGGGAGGGGCGGGGCGTCCTCAGATCACGTGGCTCGGTGTCGGACCGCGCTGGCAGGATCAGCCAGGTGGCCCTCGCCGACCGACCGCTCGTGCCCGAGGAGTGGGTGCTGCGCCTCGACGCCGTGCTCGGGGCGCTGCCGCGGTGCGTGCAGGAGCAGGCCTGGACCGGCACGCGGTGGCGCGTCGGGGGCGCGACGGTCGCCCACGTGTTCGGCGGCGAGGACCAGGTCTTCCGGATCACCTTCCGCGGCGAGCCCGACGAGGTGGCGGCGTTCGAGCACCTGGGCCACCCCTACTTCCGCTCCGGCTGGGGCGGCAACGTGATCGGCATGGTGCTCGACGAGGAGGCCGGCATCGACTGGGAGGAGCTCGCCGAGCTGCTCACCGACTCCTACTGCCTCCAGGCCCCGGCCCGCCTCGCCGAGCAGGTGGTCCGGCCCGGGTAGCCAGGCCGTCCCCGGTGCGCTTCACTTCGTCCATGTCGCAGCCAAGGGTCGCCCGCGCCGTCGCGCTGGCCGTCATGATCGTGGCCCTCGTCGGGAGCGCCGGCAGCGCCGGGGCCGCCACGGCCTCCCCGCGCGAGGACACCGCGGGCCGGTCCGCCCGGTGCCCGGCGGTCAGCACCGACCCCGCGGACTTCCCGCGGGCGGTGCCGCTGCCGCAGGACGACTACACGGTCCGCGGCTACCTGCGCGCGAGCTGCCGGCAGCTGCTCGACCTGGCCCTCGACACCGACGAACTCGGCCCCGTGCAGCAGCACCTGGTGGACCGGTTCCGGGCCAGGGGCTTCCACAGCGTGACGTCGCGGAGCCGCACCGTGGAGGTGCAGACCGGCCCCGAGACGGACCCGGAGCTGCACGAGGAGTACGTCGTCCGCGCGCGCGGGCGCGGGCTCCGGGTCACCGTCGACATGAGCTTTGTCGGGGCCGCTCCCCGGTGGGGCGGCACCGCGCTGGTCCGGTACGTCGTCCGTCCCCTGCGCTGAGGACTCACACCCAGTGGTTGTCGTGCTCGCGCATGAACCGGTCGCGCTGGTCCTCGTCGAAGTCCGCGATCCCGGCGGCGAGGCCCTCGAAGTAGGCCTCCCGCGGCGCGCCCGGAGCGAAGTGCAGCAGCATCTGCGCGGGTCCGTCCTGGTTGCGGAAGCCGTGGATGCCGCCGGCCGGCACGTGGGCGAAGTCGCCGGCGTGGCACCTCACCCAGTCCTTCCCGTCGAAGATCGTGACGGTGCCGGCCAGGACGTGGAACGACTCGGTGATGGTCCTGTGGAAGTGCGGCGCCGGTCCGCTCTCCGGGCCGGCGAACTCCCAGCGGTAGAGCCCGAACGTCCCCGACGTCTCCACGTCGCGCGCGAGGTAGAACACCCGGTTGCCGTTGGGGTAGACCACGTCGGGCTCCCGGTCTCCGCGCACCACGTGCGCGGAGACCTCGCCGGACTCGCCGTGGTAGAGCGCCGGCGGGTAGCTCACCGCGCGCCCGAGGCGTCGTAGGCGTCCTGCACCTCGGCCGGGGTGGCGGTGTTGGGCTGGCTGACCCGGATGTGGTTGCCGAACGGGTCGCGGATGCCGAAGTCGGTGCCGTAGGGCTGCTCGACCGGCTCCTGGGTCACCTCGACGCCGGCCTCGACCAGCGCGGCGTAGGTCGCGTGCACGTCGGAGCTCGTCAGGAAGAGGCCGCCGAGCGCGCCCTTGGTGACCAGCTCGCGGACCTGCGCCGCGGTGGCCTCGTCGTGCTGCGGACCGCCGACGAGCTCGAGGAGCAGCGAGGTGTCCTGGCCGGGGACGCCGATGGTGAGCCAGCGCATGAAGCCGAGGTCGATGTCGTCGCGGACCTCGAAGCCGAGGTGGCGGGTGTAGAAGTCGAGCGCCTCGTCCTGGTCGAGGACGGGCACGCTGCGGATGTGGAGGCTGGTGATGTGGGTCATGGGAAGGACGCTAGCCAGCGTCGGGGCCGGTGCGCTTCTCCGAAACCGCTGTCCTGTCCGCGGCACTCGCGCGCGGGCGCGTCCAGGCGGCGATGAAGCACGACGGCACCGCCACCGGTGCGTGCTGGGCCCGGAACTCCGAGGGGGAGCAGCCGACGATCGTGCGGAAGGTCCGGCTGAACGTGCCGAGGCTGGCGAAGCCCACGTCCCAGGCGACGTCGGTGACCGGCCGGTCCGTCTGGCGCAGCAGGGTCATGGCTCGCTCGACGCGGCGACGCTGCAGGTAGCGGTGCGGGGTCTCGCCGTAGACGTCCTTGAACACGCGCCCGAACTGCGACGGCGACAGGTGGGCGACCGCCGCGAGGTGGGGGACGTCGAGGGGCTCGGCGAAGAGCCGGTCCATCTCGTCGCGGGCGCGCAGCATCCTCCGGTGCGTGTCCTCGCGCTCGCTCAGCTCCACCCCGGCGACGCTAGCGCGGAGGGGTCAGCGCCGCGGCGGGCGGGGGAAGAACAGCGGCACCCGCTCGGCGTACTCTGCCCAGCCCTCGCGCTGTGACATCGTCTTCTCCAGCAGCCTCGCGCCGGTGACGTTGCGGATGAAGAACGTCATGGCGGCGGGGGCGAAGATCGTCGCGAGCCCCGGGACCCAGCCCAGCGACAGTGCACCGGCGACCCAGAGGCCCCACCACACGCAGGCGTCGCCGAAGTAGTTCGGGTGGCGGGTCCAGGCCCAGAGGCCGGTGTCGAGGATCTTCGGCCGGGACTCGCGCGGCTTCGCCTTGTAGGCCTCGAGCTGGGCGTCGCCGGCGACCTCGAAGAAGAGCCCGGTCGCCCACACCACGACGCCGACCCAGACCACAGGCCACCACCGCACGTCGTGGGCCGCGCCCACGACGAGCGGGAAGGAGATGATCCACGACACGAGCGCCTGGGTGCCGAAGACGCGGAGCAGCACCTTGCCCGCACCCGCGTGCCAGCCGGGCCCGCCGAGCATCTTCTCGTAGCGCGGGTCCTCGCCGTGCCCGCGCGAACGACGAGCGATGTGGGTGGCCAGCCGGCCGCCCCAGACCACGACGAGCAGCGCGAGCAGCCACGAGTGGACGTCGGGCCAGACGAGGGCGAGCACGATCGCGATCGCGACGAACGACAGGCCCCACGCCACGTCGACGTCGGCGACGCGGTCGCGCCGCTTGCTCACCGCCGCCGTCGACCCCATGACGACGGCGGCGGCGAGGAGCGCGACGAGTGCCTCCGTCAGCACCTCACCACGCCCTGGTCGCGGGGAGCGTGTGCGGCGCGCCGGGGCGCACGGCGAGGATCTGGTCGACGCCCATCCGGCCGTCGCGGAACGCCAGCGCACCGCCGACGAGGTAGAGCCGCCACACCCGCACGACCTCCTCGCCGACGAGCGCGCGGATCGCGTCGATGTGGGCCTCGAAGCGCTCCAGCCAGCCGTGGACGGTCAGCACGTAGTGCTCACGCAGGGCGTGCACGTCGCGCACCTCGAGACCACCGGCCTCGATGAGGGCGACCGTCTCGCCGACGGGCCGCATGGTCATGTCGGGGGCGATGAACGACTCGATGAACGGCCCGCCGCCGGGGTGCTTGCCGCCGCCGGCGCCCTGGCGCGACATCTGCTGCACCAGCACCCGGCCTCCGGGCTTGACCGCCCGCCGCAGCACCTCGACGTAGGTGTCGTAGTTGAGCGCGCCGACGTGCTCGCCCATCTCGAGCGAGCCGACCGCGTCGAAGTGGTCGCGCTCGGGGACCTCGCGGTAGTCCTGGAGCCGGATCTCGACGCGGTCGGCGAGGCCGCGCTCGGCGATCCGGGCGTCGATGAACTTCTTCTGCTCCGCCGAGATCGTCACGCCGACGACCTGTGCGCCGAAGTGCTCGGCGGCGTGCAGCGACAGCGAGCCCCAGCCGCAACCCACGTCGAGCATGCGCATGCCGGGCTCGAGCCCGAGCTTGGTGCACACGAGGTCGAGCTTGGCGCGCTGCGCCTCCTCGAGCGGCACGTCGGGACTCGCGTGGTAGCCGCAGGAGTAGGCCATCTGCGGCTCGAGGACGAGGGAGTAGAACTCGTTGGAGAGGTCGTAGTGGTGGCTGATCGAGGACCGGTCGCGCGCCAGGCTGTGCAGGCGGCCCTTCACCCGCGCCTGCGAGGCAGGCGCGGCGGGCGGGCGGCCGAGGGCGCCCAGGCCGGCGGCGGTCCGCACGGCGTCGACCATCGCGCGGGGCGAGAGACGTACGCCGGACAGGCCCCGCTCGCGACCGACCGCGAACGCGTGGGTCAGCGCGGAGGAGAGGTCCCAGCCGTCCTGCTCGGGCACGTCGAGCTCGCCGGTGACGTAGGCCTGGGCGGCACCGAGCTCGCCCGGGTGCCAGAGCAGACGGCGAAGGGCGTCGGGCGAGCGGAGCACGACGAGCGGGCCGTCGGCCGGGCCGGCCTCCGAGCCGTCCCAGGCGCGCAGGCGCACCGGCAGGTCACCGCCGATGAAGGGGCGCACGGCCTCGGCGAGCCGCTGGGCGACACCGGAGCCTGCGGCCGTGTCGGTGACGGGGCGGGGGTCGGTCTGGGTCACGCCCGTCACCGGTCCTCTCGGGTGAAGGTGAGCTGGGAGACGTTGATGTAGCCGCTGGCGAAGCCGGCCTGGGAGTAGGCGAGGTAGAAGTGCCAGACCCGCATGAACAGCTCGTCGAACCCGAGGGCCAGCACGGCCGGGCGCTGGGCGAGGAAGCGCCGGTCCCACCGACGCAGCGTCTCCGCGTAGTGGCTGCCCATCTCGAGCTGGTCGACGAGCCGGAGGGAGGTCTGCTGCCGGGTGATCTGGTCGACGACTTCGACGCTCGGCAGGAAGCCGCCGGGGAAGATGTACTTGGTGATCCAGGTGTGGGTGTCGCGGGTGGCGAGCATCCGGTCGTGCGGCATCGTGATGGCCTGGATCGAGACCCGGCCACCCGGGGCGAGCACGGCGTCGATGGTGCGGAAGTACGTCGCCCAGAACTCGTGGCCCACCGCCTCGATCATCTCCACCGACAGCACGGCGTCGTAGGTGCGGCCGGTCGTGGTGAGGGCGCGGTAGTCCATCAGCTCGACCTGCACGCGGTCGGCGTACCCGGCGGCGGCGATCCGCTCCTCCGCGAGCTCGAGCTGCTCGACCGACAGCGTGATCGTGTGCACGGTCGCGCCGCGCCGGGCTGCGCGGATCGCGAGCTCGCCCCAGCCGGTGCCGATCTCGAGGACGCGGGTGCCCTCGGTGACGCCGGCCTGGTCGAGCATCCGCTCGATCTTGCGGCCCTGCGCCTCGGCCAGGTCGGGGCCGTGGCGGCGCGGGTCGTCGTGGTCGACCGGCTCCGGCGTCGTGGCGAGCAGGTGCTCGGCGACCGATCCCGGACCGGCCGGGACCGACTGCACGGAGGTGTCGAAGAGCGCGGAGGAGTAGCTCAGCGTCTCGTCGAGGAAGAGCCGGAACAGGTCGTTGGACAGGTCGTAGTGGTGCGAGATGTTGGCCTGGCTGTTGGCCTCGGTGCTGCGCTGGTGGCTCGGCAGCCGCGGCGTCACGAGGGCGCGCGCCCGCTGCAGGGGGCGGGGGACCAGCGTCGCCATCCGGGCGGCGGGGACGGTGAGGAAGCCGGCCAGGTCGTCGGCGTCCCACGCACCCGTGAGGTAGGCCTCGCCGAAGCCGATGAGGCCGTCGCGGCCGAGGCGGGCGTAGAACTCGTCGGGGCGGTGGAGCCGCATGAGCGGCCCGCCCTGCCCGAGCCGGTCGCCGGTGGGCTCCTCGACGACCGTCACGGCGAGCCGCGAGACGGCGGCACGGAACAGCCGCCTGGCGACGGCTGCCGAGACGGCCGTGCGGGGGCCGGCGGTGATCGGCTCGAGGGGCGGCATGCCCTGGGCGGTGGCGGGGCGGCTCTTCTCGATGGTCATCGCACGCCTTCCTGGCGGTGGGACGGACGGGGACGGAGGGGGAGGCGCCGGGCCCAGAGCCAGGTGCCGTGGGCGCGGATCAGCGCGCTGCCGCGCAGCGCGGCGCCGACGGTGCGGCGGACCGGGACGTCGCCGCGGGTGCCGGTGAGGCTGGCGCTGAACGGCGCCGCCCGGCCGTCGTCGTGGCCCCGGAGCGTGACCGCGACGTGGAGCCGGTCGGTCGGGACGGGGACGGCGATCTCGTAGGTGCCGTCGACTGCGTGGAAGGGCGAGACGTACATCGCCTTCCCGGTCGTGGCGCGCCCCTGCTCGTCGGGGTGGACGAGGTAGGCGTGGCGGTCGCCGTAGGTGTTGTGCACCTCGATGACGACCGCGGCCTGGGCGCCGGCGTCGTCGAAGCACCAGAACACGCTGATCGGGTTGAAGCAGTAGCCCAGGGAGCGCGGCTGCGCGGCCATGACGATGGTGCCGGGGCGCTCGCCGTCGCCGAGCCGGACGCCGTGGTCGGCGAGGAACGCCTCCACGTTGGCGCGCAGGCTGCGCGCGGGGTCGCCGAGGTGGTCACGGGCCTCGAACCTGGCCAGCCGGCCGTGGTCGGGCAGGTCGTCGAGGTCGACCAGCCACGTCGTCGAGGAGTGCTCGAAGCTGCGGCGGAACGGCGTGCGACGGGTGTGGCGGATCGTGGTCTCGAAGCGTCCCGGCTCGGGCAGCACGTGCGTCGGCCGGGTCCAGGGCAGGCCGAGGCGGGTCGCGGCGGCCAGGCCGGAGCGCGCGCCGTCCTCGTGGAACCCCCAGCCGTGGTACGCGCCGGCGAAGGCGACGCGGTCGGTGTCGATCTCGGGCAGCCGGCGCTGGGCGGCGACCGACGCGGGCGTGTAGAGGGGGTGCTCGTACTCCATCCGGTCGATCACCGTGGCGGGGTCCACCAGGTCCTCGCCGCCGAGGGTGACGAGGTAGTGGGTGTCGGTGGGCAGGCGCTGCAGCCGGGTGAGGTCGTAGGTGACGGTGACCGCGCCGGTCTCGCCGGGCGGGCGGAGGAAGTTCCACGACGCCCGCGCCCCGGTCGCACCGGGCAGCAGCGAGGTGTCGGTGTGGAGCAGCGCCGGGTTGGAGCTGTAGGGCATCGCCGTCAGCAGCTCGCGCTGGAGGTCGGTCGGCTGCTCCAGCATCGCGAGCGCGTGCGAGGGATGGGTCGCCACCACGACGGCGTCGTAGGCACGGGTGGTGCCGCTGCCGTCGGTGACCTCGACGCGGTCGTCGAGCTCGCGCACCGACGTCACCTTGGTCTCCAGCAGGATCTCCTGCAGGCCCTCGGCGAGGCGGGCGACGTAGGTGCCCGAGCCGCCGGTGACGGTGCGCCACTCGGGCGAGCCGAAGACGCTCAGCATCCCGTGGTGCTCGAGGAAGGCGAAGAGGTAGCGGGCGGGGTAGTCGAGGGACGTGGCCGGGTCGCAGGACCACACGGCCGCCACGACCGGCTCCATGAAGTGGCGCAGGAAGCCCTCGGAGAAGCCGCCCTCGGCGAGGAAGTCGCGCAGGGTCTGGTCGTCGGGCGCCGCGTCGGCGGCCGCCAGCACGGCGCGGGCGCGGCGGTGGAAGCGCGGGATCTCCAGCAGCATCCGCCAGTGCTCGCGCGAGGTCAGCGAGGACGGGCGGGCGAAGAGGCCCCGCGGTCCCAGGGCGCCGGCCCACTGCACGCCGGTGGTCGCGTCGTTGACCGACAGCGACATCTCCGACGGCTGGGTCGCCACGCCGAGCTCGGCGAAGAGCCGCAGCAGGGTGGGGTACGTGCGTCGGTTGTGGACGATGAAGCCGGTGTCGATGGCGAGCTCGCCGTCGGGGGTCGGCACCCGGTGGGTGTCGGCGTGCCCGCCGAGCCGGTCGTCGCCCTCGTAGAGGGTGACGTGCGCGGTGCGTGAGGCGACCCACGCCGCCGTCAGGCCCGCGACGCCGGACCCGACGACGGCGACGCGTCGTCGGGGGGCGGCCGCGCTCATGCCGCCTTCGTCAGGTCGAAGACCGCAATCGGCTCGGTGGTGGGCTGGTCGGAGCCGCCGTCGGGCTCGACGGTGATGCCCACCGCCGCGGCGTCCTTCGCCGTGCCGGTCAGCACGACCGTCTGGTCGGGAGCATCGGCCATCAGGCCGGCGGAGGTGAACCCGCCGTCCTCGCCGACGAACCAGAGCTCGTAGGCCTTGCCGTCGGGTGCGGCGACCATGTCCTCGGTCGTGATGACGGCACGCTCCTGCGACTTCGACCACGTCACGGTCGCCCGCCCAGCCTCGCCCAGGTCGTGGGCCACCTCGCGGGCGTCGTCGGCCTGGAGGACCTGCTCGGCCGCGGTCAGGTTCCCGCGGTCGTCACCGGCCCACGGCTGGGTCACCGCCGCGCCGATCCCGACGACGAGGGCGAGGGCCGCCGCGACCAGAAAGGGCATCCAGCCTCGCCGCCGCCCGCGGGTCTCGTCGAGCGACGTGACGCTCGCGGAGGGCACCTCGGGCGGGAGCGGACGCACCTGGGAGATGCCGGCCAGGACCGAGGAGCGCAACGACTCCGGCGGTGCGACGGCCGAGGCGTCGGCCAGCAGTGCCGCGGTCTCGCGCAGCTCCGCGACCTCGGCCCGGCAGTCCTCGCACGCGGCGAGGTGCTGCTCGAACCGTGCGCGCTCGAGGTCGTCGAGGGCATCCACCGCGTAGGCGCCCGTGAGCTTGTGCAGGTCGCTCATGAGCTGACTCCCATCAGGTCGCGCAGGCGGATCAGTCCGTCGCGGATACGTGTCTTCGCCGTGCCGAGCGGCACGTCGAGCAGGGCGGCGACCTCCGTGTGGGTGTAGCCGCCGAAGTAGGTGAGCTCCACGGCGCGGCGCTGCACGTCGGTGAGCGTGGCGACCGCGTTCCGCACGCGGGCCGCGTCGAGCGAGGCGTGGGCCGCCTCCGAGGTCTGGTCGTGCTCGGTGGGGGCCGTCTCGCGGTTCCAGGTCTCGTCGCGGGCGGTGGCCGCCTCGACCGAGCGGACCCGGTCGACGGCCTTGCGGTGCACGATCGTCATCAGCCAGCCGGCGGCGCTGCCGCGCTCGGCGTCGTAGCGGGTGCTGGAGCGCCAGGCGTCGAGGTAGGCCTCCTGGGTGACCTCCTCGGCGTGCGCGGGGTTGCGCACGACGCGCAGGGCCAGGCCGTACGCGCGGGCCGAGGTGGCGTCGTAGAAGGCGGCGAAGGCAGCTTCGTCACCCAGGGCCGCGCGGCGGAGCAGGTCCGCCAGCCGGCCGGGGTCGCCCCCGGACGGGACGCCCTGGGGCGCCCCGTCCGGAACGGGCTCAACGTGGTTCACGCGGTCATCCTTGCGCAGTGCTCGTCGGTCGACGATCACATCTGCGGCATCAGGACCTGGTCGACGACGTAGACCGTGGCGTTGGCGGTCTGGACGTTGCCGCACACGACGCTGGCGTCGCCGATGGTGAAGTCCTCACCCGAGCCGTCGACGGTCAGCATGTCCTTGGCCAGGGTCTCGTGCTCGCCGGCCAGCATGTCGGGGCTGAGGCGCTCGCCGATCACGTGGTGGGTCAGGACCTGGGTCAGCGCGGCCTTGTCCTTGAGGAGCGCGTTCAGCTGCTTCTTCGGGATCGCGGCGAACGCGTCGTCGGTCGGGGCGAACACGGTGAGGTTCTCGGCCGAGTTGAGGGTGTCGACGAGGCCGGCCTGGGTCACCGCGGCAACCAGCGTCTTGAGGAGCGGGTTGTTCGACGCGGCGGTGGCGACCGGGTCGTCGGCCATGCCCTCGACGGAGCCCTCACCCGAGGTGGGAACGCCGGCGCAGCCGGGGCCGAAGGGAGCGTCGGAGGCGGGCTCGGCGGACTCGGAGTCCATCGGGGACTCCGACTCCGACATCGACTCGCTCGGCGAGGAGCTGGAGGACGTGGTGTCGCTGGCGCTGGTCGAGTCGTCCTCGCTGCCACAGGCGGCGAGACCCATCGAGGCGGTCAGGGCGAGGGCGGCGAGGCCCATCGAGCGGGTGCGGAGCTTGGTGTTCATGGGGTGGGTGTCCCTTTCGGTGGGTGGAACCGGGCTAGTGGGCCCTGGTGGGCCCGCTGTCATGAGGTGTTCGGAGCCCCTGCGGAGGCGGATGGGGAGATCGACGAAAAACTTTGGACAATCCTTGGACAGGCCGGGGGCGTGCCGACGGGCNNNCGCCCCGCCCCGCCCGCCGGACGAGGGCGGCCGCACGCGGCGCGTGCGGGTCAGGTGACGTTGACCGAGATCTCCTGCAGGCCGCTCGACCCCTCCGGGAACGGGGTCATCCGCACGTCGGACTGCACGTCGCCGTCCTTGTTGACCGCGCGGCAGGCCAGGAAGTGCTGGCCGGGGGAGGCGTCCCACTCGAAGTACCACTGGCGCCAGTAGTCGTCGGTGACCTGCGGGCCGAGGGTGGCCGGGCGCCAGGCCTCGCCGTCGACGCGTACCTCGACGCGCTCGATGCCGACGTGCTGCGCCCAGGCGATGCCGCCGACGACGACCGTGCCGGCCTTGCTGTCCGAGAGCGGCTTGGGGGTGTCGATGCGGCTGGAGAGCTTGATCGGGGCGTCGACGGCCCACTTGCGCTCGGTCCAGTACGCCTGCTGCTCGTCGTAGGTGGTCAGCGTCATCCGGCTGATCCACTTGCAGGCGCTGACGAAGCCGTAGAGGCCCGGCACCACCATCCGCGCCGGGAAGCCGTGGGTGCGCGAGAGCGACGTGCCGTTCATGCCGATGGCGATCATCGCGTCGCGGCCGTCGAGGGCGACGTCGAGCGGCGTGGAGATCGTCATCCCGTCCACGTCGGTCGAGAGGATCTGGTCGGCCCTGGTGGCGTCGATGCCCGCGCGGTCGAGCAGGTCCTTGAGCGGCACGCCGAGCCAGCGCGCACTGCCGACGTAGGGACCGCCGACCTCGTTGGACACGCAGGTGAGGGTGATGTCGCGCTCGATGGTGCGCATCTGCGTCAGGTCGTCGAAGGTGAAGGTGACCTCCTGCTCGACGTCGCCGTCGATGGTCAGCGTCCAGCTGTCGACGTCGACGGTGGGCAGCGTCAGGCGCGTGTCGACGCGGTAGAAGTCGGCGACCGGGGTCTGCAGCGGGCTGATCCCGCTGTAGGTCGCCTCGAGGCCCTTCGGGAGGGCCGGCGCGGGGTCGTTCGGCGTCGGCAGGGCGACGTCCGTCCCGCCGAGGCGGTAGGACGACACCCAGCGACCGACACCCCCCATGGCCACGGCCGCGGCCGCGAGGCCGCCGCTCGCCAGCACGACCCCGCGCCGGGTCGGACCGCCGGACCCAGCCCACGGTCCGGCGGAGCCCCGGTCGTCCACGCGGTGCAGCCACCAGAGGGAGGCGGCGCCCACGACAGCGGCGACCAGGGCAGGTACGAGGTCCAGGGGGCCGGCCTGGGGACGGAGCACGGCCAGCACGCCCGCCACGCCGGCGAGGGCGACGACCACGACGAGCCCGGCCGTGGGGCGACGGGCGGTGAGGACTCCGGCCAGCGCGGCCAGCAGCAGCACGACCACGACGACCGAGCCGACCAGCACCAGCTTGTCGGAGCTGCCGAACTGCCGGATCGCCCACTCCTTGAGCGGCGTGGGCGTCAGGTCGATGACCGTCGAGCCCACGGCGAGCACGGGGGACGCCGCCGGCACGGTGAGCGCCGCCACGAGGTGCGCCGCTGCGAGCCCCACGAGCGTGGCGAGCACGCCGTACGCCGCGTGGCGCGCGCGCTGCCACCGGCCCTCAGGCGCGGTTGTCGTCACGTCGGTCTGCATGGGCGGTGTTCGACGCCCGGGCCCCACCGGATTGGTCGGCGGGAGGGGTGCCGCGGGATTTCCGTCGCCCGGGATCTCGTCACATAGCCTGTCGACCGACCACAGCAGAGCGCAGAGGCGGACAGGTGAGCACGGCCCCAGACCAGGCACGACCCTCCAGGCGACGCACCGACATCCAGGTCCTGCGGGCGCTCGCCGTCGGCGGCGTCGTCCTCAACCACCTCTTCCCGCACCGGCTCACCGGCGGCTACCTCGGCGTCGACGTGTTCTTCGTGATCTCCGGCTTCCTCATCACCTCGCACCTGGCCTCGGAGATGCGGGAGTCCGGCCGGATCCGGCTGGGACGGTTCTGGGCCCGCCGCGCCCGGCGCCTGCTGCCGGCGTCGCTGCTCGTCCTGGCGGTGACCCTGGTGGCGACCCGGGTGTGGCTCCCCGAGGCCGCGTGGCAGCAGGTGTCGCGCGAGGTGCTGGGCAGTGCGCTCTACGTGCAGAACTGGGTGCTGGCGGCCAGCGAGCAGGACTACTTCCGCTCGTCGCAGTCGCCCTCGCCCGTCACCCACTACTGGTCGCTCTCGGTGGAGGAGCAGTTCTACCTCGTCTGGCCGGTGCTGCTGCTCGTGCTGTGGCTCGTCGCGCGCCGCGCCCGCCCCGCCGCGCGCCGGGTGGTCCTGCCGGCCGCGATGGGGGTCGTCCTGGCCGCCTCCCTCGCCTGGGCCACCTGGGCGCTGGGGGCCCACCCGGAGAGCGCGTACTTCGAGACCTGGGGTCGCGCGTGGGAGTTCGCTGCCGGCGCCCTGCTCGGCACCCTCGCCCTGCCGCGCGTCCCGCGGCTCCTCGCCGCGCCCGGATGGCTGGCGATGGTGGGGTGCATGGTGTGGTTCGACGACTCCTCGGCCGTGCCGGGACTGCCGACCCTGCTCCCGGTGCTCGGCGCCGCCCTGGTGATCTGGGCCGGCCAGGGCTCGGGTGAGTCGCGGCACCGCGTGCTCCGGCCGGTGGAGTGGGTCGGCGACGTGTCGTACTCCCTCTACCTCTGGCACTGGCCGGTCATCATCATCGTGCCGGTCGCCCTCGGCCGGCCGATGACACCCGTCCTCGGCCTGCTCCTGCTGGCCGCCTGCCTGGTCCTCGCGGCGGCGTCGACGCGCTTCATCGAGGACCCGGTGCGCAGGGCCCGCTGGCTCGCTGCCGGACCCGCGTGGCGCAGCCTCGTCCCGGCGGCGCTGGTCATGGCCCTGCTCGCGGGCGGCGCCTGGGCGCTGCCCCGCGGACTGGCCGGGAACCTGCGCGAGGTGCAGTCGCGGCTGGAGGCCGCCGCCACGTCGGGCGACCGGTGCGTCGGGGCCCCCGCGACCGCCAACGGGTGCCGCGACAGCCACGTCCTGTCGATCGCCGGCGCGGACCTCGCCACCATCGAGAACTCGCCCTACGTCCCCGCCTGGGGCTCGAGCTGCCAGGTGGAGCCCGAGGACCCGGCGCCCAGCCCGTGCGAGTTCGGGGTGCCCGAGGACCAGGCCGAGCACCGCCTCGTGCTCGTCGGCGACTCCCACGCCGGCCACTGGGCCGCGCCGCTCGACGTGGTGGCCCAGCAGGAGAACTGGAACGTCGTCATGCAGGTCAAGTCGTCGTGCTCGGTCGTCTCCGGCGACTGGCGTGCGTACTGGGCCACGCCCGAGATGACCGACAGCTGCCGCGCGTGGGGCCGTCAGGTCGGGCAGGACATCGCCGACGACGACTCGATCGAGGTGGTGGTGGTCTCGGCCATCTCGCGCGAGTACCTCACCGACGACGCCGACGGCGGCGTCGGGCAGCTCCGGGCCCAGTGGCGCGCGTGGGTCGACGCGGGCAAGACCGTCGTGGTGCTCGGTGACCCCCCGAGCCTCGACCACGGCTCCCTCCCCGAGTGCCTGGGTGCCTCCACGGTGACCGTCGACCCCTGCTCGGCCCCGCGCCGCTTCGCCACGCCCGACCCGCTCCTGCGCGCGGCCCGCGGCATGGACGGCGTCGTGTCGTGGTCGCCGCTGCCCGCTCTCTGCGACCGGGAGCGCTGCCACGCCGTCGTCGGCGGCCTGCCCGTCTACGGGGACCAGAGCCACCTGCTGCAGTACTTCGCGCGCACCTTCGCCCCGGCGCTCCGTGAGCAGCTGGACGCGGTGCTCGACGGCGCCGGGACGTCGGGGGCCGGTGCCGCGGCGGCGCCTCAGCCCGCCGGCAGGTAGCCCGGCATCGACTCCAGCAGGTCCTCGAAGTGGGACCAGGAGAACTCCCGCTCGAGCAGCGCGTAGCCCGCCGCGGCACGCTCGCGCGCGGCTCCCGGGTCCTGCGCCACCTCGCGGATCGCCTCGACGTAGGCGCCGACGTCATCGAAGCGGGCGATGGGCCAGCCGGTCTCGGCCGAGACGACCTCCGGGATCCCTCCGACCATCGGCGCCATCACCGGCACCTGGTGCGCCAGCACGTCGAGCAGCGTGAGCGGGATGCCCTCCGACTCCGACGTCATGAGGAACAGGTCGGTCTCGTCGAGCGGCAGGTCGGCGAAGGAGGCGTAGGTGCCGTGGAACTGGGCGCCGACGGCCTCGAGCCGCGCGACGTGCGCCTCGGACGCCGCGGCCGACTCGATCACCGGGGCGCCGTAGACGTGCCACTCCACGGCGAGGCCGGCGTGCCGGCAGGCCTCCGCCACGTCGGCGAGCACGTCGAGGCGCTTCTGCTTGTCGAAGCGCGCCGCCCACATCACCCGCAGGGGGTCGGTGCTCGTCCGCGTCCGCGGCGTGCGCGGGGCGGGGCGCTCGATCGGCTGGTGGTGGACGGCGAACTTGTGCCGCGGCAGGCGCAGCAGCTCGTGGAACTGCTCGACCAGCGCGTGGTTGTCGACGATGACCTTGTCGACGACCCCGAGGTAGTCGGTGGGGCGGTGGAACAGGTGGTTGGCCATGCCGCCGTCGGCGTCGCGGTCGATCACGAAGGTCGACAGGAACACCTGGGTGCTGGCCGAGAGGGCCGCCGGGAACAGCTCGACGGCGTCGAAGAACTCGGGTGAGTTGAAGGCGTGGACGGTGCTCGGGCGGTGCTGGACCACGAGGGTGGCGAGCAGCTGCGCCCGCTCGTCCTGCCGCAGCCGGTCCCAGCCGTCCATGGCGGGCAGGTCGACGTGGACGATGCCCTCGTCGAACCAGTCGGACCGGGTGGAGGCCCCGTGGGTCGTGACCACGGCGATCCGCGCGCCGGGACGCATCCGCCGTACGGCGTTGGCGTAGCGCGCCAGCAGGATGTCGCCGCCGCCCATCCGGATCCACGGGCCGAGGAAGAGGACGTCGGGCGAGGCCTCGCCCAGGGTGGCGACCACGTTCCACCACAGCCGGGAGCCGCGGGTGAGGGACCCGTCGCCCGGGGGGCCGATGACGGTGAGCGCGTCGAGGACGGCCGGGGTGGGCACCGGGACGCCCGGCTCGAGCTCGTGGACCGCCCGCATCTCCTCGCGCAGCCAGTCCTCGACGACCACCGGCTCGAGGGCCTGGCGCTCCTCCGCGGTCAGTGAGCCGGCACGGCCCTCGGGGAGCCCGTGCATCAGGTAGTGGTTGAGGAGCTGGTCGTCGTCGTGGTGGGCGAGGTCGGCGTGGAGGGCCTGGTAGTCGTCGAGGTCGAGGTCGGCCACTGCCCTGAGCTCGCGGCGGCGCAGGCGCGTGCGACGACCCTCGGCGCGACCCTGGCGCAGGTAGTGCTCGAGCGCCTCCTCGTCGCGGAGCGCGAGGACGTCGTGGTTGAGGGCGCGGTAGTGCAGGACGTCGAAGTGCTGCGGGTCGAGGTCGGCGAGGTCGGGCTCGGTGAGCCAGCCGCGGCGCTCCCGGGGCGGGCGCGCCTCCGCGCGCTCGCGGACCTCGTCGTCGCCGAGATGGGCGAGCGAGGGGTGGAGGTAGCGGTAGTGGTCCGGCCACACGAAGCGCCTGCCGGGACCCTTCGGGCGCGCCTCCGGCGGCACCGGCGCGGGCAGCGGCGGCACCTGGTCGCGCCCGCGGAAGCGGCGCACGATGCGCCGCTGGAGCCCGCGCATCGGGCGACGCCGCGGCTTCGACGCCACGGCGGCCCGCGCGATGTCGAGGTCGAGCAGTAGCGGGGTGGGGGGCAGCAGGCTCCGGTGCGTCTCGTGGTCGCCCTGGACCGAGCCGGTGGCCTTGTCGCGGTAGAAGAGCGCCGTCCGGGGCGCCACGAGGTGGGGCACGCCGGCGTGGAGCGTCTCCATGCCCCAGTGCCAGTCCTCGGGGCCGAAGCCGCTGGCCCTTGCGGTCGCGGCGTAGGGGATCTCCTCGAAGACCTCGCGTGCGGCCAGGCAGAAGGTGTCCCACGGGTTGCGGTCGTAGAAGTTCTCCCGCCGGAAGCGAGGGTCGTCGCTCGCCAGCTGGTGCCACAGCGCCACGCGGCTCTCGAACACCATCAGCGTCTCGGCGTGGACCACGCACGGGCCGCCGTGGGTGGTCGCGGTGCGGTGGGCGGCGACGAGCCAGGCGCCGCTGACGAGGTTGTCGCCGTCGAGCACGCACGCCCACGGCGCCCGCAACGCGGCGACGCCACGCATGCGGGCCAGGCCGGGGTCCCCGCAGTCGACCTCCAGCACCTGGGTCAGGACGCGGCCGCCGGCCGCGCGCCCGACGGAGCCCCCCGACCCGAGGGCCTCGGTGAAGGTCTCCACGGTCTCGGCGTCGGCCCGGTCGAGGACGCCGACGACCTCCACCGTGAGGCCGTGCGCGGCCGCCTCGTCGATCGCGCGTCCCAGCGAGCGCAGGGTCCGGTGGGCGAGGATGCCCTCGCCGTGCCCGGTCACGACGACCCCCACGTCAGGCGGTGCCGACCCGCTCTCGACTCCCCGTTCGACTCCCCGTTCGATCACCGGTCAACGTTAACGTGCGGCCGCGCTCACTCCGCCGCCAGCCAGTCGGCCACCGAGCGGGGCCGGAAGTCGAGCAGCCGCTGCAGCCGGGTGATGTCGAGCTCGGCGACCGGGCTGTCGGACTCGCGGGCGGGTCGACGCTCGAGCACCGGCTCGACGCCGAGCGCGCGGGCCAGGCCGTCGATGATCTCGGCCACCGAGACGGTGGACCCGCTGCCCACGTTGAGCACCCTCACCCCGTCCGGGCGGGTCGCCAGGTCGAGCACCACCTCGGCGAGGTCGTCGACGTGGAGGTAGTCGCGCCGGGCGCTCCCGTCGCCGAACATCAGCACCGGCTCCCCGGCGCGCAGCCGGGCCCGGGCGATCCCGATCAGGCCCTGGCTGCCGGTGGTCGGCTCGCCGGGGCCGAAGACGTTGGCGCACCGCAGGATGTCGGCGGCGAAGTCGTCGTGCTGGGCGTGCATCGCGACGTACTGCTCGGCCGCGGCCTTCATCACGCCGTAGGAGCTGATCGGCCACAGCGGGGTGTCCTCGGGGGTGGGCACCGGTGCGGCGGGGCCGTAGACGGTGCCGCCGGAGGACAGGAAGGTGAAGCCCCGGGCGCCTGCCGCCGCCGTCGCCTCGAGGGCCGACAGCACGGGGGCGAGGTTCTTGATCGCGTGGGTGAGGGGGTCCTGGTCGGACTCGGCGGGCTTGGTGTCGCCGGCCGCGAAGACCACCCAGGTCGCACCCTCGAGCGCGTGCGCCACGGCACGGGGGTTGGTCGCGTCGCCCTCCACGATCCGGACCCCGGGCAGGTCGAGGTCCTGGCGGGACAGGGCCGTCACGCTCCAGCCGCGGGCGTGCGCGGTGCGGGCGATCCGCTTGCCGATGAAGCCGAGACCGATGACGGCGAGGTGGCCGGGGTCGCTCACGCCGGGGCCCCCGCGTCGCCGACCCGCGCGTGCAGCCACCGCAGCACGTGGTCGACGTAGCCCGAGGACGCGTGGTCGGCGACCACCCGGGACCGGGCGGCCGCTCCCATCCGCGCCAGCGTCGCCTCGTCGGCAGCGGTGGCCGCGGTCAGGACCTCGGCGAGGCCGCGCAGGTCGCCCGGTGGGCAGAGCCAGCCGTTGACCCGGTCCTCGACGAGCTCGGCGACGCCGAACGCCGCCGTGGCGGCGACGGGCCGGCCGGCGAGCATCGCCTCGAGCATGGTGCGCGGCATCGACTCCACGTCGGAGGCGGAGACGAGCACGTCGGCGGCGGCGTACCACCGCACGATGTCCGGATCGGCGGTGACGACGTGCACCTGGTGGAGCCCCGCGTCGCGCACGTAGTCGCGCAGCGCGACGGAGTAGGGGCTGTCGGACGCGCCGACGAGGTGGAGCGAGGAGCGCGCCTGCAGGCTGGGCGGGAGCCGGGAGAACGCCCGGGCGAGCATGAGCTGGCCCTTGCGCGGCTCGACCGTCCCGACGCAGACCAGCACGCGCTGGTCGTCGGGGATCCCCAGCTCGGCGCGGGCCTGCGCACGGCCGGTGGCCGCCAGGTCGCGGTCGAACGCCTCGACGTCGAGGCCGTAGGGGACGAGCGCGGCCGCGTGCGGGGCCACCTCGCCGGCGTAGAGGTCGCGCGTGGACTCCGCCTCGAAGAGCACCTCGTCGCACCCGGCCAGCGCCTGACGGGTCGCGGCGAGGATCGAGGGGTCGGCCGGGCGGCCCAGGAACTCGTGCCAGAAGACCGGCACCGGGAAGCTCTCGTGGATCGCCCACGTCGCCGGGATGCCGAGGCTGGCCGCGGCCAGGACGGCGGGGAAGGTCACGAGCGTGTTGGCCAGCACGGCCGATGCACCGTGCTCGATCGCGAAGTCGGTCACCAGCCGGACCTGCGTGTCGAGCAGCTCGGCACCGGTGGGCACCTGCCCGACGACGAGCACGGGCGCGTCGTAGGTCGACTCGATGTGCTCGAGCAGCGGCCCGTCACTCCCGGCCACCACGCAGAACCGGACGCCCTGGTCGTGGAGCCCGTGCATGAGGGCGTCGAGGTAGTTCTGGGCCCCGCCGATGCCGAGGTCGTGGGCGGCCACCAGGACACGACCCGACGGGTCGGGGGCGTAGGCGGCGCGCTGCACCTCCAGGCGCTGCGCGAGCCGCGCCTCGAGGGTGCGGGTCCGGTCGGCGGACGGTGCCGGTGCGGGCGGCGCGACCGGGACCGGGGTCGTGGGCAGGTCGGCACGGGTGCCGTCGATGGCCACGGCCGTCACGCGTACGTCGACCTCGGTCGCACCCGCGGGGACCTCGAGCGTCGCCGCGAAGCCGCGCAGTGCGCTCTCGGCCGGAGCGCCTCGCTCCGGGGCGCTGGGCAGGCTGTTGCGCGCGACGACGGGCTCGCCCCCGCCGACGGTGACCTCGACGCGGGCCAGGGCGGGCGAGACGTCGGCGGTGCCGCTCACCCGGAACGTGCCGGGTCCGACCGTGTCGGGGAGGACCACCTCGCCGCGCACCCGTCCTCCGGCACGCACCTCGACGACCTTCTCGCCGAACGGCAGCAGCACCGTGCGGGCCGCCTGGCCGTCGGAGGCCGGGGCCGCGACGAGCGCGTGGGCGCTGAGGGTGACGGTGCCCCCGACGGGCGGCAGCGCGACCGTCGTGGCCCACCCGGAGCGCAGCGTGGCGGTCTCGTGCAGCGCCGCGACGTCCGGGCGGTCGACCTCCGGGGCCACCGTGCCGACGAGCCGGCCGTCGGCGCGCAGCACCACGAGGACGACCTCCCCGTGCTCGTGGAACACCCAGCCCGCCACGTCGACGCGTCCGGGGTCGTCGATGGTGCCGGCGGGCAGGTCCAGCGAACCGCGCAGGCCACGGCGGAGGTTGCCACCGGAGGGGCGGGCGTCGGTCACGGGGAGCATCCTCCATCGGTCGGCGGCACGACTCGCATTGTGCAGCATGGTGCGGCTGCGACCCGCGTCCTAGGGTGTGCCCGGGCCCCTGCTGCGAGCCCGCGCCGCACCGGCGCCGAGTGCCTGGAGGAGACGTCGTGGCCGTGGACATGAGCGGGGCGAGCGAGGCGCTGCGGGCCTTCGTCGCCGAGGCGCCGGCAGCGCGCGAGCCCCACGTCGCGTTCCTGCGGCAGGCCGCGGCCGCGCTCGCTCCCGGGGCGCGCGTCCTCGACGTCGGGGCGGGCGAGGCGCCCTACCGCGAGCTGTTCGCCGGCACCGACTACCGCACCAGCGACTGGTCGGGCACGACCCACACCCCCGACGTGGCCGTCGACGTGGTCGCGCCGGCCGACGACCTGCCGCTCGAGGACGACTCCCTCGACGCGGTCGTGTGCACCCAGGTCCTCGAGCACACGCCCGAGCCGTGGCGGGTGCTCGAGGAGTTCGCCCGCGTGATCCGCCCCGGCGGCACCGTGATCCTAAGCGCGCCCCTCACCTGGTACCTCCACGAGCTCCCCCACGACTACTACCGGTTCACCGCCTACGGCCTGGCCCACCTCCTGCACCGCGCCGGCTTCGTCGACGTCGACGTGCAGCCGATGAACGACAGCGTGTCGACGGTCGCCGAGCTCCTGCGCCACCTGAGGTGGATCATCGGCTCCCCCGAGGACGGCCACGAGGGGTCGCGCGGCACCGCGGGGGTCCTCCTCGCCGAGCTGGCCGGCGTGGTCGACCAGGCCGCGTGGCTCGACTCGCAGTGGCTGATGCCGATCAGCTTCTCCGCGGTGGCGCGGGTGCCCGGCGGCGAGTGATCCGCCCGCGGCGGTGCGGCAGGATGGCGGCATGACCGACGCCCCCGCACAGCTGGTCCACTACGCCGTCTCCGACGCCGTCGCGACCCTCACCCTCGACAGCCCGGCCAACCGCAACGCGCTGAGCAGGCAGCTGGTGACCGAGCTGCACGCCCACCTCGAGCGCGCGGGGGCCGACGAGGACGTGCGGGCGGTGCTGATCGAGAGCTCCGGCAAGGTGTTCTGCTCCGGCGCCGACCTGTCGGAGGCGACCACCGAGGGGATGGAGGTGGGCGCGCGGCGCATCGTCGACCTCCAGCGCCTCATCGTCACCCTCGAGAAGCCGGTCGTCACCAAGAACCTCGGGGCGGTGCGCGCCGGCGGCATCGGCATCGTCGCGGCCGCCGACATCGCGGTCAGCGCCGACGACGCGACGTTCGCCCTCACCGAGGTCAAGCTCGGGCTCGCCGCGGCGATCATCAGCCTCACGGTCCACCACCGGATGAACCCGCGCGCCGCCTCGCTGACCACGCTCGGCGGCGAGGTGTTCACCGGTGCCGAGGCGGCGGCGTACGGGCTGGTGACCAAGGCGGTGCCGGCCGACCGGCTCGACGACGAGGTCGCCGCGATCTGCGCCAGCCTCGCGACGGGGGCCCCCCAGGGCCTGCGCGAGTCGAAGCGGATCCTCAACGGCGACCTGGTCGCGCGCATCGACGTCCTCGGCGAGGAGATGGCGACCACCAGCGCCCGGCTCTTCGCCAGCGACGAGGCACGCGAGGCGATGACGGCGTTCCTCTCCCGCCCGAGGTCGCGCCCGTCACAGCCGACGGCGACCGAGAAGTAGTCCTCGGCTGCATCCGCGGGCCGGGCCGGGGCCGAGAAGGGGACGAGACCCTGTGAGAGGAGCCCGTCGTGGCGCCAGCCCTGACCCCCCGTGACCTGTCCGGCGCGCGCGTCGCCGTCGTCGGAGCGACGGGGGCCCTCGGTGCCCTCGTCGTCGCCGAGCTGGAGCGGCGCGGTGCTCGCCTGGTCGTGGTGGGCCGCGACGGCGACCGGCTCGCCGCCCTCGGCACGGGCGTGCCCGTGGTCGCGGACCTGGGCGACGCCACCGCGGTCGACGCCGTCGCGGCCGCCGCGCGCGAGCACCTCGGCGGCCTCGACGGGCTGGTGAACGCCGCCGGCGTCGTCGCCTTCGGACCGCTCGTCGACACCCCCGACGAGGTCGTCGAGGAGCTCTTCCTCACCAACGTCGTCGGCCCGCTGTTCCTGCTGCGCCGCCTGCTGCCGCTGCTCGAGGAGTCGCAGGGCTTCGTCCTCCACCTGTCGGCGGTCGTCGCCGAGCGCCCCATGCCCGGCATGGCGGCGTACTCGGCGAGCAAGGCCGCGCTCAGCGCCGTCGCGACCGCGCTCCGCACCGAGCTGCGCCGCTCGCGGGTGACGGTGGTGGACGTGCGGCCGCCGCACACCGAGACAGGCCTGGCGGACCGGCCGCTGTCGGGCACCGCGCCACGCCTGCCGGAAGGTCTGGCGCCCGCCGACGTCGCGCGCCGGGTCGTCGACGCGCTGGCAGCGGGCGAGACCGACGTCGCCGCCGGGGACTTCGGGTGAGCCTGGCCGACCCGGTCCCGTGGCTGCTGCTGGTCGCCGCGGCGCACCTCGGCTTCCAGCTCACCGTCGACGTCGTGGTCTACCCCGCGCTCCGCGACGTCGGCGACGCGGCGTGGTCGCGCGCCCACGAGCGGCACTCGGCGCGGATCACCCCGGTCGTGGCCGCGATCTACCCGCCCCTGGTGGGGGTCCTGGCGTGGGCCGCCGCGACCCACGCGGCCGAGCCCGGGACCTGGGTCGCGGTGGCCGGTGGCGCGCTGGCGGTCCTCACCACCGCCGCCGTCGCCGCCCCCAGCCACGGGCGGCTCGCCACCGCACCGGCCGAGGCCCGACCTGCGCTGCTGCGCCGGCTCGACCGCGCCGACCGGGTGCGCACCCTGGGTGCGCTGGTCTGCGTGGTGGGGGCGCTGGTGCTCGCGTGAGGGGCCCGTCCGGAGGTGGTGTCCGGGTGCGGCGACGAGTCGGTGCTCGTGGGTGCGGCCCGGTACGCTTCTCGGTCTGCCCGCGGGAGCCGGGCAGGTGGTTCTCGGGGGATGAGGAGCAGGTGTGAGCGAGGAGCTCGAGGCGCGCGAGATCGCGACGGAGCAGGCGTACGTCGACGAGGTCTACGTGCAGCTGGAGGCGTCGACGGCGAGCGCGAAGGCGCTGGCCGCCGAGGGGCACGAGCGCGGCCGGCTCGAGCACGAGGGCGGCCTCGTCGAGCGCGACGCGATGGTCTTCCAGGCCGCCAAGCGCATCGCGCAGCTCGACGCCGCCCACGAGGGCCTGGTCTTCGGCCGGCTCGACCTCGACCCCTCGATCGACCGCGAGCCGCGCTACATCGGCCGCATCGGCGTGCGCAACGCCGACCGCGACGTGCTGCTCATCGACTGGCGCGCTCCCGCGGCCGGCGTGTTCTACCAGGCCACGGCCGCCACGCCGCAGGGCGTGGTGCGCCGTCGCGTCCTGCGCTCGCAGCACCGCACCGTGGTCGGCGTCGAGGACGAGCTGCTCGACGACCAGGCCGAGACGGACCTCCCGATCGTCGGCGAGGGCGCGCTGATGGCGCAGCTCTCCCGCGCCCGCGACCGCTCGATGCACTCCATCGTCGCCACCATCCAGGCCGAGCAGGACAAGGCGATCCGCGCACCCGGCAAGGGCGTCGTGTCGATCTCCGGCGGCCCCGGCACCGGCAAGACCGTCGTGGCGCTGCACCGCGCGGCGTTCCTGCTCTACTCCGACCGTCGTCGCTACGAGGGCGGCGGCGTGCTCGTCGTCGGTCCGAGCGGGGTGTTCATGCGCTACATCGAGCGCGTGCTGCCCAGCCTGGGCGAGACCGCCGTCGCGCTGCGCTCGCTCGGCGAGGTCGTCGGCGGGGTCCGCGCGACCCGCCACGACGAGCCGGCCGTGGCCGACGTCAAGGGCGCCACCCGGATGGCCGAGCTGCTGCGCCGCACCGCGCGCCAGCATGCCCCCGGCGCCCCCACGAGCTTCCGCATCTACTGGCGCGACGAGACGATCGTGCTCGACCCCGGCCTGCTCGGCCGGCTGCGCCGCCAGCTGATGTCGCAGGGTCGCCGCAACCGCCAGCTGCCGCGCGTGGCCAAGACCCTGCTCGACGCGATGTGGCGCCAGGTCTCCGGCGAGCGCGGCAGGGAGCGCGGCCGCGAGGCCTTCGACGACGACATGCTCGGCCACGCCGGCTTCGTCGAGTTCGCCTCGGCCTGGTGGCCGCCGCTCGACGCCCAGACCGTCTTCGGCTGGCTGCGCGACCCCGACTTCCTCGCCCGCGTCGGCGAGGGCGTGGTGAGCCGCGAGGAGCAGCTGCTGCTCTCGAAGTCGTGGGCCGGCCAGCCCGGTCGGCCGGGGGTGCCCGACCTGTCGATCGAGGACGTCCCGCTGCTCGACGAGCTGCGCTACGCCCTCGGCGACGTCCCTCAGCGCACCGACGACGAGCGCGACCTCGACGAGACCGGCCTGCTCGAGGGCGGCGTCGACCTCCAGGAGCTCACCACCATCTCCGAGCGCGAGTACGCCCCCGGCGGGCGGCAGTGGGCGCCGCCCAGCCACCGCATCGAGGACGACGGCTACGCCCACGTCCTCATCGACGAGGCGCAGGACCTCACGCCGATGCAGTGGCGGATGGTCGGCCGCCGCGGCCGCACCGCGAGCTGGACGATCGTGGGCGACCCCGCGCAGTCGTCGTGGCCCGACGCCCCGGAGGCGGCAGCCGCGCGCGCCGAGGCGCTGGAGGGCAAGGAGCTCCACGAGTTCCACCTGTCGACCAACTACCGCAACTCCGCGGAGATCTACGCCTTCGCGGCCGCCTACGCCCGTCGCGTGGGCCTCGACGCCGACCTGCCCGAGGCCGTGCGCCGCACCGGCGAGGAGCCGCTCGTCGTCGCACCCGTCGACGACCTCGAGGCGGCCGTGCGCGAGGCCGTGAGGACGATCTCCGGGCGCGTCGAGGGCACCGTCGGCATCGTCGTCCCGGTGGCGCGCCGCTCCGAGGTCAACGCGTGGCTGGCCTCCTGGCCCGAGCACGCCGGCGACGCCGCGGGCGCGCGGGCGGCGGTCGACTCGAGCGTGACGCCCAGCGGCGAGGACCGCATCGTCGTCCTCACCGGCCTCGACACCAAGGGCCTCGAGTTCGACGGCATCGTCGTGGTCGCCCCGCAGGAGATCGAGGACGAGTCCGCGACCGGACGTGCGACCCTCTACGTCGTGCTCACCCGTGCCACCCAGCTCCTGACCGTCGTCGGGTGAGGCCGGTCGTCGTCCGGGGCCGCCGCACCCGCGTGCTGGCGGGCCTCGCGCTCCTCGCCGTCCTGCTGCCCGTGCCGCTCGCGAGCGCGCCCGCGGGCGCCACCCTGCCCGCCGGCGACACCTCCGAGTCCGACCCCGCCCCGACGTGGGGGTGGGAGCCGCTCTTCTTCGACGGCTTCGACGGGCCCGCCGGCGAGGCGCCCGCACAGTGGCACCAGATGCCGGGCTGGGACCTCGCCGTCCAGAACGGGCAGGGCCAGCTTGACGTGGGCCACCTCGCCCAGATCCGCTCGACGTCGGGCTGGGCGCTGCCGGCCGGCACCCAGGTGCGGGTCACGGCCAGCCTGCTGATGCCCGACACCGGCACCAACTACACCGCCCTGTGGGTGCAGCACCCCGACCCCGCCGACCCCCGCGAGATCGACGTCGTCGAGAGCTACGGACCGCTGAAGCCCACGGGGGTCCAGCTCGGCTCGCACCTCTGCTACGACGAGACCCTCGACGACGGCGTGGACGAGTGCGCCGCCGCGGGTCGCGCGCCCGAGCTGTTCCCGGTGACCCAGTCGTTCGTGCCGGGGGCACTGCCCTGGGAGGCGTTCTGGCAGTACTCCGCCGCGTTCACCGTCGGCGGCGAGCAGGTGGTCTACGACGCGCAGGACGGGTCGGGCAACGCGGCCTACACGGTCGCCTCCACCCCGGACGCCCGCCGCGTGCCGGGCAACGCGCTGCCCTTCCACCTGAGGCTGTCCAACAAGGACGTGGACCCCGAGTACGCCGTGCCGGGCGGCGTCCGGTCGAGCATGCTCGTCGACTGGGTGAGCGTCGAGGTGAAGTACCCCGACCCGGCCGACCCCGAGGTGCCGCCCATCCTCGACCCGGCGACGCCGGTGCCGCCGTCCGAGGTGCCCGTCTCCTAGGCTCGCGACCATGGCCCCTCCCGCGCAGGCACCCGGTCGCGTCCTCGTCACCGGCGGCGCCGGCTTCATTGGCACGACGCTGGCCAGGTCTCTGGCCGGATCCGCCGAGCGCTGGGTGGTCCTCGACAACCTCCACCCGCAGGTGCACCCCGGCTCCCGGCCCCCCGCCGACCTGCCGGAGCACGTCGACCTGCGGGTCGGCGACGTGACGAGCGCCGACGACCTCGACGCCGTGGTCGCCGACCTCCGTCCCGACACGGTGGTCCACCTCGCCGCGGAGACGGGCACCGCGCAGTCACTGTCGGAGAGCACCCGCCACGGCATGGTCAACGTGGTGGGCACCACGCAGCTGCTCGACGCGCTCACCCGCGCCGGCCACGTCCCCGCCCACGTCGTGCTGACCAGCTCGCGCGCGGTCTACGGCGAGGGTGTGTGGGCCCGCCCCGACGGCACCACCTTCCAGCCCGGGCTGCGGACGCACGCCCAGCTCGAGGCGGGCCGGTGGGACCACGGCGAGGGTGCGGTGCACGTGCCGAACTCGGTCGCCGGCACCCACCCGAGCCCGATCAACGTCTACGGCGCGACCAAGCTCGCCCAGGAGCAGGTCCTGTCGGCCTGGACCGGCTCGCACGACACCCGCCTGTCGGTGCTGCGCCTGCAGAACGTCTACGGGCCGCGCCAGTCGCTGTCCAACCCTTACACGGGGATCGTCTCGCTCTTCTCCCGCCTGGCCCGCGAGGGCCGGTCGATCCCGCTCTACGAGGACGGCGAGATCACCCGCGACTTCGTCTACGTCGACGACGTGGTGAGCGCCCTCGCCGCCGCGATCGCACAGCCGCCCGCCGGCCACCTGCGCACGGTCGACGTGGGCAGCGGCGTGCGCACGACCATCGGCGACCTGGCCCGTGAGGTCGCGCGCTACCACTCCGCTCCCGAGCCGCACGTCACCGGCCAGTACCGCGACGGCGACGTCCGCCACGCCTCCTGCACGGTGGAGGCGACGCGCGGCGAGTTCGACTGGCAGCCCGCCTGGAGCCTGCGCGACGGCGTCGCCGCGCTCCAGGAGTGGATCGCGACGCAGCTCGACTGAGCAGCAGGTCTGGGACACCCCCCAAGGGGCCCGCCGGGCGGTCGTAGGGTCATCCCCATGACCGAGACCGCACCTGTCGCCGACCTCCTGGAGCAGATCCAGGGGCACGGCGCGTGGGCGGTCATCCGGCGCAAGGCGTCGCCGACCGCCGGCCTGGTCGGCGGCACGCCGAGCGAGGTCGCCAGCCTGCTCGACATCCCGCTCGAGACCGGGGCGCCGGAGCCGGGCCGCAGCGCCGACCGGCTGGTGGCCGTGCCGTTCCGGCAGGTCTCCGAGCGGGGGTTCGCCGCGATCGACGACGGCACGCCGCTGACGGTCGTCGACATCGAGGCCGAGCACGAGGTCCTGGTCGACGACCTGCTGGCCGCGCTCCCCGACGTACCGGTCGAGTTCGCCGAGCGCGGCGGCTTCGCGACGAGCGACGAGGACTACGCCGAGGTCGTGGAGGCCATCATCCGCGACGAGATCGGCCAGGGCGAGGGCGCGAACCTCGTCATCGGCCGGCACTACCGCGCGGTCGTCGCCGACTGGGACGCGACGAGGGCGCTGACCGTGCTGCGGCGGCTGCTCGAGCGCGAGCGGGGGGCGTACTGGACCTTCTGCTTCTTCACCGGCGAGCGGTTCCTCATCGGCGCCTCGCCCGAGCGGCACGTGTCGGTGCGCTCCGGCGACGTCCGGATGAACCCGATCTCCGGCACGTTCCGCGTGGGCGGGCTCTCCGAGGACGAGCTGAAGGCCGGCCTGCTCGAGTTCCTCGCCGACGAGAAGGAGGTCTTCGAGCTCTTCATGGTCGTCGACGAGGAGCTCAAGATGATGTGCGACATCTGCCAGGAGGGCGGGCAGGTGCTCGGGCCGTTCCTCAAGCCGATGACGCACCTGATCCACACCGAGTACCTCCTCGCCGGCCGCTCCGACCGCGACCACCGCGAGATCCTGCGCGACACCATGTTCGCCGCGACCGTCACCGGCGCACCGGTGGAGAACGCCTGCCGGCTGATCGCCGACTACGAGCCCGAGGGCCGGGGCTACTACGGCGCCGCGCTCGCGCTGTTCGGCCGCTCGCCCGACGGCACCCCGACCATGGACAGCCCGATCCTGATCCGCACCGCCGACGTCTCGACGTCCGGCGAGCTCAAGGTGACCGCGGGCGCCACCCTCGTGCGCGACTCCGACGCCGCCTACGAGGTCGCGGAGACGCGGGCCAAGGCCGGTGGCATCCTCAGCGCCTTCGGCCTCGCGCCGGCCGCGGCCACCGACGGTGCCGGCATCGCCGAGCTCGCCCGCGACGAGGACGTCGTGCTGGCGCTCGGCTCGCGCAACCAGCGGCTGTCCCGCTTCTGGCTCACCGACCAGGCCGGCGAGCCCGCCGACCCCGCCCTGTCCGGGCGCAGCGCGGTGATCCTCCACGGCGAGGACGACTTCGTGAACATGCTCGTCCACGTCCTCGGCTCGTTCGGCATGACCGCGCGCGTCGTGCGGCACGAGGACTACGCCACCGGCGCGTTCGACGGCGCCGACCTGGTGATCGTCGGGCCGGGCCCGGGCGACCCCCGGGAGGGCGAGCACCCCAAGATCGCGGCGTTCCGCCGGGCCGTCGACGACCTGCTGGGCTCCGGCCAGCCGTTCCTCGCGGTGTGCCTGGGCCACCAGACGCTGTGCCAGCGGCTGGGGCTCGACCTGGCCTACAAGGACGTCGTGTTCCAGGGCACGCAGTCGCCGGTGCGCCTCGACGGGCGCACCGAGCGGGTCGGGTTCTACAACACGTTCGTGGGGCGCGTCCCCGCGGGCCTCGAGCTGCCCGACGGCGTCCGGGTCGACGCCGACGAGGCCACCGGCGACATCCACGCCATCTCCGGTCCCGGCTTCCGCGGCATCCAGTTCCACGCCGAGTCGATCCTCACCGAGAACGGCTACGACCTGCTGCACGCGGCCGTCCGCGACCTCCTCACCTGAGCCCCGTCCTCCCCGCCCCCCTCCCGGCACCTCCCGGTATCTAGGGACGAAATGGTGGGTGGAACGGCCCTCCGGCCCACCAGAACGTCCCTAGGTACCCGCGGTCGCGGCCCCGGCATCTGAGGACGTCCCGGTAGGGGGAACGGCCCCCCGGACTACCAGGACGTCCTCAGATGACCGGCACGACGGCGGCTGCACGCCATTTGTCGACCGAAGTGATAGACATTGGGCCTCGGCGTGGACGCAACCGATCCACGCCCCAGCGCGTCACTGTGTCAGGCACGGGGACCGGACGGGGGACAGGTGCACCACTTCAGGAGGGCGTGGGCGGGCGCGTGCCTGCTCGCGCTGACGGCGTGCGGGGCGCAGGGCACGACAAGCACCGACGACGTACGACGTCCGGGCCGCGAGGCCGCGCCCCGGCCCGTGTCCGAGCTCGCCCCCGCCGCGAGGGCCGGTCGCCCCAACATCGTGGTGGTGATGCTCGACGACTTCTCCGCCGACCTGGCAGACGATGCGGTCGGCGCAGCAGATGCGTCGCGCGGGCGCGAGCTACCCCCACACGTTCGTCACCGACTCGCTGTGCTGCGTGTCCCGCTCGAGCTTCTTCACCGGGCAGTACCCCCACCAGACCGGGGTGCGCACGAACACCTCCAACCAGGGCACCTCGATGCTCGGCGGCTGGCCGGCCTACGACACCCACGGCAACCCGGAGCGCGCCTTCAACGTGCGGCTGCAGCAGGCCGGCTACACGACGTCGTTCGTGGGCAAGTTCCTCAACGAGTACGAGTGGGTGCCCGGCCGCGCGCTGCCGCCCGTCGTGCCCGGCTGGTCGACGTTCGAGGCCGTCTTCGGCTCGGCCTACGACGGCTGGGACTACGCCAGCACCGAGGTCGTCGACCAGCGCCTGCAGGTCGTCGACCACCCGGCGCCGCCGGCGACCGCGAGCGACGCCGAGAAGGACCGCGCCTACGCCGGCGCGGTGATCGGCGACCGCGCACTCGACCTGGTGCGGCAGGGCGAGGCCGGCGACGCGCCGTACTTCCTCGAGGTCTCGGTCTACGCGCCGCACAACCGCACGCAGCCCGAGGGCTACTACCCCGGCGACCCGCTCTTCCCGCCGATGTTCCGCGACCGCGCGGGCGAGCGCAGCTGCGGGCGCGTCGCGTGCAGCAAGCTCACCGTCGACGACCTGCCCGGTTTCCACGACGACCGCCGCGACAACCGGCCCCGGGCGCTCGACGGGTCTCGGGCGCGCGCATGGAACACCGTGCCCACGCTGAGCGCGTCCGTCGCCGAGCGAGACCTGCGCGACCGCGCCCGGATGGCGCAGTCCGCGGACCGGATGGTGCAGCGGATCCTGCGCACCGTCGGCCCCGACACCTACGTCGTGCTCACCTCCGACAACGGCTTCCACCTCGGGCAGGACGGCCTCGGTCGCGGCAAGGGCACGCCGTACGACACCGACGTGCGGGTGCCGTTGCTCGTCACCGGCCCCGGCGTCGTGCCCGGCAAGCGGCGCGAGGTGACCAGCAACATCGACCTCGCCCCGACCTTCGAGGAGCTCGCCGGCCTGGCGCCCGTGCCCTACCGCAGCGGCCTGTCGCTGGTGCCGACGCTGACGCAGCCGAGGCTGGTGCGCCAGTCGTACGCCTTCCTCGAGCACACCCAGCAGACCCTCACCGGCGACGACCCGGACGCCGCGTTCACCGGCGCCGAGCTCGACCGGATCCCGTCGTTCACCGCGATCCGCAGCCGGACGGCGCTGCTCGCCCGCTTCGACCTCGACCCGCGCCGTGGGCACACGTCGTGGGGCTACGAGTTCTACGACTACCGCCGCGACCCCTTCGAGCGTCGCAACACGTTCGCGAGCCCGCGCAGCAAGCCGCAGGTCGACGCGCTGATGGCGCGGCTGACGGCGTTCGACGGGTGTCGTGAGCGCGGTGCCCAGCCGGTCAGCGACGCCTGCCGTGCGCTGAGGCAGTAGCACTACCCTCGGCGCGTGCACCCGGACGTGATCGTGGTCGACCACCACGACTCCTACACGTGGAACCTGGTGCACCTCGTCGCCGCGGTCACCGGCGTCCTTCCGCGCGTCGTCCAGCACGACGAGGTGGGCGCCGACGACGTGCTGCGCCACACCCACGTCGTGCTCTCCCCGGGGCCCGGCCACCCGGCGTCGCCCACCGACTTCGCCGTCGGCCGCGACGTGCTGCTCTCCGGCACCCGCCCCGTGCTCGGGGTGTGCCTGGGCATGCAGGGCCTGGTGACGGCGTACGGCGGCCGGGTCGAGCGGGTGCGGCCCGCGCACGGCGAGGTCGCTACGGTCACCCACGACGGGCGCGGCGTCCTGGCCGGGCTGCCGCAGGGCTTCGCCGCCGTGCGCTACCACTCGCTCGCGGTCGTCGACCTGCCCGAGCCGCTCGTCGCCACCGCCTGGAGCGAGGACGGGGTGGTGATGGGCGTGCGGCACCGCGACCTCCCGCTGGAGGGCGTGCAGTTCCACCCCGAGTCGATCCTGTCGTCGCACGGCGCCGACATCGTGCGGAGCTTCCTCGATGGATGACCCCGTCGAGGTCTTCCGCGCCGTGGCTGCGGAGCACCGGCGCTGCTTCTGGCTCGACGGCGGCGGTGCCCGCGCGTGGTCGGGACGCCGCTCGATCATCGGCTGGCTCGACGACGACGACGTCTCGCTGTCGTGGTCGGCCGCCCGGCGTGAGGTCACCCGGCACTCCGGCGGCACGACCGAGGTCGTCGGCGACGACGTCTTCGCGCTGCTGGAGTCCGTGCTGGCGCCGGGGGAGCAGTGGTTCGGCTACCTCGGCGCCGCCTCCCGCGCCGACCTCCCCGCCACCCCGGATCCGGTCCTGCCCGACGCCGTCTGGATGCGCCCGCGCGGGGTGCGGGTCTTCGAGCACCCGGTGGCGGGGGTGGGCTCGTCCCGGGTTCCCCCGCCTAGCCGGGGGAA
>NZ_JBHLXH010000001.1:1734761-1786823 GCF_042432345.1 Nocardioides zeicaulis | reverse complement strand
GACCCCGAGAACCCCGAGGAACCCACGAGAAGCCCAGTCCCCGCGGAGTACGCCGCCGCCTTCGCCCGCGTCCAGGAGCACCTGCGCGCCGGCAACTCCTACGAGGTCAACCTCACCCACCGCCAGTCCGTCGAGCACGACCTCGACCCGGTGACGGCGTACCTCCGCCTCCGCGAGCTCAACCCCGCCCCCTACAGCGGCTTCCTCCAGCACGACGTCGACGGCGCGCGGGCGTGGCTGCTGTCGAGCTCCCCGGAGCGGTACGCCCTCGTCACGCCAGACCGGCACCTCGAGACCAAGCCGATCAAGGGCACCACGCCGCGCGGCGCCACGCCCGAGGAGGACGAGGAGCACCGCGCCCGCCTCGCCTCCGACCCGAAGACCCGCGCCGAGAACCTGATGATCGTCGACCTGCTGCGCAACGACCTGTCGACGGTCTGCGAGGTCGGGTCGGTCGAGGTGCCGGCGCTGATGCAGGTGGAGTCCTACGAGTCGGTCCACCAGCTCGTCTCGACCGTGCGCGGTCGGCTGCGCGACGACGTCTCGACCGTCGCGGCGCTGCACGCGCTCTTCCCGGCCGGCTCGATGACCGGCGCGCCGAAGCTGCGCACCATGGAGATCATCGAGGAGGTCGAGGCCACCCCGCGCGGGGCGTACGCCGGTGCGTTCGGCTGGATCAGCGGCGACGGGCCCGCCGACCTCGGCGTCGTGATCCGCTCGCTGACCACCGACGGGAGCGGCACGTGGACCCTCGGCACCGGCGGCGGGATCACGGTGAAGTCGGACCTCGCCGAGGAGTGGGCCGAGGCCGGCTGGAAGGCCGAGCGGCTGCTGCAGGTCTTCGACTGACCCGGACGTCAGCACCGTACTTCGAGGTCGGAGCTGCCGCTTCGTACGCGAAGCTTCGGCCTCGAAGCGTCAGGTTCCCCGGATATCCGGGGATCTCGGGGGCGCCGCGGCCACCCCGGCGCCGGCAGCCGCGGCCTCGACGCCGGGCAGCCAGAGCCCGAAGCGGGCACCTCCGCCGGGGGCCTCGATGACGTCGACGCGGCCGCCGTGGCGGTCGACGACCTGGCGCACGATCGCCAGCCCGAGCCCCGAGCCGGGCATCGAGCGCGACTCGTCGGAGCGGTAGAAGCGCTCGAAGACGTGCGGGCGGTCGGCGACGGCGACGCCGGGGCCCTGGTCGTCGACGGTGAGCACGCCGTCCTCGAGGCGCACGGTCACGGTGCCCTCCGAGGGGCTCCACTTGGCGGCGTTGTCGAGCAGGTTGGTCACCGCGCGCTCCAGGCTGCCGGCGTCGCCGACCACCCGCCAGGGCTCGAGCCGGACGTCGAAGGCGATGCCCTGCGCGCGTCGGCGCACGCGGGTGACCGCGCGCTCCACGACCACGGCGAGGTCGATCTCGGACACCACGTGCGACACCGGCTCGTCGCGCGCGAGCTCGACGAGGTCGCCGACGAGCGCGCTGAGCTCCTCGATCTGGCCCCGCACGTCGTCGAGCAGCTCCATCCGGGCCTCGGCCGGCAGCGCGCTGTTGCCCTCGGCCTGGCGCAGCAGGTCGAGGTTGGTGCGCAACGAGGTCAGCGGCGTGCGCAGCTCGTGGCTGGCGTCGGCGACCAGCCGGCGCTGGCGGTCGCGGGAGGCACCGAGCGCGAGCAGCATCTGGTTGAACGCCGTCGCGAGGCGGGCCACCTCGTCGTCGCCCTCCACGCGCAGCGGCGTGAGGTCCTCGGTGACCGCGATCCGCTCGACGGCGGAGGTGAGGCGGCGTACGGGGCGCAGGCCGCTGCGGGCCACCAGCCAGCCGGCCAGCAGGGCGGCCAGCACGCCGAGCGCGCCGAACGTGAACAGCACCCCGCCGAGCTTCTCCAGCGTGCGGTCGTTGGCGACCAGCGGCTGCGCCAGGACCAGGGCCTCGCCCTGAGCCGCCCGCACGGTCGCCACGCGGTAGCGCTCGCCCTGCTCGGTCACGAGCGTCCGCACGACCGACTCGCGCCGGCCGGTCACGACGTCGTACTCCGGCTGCCCGAGGGTGAAGTCCGGGATGTCGGCCCCGGACATGCCGCGACCGTCGGCGGTGATGAAGATGATCCGGACGTCGGCGGCGCCCAGCACCCAGGGCGGCGCCCCCCGCACGGTCAGGTCGGAGAGGGTCGTGTTGGCCGTCGCCTTGTGGGCGCGGTCGAGCAGCGACTGGTCGAGCGAGCTCATCAGCTGCTGGCGCATCACCACGAAGGCGGTCAGCGCCATCACCGCGATCGACAGCCCGAGCGCCATCGTGGTGAGCACCGCGACCCGGGAGGCCAGCGAGCGCCGGTAGTGCCACCGCCCGTCGGGCCACGGCGAGGTCGACCTCATGATTCCTTCAGCACGTAGCCGACGCCGCGCACGGTCTGGATCAGGCGCGGCTCGCCCTCCGCCTCCGTCTTGCGGCGGAGGTAGCCGACGTAGACCTCCAGCGAGTTCGCCGAGGTCGGGAAGTCGTAGCCCCAGACCTCCTCGAGGATGAACGAGCGGTCCAGCACCCGGCGCGGGCGGCGCAGGAACATCTCCAGCAGCGTGAACTCGGTGCGGGTCAGCTCGATCGGCCGCCCGCCGCGGGAGACGTCGCGGCTGGCCACGTCCATGGTGAGGTCGGCGAAGGTGAGCACCTCGCCCTCCTCGCCGTCGTCGGGCACGACGCGGCGCAGCAGCGCGCGGATCCGCGCCAGCAGCTCCTCGAGCGCGAACGGCTTGGTGAGGTAGTCGTCCGCGCCGGCGTCGAGGCCCTCGACGCGGTCACCGACGGCGTCGCGCGCGGTCAGCACCAGGACCGGTACGTCGTTGCCCGACGCGCGCAGCGCCCGCGTGGTCTCGATGCCGTCCAGGCGCGGCATCATCACGTCGATGACCACCACGTCGGGGTGCTGCACCCCGAGCGTCACCAGCGCCTCGGCGCCGTCGGCGGCCAGGACGACCTCGTAGCCGTTGAACTCCAGCGAGCGCCGCAGCGAGTCGCGGACCGCCCGGTCGTCGTCGACGACGAGCACGCGGGGCTTCGAGTCGGTCACGCGCCAAGGATGCCACCGGGTCCTGAGTGCCGGCTGAGGATCAGCCGCGCCGGCCGAAGGGCGCGGCGAGCCGCAGGTCGGAGACGAGCGCGCCGAACGCCTCGTCGTAGCCGGCGTCGCCGCGCAGGCGCAGCACGGCGGAGGGGTGGGCCGTCACCAGGACGGGCACCGCGGCCTCGTCGAGGACCCGGCCGCGCACCTCGCCGATCTTCACCGGACGTCCCAGCACCGACCTGGCCGCGGTCGCCCCCAGGGCGACCACAGCCGCCGGCGACACGGCCTCGAGCTCGGCACCGAGCCACGGCCGGCACGCGGTGACGTGGCCGACCCCCGGCGTCTTGTGGATCCGGCGGCTGCCGCGACGCTCGAAGCGGAAGTGCTTCACCGCGTTGGTGAGGTACGCCGCCGCGCGGTCGATCCCGGCCGCGACCAGCGCCTCGTCGAGCAGTCGCCCGGCCGGTCCGACGAACGGCTCCCCGGACCGGTCCTCCTGGTCGCCGGGCTGCTCGCCGACCAGCACGAGGCGGGCCGAGCGCTCGCCGGAGGAGAACACGACCTGGGTGGCCGGCTCCCACAGCTCGCAGCCGCGGCAGGCGTGCGCCGCCGACTCGAGGTCGCCGAGGTCGCGCGAGTCAGGGACCCACTCCGAGGCATCGCTCACCACCCCAGCCTGCGCTCCCGGGTGCCCCGGCGGACCAGCCTGTCGGGTGGGTCAGGCGTAGCGCGAGGCGACCGAGCCGGCGCGGGCGCCGTAGCCGCCCCCGAACATGCAGGCGTGCACGAGCAGCGGGAAGAGCTGGTGGACGCCGAGGCGGTCCTCCCAGTCGTCGGCCAGGGGGTGGACCTCGGAGTAGGCGGCCACCACCCGCGGCAGGTGGGTCAGGCCGAAGAGGTGGAGCATCGCCAGGTCGACCTCGCGGTGGCCTCCGTAGGCCGCGGGGTCGATGACGTGGATGCGCTGGTCCTGGCCCCAGAGGCAGTTGCCGTTCCAGAGGTCGCCGTGCAGCCGGGCCGGCGCCTCGTCGGGCAGCAGGTCGCCCAGCCGGCCGACGACGGCCTCGACGGAGGCGGCGTCGGCATCGGTGATCGCCCCGCGGTCGCGCGCGAGCTTGAGGTAGGGCAGGACGCGGCGCACGGCGTAGAACTCCGCCCACGAGCCGGCCGTGCGGTTGGGCATCGGCAGCCGGCCGATGAAGCCGTCGTGGTCGAGCCCCCACCCGTCGGCGCCCGCCGCGTGCGTGGTGGCGAGCTGGTGGCCGAAGGCGACCGCGGCCTCGACGGGGGTCTTCGAGCCCGGCTCGACCCACGCCAGGATGACGCAGTCGCTCGCGGCGGCGAGCACCTCGGGCACCGGCACCCCGCCCTCGATGCCGGAGAGCCACCGCAGGCCGTGGGCCTCGGCCTCGAAGAACCCCTCGGGCGCGTGCGGCAGCGTCTTCATCAGCGCGGTCTGGCCGCTGGAGAGCCGCAGCCGGGTCGCGGTGGCGATGTCTCCGCCGGCGACCGGTGCGGTCGCGACGACGGCCGCTCCGAGGAGCTCCTCGGCGCGGCGGGCCGCCAGCGGCTGGCGAGCCATCAGGCGGGGTCCCCGAGCGCGTCGGCGAGCTCGGCCGCGATCGCGTCGCTCGTGCGCTCGACCATCGCCAGCACCTCCTCGAAGCCGTCGTCACCACCGTAGTACGGGTCCGGGACCTCGCCACCCGGATCCTCCGGATCGTGGTCGCGGAACATCTGGACCCGCTCGGAGCGCCCGCCCACGTCGGCGAGGTTGGTCTCGTCCATCACCAGCACGACGTCGTACGCGTCGGGCCACGCAGCGTCGTACTGCCGGGCGCGGTGCCGGCTCGGGTCGTAGCCCGCGGCCGACAGGGTCGCGGCGGCACGGCGGTCCATCGGGTCGCCGACGTGCCAGCCGCCGGTGCCGGCCGAGACCACCTCGACGCGGTCGTCGAGGCCGGCGTCGGCCAGCCGGCTCTCTAGGACGACGTGCGCCATCGGCGAGCGGCAGATGTTGCCCAGGCACACCACCGCGACCCGGTAGCGGCCGGGCGTGCGCGGCTCGGGCAGCCGGTGCACGGGCGTCAGTCCCGGGCGGGCAGCGCCGTCCGGACGCCCCAACCCACGACGGTGATGACGAGCGAGCCCACGAGGGCGTTCCAGAAGCCGTCGACGGTGAAGCCGATGTCGAAGGCGTCGGCCAGGCGGGCGGTGAGCAGCAGCATCAGCGCGTTGATCACCAGCAGCAGGAAGCCGAGCGTGAGGATGATGAACGGCAGCGAGAGCACCTTGATCACCGGCTCGATGAAGGTCGAGACGAGGCCGAGGATGAAGGCCACGACCAGCACCGGGACGATCTTGTCCTGGAGCTCGGCCTGCCCGTTCCTCGCGCCCTCGAACGAGATCCCGTCGAGCAGCCAGGCGGCCACGGCCAGCCCGGCGGCGTAGGTCAGCAACCACGTCACGAAGCGCATGTCACGACACTAGCCGGGACCGACGCGGTCGGGCCCGGCGTGGGTCGGGCGGTCGAGCGAGCTCGCGACCGAGCCTGCGAGGGCGCGTCGGCGCGTCGAGGCCCGCGGACAGGCCGACTACCCTCGCCCGCGTGGTGACGATCGGCGGCACGGGCGTGATGGTGCTCGGCGCCCTCGTCGCCGCCGTCGTCGCGGCGCTGCTCGCGCTGCTGCTGCGTCGCCGCACCGGCACGCCCACCGCGGTCGCGGTGGCCGGGCTGCTGTGGTCGGTGGTCGCGATCGCGCTGGTCACGCTCGTGCCGACCCGCCCCGACACGGGGTTCGTGCCGGCCGAGACCCGCAGCACCTCCTGCTCGTGGGACTACGGCGGCCCGTCCGGCACCACGTTCGAGGTCCTCGGCCTCGACCAGCGCACCCTCAACGTCCTGCTGTTCGTGCCGGCGGGCCTGTTCCTGGTGCTGGCGGTCGGGCGCTGGTGGGCCGGGCTGGTGCTGGCGCCGCTCGGTCTCCTGCTCCTGGCGGCCTACAGCCTCGGCATCGAGTTCGTGCAGCTCCAGGTCGCCCGCATCGACCGCGCGTGCGACGTCACCGACATGGTGGACAACGTCCTCGGTGCCGGGATCGGCTTCGTGCTGGGCCTCGTGCTGCTGCCGCTGGTGAGGCCGTGGCGGGGCCGTCGGACCGCTCACTAGGGTTCGGACATGACCACGAGTCCCCAGCCCCGGCCCAACGTGCTCGCCATCCCTGCGTACGTCGCCGGCAAGCCGCCCGTCGCCCGCCCGGGGCTGACGTCGTACAAGCTCTCCTCCAACGAGAACCCCTACCCGCCGCTGCCGGGAGTCCTCGAGGCCGCCACCGAGGCGGCGGCGCAGATGAACCGCTACCCCGACATGGGCAGCACCGCCCTCTACGCCGCCCTCGGCGAGGCGATGGGCGTGCCTGTGGAGCACCTCGCCGCGGCCACCGGGTCGGTCGGGCTGATCTACCAGCTCGTCAACGCCTTCTGCGAGCCCGGCGACGAGGTCGTCTACGCCTGGCGCTCCTTCGAGGCCTACCCGATCGCGGTCACCGCGGGCGGCGCCGCGAGCGTGCAGGTGCCGCTGCGCGCCGACGGACACCACGACCTCGACGCGATGGCGGCCGCGGTCACCGACCGCACCAAGGTCGTCATCGTCTGCACCCCCAACAACCCCACCGGCCCGGCGGTCACCCAGGCCGAGCTCGACGCGTTCATCGCGAACGTGCCCTCCCACGTGGTCGTCGTGGTCGACGAGGCCTACCTCGAGTTCGTCCGGATGGACGACGCCGTCGACGGCATCGCGACCTACCAGCGCCACGACAACGTCGTGCTCACCCGCACCTTCTCCAAGGCCTACGGCCTGGCTGGGTTCCGCGTCGGGTACGCCGTCGCCCCCGCGCCGCTCGCTGCCGCGTTGCGGGCGGTGTCGCTGCCGTTCGGCGTCAGCCACGTCGCCCAGGCCGCCGCCATCGCCTCGCTGGAAGCGACCGACGAGCTCTTCGCCCGCGTCGAGGACCTCGTGGAGCGGCGCGCCAACCTCGTCGCCCGGCTGCGCGAGGTGGGCTGGGAGCTGCCCGACGCCCAGGGCAACTTCGTCTGGTTCCCGCTGGGCGAGCGCGCCCTCGACTTCGCGGCCGCGTGCGGCGAGGTGGGCATCTCGGTGCGCCCCTTCGCCGGCGACGGGGTGCGGGTCAGCATCGGCGAGTCCGAGGCCTTCGACCGCGTGGTCGAGGTGGCCGCCCGCTTCGCGCCCTGAGCCCCTCGTCAGCGATCCCCGGCCGGCCGGGGATCGCTGAGGTGGTCGGCCTCTGCAAAGGCCGACAACGTCGGTGACGGGCCGACAACCCCCGGCGCCCCGGCCACCGGTGCCCGGTCCATCGCCCGGAACGACGGCACCCGCGCCGGGGCCATCGTGGTGACGAGGTAGACCGCGCCGGCGACGAGCAGGGCCGGGGAGACCCCGAGCCCGGCGACCGCGAGGCCGCCCAGCACCCCGCCCAGCGGCATCAGCGACCAGCAGATCGCGGTGTTGAGCGACGACACCCGCCCCATGAGGGACGCCGGGATCCGCTCCAGGATCACCGCGCCGAGGATCGGGTTGAGGAAGCCGGAGGCGACGCCGGCGACAGCGGTCACCAGCAGCACCGCCCACACCGGCGACTCCAGCGCCATCACCACGAAGCGCGGTGCGCCCGCGACGAGGAAGGCCAGGACGTACGTCCGGAAGCGCGGCAGCCGCTCGCCCCAGCGGGCCGCGACCAGCGCACCGACGACCGACGCGCCGCTCATCACCGCGAAGAGCGTGCCGAGCACCGCGACGCCCGCCCCCGACTCCTTGGCCCACACCGGGGCGAGCACGCCGGTCCACGCCTGGTCGACGAGGTTGGTCACGGCGACCATGAGGCAGATCGCGACGAGCACCGGCTCGGTGCGCAGGAAGTCCCAGCCCTGCCGCAGCTCGGTGACGTACGACGTCGGGTGGGCGTCGGCCTCGGGCGCGACGGGCCGGCCGAGGCCGGTGGTGGCGAGGCCGAACACCACGAACGAGACGAGGAACGACGCGGCGTCGACGTAGAGCGCGTCGGCCGCACCGACCGTGGCCACGAGCACGCCGGCCGCCGCGGCCCCCGCCATCGTCGACGTGCGCTCGACCGCCGAGGCGAGCCCGGTCACCCGCTCGAGCGAGAAGCCTCCGACCCGCGCGATCTCCGGGCTCATCGCGGACTTGCCGGCGTCGCCGGGGCCGCGCAGCGCGCCGGCCACCGCGACCAGCACGAGCAGCAGCGGGAAGGTCAGCATCCCGAGCTGGTGCAGCAGGGGGACGGCGGCCACCACGAACGCCGACAGCAGGTCGCAGACCAGCGTCACGCGCCGCGGACCGACGCGGTCGAGCAGCGGGCCCCCGAGCGCCTTGAGGAGCACCAGCGGCGTGATCTCCGCCGCCGCCACGAGGCCGGTCTGGGTCGCCGAGCCGGTCGTCGAGAGCACGAACCACGGGATCGCGATCATCGACACCCGGGTGCCGACGAAGGAGACGCCCTCCGCGACCAGCGCGCCGACGAGGGGGGAGCGGCGGGTCACTGCTCGTCCCACGGCAGGCCGGGGCGGACGAACGCGTTGACGTTGACCGAGAAGGGCCTGGCGTCGGGGTCGTCGGACGCGTCGGTCTCCTCCACCATCGCCGTCAACCGGCCCACGAGCGCGTCGGCCTGGGCGGCGGTGAGCCGCACCTCCCAGTCGCTCAGGGTGCCGACAGTGCGCCACTCCCGGGGCAGGAACGGCAGCTCGGCCACCGCGGCGCGCATCCGGTCGGCGTAGAGCTGGGCCACCGTCGCGAGGTACGCCGCGAGCTGCTCGCCGCCGATCTCCCGGTCGCCGACGTCGGTGCGGGTCGCCTCGTGGGAGGCGCGCCACCAGCGGTCGCGGCCGTTGCCGCGCTCGGCGTCCTCCTCGATGAAGCCGTGCTGGGCGAGCTGGCGCAGGTGGTAGGACGTCGCGCCGGTGTTGAGGTCGAGCCGGGCGGCCAGCGTCGTGGCGGTGGCCGGGCCCTCGGTCCGCAGCAGGCCGAGCATCCGCAGGCGTACGGGGTGGCTCAGCGCGCGGAGGCCGGCGATGTCGGGGGAGATGGAGGACGGCACCGGTTGAGCGTAGGACTGCAAAGCGTCATTTGCAAACACTTCTTTGTGGTTTCGCGGTAGTCCAGTGGCAAACCGTTGCCAGCGGGCCGCCGCCGCGACGTCCTGCCACTGGACTACCCCGCCCTGCTGAAGGTGGCGAGGCCGGCCGACGGGCGTAAGGTTGAACCGTGAACGACACCGCGACCTACACGAAGAAGGGCGAACCCTTCGAGCGCGACATGTCCTACATCCCCGACCGGGTGCTGGCCGGGGAGCGCTCCGCGGACCCGCTGGACGAGCAGTTCCCCAGCGGCTCGAAGGACAGCCCGCGCGACGTGCAGGTGTGGAAGGCCGAGCCCGGCCGCTACCGCCTCGTCGCGGCGCGCGCCTGCCCGTGGGCGCACCGCTCCATCATCGTGCGGCGCCTGCTCGGCCTCGAGGACGTCATCTCCTGGGGCGCCCCCGGCCCGACGCACGACGCCCGCAGCTGGACGTTCGACCTCGACCCCGACGGCCGCGACCCGGTGCTGGGCATCGAGCGCCTCCAGGAGGCGTACTTCGCCCGTCAGCCCGACTACCCGCGAGGCATCACCGTCCCCGCGATCGTCGAGGTCGAGTCAGGCAAGGTCGTCACCAACGACTTCCCGCAGATCACCCACGACCTGTTCTTCGAGTGGCGCGACCACCACCGCCCCGACGCCCCCGACCTGTGGCCGGCCGATCTCCGCGAGGAGATGGAGCAGGTCATGAAGCGCGTCTTCACCGAGGTCAACAACGGCGTCTACCGCTGCGGCTTCGCCGGGTCGCAGGAGGCCTACGAGGACGCCTACGACCGCCTCTGGACCGCGATGGACTGGCTCGAGGAGCGCCTCGCCGACCGCCGCTTCCTGATGGGCGAGGCGATCACCGAGGCCGACGTACGCCTTTTCACCACGCTCGTGCGCTTCGACGCGGTCTACCACGGTCACTTCAAGTGCAACCGCAACAAGCTCACCGAGATGCCGAACCTCTGGGGCTACGCCCGCGACCTCTACCAGACCCCCGGCTTCGCCGACGAGGTCGACTTCGACCAGATCAAGCAGCACTACTACGTCGTCCACACCGACATCAACCCGACCCAGATCGTCCCCGTCGGCCCCGACGCCGCGGTCTGGGACACGCCCCACGGGCGGGGTTGAGCGGACACAGGTCCGCTCGAGCGGACCCATGGCCGCTCGACGTCCGTCGTGGTCGCTTGTCGCCCGGCATGCCGTGACTCGAGCGGAGATAAGTACGCTCGACTACCGCCGTCGACGCTGGACGCACGCTGTTGACGCTAGACGCACGCCGTTGACGCTAGACGCACGCTATGGCGTGCGTCAGGCGGAGATGTCTCCGCTCGAGTCACCCCGCGCCCGGCGGCACCCACGCCGGCCCCTGGGCGAACCGCCCCAGCACCGGGCCGTCGGCGGTCCAGCGGAGGCTGGCGAGGTAGAGCACCCGGCGCCCGCGGAGCAGCGGGTCGGCGTGCGAGGAGTACGTCGACTCGCACGGCGCGTTGACGCCGTCGCAGACCCAGCCGTGGACGAAGAGGCGGTCGGGCGTGCCGGGCACGTGGTCGGCGCCGCCGGGTCCGCAGATGCCGGTGCCGGCGCGGTCGAGCAGCACGTGCTCCGGTGCGGAGTCCCACCCGCGGCGCACCGACGCCGATCGGCGCCACACGGTGCGGTAGCCGCAGCCGCCGTAGTCGCCGCGGCTCGCCAGCAGGTGGTGCGACCCGCGCGCGTCGACCATCTCGGGGTTCTCCAGCACGCCCGGGTCGCGCAGCAGCTCGCGGCTGGGCCCGGCCGCGCGCAGCCCGCTGCGGGTCAGCCGCACCATCCGGATCGACGAAGGCGTGCCCTGCGTGCGGTAGAGCAGGAACCGGCGCCCGTCCGGTGCGACGTACGACGACGGGTCGATCACGCCGCGCCGGGGCAGCCCGGCCGGGGGGCCGACCACGTCGCTCGCCGACGACGTCGCCGCCCCGGCCGGGCAGGCCAGCGGCTGGGTGTGCAGCGGGGTGAACGGGGTCGCGAGGTCGGGTGAGGTGGCGACGCCGATGCAGCGGTCGTCGGCGCGGGGCAGGCCGGCGACCGGCACGGAGTAGTACGCCAGCCAGGTGCCGTCGTCGGCGCGCACCACCTCCGGCGCCCAGACGTCGCCGTTGCGCGCCCACGCGGGCCTCGCGTCGAGCAGCGGGGCACCGGGCACCCAGCCGCCGTACTCCTGGGCGCTCGTGCTGGTGGCACCGCGCCAGCCGGTGCCGGCGGCGAACCACCGCGCGCCGTCGTGCACGACGGCGGGGTCGGCCAGCGGCTGCTCCCAGAACAGGGGTCGCGGCGGGAAGGCCACCACCGCGGACGCCGAGGTCGTCGCGGGCGCGGGGGACCCGGCCACCAGCAGCGCGGCGCCGGCGAGCAGCGCGGCACCGAGGCGGCCCACGCGTCGTGGTGCGGTCGCGAGCGGCACGCCACCCCCCGTGGTCGGTCGTTGCTGGTCGGCCAAGGCTACGGGCCCGCAGGGCCGCGGCGGGTGAGGCTCGAAGGGATGCCCGGATTGGTGCTGGCAGACGCCGCCGGATACGTTGTGCCCACCATGTGGTCGGGGTCACACACGCCGACGACCACGCTGTACTAGCCGTCGGCGTCCGGCGATCCCGCGACCGCCGCTAGCTGTTGAAGGAGAGTGCGTTGTCCGACCCTGCCTCCCCCCGGAGCGACACCTTCGGCCCCGATCTCGCGGAGGTCTTCGGACCCTCGCAGTCCGACGGTGGCCCCGAGCTCGTCCAGCTGCTCACGCCCGAGGGCGAGCGTGTCCACCACCCCGAGTTCGACCACGACTTCTCCGCCGAGGAGCTGCGCGGGCTCTACCGCGACATGGTCCTGACCCGGCGCATCGACGTCGAGGCGACCGCCCTCCAGCGCCACGGCGAGCTCGGCATCTGGGCCCAGCTGCTCGGCCAGGAGGCCGCGCAGATCGGCGCCGGCCGCGCGCTGCGCCCCCAGGACTACGTCTTCCCGACCTACCGCGAGCACGGCGTGGCCTACTGCAAGGGCGTCGACCCGCTGCGGCTGCTCGGGCTGTTCCGCGGCGTCGACCAGGGCGGCTGGGACCCCAACGAGAACAACTTCGGGCTCTACACGATCGTCATCGGCGCGCAGACCCTCCACGCCACCGGCTACGCCATGGGCATGCAGCGCGACGGCGTCGTCGGCACCGGCGACCCCGAGCGCGACGCGGCCGTGATCGCCCACTTCGGCGACGGCGCGTCCTCGCAGGGCGACGTCAACGAGGCGTTCATCTTCGCCGCCTCCTACAACGCCCCGGTCGTGTTCTTCTGCCAGAACAACCAGTGGGCGATCTCCGAGCCGATCGAGCGTCAGACCCGCATCCCGCTCTACCAGCGCGCGCTGGGCTTCGGCTTCCCGGGCATCCGCGTCGACGGCAACGACGTCCTCGCGACCTACGCCGTCACCCAGGCGGCGCTGCAGCGCGCCCGCGACGGCCAGGGCCCCACGCTGGTGGAGGCCTACACCTACCGCATGGGTGCCCACACCACGACCGACGACCCCACGCGCTACCGCCTCAACGACGAGCTCGAGCACTGGAAGCTCAAGGACCCGATCGAGCGGCTCAAGGTCTACCTCCGCCGCAACGGCCTGGTCGACCAGGAGTTCTTCGACGACCTCGACGCCGAGGCCAAGGAGATGGGCCACCACCTCCGCGAGGGCTGCAAGGCCCTGCCCGACCCCAAGCCGCTCGACCAGTTCGGCTACGTCTTCAGCGAGATGACCGACGAGATCGCCGCCCAGCGCGACGAGTTCGCCGCCTACCTCGCCTCGTTCGAGGGGAGCCACTCCTGATGAGCACCACCCAGAAGATCACCCTCGCCAAGGGCCTCAACATGGGCCTGCGCAAGGCGATGGAGGCCGACGACAAGGTCCTGCTCATGGGCGAGGACGTCGGCAAGCTCGGCGGCGTCTTCCGCATCACCGACGGCCTGCAGAAGGACTTCGGCGAGGACCGCGTCATCGACAGCCCGCTCGCGGAGTCCGGCATCGTCGGCACCGCGGTCGGCATGGCGCTGCGCGGCTACCGCCCGGTCATCGAGATCCAGTTCGACGGCTTCGTCTACCCCGCCTACGACCAGATCGTGTGCCAGGTCGCGAAGTACACCTACCGCTCGCAGGGCAAGGTGAAGATGCCGATCGTCATCCGCATCCCCTTCGGCGGTGGCATCGGCGCGGTCGAGCACCACTCCGAGAGCCCGGAGGCGCAGTTCGCGCACACCCCCGGCCTCAAGGTCGTCGCCTGCTCCAACCCCGTCGACGGCTACTGGATGATCCAGCAGGCCATCGCCCACGACGACCCGGTGATCTTCCTCGAGCCGAAGCGGCAGTACCACGCCGACAAGGCCGAGCTCGACGAGTCCGCGACCCCCGAGCCGCTGTTCACCTCGCGCGTGGTCCGCGCCGGCACCGACGCCACCGTGCTGGCCTACGGCCCGACGGTGAAGACCGCGCTCAAGGCCGCCGAGGCGGCCGAGACCGAGGGCCGCAACCTCGAGGTCATCGACCTGCGCACCCTGTCCCCGCTCGACATGCGCCCGGTCTTCGAGTCCGTACGCCGCACCGGCCGCTGCGTGATCACCCACGAGGCGCACGTCAACCTCGGCATGGGTGCGGAGGTCGCCGCCCGCGTCACCGAGGAGTGCTTCTACTCGCTCGAGGCCCCGGTCCTGCGCGTCGGCGCGTTCGACATGCCCTACCCGCCGTCGCGGATCGAGGAGGAGTACCTCCCCGACCTCGACCGCGTGCTGGACGCCGTCGACCGCACCTTCGCCTTCTGACCACCTGCCGCTCGGTGGTCGAGGTGCGAGCGCAGCGAGCCTCGAGACCACTGGCTCCGAAAGGATCCTGATGTCTGAATTCCTTCTTCCCGACGTCGGCGAGGGCCTCACCGAGGCCGAGATCGTGGCCTGGAAGGTCAAGGTCGGCGACACCGTCGAGATCAACGACGTGATCGTCGAGATCGAGACCGCCAAGTCGCTCGTCGAGCTGCCCTCGCCGTTCGAGGGCACCGTGCTGGCCCTGCTCGTGCCCGAGGGCGAGACCGTCCCCGTCGGGACGCCGATCATCGCGATCGGCGCCCCCGGCGAGGAGCCGGCCCCGTCGGCCGGCACCCCGTTGGCCGAGCAGACCGAGTCCGACCCCTACCTCGGCATGGCCCAGAAGGCCGGCGCCGCCCAGAGCGGGCACTCCGCCGCGCCGCAGGTCGACCCGGCCGACATCGACCTGTCCAACCCGGCGGCGTCCGGCTCGATGGAGGGCGCGTCCCTCGTCGGCCGGATCAAGGCCGAGCGCGGCCCGATGCGCCGCGCCCGCCGCGGCTCGGCTTCGCCGAGCACCGAGGCCGGCGCACAGACCCAGATGCAGGTGCAGGGCGCCTTCGCCCCGGGTGGTGCGCAGTCCGACGAGGTGATGCCGGCCGACGAGTCGCCGGTGCCCGCCACCGACCAGCGCGCGGCGCTCACCGCCCCGGCCGAGGCCCTGGTGCCGCCGGCCGTGCAGGAGCCCGGTGCCGTACGTGCCCTGGCGAAGCCGCCGGTGCGCAAGCTGGCCAAGGACCTCGGGGTCGACCTGACGTCGCTCACCGGCTCGGGCCCGTCGGGCTCGATCACCCGCGACGACGTGCAGTCGGCCGCCGGCGGCTCGGGCGCGCCGTCGCGCGAGACGGGTGCCGCGGCCGCGTCGGCCACGCCCGGTGCGTCCTACGGCGGCTCGTCGCAGCGTGGCCTGACCGCCTCGCGCCACGCCGGCGAGCGGGAGATCCGCGAGCCGATCAAGGGCGTGCGCAAGATGATGGCGACGGCGATGAGCCAGTCGGCGTTCACCAGCCCGCACGTCACGGAGTGGATCACCGTCGACGTCACCGCGACGATGCAGCTCGTCGAGCGGCTCAAGGCGCGCCGCGACCTCAAGGACGTCCGGGTCAGCCCGCTGCTCGTGCTCTCGCGCGCGGTGCTGATGGCGATGAAGCGGACCCCGGAGATCAACTCGTTCTGGGACGAGGCCGCGCAGGAGGTCGTCTACAAGCACTACGTCAACCTCGGCATCGCGGCCGCCACGCCGCGCGGCCTGGTGGTGCCCAACGTCAAGGACGCCGACGCGCTGTCGATGGTCGAGCTGGCCGGTGCGCTGGCCGAGCTCACCGCCACCGCCCGCGAGGGCAGGACGCAGCCGGCCGAGATGTCGGGTGGCACCTTCACGATCACCAACGTCGGCGTCTTCGGCGTCGACGCCGGCACCCCGATCATCAACCCGGGCGAGTCCGCGATCCTGTGCTTCGGCGCGATCAACAAGCGGCCCTGGGTCGACGAGGCCACCGGCGAGATCGTGGTGCGCGACGTGACCACGCTGGCGCTGTCGTTCGACCACCGCCACATCGACGGCGAGAAGGGCTCGCGCTTCCTCGCCGATGTCGCCGGGATCCTGCAGGACCCCGGCACCGCGCTGCTCTTCTGACCCGTCACCCGTCCCCTTCATGGGTATCTAGGGACGTTCTGGTGGGCGAAACGACCTCTTCGCCCACCATTTCGTCCCTAGATACCCGGCTCGGGCGGCGGGGGAGGGCAGAGTCAGCGGGCGGAGGTCAGCGGGCGTGCCAGGCGGCCAGCACCTCGGCCTCCCGCTCGGGCGACAGGGCGGTGACCGGGTCGGTCAGGCACGCGGCCGCGGTGTCGGCCACCGAGCGCAGCCGCAGCCCGGCCGCCTCGGCCGGACCGGGGTCGTGGGCCAGCATGCCGTCGTACTCCGGTCGCGGCAGCCACAGCGGCAGCGACCCCTCGCCGGCCCAGGGCTGGACGTCGTGGGCCTCGAGGACGTCCGCGTCCACCCAGGTCAGCTGCGGTGAGGCCGCGCCCACGCCCGCGGCGACCGCCGCCAGGAGGTCGCCGAACGGCGTCGGGGTGCCCACGGCGTCGAGCACGCCGGTCGTCCGCTGCTCGGCGAGCACCAGCAGCCACTCGGCCAGGTCGCGCACGTCGATGACCTGGACGACGTCCTCCGGCCGGCCCGGTGCCAGTACCTCGCCGCCGCGGGCCAGCCGCTGCGGCCAGTAGGAGAACCGGCCCGTCGGGTCGCCGGGCCCGACGATCAGCCCGGGGCGTACGACGACCGACGACTGCGCGCCGGAGCGCACCGCCTGCTCGCAGGCCACCTTCATCCCGCCGTAGGCCTCCGGGTCGGTGGCGAGGTCGCGGTCCTCGTCGATCGGCTCGACCAGCGGCTCCATCGCGGGGGAGGAGTTGTCGGCGTACACGCTCACGGTCGAGACGAAGACCCAGTGGGCCGCGGCGGTCGCAGCCACGGCGGCCCTCACCTGGGAAGGCAGCCGTCCGACGTCGACGACGGCGTCCCAGGTGCCCGAGCCGACCTCGGCCGGCGATGGGTCGGTCCGGTCCCAGCGCAGGTGGGTCGCGCCGTCGGGCACCGGCCCGGACTCGCCGCGACAGGCGCAGGTGACGTCCCACCCGCGGGCCATCGCGCGGGTGGCGACCTCGCGGGAGAGGAAACGGGTGCCGCCGAGGACGAGGAGGTTCATGGGCCCACTCCAGCGGTGCGGCGCCGCTGCGGCAAGGGACGTTCGCTGTGGGCGCACGCCGGTGCTGGTCCGCGGCTGGCCAGGTCGTGCGCGCCGGGGCGTGGCACCCCGCGAGGGAATCCCTGCATGGCAATCGGCGTGGAGGCCGTCTCAATTGTCGAGTAAGTCACTCATATATGTATAGAGTCCCGACCTCACCCGATCGACTCCACGCGAAGGATCCCCTGATGTCCCTCACCCCGACCCGACGGGCGCTCGCAGCCGTCGCCACCACCGTCGCCGTGGCCGTGACCGCCGCCGGCTGCGGCGGCTCCAGCGGCGCCGCGACCGACGACGGCAAGACCGTCGTCCGCTACCAGTCCTACCTCGGCACGGTGAACCTCCCCGAGCTCGCCGACGCCCTCGGCTACTACGACGGCACCTCGGTCGAGCTGAAGCGGCTCGGCGACGTGCAGGGCGGCCCGGAGAGCCTGCGCGCCCTCGCCACTGACCAGGTCGACTACAGCGCCGCGTTCCTCGGTGCCATCGCCAAGCTCGAGTCCACCGGCGCCCCCATCCAGACCTACGTCGCCTACTACGGCTCCGACGACACCGTGAACTCCTCGCTCCTCGTCCGCAAGGGCGACGGCATCGAGGGCCCCCGCGACCTCATCGGCAAGAAGGTCGCGGTCAACACGCTCGGCGCCAACGCCGAGGCGGTCATCGACACCTACCTCGCCGACGGCGGCCTCAGCCAGGACGAGATCGCCCAGGTGACCCTGGTGCCGCTGCCCCCGGCCACGTCGGAGTCCTCGCTGCGCGAGAAGCAGGTCGACGCGGTCTACCTCAACGGCACCTTCCGCGAGGTGGCGCTCCAGCGCCCGGGCCTCGAGGTGCTGGTCGACGACACCGACGTCGTCGGCCCCTACAACGGCGGCGGCATCTCGCTGCGCGACCAATGGGTCAAGGAGCACCCCGAGGGCGCGAAGGAGTTCGTCGCCGGCATGGCGAAGGCGGTGGCCTGGGCCCAGGAACACTCCGCGAAGGAGGTCGTCGACACGATCTCGACCTACCTCGAGGAGGACGGCCGCGGCGAGCAGGCCGACGCCCTGACGTACTGGAAGGGGCTCGGCATCTCGTCAAAGGGCGGCACCCTCTCCGACGACGACTTCTCCATCTGGGTCGACTGGCTCGAGGCCAACGGCGAGGTGGAGGACGGCGCCGTCGACGTCGGCGACCTCTACTCCAACGACCTCAACCCCTACGCGAAGGAGGGCTGAGATGAGCAGCCGGATCGAGCTCTCGGGCGTCGGCCAGGTCTTCCAGGTCCGCGCCGAGGGCGACAAGCGGCTCCACGAGTTCGTTGCCCTGGACTCCCTCGACCTGACCGTCGAGGCAGGCGAGTTCCTCACCATCGTCGGCCCCAGCGGCTGCGGCAAGTCGACCGTGCTCGACCTGGTCAGCGGCCTCACCCGCCCGACCTCGGGCCGGGTGGTCGTCGACGGTCGCGTCGTGACCGAGCCGGGCCTCGACCGGGGCGTGGTGTTCCAGCAGTACACCCTGCTGCCCTGGCGCACGGCGCAGGGCAACGTCGAGTTCGCCCTCGAGGCGACCGGGATGAAGCGGCGTGACCGCGCCCGGGTCGCCGCGGAGTTCCTCGACCTCGTCGGCCTCTCGGACTTCGCCCAGCGCTACCCCCACGAGCTGTCGGGCGGGATGAAGCAGCGCGTCGCCATCGCGCGCAGCCTGTCCTACCAGCCCGAGGTGCTGCTGATGGACGAGCCGTTCGGTGCGCTCGACGCCCAGACCCGGGAGCGGCTCCAGGAGGAGCTGGTGCAGATCTGGCGGCGCACCGGCACCACGATCGTGTTCATCACCCACGACATCGACGAGGCGGTCTACCTCGGCCAGCGGGTCGCGGTGATGAGCGCCCGGCCGGGGCGGATCCGGGAGGTCGTCGACATCCACCTCGACCGCGAGGCACCCGACGACGTCGACGTCCGCTCGACGCCGGAGTTCGCCCGCTACCGCCACGAGATCTGGAGCCTGCTGCGCGAGCTGAACCGTCGCGCCCCCCTGGAGGAGGTCGAGCGCGTTGCCTAGCCTCATCGCCGAACGCACCGAGGCGGGGCTCAACCCCCGCCAGGAGGCCTCCGCCGGGGTCCGCAGCGTCTCGCGCCACCGCCGCCGCGCCGCCCGCTGGCTGCGGGGGAGCGTGGGCCTGGTCCTGCTCGCCGTCGTGTGGGAGGTCGCGCCCCGGGCGGGTCTGGTCGACCCCTACTTCGTCACGCCGTTCTCCGGCGTGGTCGAGGCGTGGTGGGAGCTCGTGCGCAGCGGCCAGCTCGCCGAGCACGTCCGGGCCAGCCTGGTCCGCTCGGCGGCCGGCTTCTCCCTGGCCGTGGTGACGGCGATCCCGCTGGGCGCCGCGATCGCGTGGTACCGCCCGGTCCGCGAGCTGTTCACGCCCGTCCTCGAGGTCTTCCGCAACACCGCGGCGCTGGCGATCCTGCCGGTCTTCGTGCTGATCCTGGGGATCGGCGAGACCTCCAAGGTCGCGATCGTGCTCTACGCCTGCTTCTTCCCGATCCTCCTCTCGACGATCAGTGGCGTGGCGGCTGTCGACGCGCAGCTGCTGCGCTCGGCGCGGGTGCTGGGCCTGTCGCCGGTGACGACGTTCCGCAAGGTGGTCTTCCCGGCCGCGGTGCCGACGATCTTCACCGGCATCCGCATCGCCGGCGCCAGCGCCATCCTCGTGCTGATCGCGGCCGAGATGATCGGGGCCACCGCCGGCCTGGGCTACTTCATCAACTACGCCCAGTACAACTTCCTGATCCCGCAGATGTACGCCGCGATCATCACCACCTCGGCGATCGGGCTCGCCGTCAACTACACCCTCGTCGCCATCGAGCGACGCCTCTCGCGCTGGCGCGCCTGACCAAAAGGACGAGCATGTCGCAGCACCTGATCCTCAACGCGTTCCTGATGAACAACGGCCACCACGAGGCATCGTGGCGGCTGCCGGAGACCGACGTGACGGCCTACCGCGAGGTCGCCCACTACCAGCACCTCGCGCAGGTGGCCGAGCGCGGCACCATGGACTCGGTGTTCTTCGCCGACAGTCCGTCGCTGTTCGGCACCAACCTCGAGCGGCGCCCCACCGAGGCCCTCGAGCCCGCGCTGCTGCTCTCGGCGATGGCCGTCGCCACGCAGCGCATCGGCCTGATCGCCACCTCGTCCACCACCTACGAGGAGCCCTACAACCTGGCGCGCACCTTCGCCTCCCTCGACGCGATCAGCCACGGCCGCGCCGGGTGGAACGTGGTGACCACCGCCGACCTCAACGCCGGCGCCAACTTCGGCCACGAGGTCGCCCCGACCCACGCCGAGCGCTACAGCCGCGCCGAGGAGTTCCTGGAGGTCGTCCTCGGCCTCTGGGGCGGCTGGGCCGACGACGCCACGATCGCCGACAAGGCCAGCGGCGTCTTCCACGACTCGTCGCGCGTCGAGGTGCTCGACCACGTCGGCGAGCACTTCCGCGTGCGCGGTCCGCTCAACGTCGCGCGCAGCGAGCAGGGCCACCCGGTCATCGTGCAGGCCGGCTCGTCGGTGCCGGGCATGGCGCTGGCCGCCCGCTACGCCGAGGCCGTCTTCACCGCACAGCCGAGCATCGAGGACGGCCGCTCCTTCTACGCCGAGCTCAAGGCGGCCACCCGCAGGGCCGGGCGCAACCCCGACCACCTCAAGGTGCTGCCCGGCCTGGTGCCGATCCTCGGCTCGACCGAGGCGGAGGCACGCGCGCTGGAGCAGCAGCTCGACGACCTCGTCGTGCTCGACCACCCGCTCGCCCAGCTGGCAGGCGACATCGGCATCCCGGCGTCCGAGATCGACCTCGACGCACCGCTGCCCACCGACGTCCGGCCGGTCGAGGAGATCCAGGGCAACCGCGCGCGCTACGAGCTCACCCTCGCGCTGGCGCGTCGCGAGCAGCTCACCGTGCGGCAGCTGCTGCTGCGCCTCGGCAGCGGCCGTGGCCACCGGGCCTTCACCGGGACGCCGGAGCAGGTGGCCGACGACATCGAGCTCTGGGCCTCGACCGGCGCCGCCGACGGCTTCAACATCATGCCGGCGGTGCTGCCCTCGGGGCTCGAGACCTTCGTCGACCACGTGGTGCCGCTGCTGCGTCGCCGCGGGCTGTTCCGCGAGGACTACGAGGGCACCACGCTGCGCGAGCACTACGGCCTGCCGGTCCCCACCGCGGGTCGCCCGCTCGAGGCCACCGCCTGAGCACAGCCTGAGCCCTGCCTGATCCGTCGCTGGTCGAGGTGGCCCCGTCAGGGGGCGTCGTCGCTCCTCGACCAGCGGCAGCCCTCAGGCGCCGGGGACCCCCGGCGCCGGGGTCGTGTCGCCGAGCAGCCAGTCGTCGAAGAACGCCGAGAGCTCGAGCCCGGTGGCCTTCTCCCAGTGCTCGACGACCTGCTCGCGGCCCACGGACCGACCGTCGTGGTCGGTCAGCCACGAGCGCGCGATGCGGAAGAACTCGTCGTCGCCGAGGGCGACGCGCAGCTCGTTCCACATCAGGGCCGGGCAGTAGTAGACGTTGGAGCCGCCGAACTGCCGGGCGTCGTAGGCCCCGGGCGGTCCGTAGGCGTCGCGCAGGCCCTGGTCGGCGTTGCGGGCGGCCTGCAGCGTGTTGCGCAGAGGGGCGATGTCGTGGTCGTCCTCGTAGAGCCACTGCATCAGCATCGTCATGCCCTCGTTGCGCCACACGTCGCGCCAGTCGTCGGGCGAGACCTGGTCGCCGTACCACTGGTGGACGAGCTCGTGGGCGATCACCTGCGGCGACAGGACGTAGTCGCTGTTGCCGAGGGTGACCATGGTCTGGGTCTCCATGGCGCTGAGCGAGTCGGTGACGACCAGGCCGAGGGAGTCGAAGGGGTAGGGCCCCAGCCGCGACTCGATCCAGTCGACGCTCGCGGCGGCGGTCTCGAGGCCGCCGAGGTGCTGCACCATCCCGCGCGGCGTCCAGTAGTCGACGCGCAGCCCGCTCTCGGTGGCGTTGCTGCGGTGGGTGTAGTCGCCGACCGCGAGGGTGACGAGGTACGACGACGCGGGCTCGGTGAGCTGCCACGACGAGGTGGTCGTGCCGTCGGCGGTGTCGAGCCCCGTCAGGTGCCCGTTGGCGATGCCGGTCCACGGCGCGGGGGCGTGGACGGTGATGTCGTAGAGCGCCTTGTCGGCCGGCTGGTCGTTGACCGGGTACCAGGTGAAGGCGCCGTAGGGCTCCTGCATCGTCCACAGCTCACCGGTGTCGGTGATGGTGAGGCCGGTGGTGGAGAAGTCGCCGCGGGTCGTGGGCGCACGTGTCGGGCTCGGCGTGCCGACGTAGTCGAGGCTCAGCTCGTAGCGCTGGTCGGCCTCCACCGGTGCCCGCACGACGAGGTCCTTGCCGCGCCGCGCGAACGGCACGGGCTCCCCGTCGAGCGTCGGCTCGCCGACGGTCATGCTCGGCGCCAGGTCGAGCTGGAACCGGGGCGCGCTGCGGGTGGCGCGGAAGGTGATCGTCGCGGTGGCGTCGAGCCGCTGCGCGGCGGGGTCCCACGAGACGTCGAGGGCGTAGAGCAGGGCGTCGACGCCGGGGTCGCCGACGGCGGGGTAGACCGAGTCCTCGCGCGGCGTCGAGACGGCGAGGTCGAGGTCGGGCTCGACCGGGTCGGTGAGGGGCGCCGGCGACGGGTCGGTGGCGCGCCCCTCGCCGTCAGGCCCCGCGTCGGCGCCGCCGTCGCTGGACGTCGGGGCCGGGCCCGCCGGCTCCAGGTCGACGTCGGCGCCGGGGCCCGACGAGCACCCGGCGAGCAGGCCCGCGACCGCCAGCGACGCCCACGCGGCCCGCCGGCGGTGGCGGGCGGGTCTCACCGCTCGCCCCGCAGCAGCGGCCGCGCGAGCTTGCGGCCGTGGTGGATCTGCGCCTTGACGGTGCCGAGCGGCGCGTCGACGAGCGCGGCGATCTCGTCGTAGGGGAGCCCGTAGACGTCGCGCAGCAGCAGCGGCTCGACGTACTGCGGGTGGTCCTTCTCGATGCTCTCCATCGCCTCGAGCAGGTCGAGGCGGGTGCCGGCGATGACCGACGTCGTGCGCGGGTCGGGACGGTCGTGGGCGCCGTCCTCGAAGTCGGTGGGCGTGGCGAGGTTCTTGAGCCGGCGGTACGTCGTGCGGGCGCTGTTGACCGCCACGACGTGCAGCCACGTGGTGAACCGGCCCCGTCCGCCCCAGCCGCCGATGCGGGTGGCGACGTTGAGCATGGCCTCCTGGCAGGCGTCCTCGGCGTCGCTGGAGTACGGCAGGACGCCGCGGCAGATGTTGAGCACCCGCGGGCGCACCTCCGCCAGCAGCGCCTCGAGCGCGTCGCGGTCGCCCTCGCGGGCCCGCCGCGCCAGCTCGTCGATGTCGTCCGGCGCCAGCGCCGCCCCGTGGTCCCCCCGATTGCTCACGCCTGCACGATAATGCCCGGGTGTCCGCTCCCTCCCGTCTCGGTCGTTACCCGGTGCGCCGCCGCATCGGGTCGGGGGCGTTCGCGACCGTCTGGCTCGCCTACGACGAGCACCTCGACTCCCTGGTCGCGATCAAGGTCCTGGCCGACAACTGGAGCGGCGACCTCCACACGCGCCAGCGGTTCCTGGAGGAGGGGCGCTACCTCCGCAAGGTCGAGTCGCCCCACGTGGTGACCGTCTACGACGCGGGCGAGCTCGACGACGAGCGCCCCTACCTCGTCATGGCCTACGCCGACCAGGGCACGCTGGCCGACCGGCTCGAGCTCGGTCCGCTCGATCCGGGGCAGGCGCTGTCGGTGGTCTGCCAGGTGGGCGAGGGGCTCGCTGCCCTCCACGACCGGGGCGTGCTGCACCGCGACGTCAAGCCGGCCAACGTGCTGTTCCGCACCGTCGAGACCGGTCGCGGCGCCCAGGTGCTCGCCATGCTCGGCGACCTGGGCCTGGGCAAGGCCATGGACGTGTCCTCGCGCCTGACGATGGTGGGTGGCACGCCGACCTACGTCGCCCCCGAGCAGGCCATGGGCGAGGCCCTCGACGCGCGGGCCGACCAGTTCTCGCTCGGCGCGTTGAGCTACTACCTGCTCGCCGGCCGGCAGCCGTTCCAGCACACCACGCTCGCGGCGGCCGCGGAGCCGGAGCCGCCGGTGCCGATGGGCATCGACAACGCCGCCGCCGAGGCGGTCGTGCTGCGCGCTCTCTCCCGCGACCGCGACGAGCGCTTCGCCGACGTCGAGGCGTTCACCGCCGCGCTCGCGGAGGCGTTCGACGGCGCGGTCGACGAGGCACCGGTGGCGTGGATCCCGGTCGACGACGAGCGCACCCAGGCCTCCGGGCGGCCAGCGGCGAGCGGCTCCACCGGCAGGCTCTCCCCGGCCACCGGGCCCGGGCGGCGCCGTCGTACGCCGTGGCTGGTCGCGGGCGTCGTCGCCCTCGCGATCGGCGCGACCTCCGGGTGGGCGCTGGAGCGCTCGTCGACGAGCGAGCGCACCATCCAGAACGACGCGCGCACGATCTCGGTGACCGTGCCGGAGAGCTGGACCGCGCAGGTCGACCCCGACCCGTGGACGCCCTCGGAGGGTGGTGCCTCGCAGCCCGCCCTGGCCGTCGGGTCCCGCACCGGCTGGAACACCACGGCCCCTGCTCCCGGCGTCTTCGTCGGCATCCTGGCCGGCGACAAGCTGCCCACCCGGGTGCCGCAGCACCCCGACTGCGTGAACGCCGGTGGCGAGATCCTCGACGAGATCGACGGCGACGCCTCCAAGATGGTGGTGTTCACCGGGTGCGAGGGCACCGAGGTGGTCGTCGAGCGGGTGGTGCGGGTCACCACCAACTACCTGCTGTGGGAGCAGGTGCGCGCCGACGACAGCGCGGAGGCGCTGCGGGTGCTCGACTCGATCGAGGTCCTGGGCTACTGACCGGCGTGCTGGCCCGGGCCCTCAGCCCAGCCGGATGCCGTCGGCGACCCGCTCGATGAGCCGGGCCATGCCGTCCTGGTCGGCCGTCCGACCGGTCACCGCGACCTCCACCTGGGCGTTGTCGGAGCCAGTGAGGTCGATCCAGCGGAGGTAGCCGTGCCGCAGGTGGTTGCTGGTGACGTACGAGAAGTGCAGGCTCGAGGGTGTGCGGCCCAGGACGCGCACGTTCTGCTCGTCCTCGTCGAGCTCGTCGATGCGGCGCTCGAGGGTCCAGGCGATGGAGCGGCGGTTGCTCAGCACCTGCTCGACCCGTAGCACGTAGCCGAACGGCGGCTGGTCCGGCGGGCGCCACTGCCACTCGTTGAGGGAGTTCTCCGAGAAGCGCCAGCCGCGCGGCACCGGGATCGACATCCGGAAGTCGCCGGCGCCCACCACCTGGCGGGTCATCGGGAGGTCGGGGCGGAGCGCGGGCGTCGCCGGGTCGGGGAGGATCTCGGGGACCGGGTCGACCGGCAGGCTGGGCGACTGTGCAGCGACGGGGGCCGCGGTCCCGCCGTCGACGGGGTGCTCGGCGACGGCGAGGGAGAGGCCGAAGCCGCCAAGCGCGCCGACGGTCGCCAGCGCCACGAGCACCACCGGCCCGCGCCACCTCACGGGCGCGGCTCCGCGGCCGTGCGTCGCCGGCTCACGGCACCACCGAGCCGGAGGCGCCGCGCATGCCCTCGGCGACGCGGTCGATGAGGTCCTGCGCGCCCTCCTGGTCGACCTCGCGGCCGTGCACCACGATCTCGACGTCGGCCTGGCCGCTGTCGTCGAGGTCGAGCCAGCGCATGAAGCTGTGGCGGGCGGTGTCCTCGTTGCTGCGGTACGTGTACTCCAGCGACGACCCGCCGCGGTCGAGGATCCGCACGTCGTCCTGCTCGTCGAGAAGGCGCTCGACGCGGATGTCGATGGCGTCCTCGATGGTGATGTCCTGGCTGTCGATCTGCTCGATGCGCATCACGTAGGTGTTGTTGGAGGTGCCGGGCTTCTTCCACTTCCACTCGTTGCTCGCGTTGGCGTTGGTGCTCCAGCCGCGCGGCGCGGGGAAGGTGATCTCGAACCTGCCGGTGCCGACGGTGGCCTCCCGCATCGCGATCCCGGGCCGGAGCGGCGGGTCGTCGGGGTCCGGGCGGTAGGGGCGCGGGGCCTCGACCGGCATCGCGGGGTCCTCGGCGGTCACCGGCTCGGCGGCACCCGAGCCGATGGTGGTGTCGCGGGTCTGTGCGGACGCGGCCCAGCCGCTCCCGGCGCCGATCGCCAGGAGCGCGACCAGCACCGCAGCCCCCCGCCATTCCACGCCGTCAACCTATCCCGAGGGGTGGCCCGGCCCCGGGACCACGGGCACGCCCCCGACCTCCTACCGTGGTGCCGTGCTGCTCCGTGACGCCCGCCTCGTGGCCCTCACCGACCCGTCGGCCCAGCCCGCCTCCCCGGACCTCCTCGACGACCGGGTCGACGTCCGGGTCGACGTCCAGGTCGACGTCCGGGTCGAGGGCGGCCGGGTGGTGGAGGTCGGGCCGGGCCTGGCGTCGCGTCGTGACGAGCCGTCGTACGACCTCGGCGGGGGCTGGCTCATGCCAGGGCTGTGGGACCAGCACGTGCACCTCGGCCAGTGGACGCTCGCGTCCGCGCGGCTCGACCTCGGCCCGGCGCGATCGTCGGCCGAGGCGGTCGCGATGGTGCGCGAGCGGCTCGAGCAGTGGCCCGGCGTGCCGGTCATCGGCTGGGGCCACCGGCCCACCGCGTGGCCAGAGGTGCCGGTCGTCTCCGACCTCGACGCGATCGGCACCGACCAGCCGATCGTCCTCATCGCCGGGGACGGCCACCACGGCTGGCTCAACACGACCGCGCTCCACATGCTCGCGCTGTCCAGCCGCGAGGACGTGGTCAGCGAGGGCGAGTGGTTCCAGGCCTACGGCCGGCTGGCGACGGTCGTCGGCACGGACGGCACCGGCCCCGACGCCTACCGCCGATCCATGGAGGCGGCCGCCGCGCAGGGCGTGGTCGGGCTGGTCGACCTGGAGTTCAGCGGCGGCGTCGCCGACTGGGTGGAGCGCTGGGCGGGGGGCGCGGACCTGCTGCGGATCCGCCACGCATGCTACGCCGACGGCTTCGACGACGTGCTGGCCCGCGGGCTCCGCTCGGGCGACCCGCTCGGCGACGACCCCCGCCTGACCATGGGGCCCCTGAAGATCATCAGCGACGGCTCGCTCAACACCCGCACGGCGTGGTGCTGCGAGCCCTACGCCGAGAAGGCGGTCGCAGGGTTCGAGGAGGGCCAGCCGAACCAGACGCCCGAGGAGCTGCGCGCGCTCCTCGCCCGCGCGGCGGCGGGCGGGCTCGACGTCGCCGTCCACGCGATCGGTGACCGCGCCGTGACCGAGGCGCTCGCCGCCTTCGCCGACACCGGCGCCCGCGGCGGCATCGAGCACGTGCAGCTCACCACCCGCGACGACGTACGCCGGATGGCCGCGCTCGGGGTCCGCGCCAGCGTGCAGCCCGCCCACCTCATCGACGACCGCGACGTGACCGAGCGGCTCTGGCCCGGTCGCGCCGAGCGCTGCTTCCCGCTGCGCTGGATGCTCGACGACGGCGTCGACGTCGTCCTCGGCTCCGACGCCCCCGTCTCCCCGCTCGACCCCTGGCTCGCCGTCGCCGCCGCCGTCCACCGCTCCGGCGACGACCGCGGGCCCTGGCACCCCGAGCAGTCGATCACCGCCCGCGAGGCCCTCGCCGCCTCCACCGACGGCTGGGGCACGGTCGCCGTCGGCCACCCCGCCGACCTCGTCTGGCTCGACGCCGACCCCCTCGCCGGCGACTCCGACCGCGACCACGCCGCCCGCCTCCGCGGCTTCGCCGACCACGTCCGCGCCACCTGGGTCGCCGGGGAGCAGGCGTACGCCTCCGCCTGACGCCCCTGTTGCTTCACCATGGGATGTCGCCGGACCTGCACTTCCCTCACGCAGCTGCCAATGGGAAGTGCGGGTCGACCGACATCCCATGGTGGACCCGCCGGGCGTCGAGCGGACAAGGGTCCGCTCGAGTAGAGCGATCGTCGCTTGTCGACCGTCGTCGACACTTGTCGACCGTCGTTGACGCTAGACGCACGCTATGGCGTGCGTCGAGCGGACAATGGTCCGCTCGAGTAGAGCGGTGGTCGCTTGTCGACCGCCGTCGACACTTGTCGACCGCCGTTGACGCTAGACGCACGCTATGGCGTGCGTCGAGCGGACAATGGTCCGCTCGAGTACACCCGTGGACGGCGCACCCGCCCCGCACCCACGCCCGCCCCCGGCTCACGCGAGCGCGAGCGTGGCCTCGAGGACGAAGGCCGGGTCCTCGAGCCGGTCGCCGTAGACCTCGCGGAGCTGCTGGACGCGGTAGCGCACGGTCTGGGCGTGGACGAAGAGCTCGTCGGCGACCGCGTCGCGGCGGCCGTGGTTCAGTAGCCAGCTGCGGAGGGTGTCGGTGAGCTTCTCGGCGGTCGAGGGGCGGAGGTCGGCGAGCGGGGCGAGCACCCGGGCCCGGAGGTCGGCGCGGGCCTCGGGGTCCGCGGCGAGGAGCAGCGCGGCGAGGTGCTCCTCAGAGTCGACGAGGCCGGTGAGGCCCAGCGCGGTGCAGCGCAGCGCGCGGCGGTGCGAGGCCGCCACCTGCAGCCACGGCGACGCAGGCCCGACGACGGCGTCGGTGCCCTGGAGGGAGCGCAGGAGCGTACGCCGCGCACCGGCCGACCCGTTGCCCGGCACGAGCAGCACGGCGTGGCCGTCGGGCACCCCGGGCACCTCGTCGGTGGGCTGGAGCGTGGCCGGGTCGAGGGCCGTGAGCGCGTGCGAGACCTGCGACTCGGGCAGGACCACCGCCGTCAGCGTGGCCGGCGGGTCCCAGTCGGCGCGCTCGGCCGCGGCGTTCACGGCGTCGGCCGGGGCGCCGGTGAGGAGCGACCGGGCCAGTCGCTCGAGGTTGCGCTGGCGCACCCGGCCGCTGCTCTCGAGCTCGTCGGTGTGGCCCGCGACCGACGAGGCCGACAGCTCGTCGATGTAGGCGAAGACCAGCTCGGCGAAGCGGGCCAGCTGCTCGGCGCCGATGCCCGCCGCGACGGCGGCGTCGGCCATGTCGCGCCACGAGACCCGGGCGCCCACGCGGTACGCCGCGAGCAGGGCCTCGACCGTCCGGCCGCTGCGCGCCTCGCCGCGGCCGAGCTGGTAGGCGCCCTCGATCGCGGGCGCCTTGGGCGGCGCCTTGCCGTCGCGGCGGGCGGCGAGGGTGAGGAAGCCGCCGAGCGCGAGCTGCACCGCGTTGCGGATCACCTCGCCCATCCGGCCGCTGAAGGCGCCGGCATAGCTCGGCACCTCGTCGATGATGGTCAGCACCACCCGGTCGGCCACCTCCGGCAGCCGCGCGCGCAGGGCGTCGGCGACCTGGGGGTCGAGACCCACGACCGTCCGCATTTGTGTGGCCGGACGCACACCTCGGGTCGTCATGACGCTCCTGACGTGGGGGGTTGTTCGCAGCGAACAAGATCGTAGCCCCGATTCACGTGCGGGAGGCAGGTACCCGAGCCCGCAAGAAGGGACAGTGGTCTCATGACGACCTTCCTCGATCCGGGCACGGGCCCCTCCGCCCGCGGCTCCCGGCTCCGCGACCGCGCGATGCGCGTCGCCGAGGCCGCCACCACCCCCTACCTCCCGGCCGACTTCCTCGACCTCTTCGCGCCGCTGCGCTCGGGCGCCGACCTGCGCGGCCGCATCGAGTCGGTCCACCCCGAGACCGCCGACGCCGCGACCATCGTGATCCGCCCCGGCGCCGACTGGGCCGGCCACGTGCCGGGCCAGTACCTCCGCATCGGCATCGACGTCGACGGCGTACGCCAGTGGCGGGCGTACTCGCTCACCCACGGCCCGCGCCGCGACGGCCGCATCTCGATCACCGTCAAGGCGGTGCCCGACGGCCTGGTGAGCAACCACCTCGTCCACGAGGCGCGACCCGGCACCCTCGTCCACCTCGAGCAGGCGGCCGGCGAGTTCGTCCTCCCGCCCGAGGGCGGCCGCTTCCTGATGGTCACCGCCGGGTCGGGCATCACCCCGGTCATCGGCATGCTGCGCAACCTGTTCCCCAGCACCGACGAGGGCGTGCTCCGTCCCGAGCGCAGCGCCGTCCACGACATCGTCGTGGTGCACGTCGCGCCGAGCCGCCCCCACTCGATCTTCATCCGTGACCTCGAGGCCCTCCACGGGGCCGGCGCGATCCGCCTCGTGGCGCGCTACGACGACGAGCACGGCGTGCTGTCGGTCGACGACCTCGCCGACCTGGTCCCCGACCTGGCCGAGCGCCGCACCCTGGCGTGCGGTCCCGCCGGCCTCCTCGACGCCCTGGCCGCCCACCACGAGGCCGCCGGCATCAGCCTCACCACCGAGCAGTTCCGCACCGCGCGGGTCGAGCCCGGCGACGGCGGCACGGTGACCTTCTCCTCCGGCACCACCCTCGACCTCGACGGAGCCACGCCGATCCTCGACGCGGCCGAGGAGGCCGGGATGCTCATGCCGAGCGGGTGCCGGATGGGCATCTGCATGGGCTGCGTGATCCCGCTGCGCGAGGGCAGCGTGCGCGACCTCCGCAACGGCGCCATCACCACCGCGGTGCCCGGCGAGACGGGCGACATCAAGGTGCAGACCTGCATCAACGCCGCCGCCGGCCCCTGCCACATCGACCACTGACGCCTGACCTCCACGAGACCCCCCAGGAGATCGACATGACCACGATCCAGAAGAAGGCCGTCCTCGGCCAGACCAACCCGATCGCCCACCTCAGCGAGGCCGACATCGAGCAGATCGGCATCGAGCTCGACGCCATCCGCCAGGAGGTCATCGACACCCGCGGCGCGAAGGACGCGGCCTACATCCGCCGGGTCATCGACACCCAGCGCAAGCTCGAGCTCGGCTCGCGCGCCGTGCTGCTCTTCAGCTCGTTCCCGCCGGCGTGGATCCTCGGCACGCTGGGCCTGAGCGTCTCGAAGATCCTCGACAACATGGAGATCGGCCACAACGTCCTCCACGGCCAGTGGGACTGGATGCGCGACCCCAAGATCCACTCCAGCACGTGGGAGTGGGACATGGCCTCGCCGGCCGAGCAGTGGAAGCACAGCCACAACGAGCTCCACCACACCTACACCAACGTCATCGGCAAGGACAACGACCTCGGCTACGGCATCATGCGCGTCGACGAGGACCAGCCCTGGACGCCGGCCTCGCTGGCCCAGCCGCTGTTCTGCTTCATCAACGCCGTCTTCTTCGAGTACGGCATCGCCGCCTACGACCTCGAGCTCGGTGCGGTCATCGCCAAGAAGCAGACCAAGGACCCCGGCTTCCGTCGCCGCGCCAAGCAGGTGCTGACCAAGATCCGCAGGCAGGCGACCAAGGACTACGTCGTCCACCCCGCACTGTCGATCCCGACCGGCTCGTTCCTGCCGACGCTGGCGGCCAACGTCACCGCCAACATCGTGCGCAACCTCTGGTCGAACTCGGTCATCCTCTGCGGCCACTTCCCCGAGGGCGTCGAGACCTTCGAGAAGCGCTCGATCGACGGCGAGACCAAGGGCGAGTGGTACGTCCGCCAGATGCTCGGCAGCGCCAACATCTCCGGCTCCAAGGCGCTCCACATCATGACCGGCAACCTCTCGCACCAGGTCGAGCACCACCTCTTCCCCGACCTGCCGTCCAACCGCTACGGCGAGATCGCGCCCAAGGTGCAGGCCCTCTTCGAGAAGTACGACCTCACCTACTGCACCCGCCCGATGCCCCAGCAGGTGGCGTCGGCCTGGCACAAGGTCATCCGCCTCTCGCTGCCCAACGGCTGGTTGGCCACGACGAACAAGAAGAACGCCCCGCAGCAGCTCGCCATCCTCTACAAGATGGCCACCGGCGACCGCCGCACCCGTCGTCTCCTCGGCCGCAAGCTCGAGAGCGAGGCCCGGGCCGCCGCCTGACCCGCGCAGGATCTGGACCCCGTCGGAACCCGTTCCGGCGGGGTCCTCTCTGCTCCAGATGCGGACTCCGAACAAGCCCGAACAGCGCGAAGTCCGGCCAAGGCATGCGATCGAGCCCGCGTTGTCCGCCCTCGTCGTTAAGGTTCCCCTGACGCAGCCAGGGGGGCTGCCTAGGTGGGGGTTCATCGTTGCGCGCCTTCGGACGCTTCAATCATCTCGTCACGCTGTTCGTGACGACGCTCGTCGCGACGGCGGGCACGCTGTCGCTGGGGGCGCCGGCACACGCTGCCGACGCCGGCACCATCAGCGGGCGGGTCGTGAGCCTCACTGGCGGCGGCCTGTCCGACGTCCAGGTCTCGTTCTACGCCCCGGGGCAGTTCGGCTGGGAAGTGGCGACGACGGTGCGCACGTCGGAACAGGGCTTCTACGAGAGCCCGGCGCTGTCCGGCGACCGCTACCGGGTGTGCTTCGAGGATCCCTCCGACACCTACTTCAACGAGTGCTGGAACGACGCCGTGTCGGTGGGAGCCGGCGAGGACGTCCCGGTCGTCCCCGGCGGCACCACCACGATCGGCGCGGCGCTCGCCGCGAAGGGACGCATCTCCGGGACCGTGCGGAGCTCGGGCGGCGCCGGCATCTCCTACGTCCAGGTGACGCTCAGCGTGTGGGACGCCCGCAGCTCCAGCTGGACGTGGGCGCCCGGCGCCCAAGCGGACGTGAACGGTGCGTACACCGTCCGTGGCCTGCGTCCCGGCCGGTACCGCGCCTGCTTCTCGGCTCCCGGCAGCACCTACGTCAGCGAGTGCTGGAACGACCGCGCCACCGTCGAGCAGGGTCTCGACATCCTCGTGGCCGATGGTGCAGCCGTCGAGGGGATCGACCCCGTCCTTGCTCGCGCGTCGCGCGTGGCCGGCCGCGTGGTCGACGCTGCGGGCGACCCGGTCGCAGACCTCCGTGTGTCCGTGCGGAGGAAGAACACCGAGCAGGGCTGGTGGGCCGAGCAGGCGTGGGGCTACACCGACGCGGACGGCGCCTACGACATCGGCGGTCTGGGTGTCGGCACCTTCCGGGTCTGCTTCGACGCTTGGACGACCGACTTCCTGAGCGAGTGCTGGGACGATGTGCCCACCGCGGAGCTGGCGCGCGACGTCGTCGTCGACGCCGAGGGGTCTCGGGTCGGCGCCGTCGACGCGACCCTCGCCCGGAGCAGCCGTATCGGGGGCCTGGTGTCCAGCTCCGCCGGCGCGCCCGTCCCGAACCTCTACGTCGTGCTCCAGCAGAAGCCTGCTGGCGCGACGGTCTGGCAGTACGTCACGAGCAGTTCGACCAATGGCGCCGGCCGATACGAGTTCACCTCGCTGCGAGCAGGCACCTACCGGGTCTGTGTCCAGACGTTCTCGACGCCCTACCTGAACCAGTGCTGGGGCGGCGCACCATCCGTCGACACCGCCCGTGACATAGTCGTCGCAGAGGGCGCCCGGGCCACCGACAAGAACCTCGTCCTCCTCAAGGGGTCGAGGATCACCGGCAAGGTGACCGACGCCTCCGGCGCTCCTCTCGCAAGTGTCTACGTGAACGCCAGGCCCGCATCCGGCGCCACGCCGGCCGACGGCACGTGGTCGAGCGCCACCACCAAGCCGGACGGCACGTACGAGCTCACCGGGCTCCGGGCCGGGACGTACCGCGTGTGCTTCAGCGGGAGCATGAGCACGGCCCCGAGGTGCTGGCCGGACAAGTCGTCCTGGGAGCTCGCCGACGATGTCGTGCTCGGTGACGAGACGCTCGCGACCGGCATCGACACCCGACTGTTGTCCGGGTACTACGAGAACGTCGAGGAGCCGCGCATCGGCGGCGCTGCCCGGGTAGGTGAGGTGCTGACCGTGGCTCCCGGAACGTGGACCCCGTCGGGTGCCACGTTCACCTACGAGTGGCAGGTCGACGGCGAGCCGGTCGACGGCCAGACGAGCAGCTCGTTCGTGCCCAGGTCGGAGGACCTCGGCAAGACGGTCGGCGTCCGCGTGACTGCGTCCGGCGACGCGGCCAACGCATCGTCCTGGCTCGTCGAGTGGCCGACGACGGTCCAGGCGGCAGCGCCTGCTCCCACGCCGACCCCGACTCCGACTGGGACCCCGTCTCCGGTTCCGACCCCGACCCCGACCCCGGCCCCGACCCCGGCTCCGACGCCTGCTCCCACGCCGGCGCCGACGACGGTTGCACAGCTCGCCGAGGTCGCATCAGACCTCGCGGTCAAGGGCAAGCCGGTGGTGGGTCGGACGGTGACGGTGAAGAACCTGGTGGCCCAGCTGCGCACGAGGGTCGGCTACCGGTTCCAGTGGTACGCAGGCACCAAGAAGATCAGGAAGGCGACCAAGGCGAGCCTCCGTGTCACCGAGGCGATGCGGGGTTCGAAGCTCAGGGTCAAGGTCACCCTCGTCGCCGATGGCGCGACCAAGGTGGTCACCCTCGCTCTCGGTCGGGTCCGCTAGCCGCGCAAATTAACGCTCTGGGGGTGTATCACCGAGCGGCCCCGGCCCTCTTGGATGTGTGTGGGGCGGGGGACGTCCCGGAAGCATCAAGTGTGGGGGAGTGACCGATGATCCGAATCGGGACGGTGGAGGACGTGCTGGAGTCGGGACCCGAGGTGGTCCGGACCCAGATCCCGCGACAGCGGGGACCGGTGGGGGCCGGTCCGTCCGCACGACCACGGACCGTCTGAGTCCTGGTCCCGAGGTGCCCCGCCCGTCACGGGCGGGGCACCTTCGTGCGTCCGGGCTCCTCGTCGGGGCTCCCTCGTCCGGGCTCCGGAGCGCGCAGCCTCAAGCGCTGGTCAACGGATCGTGCGTTACCGACCACTGGTCCGGTCCCCGGCTCAAGACTCCCCGGAGCCTCCGCCCACGCTGTTCCCCACCCCTGCGGGTGCCCCTAGCGTTCTCGGCAGGTGTCCCGTGGGGGGTCGCCGAAGTGGGGGTAGTGGGAGGGAGTCACCGCCATGGGTGACCAGACCAGCACGTTCGACCAGCAGGTCTCCGGGCGGCTCCGCGAGCTCGAGCAGCTCAGCGGCGCCCTGCTCGCCCGGCGTACGCCTCAGGTCGTCGAGGTGATCGACGACGCCGACGTGGTGAGGGGCCTGGTCCCCGTGCCGCGCCGCTCACGGATCTTCCTGCGCCACGCCGCCGGGCACGGCACGTTCGCCGACCTCACCGTCACGGCGCCACCGCAGCGACACACCACCGACTGACCGGCCCGCGCACGGGCGGGCGCCGGCGGCGGGAGTGTGACGCACCCCCGGTCGGGCGCCCGTGGCGCCTCCCCGGCGGGCGTACGACGTCGCTCTAGAGTCGCCCGGTGGTCTGGCTGGTCGCTGCGCTCGTGCTCCTGTGGCTCGCCCTCGGACCCCTCGTGCTGCTGGCCGTCGCGGTCGCGCTCTGCGTCCCGCGGATCCGGTGGTGGGTGCAGGACCGCACGCACGTCGAGCGTCGGACCGTCGCCCGGATCGCCGCCGGCGTGGCAGTGGTCTGCGGCCTCGTCCTGGTGCTCCCCGACGGCTGGCTGCCGGTGCCCCCGGCGCCGGGCGTCCTCGCCGGGCCGTCCTACGTCGGGCGCCCCGCGCAGGCGTCCCCGGTCACCGCCGACGTCCCGCAGAACCCCTTCCGGGTGACCGGGACCCCCGCCGCACGGCCCGGACCACTGGGGCTGCAGCCCGAGGTCGACACCTCGTGGTTCGGGCTCCAGCGGTGCGGCCGCCTCGCGGTGGCCTCGACGGGCCTGCTGGTCGCGACCTGCACGGGCCGCGGCGGCCCCGAGCTGCGGCTCGTCGACCCCTCCGACCTCCGGCCGGCCGCGACGCGCGAGCTCCCCGACGACGAGACCTGCGCCGGCGACGCGTCCTACCTCGACCAGGCCGACCGCGCGGTCGTCGCGACCGCCGACCGCGAGGTGCTGGCCGTCCGCACCACGACGGGCGAGGGCGGGCCCGACCTCGCCACCGACGCGACGTGGGACCTCAAGCCCTACGTCCCCTTCGGGGACTGCCTCGTCTCCCTCGCACCCGACTGGTCCGGCGTGATCTGGTGGGCCTCCCGCGAGGGCCTCGTCGGCACCCTGGCCCCCGACACCGACGACGTGCGGGTGCTCGACCTCGGCGAGGAGGTCGGGCGCGACCTGGTCGAGGACCCCGACGGGGGCGTGTACGTCGTCACCGACGAGTCCGTGCAGCGGATCGGTGTCGGCCCCGACGGCACCCCGACCACCGTGTGGCGCACACCCACCGAGCACGCCGGCGGCTCCGCGGCGACACTGCTGGACGGTGGCACCCTCGCCGTGACCGACGAGGCCGACGGGCGGTTGCAGGTGGTGGTGCTGCAGCGCGGGACCGGCGAGCAGGTCTGCCACCGACCGGTCTTCGACAAGGGTGCCGGCGCGACCTCCAGCGACCTCGCGGCGCTCGGCAGCTCGGTCGTCGTGACCAACAACGACGGCTACTCCTCGCCGCGCAGCACCCTCCTGGGCTTCACCACGAGCCCCGGCATTGCCCGTGTCGACGTCACCGACGGCGCGTGCGTCGAGCGCTGGAGCACCGACTGGGTCTCGCCGTCGTCGGGCGCCGTCGTCAGCCTGCCCTCCGGGCTGGCCTACGCGTGGACCAAGCGACCCACCGTGACCGGGGTGAGCGCGTGGTACCTCACTGCCCTCGACGTGGACACCGGTCGCTGGCGCTGGAGCGTGCGCACGGGCACCGGCCTGCTCGCCGGCAGCGACGGCTCGGAGGTGACCGTCGGACCGGAGGGCACCGTGTGGGTGGGCACCCTCGCCGGCCTGGTCCGGGTGCGCGACCGGTCCTGACGGCCCGGGCGGTCAGGCGGTCACGGGGTGACCGCCATCGCGGTGAGCACCCGCTCGCCCAGCTCGGCGTCGCCTCTGACGGCCACCGCTCCCTCGACGGGCGCACGGCGGCCGCCGGCCAGCACGACGAACGACTCCCGGTCCATGGTCAGCGTGCAGGTCGGCGGGAGGTCGTCGCGCGTGAGCCGCGCGCGGCCGTCGTCGCCGACGACCGCCGTCACCGGGGCGTGCCCGGCGACCTCGACGCGCACGGCGCTGCCGGCCGGCGCCTGCGCCCGCTTCGCCACGACCATCGGCAGGCTCTCGAGGAGGTAGTCGGTGGTGTGCGCTGCGGCGTCACCGTCGAGGTTGCCCGGCATGCCCAGCGCACGGCGTACGTCCTGCTCGTGCATCCACACGTCGAGCGGTCGGTTGCGCAGCAACGTCAGCGTGGACCACCCGATGGCGCCGAACAGCCCGGGCGCGGGTGCGTCGGGGTCGCTCGGCGGGTCGGCCAGCAGCGCGGTGTGGCGAGCGGTGGCCGACGCGCGGATCTCGCCGATCAGGTCGGGCGCGGGCTCGCCGCGCCGCGCCACGACCCCCTGCTCGGTGAAGCGACCCATCGCCCCGCGGGCGTGCGCCACCTCGCCGACCTCGACCTCGTCGTGGGGTCGTCCGGCGAGCAGCGCCTCGAGGTGGGCGGTGTGGGCCGCGACCGCGTGCACGTCCCAGCCGGGCAGGTCGGTCGGCGTGGCCCACTGGTCGTCGCCGACGTGCTCGAGCAGCCGGGTGAAGGAGTCGACGGCCTCCCACCACACCCGCACGAGGCCGCTCATGTCCTGCTGGTCGGTCATGGGGAGAGCGTAGGGCCACCCCTGGGTAGGTAGTCCGGGTGGATTCCCGGCGTTCGCCCACGGGACGCACGCCCGGGCCCTAGCGTCGCAGGCGTCGAGGCGGCCCACTCCGAGCGCTGCCTCCCTCGTTCCCCTGGGGGGGAAACTCTCGTGTCCTCATCCCTGCGCCGGCCCGCCGTCGCGCTCATCACCACCTCGCTGGCCGCCACCGTCCTCGGTGTCGCGCCCGCCCACGCCGTGATCGTCGACGACGCCATCTCCGGTCACGTCACGCACGACGACGGCCCGCTGACCTCGGCCGTCCGAGTCGTGGCATGGCTCCAGGACGGCGAGGACTGGACCTACGCGGAGGACGTGGCCGTCGACGAGGACGGCGCGTACTCCCTGGTCGGACTGGCCCCCGGTTCCTACCGCGTCGTCTTCGAGAGCCCGACCGACGACTACGTCTACGAGGCCTACGACAACGTCCTCGACTTCGACCAGGCCCGGACGGTCGTGGTCGGTGACGGTGTCGCCGACGACGCCGTCGACGCCGACCTCGCCCTCGCGGGCCACGTCGTCGGCAGCGTGGGAACCGCCTCCGGCGCCGCCGCCGTGGACGCCTGGGTCAGCCTGTGGCACGAGGTGACCTCCGCCGAGGACGGCACGACCTGGGAGCCGACCCAGTACGGCTCCGACGTGGACGCCGAGACCGGCGCCTACGACGTGGACGGCGTCCCGGCCGGCACGTACCGCGTGGAGTTCTACGCCGACGGCTACCAGCGCGAGTTCTACGAGGACTCCGCCACCGTCGAGGGCGGCACGGACGTCGCCGTCACCGAGGGCGGCACCGAGGAGCTCCCGGCGGCCGAGCTGGAGGAGTACTCCTCCATCTCCGGCCGCGTCACCGACGCCGGCGACCTGCCCGTGGCGGGCGCCGAGGTGTACGCCCTCGACGACGAGCAGAACGTGGTCGACTGGGCCACCACCGGCGACGACGGCACCTACGTGATCAACGGCCTCGCCGACGACGCCTACGTGGTGGAGTTCTACGACTACCAGGACGACACCGCCGACCTCGGCGAGTACTACGACAACGTCGGCACCTTCGAGGAGGCCACCCCGGTCACCACCGTGTCGGGTGAGGACAGCGGCTCCGTCGACGCGAAGCTCGTCGAGGGCGAGCACGACCCCGTCCAGCTGCCGTACTTCGACAACACGGCCGCCCCCGTGATCTCCGGCGCCGCCCAGGTCGGCTCGACGCTCACCGCCACCGCGGGCTCGTGGACCCCGGCACCCTCGGGCGTCGAGTACTACTGGTTCCGCAACGAGGACGAGTGGATCGAGAGCGCGAACGGCCCGACCTACCAGCTGACCGCCGCCGACCTCGGCAAGCGGATCACGGTCCTCGTCGCCGTGACCGGCGACGGTCACGAGCCGACCTACGCGATCTCCGAGCCGACGGCCCCCGTGGCCGCCGCCCCGGCTCCCCCCGTCGTCACCCCGCCCGTCGTGACGCCTCCCGTCGTCACCCCGCCGGCCCCGGTCGTCAGCGCCCCGGCCGCGCTCGCCGCGATCGTGGAGGGCATCGACGTCGCCGGCAAGCCGAAGGTCGGCGCCACGCTCAAGCTCACCGGCCTCGACAAGCTGTTCCGCGCCTCGACCCCGGTCTCGTACACCTTCCAGTGGTACGCCGGGTCGGCGAAGATCAAGAAGGCCACGAAGTCCAAGCTCAAGGTGCTGTCGTCGATGAAGGGCAAGAAGCTGTCGGTGAAGGTGACCGCCAGCGCCGGCTCGACGAAGAAGACCGTGAAGATCAAGGTGGGCACGGTCCGCTGACCCCTCCCTGCCCGTGACGAGGGCCGGACCCCGACCGGGGTCCGGCCCTCGTGCGCGTGGACGGACGTCGCACGGCGACACCCCCACGGGTGGCCGACGCACGTCCCCGGGCGACCCGACGCCCTACGCTGCCCGGGACGGGCCGGTCCCGAGCCGCCCGCACTGCGACGAAGGAGTCGTCATGGGTATCGGCATCGGCATCCTGCTGCTGGTCATCGGCCTGATCCTGCTCTTCGCCATCAAGGACTTCCCGGCGGCGATCCAGGACGTCGTCGACCCCGGCACCGTCGGCTGGATCCTCGTCATCGCCGGCGTGCTCTCGCTCGTGCTCGCGCTCGTGATGAACCAGCGCTCGCAGACCACCCACGTGGAGGAGCGCCGCGACATCTGAGGCGCGGCCTCAGAGCCAGCCGCGGTCCAGGGCGATCCGGGCGGCCTCGCTGCGCGTGCTCGCACCGGTCTTGCCGATGGCGGCGGACAGGTGGTTGCGCACGGTGCCCTCCGACAGGTGCACCCGGGCGGCGATCGCGGAGACCGTCGCACCGTCGAGGGCGAGCGTGAGCAGCTCGCGCTCACGCTCGGTGAGCGGGCTGGAGCCGTCCATCAGCGACTCGGCCGCGAGGTCGGGGTCGATCACCCGCAGGCCGGAGTGGACGCGGCGCACGGCGTCGGCGAGCTGGCGGGCCGGGGTGTCCTTGACGACGAAGCCCGACGCCCCGGCGTCGATCGCGCGGCGGACGTAGCCCGGCCGGCCGAAGGTCGTCACCACCAGGGACCTCACGCCCGGCAACGCTGTGCGCAGGGCGGCGGCGGCGTCGATGCCGGTCATGCCCGGCATCTCGATGTCGAGCAGGCACACCTCGGCACCCGTGGCGCGCGCGGCCTCGACGACCTCGTCGCCGCGGCCCACCTGCGCCACCACCTCGAGGTCGGGCTCGAGGTCGAGCAGCGCCGCGAGCGCGCCCCGCACGAGGGCCTGGTCGTCGGCGAGCAGCAGCCGGATCATGCGAACGCCACCTCCACCCGGGTCCCGGGCGCCGCGTCGACCACGGCGAGCCGTCCACCGGCGCCACTGACCCGCTCGCGCATGCCGCGCAGCCCGTTGCCCTCCGGACCACCGCGCCCGCAGCCGTCGTCGGTGACCGCGATGCCCTGCGCGCCGAGCTCGATGACGACCGTCGTCGCGCCCGAGTGGCGTACGACGTTGGTGACCGACTCGCGCAGCACCCAGGCCAGCAGCGCCCGGTGCCGCGGGTCGGTGTCGGCGACGCCGCCCTGGACCCGCGTGGCGATGCCGGCGTCGGCCAGCACCAGCGGGGCCGCGAGGAGCTCGGCCTCGAGGTTGCCCGCGCGGAGCCCGCCCACGGTCGCGCGGACCTCGGCGAGGGCCTGGCGCGCGGTCGCCTGGATCGACTCGAGCTCCTCCTTGGCGCGGGCCGGGTCGATGTCGATGAGCCGCGCCGCCAGCTCGGCCTTGACCGAGAGCGCGGTGAGGGAGTGGCCCAGGACGTCGTGCACGTCGCGGGCCACCCGCTCGCGCTCCGCGACGATGGCGTGCTCGCCGCGGGCCTCGTAGGCAACCCGCTCGCGCTCACCGAAGATCCGGAGCATCACGCCACCGAGCATCACCGGCCAGAGCATCAGGAAGAAGAACGTCGGGAAGCCGTCGATGCGCAGCAGCGACAGCACCGGCACCGCCGCCCACACGATCGCCGCCCGCTTCCACCACGGGTCCGGCAGCTCGAGCGCCGACAGGATGGCGAGGTAGGGGGTGAAGGAGATGACGCCGATGCCGATCACCGGCACGGTGGCCAGCGCGAGCGCCACCATCAGCCCCAGGGCCCACCACGCGCTGAGCCTGGTGGAGTAGCCGAGCACGTTGGCGACGGCGAACCCGACGATGCAGAGCAGTGCGGCCAGCTGGCCCTCCCACCCGACGTCGGAGTCGGCGACCGCGATGACCGGGAAGGCGAGGAAGACCAGCCAGATGGCGGCGAAGGCCCAGCCCCACTTCTCCCACGGGTTGTCCGGCAGCGTCGGCGCGCCGAGCCCGGCGGCGGGGTTCACACCCGCGCCCGGCTCCGGCGTACGCCCCACAGCGCCAGCAGGGAGAAGATGGTCGTCCACGCGATCACGTTAGCGACCGGGAGCCACAGCGGGTCGCGACCGCCCGAGGGCAGGTACCCCTCGGTGAGGGGGAACCGGGCCAGCGCGGCGTAGCCGTAGAGCGGGGTCAGCCGTCCCAGGTCGAGCAGCAGGCCGCTCATCGGCGTGAAGACGTTGCCGAGGAAGGCCAGGATCACGATCATCCCCGACGCGATGCCGGTGGCGTTGGGGCCCCGGAAGACCAGCGACATCGCCAGGCCGTAGATCGCGAAGAGCGCCGAGCCCAGCCACACCAGCACCGCCGCGAGCACCCAGTCGGTCGCGCTGCCGCGCGCCCCGGTGAGGGCGCCGATGGCGAAGATCAGGGTCACCGGCATCAGGGCGACCACCATCGCGATCGCCGCCTTGGTGGCGACGAAGCCCAGCGGGCGCATCGGGGTCAGGCCGAGCTGCCGGCCCCAGCCCATCACCTGCTCGGTGGCGGCGCTGCCGGCGACGCCGGTGGTCGCGGTGACCGCGCCGTAGGCCGCCATCGAGATCATCACGTACATCGCGACGTTGCCGCTGCCCACCGCCTCGTCGGAGCCGAGGCCGAAGACGAGGAACATGAAGGTGGGCAGGCCCACGATGAAGAACATGCCGATGCGGTCGCGCAGCTGCCGGCGGAGGTCGAGGCGGCCGTAGGTGAGAAGGTCGGGCCGCCGCGCGGCGGTGCGTACGACGTCGGTGGCGCGGAGGCTGGGGGCGAGCTGGCTCATCGGGAGGCTCCTTCGAGGACGGTGGCGGCCGCCGGCTCGGCGGTCAGGGCGAGGAACGCCGCCTCGAGGCTGGCGGCGGAGACGTCGAGGTCGGTGACGCCAAGGGGCGCCAAGGCCCGGCGCACCTGCGTGAGCCAGTCGGCGTCGATGCCGTCGGTGCCCACGACGGCGGCGGGCGGGCGGAAGGTCACCGTGCGCCCGCCGTAGGCAGCGCGGACGTCGGTGGTCGCGGCGTCGTGGACGATCCGGCCATGGTTCATCAGGACCGTGCGCTGGGCGAACTCGTCGGCCTCGGCGAGGTAGTGGGTGGCGAACACGATGGTGCGGCCCAGTGCGGCGTCGGCGCGCATCGCCCGCCAGAACTCCTGGCGCGCGGCGACGTCCATGCCGGTCGTCGGCTCGTCGAGCACGACCAGGTCGGGGTCGGGCAGGAGCGCCAGGGCGAACTTCAGTCGCTGCTGCTCACCTCCCGAGCAGGCCTCGACGCGGCGCCCGGCGAGCCCGGTGAGGCCGGCCCGCTCCAGGACGACGGCGACCCGGTCGGGGCGGCCGTGCAGCGCGGCGACCGCGCGCACGGTCTCCTCGACCGTGAAGTCGTCGAGCAGCCCGCCGGTCTGCATCACCGCCGACACCCGCCCGGCCCGGACCGCGGTCGCCGGGTCGGTGCCGCAGACCTCGATCGTGCCCGCGTCGGGGCTCGTGAGCCCGAGCAGCATGTCGACCGTGGTCGTCTTGCCGGCGCCGTTGGGCCCGAGGAAGGCCACGATCTCGCCGGGCTGGACGGTGAGGTCGACGTCGTCGACCGCGAGGACCGGGGTGCCGTCGGCCTGGCGGAACTGCTTGCGCAGCCCGGTGGCGCGGATCGCTGGAGTGCTCATGCGCCCAGCCTGTCGCCGCGAGGACCGCGGGCCCTCGCGGAGTTGTCACGACCTCCCCGTGACACCTGTCAGGTCTCGCACCTGTCGACTTCGCGCCCGGGCCTCGTGCTGTGCACCCCGGATCGCGGGTGCACAGCACGAAAGTCCCCGGATATCCGGGGACTTTCGCGAAGGATGCTGCGTGTCAGGCGTGGATCAGAAGGACGCCTCGTCGAGGTCCATCAGGTCGAGGGTGGTGGCCTCGGCGATGGCGCGCTCGGCGCTGATCTTCGGCAGGTTGGTCTGCGCGAAGAACTGCGCCGCGGCGACCTTGCCCTCGTAGAACGTCTTGTCCTTCGCCGACACCTCGCCGGCGAGCTTGCCGAGCGCGACCTCGGCCTGGCGCAGCAGCAGCCAGGCGCAGACCACGTCGCCGAGCACCATCAGCAGGCGCGAGGTGTTGAGGCCGACCTTGTAGATGTTGCGCTGGTCGTCCTGCGAGGACATCAGGTCGTTGATCATGTGACCCACGATGGCGTTGGCGTCCTCGAGGGCCGTCGCGAGCAGCTCGCGCTCGGTCTTGAGGCGACCGTTGCCGGCCTCGGAGGCGATGAAGCCCTGGATCTGCTGCGCGAGGTGGCCGAGCGCGCGGCCCTGGTCCTTGACGATCTTGCGGAAGAAGAAGTCCTGGCCCTGGATCGCGGTCGTGCCCTCGTAGAGGGTGTCGATCTTGGCGTCGCGGACGTACTGCTCGACGGGGTATTCCTGCAGGAAGCCGGAGCCGCCGAAGGTCTGCAGCGACTCGGTGCCCAGCAGCACCCACGAGCGCTCGGAGCCGTAGCCCTTGACGATCGGGAGCAGCAGGTCGTTGACCGCGGCGGCGAGGCGGGCCTCGTCGGAGTCGGTGGTGCCCTCGTGCTCGGCCACCATCACCTGGTCCTGCCAGGTGGCGGTGTAGAGCACCAGCGCACGCATCGCCTCGGCGAACGCCTTCTGGGTCATCAGCGAGCGGCGCACGTCGGGGTGGTGGGTGATCGCGACGCGCGGGGCGGTCTTGTCGGCCGCCTGGGTCAGGTCGGCGCCCTGGACGCGCTCCTTGGCGAACTCGAGCGCGTTGAGGTAGCCGGTCGACAGCGTCGCGATGGCCTTGGTGCCCACCATCATGCGGGCGTTCTCGATGACCTGGAACATCTGGGCGATGCCGTCGTGGACCTCGCCGAGCAGCCAGCCCTTCGCCGCCTCGCCGCCACCGACCGACGGGTCGCCGAAGGTGACCTCGCAGGTGTTGGAGACCTTGATGCCCATCTTGTGCTCGACGTTGGTGACGTAGACGCCGTTGCGCTCGCCGGTCAGCTCGCCGGTCTCGTGGTCGAAGTGGATCTTCGGGACGATGAAGAGCGAGAGGCCCTTGGTGCCGGGGCCGCCGGCACCCTCGACGCCGACCGGGCGGGCCAGCACGAGGTGGATGATGTTGTCGCAGAGGTCGGACTCGGCCGAGGTGATGAAGCGCTTGACGCCCTCGATGTTCCACGAGCCGTCGTCGTTGGGGGTGGCCTTCGTGCGGCCCGCGCCCACGTCGGAGCCGGCGTCGGGCTCGGTGAGCACCATGGTGGTGTTCCAGCCCCGGTCGACGATGTGCTGGGCGATGCGCTTGTCGCGCTCGTTGCCGTTGCGGTGCACGACGCCGGCGAAGGCCGGGCCCGCGCCGTACATCCAGATCGGGGCGTTGGCGCCGAGCACCATCTCGCCGATCGCCCAGATGAGCGACGAGGGGGCGGGGGTGCCGCCGAGCTCCTCGTTGACCTGGAGCCGCCAGAACTCGGCGTCCTCCCAGGCCTTGTAGCTCTTCTTGAACGACTCCGGCAGCGGCGCGGTGTGCGTGGTGGGGTCGAAGACCGGCGGGTTGCGGTCGCTGTCGACGTAGGAGGCGGCGAGGTCCTCGCGGGCGAGGCGGTCGACCTCGGCCAGCACCTCGCGGGCGGTCTCGGCGTCGACCTCGGCGAAGGGACCGGTGCCCAGCACCTCGTCCCGCCCGAGCACCTCGAAGAGGTTGAACTCGATGTCGCGCAGGTTGGTCTTGTAGTGGCTCACGGCTTGCACCTGTTCCGTCGTTGCGTGGGGAGGGGCGGGCAGCGCTGCTACTCGCCGGTAACAAAATGATGCCTCGCCGCGGGGCCGCACGCAACACGAACGGCAGATGTCGCTGCTCACAGCGCTCGCGTCCCCTCGCTCCGGAGGGTGGGCCGGTCCCCGATGTTGGGGAGAACGGGCGCGAAAGGCCACGCCGTGTCCTAGATCGGTTTTGTCTATCACCGTACGTATGTCTAGTCTTTCACCAGACAAACGTTGTGCGCCGTGCGTCCGCCGAGCGCCACCACCCGATCCGCACCCGCGGACCTGATGGAAAGGAGCCCGCCGTGCGCAAGCTCATCGTCCTCGGCGTCGTCGGCCTGCTGGCCCAGCTCATCGACGGCTCGCTCGGCATGGCGTACGGCGTCACGTCCTCGACGCTGCTGCTGGCCGTGGGCGTCGCCCCGGCCGCCGCCTCCGCCGCCGTGCACTTCTCGGAGATCGGCACCTCGCTCGTCTCCGGCGCCTCGCACCACAAGCTGGGCAACGTCGACTGGCGCACCGTGTCGATCCTGGCCCTCCCCGGCTTCATCGGTGCCTTCCTCGGCGCCACGCTGCTGTCCAACATGGACGCCGCGGTGGCCAAGCCCGTCGTCGCCGTCATCCTGCTGAGCCTCGGCTTCTACGTCGTCTACCGCTTCCTCAAGCTCGGCGGCGCGCGGCCCACGTTCAAGGGCCACCCCTCCGCGCTCTTCCTCGCCCCCATGGGCCTGGTCGCCGGCACGCTCGACGCGGTCGGCGGCGGCGGCTGGGGCCCGGTCGGCACCACCTCGCTGCTCTCAAGCGGTCGTCTCGAGCCCCGCAAGGTCGTGGGCTCGATCGACACCTCGGAGTTCGTCGTCGCCGTGGGCGGCTCGCTCGGCTTCCTCTTCGGCCTGGGCGCGGCCAACATCAACTGGGGCTACGCCGGTGCACTGCTCGCCGGTGGCGTCGTGGCCGCGCCGATCGCGGCCTGGCTCGTCAAGCGCCTCGCCGCCCGGGTCCTCGGCGTCGCCGCCGGCGGCCTGATCATCCTCACCAACTCCAAGACCCTCCTCGAGGCCGTCGGCGTGCCCGGCGTCGGCGTGGCGGCCGCCGCGGCCGTCATCGCGGTGCTGTGGATCTCCGGCATCGTGTGGGCCGTCCGCCAGGAGCGCGCCGCCCGCGCCGCCGAGGACGACGACCGCGACCTGGAGCCGGTCGCCGTCTGACCGCTGCCCGCACGCACGCCGCCGTCCCCCCACCCCCCGGGACGGTGGCGTACGTGTGTGGGGGACGTGTGGTGCCGACGAGGAGTATCTGCATCGACACTTCTGACAAACTGGACCCATGCGCGTCTCCGCCAAAGCCGACTACGCCCTCCGGGCGCTCATCGAGATCGCGGTGCGCGCCGACGGCGCGGCCGTCAGCGCGGAGCAGCTCGGCAAGGCCCAGGGGATCCCGCACGGCTTCCTCCAGGCGATCCTGGCCGACCTCCGCCGGGCCGACGTGGTGGTCTCCCAGCGTGGCCAGTCCGGTGGCTGGCGCTTCGCCCGCACGCCCGAGTCGGTCACCGTCGCCGACGTGATCCGGGCCGTCGACGGCCCGCTGGTGTCGGTCTACGGCCTGCGCCCCGAGGCGGTCGAGTACGACGAGTCGGCCCAGGTGCTGCAGCACGTGTGGATCGCCGCCCGCAGCTCGCTGCGCTCGGTCTTCGAGCAGGTCACCATCCAGGACCTCGCCGACGCGAAGCTCCCTCAGGGCGTCAAGGCGCTCACCGAGGACGACGACGCCTGGCAGCCGCACTGAGCTGACTTCGAGGTCGGAACCGCCGCTTCGTACGCGAAGCTTCGGCCTCGAAGCGGCAACTTCCCCGGATATCCGGGGATCTCGATCGCGTCAGGCCGCCAGGCGGCGGTCGACCCGCCTGCGCCGGCGCCCGATCCTGGCGAGGCGCGACTCGAGGCGCGCCTCCTCCTCCATCAGCGCGATGCGCGCGACCTGGGCGGCCAGCTGGGTGGCGTCGAGGTGGGAGGGCAGGACGTGGGTGCGGTGCGGTCGTACCTGCGCCATCCACGCGGCCGGCGGCAGGGCCGAGAAGCCGCTGGTGAGGACGAGCACGACCTTCGTCCCGGCCAGCCCGTCGAGGGCCAGCGCGACCTGCTCGGGCGCGGCGTCGAAGAGCTCGGGGACGCTGGCGAAGCAGTGCATGCGCGACTTCCAGGCCCGGCGGCACACCTTCGCCCACGCGCCCTCGACCTGCGAGCCGCGCAGGCCGGCGGCCTTGTGCGTACGGGTCAGCTCGAGGCCCGCGTGGCGCAGGGTCTCGGACGAGACGTCGGGGAGGGCCACGCCGCCGAGGGCGAGGGTGGCCGCCATCGCGGCGACGTCGACGGCGTCGGGCCCGATGTGGAGCAGGAAGAGTCGCTTGGCCATGACGCGAGCGTCCCGGGCGCCCGCGACGCGCCGGTGAACACACGCCCTCGCCCGACCGAACTCTGCGGGTCGGCGCACCGGGTCCCTACGGTGGTGTGACGCGACGGCCCCGAGCCGCGTCTGAAGAGGTGACGCCGAACCAACCAGGGAGAGACATGCCCCGCACGCACGAGGAGTTCGAGGAGTTCGCCGTCGCGCGGACACCCCAGCTCTACCGTGCCGCGTGGCTGCTGTGCGGCGACGCCCACCGCGCCGAGGACCTCGTCCAGGAGACGCTGGCCAAGGTCTACGTGCGGTGGCACCGCCGCCTGGGCGGACCGATCGAGCACCCGGTCGCGTACGCCCACACGACGCTGACGCGCACCTACATCAGCGCCCAGCGCCGTCGCAGCAACCACGAGACGCCGAGCGAGACGTTGCCGGAGCGGACGGAGCAGGGTGGGGACGCCGCCACCTCGCTCGCCCTCCGCGACGCGCTCGCCCAGCTGGCACCGCTGGACCGTGCGGTCCTGGTGCTGCGCTACCTCGAGGACGTGTCGGTCGCCGACACCGCGGACGCCCTCGGGGTCAGTCCGGGTGCCGTGCGCAACCGGACGCTCCGCGCCCTCGAGCGCCTCCGTGCCGTGCTGGGCCCGTCCCTCCGAGACCTGCTCGAGATCTAGGAGATCCCATGCCCACCGACGACACCGGCGTCACCGAGCTCCTCCGCCGTGCCAGCGACGGCCTCACCCCCGACGTCGACCGCCTCGTCAGCGGCGGCATCACCCGCGGCCGCTCGAGGCAGCGCCGCGCCCGGATCGGTACGACGGTCGCCTCGCTGGCCGTGATCGGCGTCATCGGCACGCTGGCGGCCGTCGTACCCCACCTCGGCGACCCCGACAGCACGAGCTCGGAGGTGGCGACCGAGCCGACGGCGACCGAGGCGCCCACCGGGACCCCGACCGGGACGCCGACCGTCGAGCCGCCTGCTCCTGCCACGACCGAGCGGGCGCTCGGCCGGTTCGGCGCCGCGGCGGTGCCGGGCACGGTCGACGAGGTCCTCGGGACCGCGCTCGCTGCGCCGTCGCGGCCGACCGACACGGTGGTCGACGACGTGGACGAGAAGGTCGTCTACTTCCCCTACGACGGGATGGAGACGGCCGTCGGCATGGAGCCCAACCAGTTGCTGACGGTGGCGCGGTGCGAGGAGGTCAACGCCGGCCTCGGCGGCTCGTGCGTCGAGCTCGACGACGGCACGGTCCAGCTCTCCTGGGGGCCGACGCTCGCCGACGGTGTGACCTGCCAGGGTGTCAGTGCCTACCGCTACGGCTTCGTCGTGTGGGCGAACTCGTGCAACGCCGCGAGCAGCAAGGACTCCCCGCCCTTGGCGGATCGACCGCCGCTGTCGCTCCAACAGCTGACCGCGATCACCACCAGCGAGGTGTGGTTCGAGTAGGTCAGTCGACGCGGACCGCGGCGATCCACCGGACCAGCGGCCGCAGGGCCCGCCAGTCCTCGCGCACGCGGTCGACGAGCCCGGCTCCGATGGCGTCGGCGTCGAAGCCGTAGGAGCGGCCGACGAAGAGCTGCTTGCGACGCAGCAGGTGGATGCGGGGGTGGTCGGCGTCGTACCCGCGGGGCGAGGTCTTCAGCTGCTCGCCGCCGACCTCGAAGCCGTCCTTCTCCAGCCGGCGCAGCAGCCGGTCGAGCGCGCGGCCGGTCTTGTCGTCGGCCATCGCGGCCCGGATCGCGGCGAGCGCCGGACCGTCGGCGTCGTAGAAGCCCGCACCGACGCGGGTGCCGCGCGGCGAGATCTCGACGTACCAGCCCGTGCGCGGGCCCGCCGCGACGAACGCGCCCTGGTGGGTCTTGTAGGGCGTCTTGTCCTTCGCGAACCGGACGTCGCGGTAGGGGCGGAACACCTTCGCCGGGCCGAACTCGGCCTCGAGGTCGGCCACCAGCGCCTTCATCGGCACCTGCACCGACTCCTGCCACACGTGCTTGTGGGCCTCCCAGAAGGACTTGGTGTTGTCGACCTCGAGGTCGTCGTAGAAGTCCAGTGCCGCGACGGGGAATCCGGTGAAGCTCACGTCAGCCGACGTTAGCCCAGACGTGCTCGTCGCCCTGCTCCCCGAACGACGAGAGCGTGATCACGCCGCCGCCGCACACCGGCTTGCCGAGGAACGCGTTGCCCGTGGACGTGGACGCGTACGCCACCTCGAGGGCGTGGTCGGGCGTCCACCGCATCAGCCGCGCGGGCTCGTCGGGCGACTGGGGGTCGCGGACGAAGAAGACGGAGCCGCCGCAGGGCAGCACGCTGCCGGTGGTGCCGGGCCCGAGGTCGGCGTACGCGCCGTCGACGGAGGCGTAGAGGTGGGCCTGCTCCTGGCGCCGGGGCTTCGGCACCTCCGACCACACGACCCCGTCGGGGGTGGCCGCGACGTCCCAACCGAGGCACTCGGTCGGCCCCTCCACCGGCTGCGGCACGCCGCTGCCGTCGAGGAGGTTCAACGTCCGGCAGGCGACCGGTCGCGCGTCGTCGAAGGTCATCATCCCGATGCCGTCCTCGCTCGCGGTCAGCCCGGAGAACCCCGAGCGCGCGGGCGCGCACCAGCCGTCCTCGCCGTTGGCGTCGGCGAGCGCCGACGTGGCCAGGCAGTAGGCCCCGCCGTCGCCGTAGGTCGGGTAGTGGAGGTCGCCGCCGGTGAGGGCCCACGACCCGCCGCTCGCCGCGGCGGGGGAGACCAGGTCGCGCTCCTTCCCGGTCGCGAGGTCGATCGCGACGACCTGGCTGGGGTCCGTCTCGGCCTCGTCCTGCCGGACCACCACCGCCCAGTCCTCGCTCATCAGGACCTCGGAGATCGTTCGGCCGCCTCCGGCGACGACGGAGGCGGACATCCCGTCGGCCTGGAGGTCGACCCGCGTGCGGCCCTCGTCGGACAGCGCCTCCCACTTCGGGCCCTTCACATAGCCGACGCCGGCCGGCACGCCGGTGTCCTGCCAGTCCAGGAGCGCATCGGTGGGCTCGACCACGGTGGGGTCCTCGCGGGTCCCGTCGACGGCGCCGGCCGGCCCGGCGTCGTCGCTCGTCGGCGCGCGGGTCGGGGCGGTGCTCGGGACGTCCCGGCCGGGCGCCACGGGGTCGTCGGTGCCGCAGCCGGCCAGGGCCAGCAGCAGCGCCAGCGCGAGCGTCGTACGGCGCACCTCAGACCCCGACGTTGTGCTGGAAGTGCGCGAGGTTGGCGCGGTAGGAGCGGTAGGCGTTGCGCCACTGCACGCGACCGATGGCGGGCTCGCTCGGGTCGAACCTCGACTGGTCCCACGGCTCGAAGTAGCCGAGCTGCGGGTTGCCGCCGGGGTTCTGGTCGAAGCCGCGGCCGACCTGGAAGTGCCCGCTCGCGTCGTCGTCGAGGTAGGGGTAGTACTGCTTCAGCAGGATCGGGTGCAGGACGACGGGCGCCCGGTAGTCGTGCACGTGGCGCATCATCAGCCGGTACCACTGCTTGAAGGTGAAGTCGCTGACGTCGAGCGTGACGTAGGGGCCGGCGTGCTCCTCGTCGTCGTAGTCGGTCTTGTTGTTGACCACGCGGACCATGTCGGTGATCGCGGTGCCGGCGCTCGTGGTGCCGAGGCGGCGCGCCCAGTACGACTGGTTCCGCCGCTTCTGGTCGTCGCCCCAGCCGATCGCCTGCATCGTGGCGGGGCCGCACCACCAGGTCTCGTTCTGCGCCGCGACTTGTCGCCGGTCGAGGATCGAGAACCGCTCCGGGTAGCTGGCGCCGAAGCCCTTCGCGGCGCCCGGTCCGTCGGTGGCTCCGGCGACCTCCGGGTGCTGCGCCGCGAAGTCGGCGGGCAGGTCGACGCCCTGGATCTCGTGGCGCAGCAGCCACACCTTGCCGACGGCCTGCGCGGCGGCGGTGAGCTCCGCGCGGTCGGCCGTGGCGCGGGCGGCCGTCGTACGGCCGGCCGAGCGGGCCACGAGCGCCTGGGCGTCGAGGTCGCCGGTGCGCTCACGCCCGGAGGCCGGATCGGGCTCGAGGCGGGCGGCGAGCTCCTCGCGCGACCGGTTGGTCCAGCCGAAGCCGAGGCAGTAGCGCTGCCCGTCGAACGTCGCGCACCGCACCGACGCCAGGGCGCGCGCGGTGCGTCCGCTCGCGCGGTCGAGCAGCGCGCCCTCGGCGACCACGCGCTCGATCTCGGCTCGCATCTCCGCGGTCACCCGGCCCCGACCGGTGGCGCCGTGGGAGGGCGCGGCGTCCGCAGCCGGGGCGATCTCCCCGCGCTCGGCGTCGTAGCCGTCGGGCAGCAGCGGGACCGCGCCCAGGGTCAGCGCGAGCGCGGCGGCGGCGATGCTCGCCGGGTGCCGCCACAGCGACCGGCGTACGTCGTCGGTGGCGATGCGGTGGGCCAGCGAGCGGGGGGCGCGGGAGGGCAGGAGACGCATGGGGAAGGACCTCGATCCGGGGAACGGACGTCCCACTGTCCCCTCTGGTCACAGGAGGTGCAAGTCGCCCCAGGAGTTACATCGTCGTAGTTCCCCACCCCCGGTAGTCCGTATCAAATGGGTCGCCCGGCGGGGTCTGCGACGACCCAGTT
>NZ_JBHLXH010000001.1:1706298-1734740 GCF_042432345.1 Nocardioides zeicaulis | reverse complement strand
TGCGGACGACCGGTCGACACGCCGGGACGGACCGGCCGAACGCAGCGGACTACCGAGCCGAGCGAGGGAAGAGGCCGTCGGAAGGGCGGGCAGGGCGTCGCGCTCGGCGCGACCTTCCTCCGGTGCAGAAACTGGAGCGGATGACGAGACTCGAACTCGCGACATCGACCTTGGGAAGGTCGCGCTCTACCAACTGAGCTACATCCGCATGCCGACCGTGGACGGCGCGCCGAACACTACCCGACGGCGTCAGCGCAGGGTGTGGAAGCCCGGGTGCTTCGGGGACACGGTGTCGCCCGAGGAGCGGCCGGTGACCCGGCGGTGCACCCACGGCACGAGGAACTCGCGGGTCCACTGCGCGTTGGCGCGCCACTGCTCGCGGCGTGCCAGGGCGGGCAGCGGCTCGAGCTCGACCGGCGCGATCGCGTGCTCGACGCCGATGGCCTCGAGCACCGCGCGGGCGATGTGGGTGTGGCCGAACGCGTTGAGGTGCATCCGGTCGGCGTCCATCGCCGCGGCGATCTCGACGTCGCGCATGCGCCACATGTCGACGAGGGTCGCGCCGTGCCGGTCGGCGATCTCGCGCACCCACTCGTTGAAGATCGCCATCCGCCCGCGCACGGGCCCGTAGATCCCGCCGGAGCCGGGGTCGTAGACGGTGAACATGACCACGCGCGCCCCGGTGCCGACGAGGCGCGCGATCGCGGCGTCGTACGTCGCGGCGATCGCGTCGATGTCGACGCGGGGGCGCAGCACGTCGTTGCCGCCGCCGTGGATGGTGATGAGGTCGGGCTCGAGCGCGATGGCGGCGTCGAGCTGCTCCTCGACGATGGGGCCGAGCTTGCGGCCGCGGATGGCGAGGTTGGCGTAGCCGAAGTCGTCGGTCTGCTGGGCGAGCACCTCGGCGACGCGGTCGGCCCAGCCGCGCAGGCCGTTGGGCCGGGTGGGGTCGGGGTCGCCGACGCCCTCGGTGAAGGAGTCGCCGAGGGCGACGTAGCGGTGGAAGGTCACCGGTCCATTGTGATCACCCCGCGACGGCGGCGTGATGCGGGGCTAGTGTCGGCCGGGTGCTGCTCTCCGACCGTGACATCACCGCCGAGATCGACGCCGGACGGATCGCGCTGGACCCCTGGGACCCGCAGATGATGCAGCCCTCCAGCGTCGACGTCCGGCTCGACCGGTTCTTCCGCGTCTTCGAGAACCACCGCTACCCCGACATCGACCCGATGGCCGACCAGTCCGACCTGACCCGCGAGGTCGAGCCGGTGGGCGACGAGCCGTTCATCCTGCACCCGGGCGAGTTCGTGCTGGGCTCGACGTACGAGGTCATCAGCCTGCCCGACGACGTGGCCGCGCGCGTCGAGGGCAAGTCGTCGCTCGGCCGGCTCGGACTGCTCACCCACGCCACCGCCGGCTTCGTCGACCCCGGCTTCTCCGGCCACGTCACGCTCGAGCTGGCCAACGTCGCCACGCTGCCGATCAAGCTCTACCCCGGCATGAAGATCGGGCAGTTCTGCTTCTTCCGGCTTTCCTCGCCGAGCGAGCACCCGTACGGGTCGGAGAGGTACGGCTCGCGCTACCAGGGCCAGCGCGGCCCGACGCCCAGCCGGTCGTTCCAGGACTTCCACCGCACCCGGATCTGAGCGCGCGGCGGGTCCGGATGGTGGATTAGCGCATACCCGCGTTGTCTAATTCGGCGCCGGTGTGGTTAGGCTCTCCTTAGTTAGGTCAGCCTCACCCCGTCACCGGAGAACAGATGAAGCGAACGATCGCCGCGCCCCTGGCCGCGGCCGCCCTCCTGGTCGCAGCCCTCGCCGGCTGCAGCACCGGGTCCACGACCGCCAGCGACACCGGCGCCGAGCCGTCGGCCACGTCGTCCGTCGACGCCGACGCCTTCCCGGTGACGATCGAGCACGCGCTGGGCACCACGACGATCGAGCAGGAGCCCACCCGGGTCGTGGCCGTGGGCTACGCCGAGGCCGACTACCCGCTCTCGCTGGGCGTGGTCCCGGTCGGCGCGGACAAGATCGAGTACGCCGGCAACGAGAACGACTCCTCCGACTGGTTCGACGAGGCCCTGGCCGACATCGACGGCGCCGAGCAGCCGACCCGCTTCAGCACCTCCGACGGCGTGCCGGTCGACGAGATCGTCAAGCTGCAGCCCGACCTGGTGACCGCCACGCAGTCGGGGATGACCCAGGAGGAGTACGACAAGCTCTCCGAGGCCGGCATCCCGGTCGTGGCCTACCCCGAGGCGCCCTACAACACGACCTGGCAGGAGTCGCTGGAGATGGTCGGCAAGGCGCTCGGCCGCAGCGAGCTCGCCGCCGACGTCGCCGACGAGACCGAGCAGGTCATCGCCGACACCGCCGCGGAGTTCCCGCAGCTCGAGGGCAAGACCTTCACCTTCGCCGGCCCCAACGCCGACCCGTCGTCGTTCTACGTCTACACCGCGATGGACAACCGGCCGCGCCTGCTGGTCGAGCTCGGCATGGTCAACTCGCCGATCGTCGAGGAGCGCAGCGAGCCGGGCCAGTTCCTGTTCAACATCTCCGCCGAGCGCACCGAGCAGCTCGACGCCGACGTGTTCCTCACCTACGCCACCTCCGCGGACAACGTCCGCGAGCTCGCCGAGGACCCGCTGTTCCAGCAGATCCCCGCGGTGGCCGACAACCGCTGGTACGCCACGGTCGAGCTGACCGAGGCCATCGGCCTGTCCGCCCCGTCCCCGCTGTCGATCCCGGTCGGCATGGAGCGCTACATCCCGAAGGTCGCCGCGGCGGTCGACGGCGACGGCTCCACCACGTGACCCGGCGCTGACGAGGACCGATCCCATGGCGATGACCATCCCCGGGCTGGGACAGCTCGACCGGCCGCGGAGCTCCTCCGCGGGCAGCCGGGCGACGGCGTACGCCGTGATGCTCGGGCTGCTCCTGGTGGCCGTGGTGGTCTCGGTCCTCGTCGGCTCCCGGCTCATCTCGCCGGCGGCGGTCCTCGAGGGCGGCCCCGACCGGACCGTCGTCGAGGTGAGGGCCGTGCGCACCGCGCTGGGCCTGCTCGTCGGCGTGGCCCTGGGCCTGGCGGGTGCGTGCATGCAGGGCCTGACCCGCAACCCGCTCGCCGACCCCGGCATCCTCGGCGTCAACTCCGGCGCGGCACTCGCCATCGTGCTGGGCATCGCCTACCTCGGGGTGGGCAGCCTGACCGGCTTCGTCGCGCTGGGCCTGCTCGGCGCTGCCGTCGCCTCAGTGGCCGTGCACGCCATCGCCAGCGCCGGCCGCGACGGTGCGACCCCGGCCAAGCTCACCGTCGCGGGCGCCGCCTTCGCCGCGGCCGCCAGCAGCTGGACGGTCGCGGTCCAGCTCGTCGACCAGACGGCGCTCGACGTGATGCGCCGGTGGCAGGTCGGCTCGATCGGTGGGCGGCCGTGGGACCTCGTCGTGACCCTCGCCCCGGTGTTCCTCGTCGGCGCTGGCCTCGCGCTCGCCCTGTCGCGGGTCCTGAACGCCCTCGCGCTGGGGGAGGAGATGGCCGCCGGCCTCGGCCGCCACACCACCCGGGACCGCCTCCTCGTCGGCCTCGCGATCGTGCTGCTCGCGGGCACCGCGACGGCGGCCGCCGGGCCGATCGCGTTCGTCGGCCTCGTCGTCCCCCACCTCGTCCGCACCCGCACCGGCTCCGACCACCGTCACCTGCTGCCGCTCAGCGCGGGCTACGGCGCCGTGCTCGTGCTGCTCGCCGACACCGCGGGTCGCGTCGTGCTGCCGCCCTCGGAGGTGCAGGTCGGCATCATGACCGCCGTCGTCGGGGTGCCCTTCTTCCTGCTGCTGGTCCGCCGTGGCCGGATGGGGATGTGAGTCGATGAGTGCGCCCACCCTTCCCGTCGCCGCGGTGACGACCCCCGACGAGCCCGCCGTGCGGACCGACCTGCGCACCGCCACGCGCCGCACCCGCCGCCGTCGGCGGGTCGTGCTCGGGTGCCTGGTCGCCGCGCTGGTCGCCGCGTTCGCCGTGCGGGTGCTGCTCGGCGACTACACCTTCACCGTCCCGGACTTCTTCCGGATCCTCTTCGGGGAGCAGGTCCCCGTCTCGACGTTCATCCTGATGGAGACCAAGCTGCCGCGCGCGGTGCTCGCCGTGCTCGTCGGCGTCGCCCTCGGGTCGACCGGCTCGCTCTTCCAGATGCTGCTGCGCAACCCCCTGGCCTCCCCCGACATCGTCGGCGTGAGCCTCGGCGCCAGCGCCGCGGGGATCTTCGCGCTGCTCACCCTGGGGCTCCGCGACGGCGCGGTGTCCGCCTTCGCCGTGGTCGGGGCCGTCGCCGTGTCGGCCGCGGTGCGGTGGGTGGCCGGCACGACCGGCGGCTACCGCCTCGTCCTCACCGGCGTCGGCGTGGCCGCCGCGATGACGTCGGTCGTGCAGTACCTCCTCGCGCGCTCCAACACCTGGGACGTCCAGCTGGCGCTGCGGTGGCTGGTCGGCAGCCTCAACAACGTGCCGTGGTCGACGATCGGGACGCTCGCGCTCGCGCTCGCCGTGCTGCTGCCGGTGCTGGCGTACCTGTCGCGCTCCCTGGAGGTCCTCGAGCTGGGTGACGAGGCCGCCGCCGGTCTCGGCACGGGACGCCACCGCACCGACGCGCTGCTGCTCGTCGGCGTCCTGCTCACCGCCGTCGCCGTGGCCGCCGCCGGCCCCGTCGCGTTCGTCGCTTTCATGGCGGGACCGATCGCCCGGGCGTTCCTGGGCGGGCGGCACAGCCTGCTCGCCGGTGCGCTCGTCGGTGCGGTGCTGATGCTGCTCGCCGACTACGCAGCGGCGTACCTCGTCCCCGGCGTCGTGCTGCCGGTGGGCATCGTCACCGGAGCGGTCGGCGGACCGTTCCTGCTCTGGCTACTGGCGCGAGGCGCCGCGACCGGGAGGACCCGATGACCCGCTCGACCGGCGCCAGCAGGCTGCGCGCCCAGTCCCTCACCCTCGGCTACGGCGACCGCGAGGTCGTCTCCGAGGTCGACCTCGAGGTCCCCGACGGCAAGGTCACCGTCGTCGTCGGACCCAACGCGTGCGGCAAGTCCACGCTGCTGAAGGGCCTGGCCCGCCTGGCCCGTCCGCAGCGCGGTGCCGTGCTGCTCGACGGCGAGGAGATCCACCGCCGGCCGACCAAGGAGGTCGCCAAGGTGCTGGGCCTGCTCCCGCAGAACCCCGTGGCGCCCGAGGGCGTCGTGGTCGCCGACCTCGTCGGCCGCGGCCGGCACCCCCACCAGGGCCTGTTCACCCGGTGGAGCGCCGAGGACCGTGCCGCCGTCGAGGAGGCGATGGTCCTCACCGACACCTTCGAGCTCGCCGACCGTGCGGTCGACGAGCTGTCCGGCGGCCAGCGCCAGCGGGTGTGGATCGCGATGGCCCTCGCGCAGGGCACCGACCTGCTGCTGCTCGACGAGCCGACCACCTACCTCGACGTCGCGCACCAGGTCGAGATGCTCGACCTGCTCGTCGAGCTCAACGCCCGCCGCGGCACCACCGTCGTGATGGTGCTGCACGACCTCAACCTCTCGGCCCGCTACGCCGACCACCTCGTCGCGGTCCGCGCCGGACGCATCGTGGCCGAGGGGACCCCCGCCGAGGTGGTGACCGAGGACGTCGTGCGCTCCGTCTTCGGCCTCGACAACCGGGTCATCCAGGACCCGGTCTCCCACACCCCGCTCGTCGTCCCCGTCGGCCGGCACCAGCCCCGTCCGTCCGGCCCCCGCCCGACCGCCCCGTCCGCCCCGTCCGCCCCGTCCAGCCAGGAGAACCGATGACCGTGACCACCAGCTCGAACCAGGCTGCCCTGCCGATGCTCTTCACCGACGTGGAGGTCGTCTCGGTCGAGCGGCTCACGCCGTCGTTCGTGCGGGTCGAGCTCGGCAGCCCCGACCTGGCCCACTTCGGGGTCGACGGCCCGCGCTACGACCAGCGGATCAAGCTGGTCTTCCCCGACCCGGTCACCGGCGGCATCACCTCCACCGAGGGCGCCGACGAGACCTGGTTCGCGACCTGGATGGAGCGCGACGCCGCGGAGCGCGGCCACATGCGCACCTACACGATCCGTGACGTCCGTGGCTCCGGCGAGCGGACGACGTTCGTCGTCGACATGGTGCTGCACCTCGACGACGACCTCGTCGGGCCGGGCTCCACGTGGGCCTCGACCGCCGAGGTCGGCGACCGGATCGTGCTGATGGCGCCGCGCCGCGGCTTCCCCTACGGCGGGATCGAGTTCGACCCCGTCCCGGGCGCCGACCTGCTGCTGGTCGGCGACGAGACCGCCGTGCCGGCGATCTGCACCGTCCTGGAGCAGCTGCCCGACGACGCGGTCGGCGCGGCGTTCCTCGAGGTGCCGGTCGCGGGCGACGTGCAGGACGTTCGCCACCCCGCGGGGGTCGACGTGGTGTGGCTGCCGCGCGGCGACCGCGAGCTGGGGGTCGCCCTGCACGACGCCGTCGTCGCCCACCTGGGGATCCCGGGCGCCCACGTCGAGGTGGCGCCCGACGAGGTCGACCCCGACCTGTGGGAGACGCCGTCGTACTCCTCCTCCGGCGAGGACGTCGTCGACGGCGCGTCAGGCGTCGGCGGGACCTACGCGTGGATCGCGGGGGAGTCGAAGGTGGTCACGGGGCTGCGCCGCCACCTGGTCAACGAGCTCGGCTTCGACCGCAGCCGGGTGGCGTTCATGGGCTACTGGCGTCGCGGCGTGGCGATGCGCTCCTGAGCCTTGACGACGTACGACGAGCCGGGCCCGTGCGGGCCCGGCTCGTCGTGCGCGGTGGCGGGTTCAGCGGCGCTTGGGGGCGCGGGGCGTGTAGCGCACGCGCTCGGCGATGCGGTGGCGTGCGATGAGCTCGATGTCGGTGAACGAGTCGTGCATGGCCGTGCTCCTCTCGGTGGTGGTGGTTCAGCTCTGGTGGTTCAGCTCTGGTGGAGGGTGACGTCGCCCGAGGCCGTGGTGGCACGGACCTCGAGGTAGGGCTGGTCGGCAGCGGGCTCGCCCGTGCGCGGCAGCGTGGAGGTGAGGCGGCCGCTGGCGGTGCGGACGTCGGTCCACACCGGGGTGCCGGCGACGACCCCGATCCGGACGTCGCCGCTGGCGGTCTTGGCGGTGAGCCGGCCGGCGCCCACCTCGGCGACCTGCAGGTCGCCGGACCCGGTGGTGAAGACCGCTTCGCCGCCCAGGGACCCGATCGCGGCGTCGCCGGACCCGGTCTTGACCGCGAGGTCCTCGCCCGCGGCGTCGATCCGTACGTCGCCGCTGCCGGTGGAGACGACCAGCGACGACTCCGCGCTGCCGATCACCACGTCGCCGGAGCCGGTGCGGACCCGCGCGTCACCGACGAGGTGGCGCGCGTCGAGGTCACCGGAGCCGGACTGCACCACGGTCGAGCCGTCGACGACGTCGAGGGTGACGTCACCGGACCCGCTCTCGACGCGGGTGTCGTCGAAGCGGCCGTGGGCGTGGACGTCGCTGCTGCCGACCTTGGCGGTGAACGCGCTGGCGACCGGGACCGTGACGACGATGTCGGCGCGCGGGTCGCGGCCCAGGAAGCCGCCGCCCCGCGAGGGGGCGAGGACGGCGATCCGGCGACGGCCGTCGGCGTCCCCGAGGTCGCGGACCTCGAACTCCTCGGCGCGCTCGCCGGTGATGCGGACGCTCGTGGTGCCGGCGCCGCTGGCGGTGACGTCGACCAGCCCGCGGCCGTTCTCGACGTACAGCTCGACCGGCTCCGGGGTCTCGAAGGTGCGGTCCAGGTGGTTGCTCATGGGTCTCTCCAGCCTGCGTGAGGGTGTGGTCGGCCGACGGGCCGGCCGGTGCCGGTCCGCGGAGGGCGGTGCTGAGGGGTGGGGCGGGTCAGATCCAGCCGGTCATCCGGCGGTTGCCCTGCTTCCGGGTCGAGGCGAACGGGTCGTAGCCCACGAACGGGACGCTGCTGAGGTCGATGTCGACGTTGATCGCGTGGTCGCTGGTCGCGCCGCGCACCACGCCGACCAGCCAGGTGTTGAGGCTCTGGCCGGCGGCGGCCGCCTTCTCCTCGGCCCGGGCCTTGACCGACTCGGGGATGCGGAGGGTGATGCGGGCGAGGTCGCCGTCGGGCTCCTCGGGCGGCGCCGGCGGGGTGGGCGGCGGGGGCGGCTCGGGCAACGCGGTCGGCGGGGCCACCTCGACGACGAAGTCGAGCTCGCGACCGACGAGGCGGACGTCGACGCTGCCGTCGGGCAGCTCGGCGGTGATCTCGGCGGCCGCGTGCGAGATGGCCTCCATCAGCGCGAGCCGGGCGCTCGGGTCGAGGGCGTACGCCAGCCGCTCGGCCGCCTGCTTGAGCTCCTCGCTGCCGGCCTCGGCCGCGGCGACGAGGTCGCGGCGGAGGGTGTCGACGTACGGGGTGATGTCCATGGGCACCACTCTGACATCACAGTGACGTCATGTCAACACCATCGTGATGTCAGGTGACGTCGCGGTGCCGTCACCGTGCCATTAGCCCGGCTAGTCCGCTGCGTTCGACCGGTGTGACAGGGCTCAGCGCCCGTCGACCGCAGCGGACTACCGGGTGGGTGAAAGGGCGCGAAAGCCGGACGGACCCGCACCGAGGAGGTGCGGGTCCGTCGGGTGGACGATGCGGGCGGGCCGTCAGAGGTCGAAGAGCGAGCCCGTCCCGCTGATGTCGACGCCCGTGCGCGGGGAGTGCGCCGCGGTGCCGGAGCCGGCCGGCTTGGCCTGCGGCTGCTCCTCCGGCTCGTCCTGCTCGCCCGTCGACTCCTCGTCAGCGGGCTCGGCCGCGGTCTCCTCCGTGGTTGCCGCCTCCGTCGTGGCCGTGTCCGCCGCCGTGTCCGCTGCGGTGTCCGCTGCGGTGTCCGCTGCGGTGTCCGACGCCGGCTCGGCCGGGGGGTCGTCGGCATCGCGGAACGTCGCCGCCTGGCTCAGGTCGGCACCGCTCGGGGGCGCGGACGAGGACGCCGGCTCCGCGGCCGGCTCCTCGGGCTGTGCGGTCGCCTCAGGCTGCGCAGCCTCGGGCTCGGCAGGGGTCGACGGCGCCGCCGCCGCTGCCGGGGCGGACGTCGTGGCCGGGGCCTCGATGTCGAAGAGGGAGCCGAGGCTGCCCAGGTCGACGTCGGTGGCCGGGGTGGAGACGGTCCCGCCGACCGCGGGCGACTCCGCAACAGCTGCCTCGGTCCCGGCGGGCTGCTCGGTCGCCTCCTCGGCGGCCGGCTGCTCCTCGACCACCGGGGTGGCCGCGGCCGCTGGCTCGGGCTCGACCGGAGCCGGCGCCGGAGCGGGGGTCGCGGCGGCCGCCGCGGGTGCCGGCGAGGAGGTCTCGGCCGGGGCCTCGAGGTCGAACAGCGAGCCCAGGCTCGACAGGTCGGCATCGGTGGTCGGCGTGGACGTCGTCGTGCTCGCCGCGGGCTCACTGGGAGCTGAGTCGCTGGGAGCTGAGTCGCTGGGAGACTCAGGGTCCAGTGCGGGCGCAGCAGGCACCGGGTCCGGGGCGGCGATGTCGAAGAGCGACCCGCCGTTGCCCAGGCCCTTGGCCGGCTCCGGGGCCGCTGCGGGGGCGGGCGTCGCGGGTGCCGTGTCCGTGGCGGGCTGCGGGGCGGGGGCGGCCTCCGGCTCGGGCGTACCGAGGTCGAAGAGCGAGCCGCCGGCGCCGAGGTCGGTGGTCGGCTCCGGCGCAGCGGGCGCCCCGGCCGTGGCCTCCCCGGACGGGGCGGGCGCGGCCTCGGCAGCAGAAGCGGCCGCGGGCTCGGCGGCGGAAGCCTCCGGGGCGGCGGGGGCCGGGGTGTCGAAGAGCGACCCGCCGGCGAACGGGTCGGACGCCTTCGCCTCGGCCGCGGGCGCGTCCTCGGTGGCGGCAGGCTCCGCCGGCTGCGCGGAGGCAGGCTCGGCCGGTGCCTCCGGTGCCGGGGTGTCGAAGAGCGAGCCGGTGCTGGTGGGCTGCGGCTCCGGCTCGGCGTCGGCGGGGGTGTCGAAGAGCGACGAGCCGCCCGAGGCCTTGGCGGCGGGGCCGGCGTCGGCGGTGTCGGTGACCGTGTCCCCGGTGACCGTGACGTCGCCCGCCTCGGGCTCGTCCTTGGTCGCCACGTCGGTCGTCGTGGTGGCAGCGGACGCGGCCGGGGCGGCCGCGGGTGCGGAGCCGGGAGCGGCCTTCGTGGCCTGCTCGCCCTTGACCGAGGCCAGCAGCATCTGCGCGACGTCGAGGACCTCGACCTCCTCGCGGGCCTCGCCCTTGCTCTGCTGCATGGTGAGCCCGTCGGAGAGCATCACCCGGCAGAACGGGCAGCCGACGGCGATCTGGTCGGCGCCGGTGCCGACGGCCTCCTTGGTGCGGTTCATGTTGATCCGCTCGCCGAGGTTCTCCTCCATCCACATGCGGGCGCCGCCGGCGCCGCAGCAGAAGGACCGCTCGGAGTTGCGCTCCATCTCGATGACCTCGGCGCCGGGCAGCACCTGGAGCAGCTCGCGCGGGGGCGAGTACACCTGGTTGTGACGGCCGAGGTAGCACGGGTCGTGGTAGGTGATCGAGCGCTTCGCGGCGCCCGGCCCCTCCTTGACGGGCGTCAGCCTGCCCTCGCGCACGAGACGGTTGAGCAGCTGGGTGTGGTGGACGACCTCGAGCTCGATGCCGAAGTCCTTGTACTCGTTCTTGAGCGTGTTGAAGCAGTGGGCGCAGGTCGAGACGACCTTCTTGACCTTGTACTCCCGGAAGGTCTCGACGTTCTGCTGGGCCAGGCCCTGGAAGACGAACTCGTTGCCGGCGCGGCGGGCCGGGTCGCCGGTGCAGGTCTCGCCGTTGCCCAGCACGCCGAAGGAGATGCCGGCCATGTCGAGCAGCTCCGCGACCGCGCGGGTCGTCTTCTTCGCGCGGTCCTCGTACGCGCCGGCGCAGCCGACCCAGAACAGCCAGTCGACCGACTCGAGCGACTCGAGGTCCTCGCCGACGACCGGGACGTCGAACTCCAGGCCCTTGGCCCAGTCCATGCGGGCCGAGGCCGACATGTTCCACGGGTTGCCCTTGTTCTCCAGGCCCTTGAAGAGCTGGTTGAGCTCGGCGGGGAAGTTGGACTCCACCAGCAGCTGGTAGCGCCGCATGTCCATGATGTGGTCGACGTGCTCGATGTCGACCGGGCACTGCTGGACGCACGCGCCGCACGAGGTGCAGCTCCACAGCACGTCCTCGTCGATCACGAAGTCGCCGTCGGCCGGGTTGTAGAAGTAGTCCAGGACGTCGTCGCCCGCGCCGGCGGTCTCGCCCTTCGAGCCGACGCCGACGAGCTGGCGCTCGGCGTGCGGCACGGCGCCGTCGGTGCTGCCCGTCCCGTCGCTGCCGGTGGCGACGCGGGTGCTCGTCGCCGCGTCGTGCTTGGCGTACGCGTGGTCGCGCAGGCTGGTGATGAGGAGCTTGGGGGAGAGCGGCTTCTCGGTGTTCCACGCCGGGCACTGCGACTGGCAGCGGCCGCACTCGGTGCAGGTGGTGAAGTCGAGGATGCCCTTCCAGGAGAAGTCCTCGACCTTGCCTACGCCGAGGGTGGACTCCTCGTCGAGGTCGTCCAGGTCGTCGAGCGTGACCGGCTTGCCGTCGGAGGTCAGCGGCTTCATCGCGCCGAGCGCGGTGCTGCCGTCCTCCTCGCGCTTGTAGTAGATGTTGAACCAGGCGGTGAAGCGGTGCCAGGCGATGCCCATGGTGATGTTGCGGGCGATCACCATCAGCCAGATCATCGCCAGCGCGATCTTGAACGCCGCGATGGCGTAGATCATGTTCTCGAGGGTGCCCGGGGTGTTCGGGTAGAGCGCGTCGCCGATCCACGAGGCGATCGGGTAGTGCGAGCGCCCGGCGTCCTCGTCGAGCTTCCACTCCGCGGCCCGCACGAAGAGGATCGCCGCGCCCTCGAGCAGCGCGAGCGCCTCGACGAAGTAGGCCTGCCAGAACGTCGAGCCGAAGAACCGGCTCCGGCGGCCCTCGGAGCGCGGGTGGTGCTTCTGGCGGTAGACGATGAGGTAGACGATGCCGACCGTGCTCAGCAGGCCGATGAGCTCGCTGAACCACTCGTACGGGTACCAGTGGCCCACGAGCGGCCAGGCGAAGCTGGGCGAGAAGAGCTGGAAGTACGCCGCGAGGACGGCGGTGCTGAGGAACAGGAACGCCGCGTAGACGAACCAGTGCATCACCCCGACCCAGTGCCACTGGAGCATCCGGGTGTGGAGGAACGTCTCCTTGAGCATGGTGGCCGCACGGCCCGCGGGGTTGCCGTTGCGCCCGGGCGCCGGCTGGCCCGAGCGGATCACGCCCAGCATCCGACGGACGGCCGGCACCAGGAGGGCGACGGCGGCGACGGTCAGTGCGAACGAGACGACGATCGCGAAGATCTGCATGGGGGACTGCTCCTCGGTCGGGGCGTACGAGCCGGAGCATAGGGCCGCACGTGGCGCCCCCGGCAGGCTCGTAGGAGTGAGGTGGATCCTACCCGCAGGTAACTTGGATCGGGTGTGGCATGCGCCTCACCGAGGCCTCACCGAGGCCTCACCGAGGCCTCGCCGGTGCTCCCCGGCGTGCCGGCGCCAGGCGCGTCAGTTGACGATCGCGACGTTCTCGACCTCGATCTCGCGGGCGTCCTCCCGGTATGCCGCGACCTTGGTCCGGACCTGGTCGAGCGCCTCGGTGAGCTTCGCGATCCCGTCGCGCAGCTTCTGCTGGTGCTCGCGGTGGGCCATGTGCGACTCGCTCGTCTCGTCCCAGCCGGGGGTGAGCGTCTCGACCTGCTCGAGCAGCTCGTCGATCTGGCGGGTGATCGCCGTCGTGGCGTCGGCCATGGCGGTCTCGATGGCCGACAGGGCTCCCTGGTGGACGACCAGGCCGCGCTCGCTCATCGCGGGCCCCCGAGGCGGTCCGCGAGCTGACCGGCGCGCTCGGCCTGGGCGGCGTCGTTGGTCGCGTGCTCCTGCGCGAGGTACTGCAGGCTCTGGGCGTAGCCCTCGAGGACCGGGCCGAGGGTGACGGCGACCTGGAACCACTCGTTGACGGCCTCGCCGAACCCGGCGGCGGCCTGGCCCTTGAAGCCCGCGCCCGCCTCCGACTCGATCGTCGCGCCGAGGTCGCTCAGCGTCTTCTGCACCGGTTCCACCGCGTCGGCGACGGCCTGGGCGGCCGCCTGCATCTCGGCGTACACAAGTCCGACGGCCACGGGCCGCTCCTCTCGCTGGGTCTGTGCCGCCCTCCTACCCAGCGGGGGAGGGGTTCACACGCGGCACGCGTGAGGAACGAGCGCGGTTTGAGCAGGGCGGTCGCGGGGAAGGTCGGTGCCATGCCGTCGTACGACTACGAAGTCGACCTCGAGAGCATGGGCAAGGCCGCCCAGGGGCTCAACGAGGCGCTGCAGCTCTTCAAGGACAAGGACGTCGAGGACCTCGTCCCCGGGAAGGGCGACGTCGGCCACGACGCGGTGTGGGACGCGCTCGACGAGTTCCAGGGGCGCTGGGAGGAGGGCGTGAACAACCTCTGCCAGGACGTGGAGGAGATGGCCGGGCGGCTGGGCAAGATCGCGATGAACTACTTCGAGACCGACAAGGCCGGCCGGGAGTCCCTGTCCGCCCTCAAGGGCACCATCGCCGCGGTCAAGGTGATGTGACGTGCCGGAATTCGAGGTCGAGGGCAACCCCGGCGCCATCCGCTCCAAGGCGGTGCTGATGGAGCAGAAGGGCACGCTCTTCTGGAACACCGGCGACGCCCTGTCGAAGATCGACGTCTCGGGCTGGACCGGCCGCGCGGCCGACGAGTTCCGCGAGGCGCACGACCTCGAGCCCGAGCGCTGGACCAAGGCCGGCAACGGCTTCAAGAAGGCCGCCGCGGGCCTCACCACCTACGCCGGACAGCTCGAGGACGCGCAGCGCCGGGCGCGCGAGGCGAAGGCGGAGTACGAGCGCGGCCAGCGCGAGTCGGAGAGCGCCCGCACCCAGTACGACTCCTACATGGGCCGGATGCGCACCTACTGGGCCAGTGGCGGCACCGACCAGGCCGAGCCGTTCGTCGACTGGGGCGACCCGATCCAGCAGGAGGCGCTGCGGGCGATGGCCGCGGTGCGCTCCGACCTCGACGCCGCCGCCCACACGTGCGCAGGCGAGGTCAGGGCGGGCTGCGCCGACGCCCCGGAGGAGCCGAACTGGCTCGAGTCGGGGCTGAAGTTCGTCGGCGGCATCCTGGAGGGCGCGGGAGAGGCGGTCTGGGACCTCCTCACGATGGTGCCGTTCAGCCCGGTCAACCTGGTCATCGACTCCTACAAGCTCGCCACCGGCGACCTGACGCCCGAGGAGCTGGGGAAGAAGTACGAGCTGTCGGCCGAGAGCGCCTGGGACATGGCGACCGGCATCTACACCGGCCTCACCACCGACCCGATCGGCTTCGGCAAGAACCTCGGCAAGAGCCTGCTCGACTGGGACACGTGGGCCGACGACCCCGCCCGCGCGATCGGCCACCTCGTGCCCGACGCGGTCGTGGCCGTCGCCACGGGCGGCACCGGCGCGCTGGCCACGCGCGGCGGCAAGTTCGCCATGGACGGTCTCGACGCGCTCGGCGACATGGGCAAGCTGCGCCGCCTCGACGACCTCGCCGAGCTCGGCGGTGACCTGCGTCGCCTCGACGACCTGGGCGACGGCTCCCGCATCTACTCGATGATGGACGACGTCCCGCACCGCACGTCGTTCTCGCCCGACCAGCTCAACCCGTCCCGGGTCGACGAGGTCCTGGCCAGGCACGACATCTCGCGCTCGGAGCTCAACGACCTGATCACCAAGCCGGCCGCCGACCTGACCGACGCCGAGCGGGCCACGCTCAACGCGGTCCGCGACGACTTCCCCGCTCCCGACAGCGGCACGGTCATGCAGAAGGTCATCGACCAGCCCTACTTCGACGAGAAGACCGGCGAGCTCAAGCTCGGTGGGGCCGACAACTACATCCACGACCACTACGCGGCCAACGAGGTGCGCGGCGCGGTCACGGTCGCCGACGACACCTCGCACCTCGGGACCCCGAAGGCGATCAACGAGGACCTGCGCCTGGACTACGACGGGACCCACCACTCCACCGGCGACGCCTCCACGCACGTCATCCGCTTCCAGACCGACGAGCCCAACTTCGACATCCCGCGCAACAGCGACATGACCGGCTCGCCCACGCGGTTCGACAGCTGGAGCGATCCCTTCACGGGCAACGGCTTCACGAAGTCCGGTGATGACATCATCCCCGAGTACGTCACCGACGGCCCGACCGTGATCCGCGAAGGAGCAGAGATGTGGGAGGTCACCGACACCGGGACGCAGCGCCTCGTCGCCGTCCTGCGCACGATCGACGGTGAGCCGGCGTGGATCCCGCAGGGGAACTGATGGGGCTGCCCGAGCCCGGGACGTACGCCGTCTGGCACGGCGTCGCCTACCCGGTCGCCTCCGTGGCCACCGACGCGGTGACCCTGCGCGTGCCGCGCGAGGCCGGCCCGCTGCCCGGCGAGCTCGAGGGCGGGACGCGCCGCGACGGCGACCGCTGGTCGCGCGTGCCCAAGGCCTCGCTCGAGCGCTACTACAAGGTCGTGGTGACGGTCGCCTGGCAGGGGGAGGACTTCGGCCTGGCCTCCGTGTCCGGCGACGAGGCCGAGATCCTCGGCAGCTCGCCGACCGTTGCTGCGAGGCTGGGGCTCGACGGCGACCAGTACAACGGCTTCCACGCCACGGTGCCCGTCGAGGAGCTGGGCGTGGTCGACGTACAGGAGAGGGAGATCGATGTCTGAGCCAGAAGTGCCGGCCCGCCCGGTGCTGCAGAAGCTGCTCACCCACGGGCTGGGCTCGGCGATCGTCGAGGACGGCTACGACCAGGTCGGCGGCGTGGTCGTGCTGGCGGCCGACGCGCGTCCCCTCGACACCCCTGAGAAGCTGCTGCGCGCCCACGGCTTCGAGGCCCCCGGCGCCGAGTACGTCGACGTCGTCCGCTTCGAGCTCCCCCCGGCTGCCCGGCTCACCAACCCGGTCGAGCCCGGCTCCGGCCGCACCCCGCTCCACCCCACGGGCTTCCTGCGGGCCGAGGCGATCGTGCCGGTCTGGGAGCTCGACCGCACCCGCTACTCCTACGGCGCGGAGTACTGGCGGATCCGCGCCGACGGCGCGCAGCGGTGCCTGTCGTCCTACGAGGGCGTGGCGCGCGGCTGGCGGGGCGCGAAGGGGTGGCGGCCGTGGACGCCGCTGGTCGGCACCCGCGCGCGCTGGCGCGGTGCCGAGCTGGCCGCCGACCTGGTCGGCGACAGCGTGCTCCTCGCGACGCGCGCCGACGCCGGGGTCGCGGGCTGGGAGGAGGTCCGGCCCCAGACGTGGGTGACGGCCGTGCCGGCGGAGGAGTGCGAGCTGTTCGAGGCCGTCTTCCGCGCGACCTGGCGCGGGCTGCCGGTCCGGCTCCTGGCGTCCGGGCCCGAGCAGGCACACGTGCAGGTGCTGGTCGACGACGAGGCGCAGGCCCACGAGGCGGGCGCGACGACCGTCGAGCCGGGCGTGTTCGAGGTGACCGTCGCGCGCAGCGAGCTCAGCGACCTCCGGGGCGTGACCAACGAGGTCGTGCCCGCCGCGGGCTGAGCCCGTCCGGGGAGTTGGTCGTCAGCCGGCCGCGGGTCCGGCGGCCGGACCGCTGACCCGCCGGGTGAGCAGTGCGGCGGTCGCCCTCACCGCCTCCGCGATCGCCGTCACCTCGGCGGTCGATGCCGCCTCGCTGGGGAAGGTGACCGCGACCCCGGCGACGGGGTGCGCGTTGTGGTCGAGCACCGCGGCGGCGACGCTCTGCAGCCCGGGCGTGACCTCGCCGTCCTCGTCGGCGTGCCCGCGCTGCCGGGTGTCGGTGAGGATCGAGCGCAGCCCGCTGAGCGACGTCGGCCCGGTGCCGTGGCGCTCGACGAACGCGCTGCGGTCGGGGTAGAGCGCGCGCACCTGGCTGGCCGGCAGCGCGGCGAGGATCGCGCGTCCCGAGGCGGTGAGGTGGGCCGGGAGCCGCACGCCGACGTCGGTGACCAGCGGCGGCCGGCCGGGGGCGCGCTCCTCCACGACGTAGAGCACGTCGCGCCCGTGGAGCACGGCGAGGTGGGCGCCGTGCCCGGTGCGGTCGACGAGCGCCGCCAGGGGTCGGCGGGCCAGCCGGGCGAGCGGCTCCTGCCGGGTGAACCCGCTGCCGACCTCGAACGCCGCCACGCCGAGGCCGTAGCGGTGCTCCTCGGCGAGGTGGACGACGAAGCCTTCGTCGATCATGGTGTTGAGCAGGTGGTACGCCGTGCTGCGCGGGAGCTCGCACGCCCGCATGATCCGCTCGAGCGGCACGGGGTCGGCCTGGGTGGCCAGGAACCGCAGCACCCGCAGGGCGCGGGTGGCGGCGGGGACCTGGCTCACGAACGGTCGGCCGGCGGCTCCTTGCGGGTGAACCAGCCGCCGCCGCCGTCGGTCGACTCGATCGGCTTGCCGGGCATGTCGTTGGCGCCGGGGGTGCGACGGGGCAGGAGCGGGGGCTGCGAGCCCTCGGCGGGCTGCACGGGGTCGGACTGCTGCACGGGAGCCTCCGCCTCGGCACGCGTGGCCGGGCCGGCGGCCGGGGTCGCGTCGTCGGCCGGGGCCGCCTCGGGTGCCGGGTCGGTGGCCGGGGCCGTGTTGACCTCGGACGGCGGCGTCGGCTGCTGGTCGACGGTGCCGGCGACCTGGGGCTGGTAGTCGTCGGCGCGGTGGTCGACCCGCGGGTCGAGCCGGTCCGCGGCGCGGACCTGCGCCTCGTGCTCGGCCTCCACGCGGCTCGCCTCCAGCCGCGCCTGCTCGGCCTCGGCCTCGGCCTTCTCGGCGACCTCGCGCGCCTCGTCGGCACGCTCCTCCGCGACGGCGGCACGCTGCTGCGCGGGGGCGATCGTGGACTGCGCGGTGCCGGCGGCCGTCGCGCGCAGCTCGTCGGCGCGGGCGATGTTGGCCTGCCGGTTGCGGGAGCGGATCACGAGCGCGGCCGCGGCGAGCAGGACGAGGACGACAACGACGATGATGATGAGCGCGGTCACGAGGCACCTCTCGTAGGGCAGGGAAGCACCAGTGTGTCAGTGGGACGGATGTTGTCCAGTGCGGCTCGCGTGACCGCCGGGCCGGGGTTGTCTCCTGACACCGTCAGGAGCGAGGTGCCCGGTCGGTGCCGTCCACGTCCCCGTCCCCGGACGCCCCGGGGTGGTAGTCCTCCGACGAGGTGTCCACCCGCGGGTCGACCTGGTCCGCGGTGCGCAGCCGGTCCTCGTGCACGGCCTGCTGCTGGGTGGCGGCGACCTGCGCCTCCTGCGCACGCTGCTGGGCGCGTTCGGCCTCGAGCCGCGCCCGTTCGGCCTCGGCCTCGGCCTCCTTGGCGCGGACCTGGCTCTCCGGGATCCCGCTGGCGTGCTCGCGGGCCTCGTGGCTCAGCTCCTCGGCCTGCTCGACCTGCTTGCGTCGCCGCTGCCGGGACGCAGCCCACGCGGCGACCGCGATGACCAGCACGATGACGACGGCGACGATGATCCAGGCGGTGGTGCTCATGACGACCTCTCCCTCACGGCCCGGGTGGGCTGTCCAAGTCCTGACCGTGCCACACCAGTGCGATCTCCCGGCCCCTCCTGCGGGGTGAACGACCAAGTCTCGGATGCGAGACGCCGTGGCGTACGCCGGTCTGGTGGCCACCCGCCGGGCGGGCGTTGGATGGATCCATGCAGACCATCCACGTCGGGGTCGGCCCCGTCTCGTTCGACGACCTCGTGCAGGTCGCCCGCGGCGGCGCCGCCGTCACCCTCACCGACGACGCCCTCGTGGCGATCGACCGCGCCCGCGAGGTCGTCGACGCGCTCGCCGCCGCCGAGACGCCGACCTACGGCGTCAGCACCGGCTTCGGCGCCCTCGCCACCCGCCACATCCCCACCGAGATGCGCGCCCAGCTGCAGCGATCGCTGGTCCGCTCGCACGCGGCCGGCTCCGGCCCCGAGGTCGAGCGGGAGGTCGTCCGCGCCCTGATGCTGCTGCGCCTCTCGACGCTGGCGACCGGCCACACCGGCGTACGCCGCGAGACCGCGCAGCTGATGGCCGCCCTGCTCACCCACGGCATCACCCCGGTGGTGCGCGAGCACGGCTCGCTGGGCTGCTCCGGCGACCTGGCGCCCCTCTCGCACTGCGCGCTGGCGCTGATGGGCGAGGGCGAGGTGCGCGACACCGCCGGCACCCTGATGCCTGCGGCCGAGGCGCTCGCGGCCGCCGGCCTCGAGCCGGTCGAGCTCGCGGCCAAGGAGGGCCTGGCGCTCATCAACGGCACCGACGGCATGCTGGGCATGCTCGTCATGGCGATCACCGACCTGCGGATGCTGCTGCGCACCGCCGACGTCGCCGCCGCGATGAGCGTCGAGGGCCAGCTGGGCACCGACCGCGTCTTCGCCCCGGAGCTCCAGGCGATCCGCCCCCACCCCGGCCAGGCCCTGTCCGCGGCCAACCTCACCGCGCTGATGGCCGACTCGGCGATCGTCGCCTCGCACCGCACCGGCCCCGACAACACCGTCGAGTGCAACAAGGTGCAGGACGCCTACTCCCTGCGCTGCTCCCCGCAGGTGCACGGCGCCGCCCGCGACACCGTCGAGCACGCCGCGACGGTGGCCGGCCGCGAGCTGGCCAGCGCCGTGGACAACCCGGTCGTGATCGGTGATCGCGTCGAGTCCAACGGCAACTTCCACGGCGCCCCGGTGGCCTACGTCCTCGACTTCCTCGCGATCGTCGCCGCCGACGTCGCCTCGATCAGCGAGCGCCGCACCGACCGTTTCCTCGACCGCGCCCGCAGCCACGGCCTCCCGCCGTTCCTCGCCTCCGACCCCGGTGTCGACAGCGGCCACATGATCGCGCAGTACACCCAGGCCGCGATCGTCTCCGAGCTCAAGCGGCTCGCGGTCCCCGCGTCGGTCGACTCGATCCCCTCCAGTGCGATGCAGGAGGACCACGTGTCGATGGGCTGGGGCGCCGCCCGCAAGCTGCGCCGCGCCGTCGACGGGCTGTCCCGCGTCGTGGCGATCGAGGTGCTCACCGCCGCCCGTGCGCTCGACCTGCGCGCCCCCCTCACGCCGTCGCCGGCGACCGCCGCGGTCGTCGCGCTGCTGCGGGACACCGGCATCGAGGGCCCCGGCCCCGACCGCCACCTCTCGCCCGAGATCGAGGCCGCCGTCGGCCTCGTCCAGTCCGGCGCGGTCCTCGCCGCCGCCGAGTCCGTGATCGGAGAACTCCAGTGACCCAGCCCAACCCCCGGCTCCCCATCCACGCTGCCACCGGCACCGAGCTGACCGCGAAGTCGTGGCAGACCGAGGCGCCGCTGCGGATGCTGATGAACAACCTCGACCCCGACAACGCCGAGAACCCGGCCGAGCTGGTCGTCTACGGCGGCACCGGCAAGGCCGCGCGCAGCTGGGAGGCCTACGACGCGATCGTGCGCAGCCTGCGCGACCTCGAGGACGACGAGACGCTGCTCGTGCAGTCGGGCAAGCCGGTCGGCATCATGCGCACCCACGCCTGGGCGCCGCGCGTGCTGATCGCGAACTCCAACCTGGTCGGCGACTGGGCCGACTGGGAGGAGTTCCGCCGCCTCGAGGACCTGGGGCTGACGATGTACGGTCAGATGACGGCCGGCTCGTGGATCTACATCGGGACGCAGGGCATCCTCCAGGGCACTTTCGAGACCTTCGCCGCGATCGCCGACAAGAGGTTCGGCGGCACGCTGGCCGGCACGATCACCGTGACCGCCGGCCTCGGTGGCATGGGCGGCGCGCAGCCCCTCGCGGTCACGATGAACGACGGCGTCGCGATCTGCGTCGAGTGCGACCAGCACCGCATCGACCGTCGGCTCGAGACCCGCTACCTCGACGTGCAGGCCCGCGACCTCGACCACGCGGTCGAGCTCGCGCTGCAGGCCCGCGACGAGCGCCGCGGCCTCTCCATCGGCCTGCTCGGCAACGCCGCCGACGTGCTGCCCGAGCTGCTCGAGCGGCACCTCGACCGGGCCGAGAAGGGGGAGGGCCCGCTCGTCGACATCGTCACCGACCAGACCTCGGCGCACGACCCGCTCTTCTACCTCCCCGCCGGCACGGCCCCCGACGACTGGGAGCGCGAGCGCACCGAGGACCCGCGCGGCTTCACCAAGCGCAGCCAGGAGTCGATGGCCCGCCACGTGCGCGCGATGGTGGAGTTCCAGGACGCCGGCGCCGAGGTGTTCGACTACGGCAACTCGATCCGCGACGAGGCCCGCAAGGGTGGCTACGACCGCGCCTTCGAGTTCCCCGGCTTCGTCCCGGCCTACATCCGCCCGCTGTTCTGCGAGGGCAAGGGCCCCTTCCGCTGGGCCGCCCTGTCCGGCGACCCCGCCGACATCGCCGCGACCGACCGCGCGATCAAGGAGCTGTTCCCGGCCGAGGAGAAGCCGGAGTACGCGCGACTGCACCGCTGGCTCGACATGGCCGCGGAGCGGGTGCAGTTCCAGGGCCTGCCGGCCCGGATCTGCTGGCTGGGCTACGGCGACCGCGCGAAGGCCGGCGCGAAGTTCAACGAGATGGTCGCCAGCGGCGAGCTCAAGGCCCCCGTCGTGATCGGTCGCGACCACCTCGACTGCGGCTCCGTCGCCTCGCCCTACCGCGAGACCGAAGCCATGCTCGACGGCTCCGACGCCATCGCCGACTGGGCCATCCTCAACGCGCTGGTCAACACCGCCTCCGGCGCGACCTGGGTGTCGTTCCACCACGGCGGGGGCGTCGGCATCGGCCGCTCGCTGCACGCCGGCCAGGTGACGGTCGCCGACGGCACCGCGCTCGCCGCGGAGAAGATCGAGCGGGTCCTCACCAACGACCCCGGCATGGGCGTGATCCGCCACGTCGACGCCGGGTACGACCGCGCGGTCGAGGTCGCCGACGAGCGCGGCGTCCGGGTGCCCATGCGCGACTGATCTGCGCGACTGACCTGCGCACGGCACGACGCCCCGGCCCTCCGCGATCGCGGGGCGCCGGGGCGTCGTCGTACGGGCAGGTCAGCCGAGCGGGGCGGGGGCCTGCGGCTGCGTGGTGCGGAAGCTGCCGCGCACCTTGCGCAGGCAGCCCTGGCCCAGCCCGACCTTGGTGAGGCCGGTCAGGTCGCCCGCGGCCAGGCGCGAGCGGAACACGCCGTCGGCCTCCGGCGTCCACGCCCCGCCGAACATCATCTCGTCGGTGCCGGCGGAGTGGTCGAGGCCGAACGCGTGGCCGATCTCGTGGAGCAGCAGGTGGCCGATGCCCGGCACCCCGGTGGACTCGAAGCCGGGCGTGTAGGAGGTGCCGTAGCTCTCGGTGAGCAGGGTGACGCCCGCCTCGGTGGTCATGTTGACGACCGGGCCGCGCCCGGAGCGGGCGTAGAAGCCGCGGCGGGGGCCGCCGAGGCCGTCGGCGCCTCGGGCCGCGAACGCCGGCACCTCGGCGTGGGTGCCCCACGCGATGACGAGCTGCGTGCGCTTCGGCAGCCGCTTCTTGTCGTTGGCCGCCGGGATCATGTGGGTCGCGCCGGTGTACTTCACCTCGATGCCGGACGCAGCGGAGAGCTGGGCCATCGCGGCGCGTGCGGCGTCGAGGCCGGCCTGGCCGGTGTCGTCGGCGTTGACCTTGTAGCGCACCGTCTGGCACGGGTTGAACCGCCACGAGGAGGACTTCGACGTGCCGAGCAGGTCGTAGTCGGCCGGCTTGCCGACGGGGGCGTAGGCGGGGGAGATGACCGCGGTGGTGCCCTTCACGAACCGCGGACCGCGGCCGGCGGCCCGCACCCGGACCTTGTGGCTGCCGTACCAGTCGAGCCCGGCGGTGACGCGGAACGTCCCGTTGCGCTGGGAGCGCTTGTGCCCGATGGTCACCCAGCGGTTCTTCGCCTTCACCTGCACCTGGATGGTGCGGCGCTTGCCGGGGGCGCGGCCGTGGACCTCCAGGCGGTCGGTGCCGGAGACGTACTGGGTCACGTCCCAGCGGGCCTTCGGCTTGTGCTTGCCCGCCGCGTCGGCCGGGGCCGTGGCGACCGTCAGGACCGACGCGGCCAGGACGGTGGCGAGCAGGGAGGCGTGGATCCGGCGTGTGCGCATGGGGCTCCTCGGGAGGGGGCGTGGTGGGGCGGGGGGACCACCCTGCCCCCTACCCGGGACCCCGGGCACGAAACGCGCACCGGGGGGTGAGCCCGAACGGGCGACAGCACGGGCCGTCGTACGGCAGGATCGCCCCATGGCACCGGGGGAGAAGAAGCCGGCGCGCGCACGCGCCGTCCTGACCGACATCAGCTCGCGGGCGTGGGAGCACCCCGCCGACCGGGGCGCGCTGGTCGCGCTGCGCCGGCTCAAGGGCTTCGACGTCCTGCTCAAGACCATGTCGGGGGTGTTCCGCGAGCGCGCGTGGCGGCTCACCCTCCTGGGGTCGGCGGTGCGGGTCGACGAGCGGCAGTTCGCCCGCCTGCACCGGCTGCTGGCCGAGGTCGGCCGGAGCCTCGACTGCAGCACGCTGCCCGAGATGTACGTGCAGGCCGACCCGACGCTGAACGCCCAGACCATCGGCATGGACAAGCCGATCATCGTCCTGTCCTCGGGCCTGGTGCACCACCTCGACGACGACGAGCTGCGCTTCGTGATCGGCCACGAGCTCGGCCACGCGATCAGCGGCCACGCCGTCTACCGCACCCTGCTGCTGCGCCTGCTCGGCCTCGGTGGGCTGCTCAACGCGATCCCCGGCGGCGCGATCGGCGTCCGGATGGTCACCGTCGGCCTGCTCGAGTGGTCGCGCAAGGCCGAGCTGTCGGCCGACCGCGCCGGCCTGCTCGCCAGCCAGGACCCGACCGCGGCCCTGCGCACCCACATGAAGCTCGCCAGCGGCGGCACGCTCGACGAGCTCGACGTCACCTCGTTCCTGGCCCAGGGTGCGGAGTACGACGAGGGCGGCGACGTGCGGGAGTCGCTCATCAAGCTCTCCCTGCTCCAGCAGCAGACCCACCCGTTCGCCGTGGTCCGGGCCACCGAGCTGCGCCGCTGGATCGACTCCGGCGCCTACACCGCGATCCTCGGCGGCGCGTACCCGCGTCGCAGCGAGGACGACGACGCCTCGGTGAGCCAGGCGGCGCAGGAGGCCGCCGCGAGCTACAGCGAGGCGTTCGAGCGCACCCAGGACACCCTCGGCAGGCTCGTCCACGACCTGGCCGGCTGGATGGGCTCGGCCAGCGGCTGGCTGAACGAGCGCTTCCGCCGCGGCGGCGACGGCGACTGAGCCACGCCGGGCCCGGGCCGGTGGGACCAAGGTCACGACCTGACGGGCCCATGGTCCCGTGTGCGACGCGAGCTCCTCAGCCGCTGGAGGGTCGGGCCGATGTCCCCCTCGACCCGGGCGAGGTGGTCCCGGCACAGGTGGAGGCCCGACGTGTCCGCACAACCCGATCTCACCGCGCTCGCGCGGGTCGTCCGCCCCACCGGGGTGGAGCGGACCTTCGGCCGGGACGAGGTGATCGTGACCAAGACCGACCTGAAGGGTCGCATCACCTACGCCAACGACGTGTTCTGCCGTGTCTCGGCGCTCCCCGAGGCTGAGCTGCTCGGCCGTCCGCACAGCGTCATCCGGCACCCGGAGATGCCGAAGGCGGTCTTCAAGCTGCTGTGGGACACCCTCGGCACCGGGCAGGAGCTGTTCGCCTACGTCGTGAACCTCGCCGGCGACGGCGCGCACTACTGGGTGCTCGCCCACGTCACCCCGAGCCTCGGCCCGGCGGGCGACGTGGTCGGCTACCACTCCAACCGACGCCTCCCCGACCCGCGGGCGATCCGCGAGGTCGAGCCGATCTACCGCAGGCTGGTCGCCGAGGAGCGGCGGCACCCGCGCTCGGCCGACGCCGCCCGCGCCGGCGAGGCGCTCCTGCACGAGCTGCTCGCCGAGCGCGGCACCACCTACGACCGGCTCGTCTGGTCGCTGGCCAACGGGGCCGCGGCATGAGCCGGCTGCGGCGGCGTGCGGGCCGCGCGCCCGTCGTCGACCAGGCCGCGGTCTACCGCGCCGTCGTCCAGGAGTGGCTCGCGACCTGCCGCGCGGCCGCGTCCGGCGACTTCGAGGCCCGGGCGATGGCGGTGCCGGGCAGCGAGGGGATGCAGGACGTCGCCGACCTGCGCGCGGCCCTCAACCTGCTGCTCGACCGCACCGACGCCTACGTCCGCGAGTCGGCCGCGTCGCTCCAGGCCGCGAGCGAGGGGCGCTTCCACCGCACCTTCCTGACCAGCGGGATGAGCGGTTCGTTCCGCAGCGGCGCGACGACCATCAACGGCGCCAGCGCGCAGATGGCTGCGGCCCAGCAGGAGATCGAGCGGGCCGAGGACGCGCGCCTCGAGCTGGCCGACCGGCTGGAGGACACCGTGATGTCGGTGTCGGAGCAGGTCGCGGCCGCCGCCACGGAGCTGAGCGCCACGGCGGCGGGTCTCTCCGACGCCACCCACCACGCGGTCGGCCAGGCCGACCTGGCCAGCACCACCGGGCAGAGCCTCGACGGTGCCGCCCAGGAGATCCAGGACGTCGTACGCGTCATCTCCCAGATCGCGGCGCAGACCCAGCTGCTGGCGCTCAACGCCACGATCGAGGCCGCCCGTGCCGGCGAGTCCGGTCGCGGCTTCGCCGTCGTGGCGACCGAGGTCAAGACCTTGGCCGACACCACGGCGAGGTCGACCGAGCGCATCGTGGGCCAGGTGCAGACGATGCAGCAGGTCGTCTCCTCCAGCACCGCCGCGATGACCAGCGTGGAGGGCACCGTGCGCGAGATGTCGCCGATGGTCGACGCGGTCCGCACGGCGGTCGACGGGCAGCACCGCGGCGGCCTGGAGAGCCTCGGCGCCCCGGCGCAGGGCCTGGCGCAGATGGCCGAGCTGCTGCGCGAGGAGGTCGCGACCTTCCTCGGCGTCATGCGCGGCCACGCCTGAGCGCCTGCGGGTCCGGAGGCCGTACGACACCCCCGCGTACGGACCCGGACGTGCGAGGGCCCCGGACACCTGAGGTGTCCGGAGCCCGCGTACGAGGTGGTGCGCTGCCTAGAAGACCCGGCGGCTCGAGCCGCCGATCGGCACGAAGTTGAGGATGAGGCCGACGACGATCAGGATCAGGCCGATCGTGGTGAGGATGCTCTGCGGGAGCAGGATCCCGAGGATGAGCAGGATCAGTCCGAGGACAACCATGGTTTTGCCTCCTTCATGTGCTGCCCACGGTGGGCGGCGCTCCTGCACTGTGCCGGTGTCACCCCGAGTTGGAAAGTCCGACACCCTACTTTGGGGTGAAGGCGACGCTCCGCACGTCCGACTTCGGTCGGGTTGCGCTCGTCTCAGTCGGTGCCGAGGGCGCGCACCGCGTCGTGGATCGCGAGGGTGCGGCGCGCGGACTCGACGTGCAGGTTCTCCACCATCCGGCCGCGGTGGGTGACCACGCCGGCGCCCTGCCCGTCCTCCCACGCTGCGATGAGGCCGCGGGCGTCCTCCACCGCGTCGTCGCTCGGCGCGAAGGCCGCGTTGGCGCCCTCGACCTGGCCCGGGTGGATCAGGGTCTTGCCGTCGAACCCCATCTGCCGTCCCTGCTCGCACTCGGCGAGGAAGCCCTCGGTGTCCTTGACGTCGTTGTAGACCCCGTCGATGACCGCGATGCCCGCGGCGCGGCCGGCGAGCAGGACGGTGTGGAGGCTGGGCAGGATCGGCGCGCGGCCCGGCACGTGCTCGGCGAAGAGCTCCTTGACCAGGTCGTTGGTGCCGAGGACGAAGGCGCCCAGCCGTTCGGAGGCACGCGCGATGGCGAGCGCGTCGAGGACGGCCGCGGGGGTCTCGACCATCGCCCACAGGCGGGTGTGGTCGGGGGCGCCGGCGGCCTCCATCGCGGCGACGAGGCGGCGCACCTCCTCGGCGCTGCCGACCTTGGGCACGACGATCGCGGCGGGACCGGCCTGGCTGGCGGCCACGATGTCGGCGTCGTGCCACTCGGTGCCGATGCCGTTGACGCGGATGGTCACCGTGCGACGGCCGTAGTCGCCGCTCGCCGCGGCCGCGGCGGCGGCCTCGCGTGCGGCGGGCTTGGCGTCAGGGGCCACGGCGTCCTCGAGGTCGAGGATCAGCCCGTCACAGGCGATGGTCCTCGCCTTCTCCAGCGCCCGCTCGTTGGAGCCGGGCATGTAGAGGACGGAGCGCAGGGGGGTGAAGTCGCTCATGCCGGGACCTCGCTCTGGTCGGGGATCGCGTCGTACTGATTCTTCAGCTCGGGGTCGATCGCGGCGAGCTCGTCGGCCAGCGCGACCATCACCTGGCACTGCTTGACCGAGGCGTCGTCCTCCATCTTGCCGTCGATCATCACCGCGCCGGTGCCGTCGCCCATGGCGGCGATCACCCGGCGGGCGTGGGCGACGTCCTCGACGCTCGGGGAGAACACCTTGTTCGCGATCGCGATCTGCGCGGGGTGCAGGCTCCACGCGCCGACGCAGCCGAGCAGGAACGCGTTGCGGAACTGGTCCTCGCAGGCGACGGTGTCCTTGATGTCGCCGAACGGGCCGTAGTAGGGGTAGATCCCGTGCATCGCGCACGCGTCGACCATGCGGGCGATCGTGTAGTGCCACAGGTCCTGCTGGTACGTCGTGCGCGGGCCGTCGTACTGCGGCACGCCCAGGTCGTCGCGGACGGGGTCCTGGCGCACGAGGTAGCCGGGGTGGCCACCGCCGACGCGGGTGGTCTTCATCCGGCGGTCCGCGGCCAGGTCTGCCGGGCCGAGCGAGAGGCCCTGCATGCGCGGGCTGGCCGCGCAGATCTCCTCGATGTTGGCCACGCCGCGGGCCGTCTCGAGGATCGCATGGACCAGGATCGGACGCGTCAACCCCGCCTTGGCCTCGAGCTGGGCGAGGAGCCGGTCGACGTAGTGGATGTCCTCGGCGCCCTGCACCTTCGGGACCATGACGACGTCGAGCTTGTCGCCGACCTCGGTGACGAGGGTGACCAGGTCGTCGAGGCCCCACGGGCTGTCGAGGGAGTTGACGCGGGTCCACAGCTGGGTGGGGCCGAAGTCGGTGCTGCGGGCGATGTCGACGAGGCCCTGGCGGGACGTCTCCTTGTTCTCCGCCTTGACCGCGTCCTCGAGGTTGCCCAGCAGCACGTCGACGGTGCCGACCATGGCCGGCACCTTCGCCGCCATCTTCTCGTTGCCCGGGTCGAAGAAGTGGATCGCGCGGCTCGGGCGGGCCGGGATCTCCCGCAGCGGCGTGGGCGCCCCGACGGCGAGCGGGGCGAAGAAGTCCTTGGCGGTACGCGTCATGCGCGCAAACTACCGCCGCGTAGCCGGGCGCGGATATGACGCATGTCTCGCGGCTGGCGCTGGCGTCGGTTTCCCCGGATATC
>NZ_JBHLXH010000001.1:1677775-1706258 GCF_042432345.1 Nocardioides zeicaulis | reverse complement strand
CCTCGAAGCGGCAACTTCCCCGGATATCCGGGGAAGTTGGCAGCGACCTCGAGCCGGCCGGGAAGCGATGGGCTGAGGCTCAGCGCCCGCGCAGCCGCGACCACCACGGCCGCCGGCGGGGCGCGTCGGGGGCGGTGGTGGAGCGGGCCGCGCGCTGCGCCTCGATGCGGGCGGCGCGGCGCTCGAGCCACGCGGCGACCTCGGCGTCGACGTCGCGCGTGGGGGTGATCACCGGCGGACCGCCCTGCAGCTGACGGCGGGTCTCCACCACCCGGCGGTTGAAGTCCTCGAGCTCGCGGCGCACCTCCCGCTCGACGGTGATCGCGTCGAGGCGCTGCTCGAGCTCGGCGTCCTCCTTGCGCAGCGCGATGGCGGGAGGGAGCAGCGCGATGTTCTCGCGCTCGACGAGCTTCTTGACCCACCAGTCGGGGTCGTGCTCGACGCCGAGGTCCTCGATCGGCTTGCCCTGGCCGGGCAGGTCGTCGAACTCGCCGCGCTCCATCGCCTGGCGCACCTGGAGGTCGACCCACGTCGCCTGCTGGGCGATGCGGGCGGCGGCCGCGGACCGCCCGGTCCGGTCGTCGCGCGCCGCCTCGCGGCGTACGGTCTCGGCGTCCGCTGTCTCGAACTGGTCGTCCCGGTCCTTCTCCGGCATGCCTCCAGCCTACGAGCCCACCCCCGTCGCGGCACCTGCCCGCGCTCCGCCGGAGGGCCGGTGACCTCGTCCTCGAGGACAGCGGCCCGGCACCTCGGGTGGAGGCGCCGACCCCCTCGCGACGGCGACCGTTGTCGTCATGGTGATCCTGCTGTCCGACCCCCGGGTCCGCGCCGTGCCCGTCCGCGAGTGCGGCGAGGTCCTCGTCCCCCTCGACGCCTCGTTCGGCCCTGCCCGCGCGCTCGTGCGGCGCGGGCTCGCCGATCGCCTCGCCGAGGCCCAGGACGCGCTGCCCGCCGGGATCTCGCTGTTGGTCGTCGAGGGCCACCGGCCGGTGGCGGCGCAGCGCGCCATCATCGCGGCGTACTCCGCCGAGCTGTGCGCCGCACGCCCGGGCATCTCGGCCGACGAGCTCGCGGTGCTGACCAGCCGGTTCGTCGCCCCGGTCGAGGTCGCCCCCCACGTGGCGGGCGCCGCCGTCGACCTGACGCTGGTCGACGCGTGCGGCGACGAGCTCGACATGGGCACCCCGATCGACGCCACCCCCGAGCAGTCCGACGGCGCCTGCTACTTCGCGGCCGCCGGGATCGGCGCCGACGCCCGCGCCCACCGTGACCTGCTCGCGCGGGTCCTCGGCGCGGCGGGCCTGGTCAACTACCCCACCGAGTGGTGGCACTGGAGCTTCGGCGACCGCTACTGGGCGCTGGCGACCGGCGCCGCGGCCGCGCTCTACGGCCCGGCCGAGCCGGGCTCGGACACGGGCGGCGACGAAGGGGTCGCCGCGTGAGCGCGCTTGCGGTGGCGCCAACCGCCGGGGGCGCCGGCCGGCCGCGGCTCGAGGTCGACCTCGCCGCCGTCGCGGCGAACACCCGCCTGATCGCCGGTCGCACCGCCGCCGAGCTGATGGCGGTCGTCAAGGCCGACGGGTTCGGTCACGGCGCGGCCGCCGTCGCCCGCACCGCGCTGGCGCACGGCGCCACGTCGCTGGGCGTCACCAGCATCGAGGAGGCGCTCGTGCTGCGCAGCGACGGCCTGACCGCCCCGGTGCTGAGCTGGCTCAACCCCGTGGACGCGGCGTACGCCGACGCGCTGCGGGCCGAGGTCGACATCGCCGTCCCGTCGCGCGAGCACCTCGACGCCGTCGTGCGGGCCCAGCGCGGCGGGCCGCACCAGCGGTCCGCCCGCGTGCACCTGCACCTCGACACCGGGATGGCGCGCGACGGCGCCGAACCCTCGGCCTGGGCGGCGCTGTGCCGCGCGGCCCGCCGCGCCGAGCGGGCCGGGCTGGTCCGGGTGGTCGGGGTGATGGGCCACCTCGGGTGTGCCGACGACCCGGCCGACGAGTGCAACGTGCTGGGCCGGCGGCGGTTCGGCTGGGGCGTCGAGGTGGCGCGCGGCGCCGGGCTTCGCCCTGCGCGCCGCCACCTCGCCGCGACCGCGGCCACCCTGCTCGACGTCCGAAGCCACCACACGCTCGTGCGCGTCGGCGCCGGCCTGGTGGGCATCGACCCGACCGGGACGACCCCGCTGCGCTCCGGGCTCACGCTCACCGCGCCCGTGGTCAGCGTCCGCCGCGTCCGCGCCGGCTCCGGCGTCGGCTACGGCCACGCCTGGACCGCGCCCGCCGCGACCACGCTGGCGCTGCTCCCGCTGGGGTACGCCGACGGGCTGCCGCGCGCCGCCTCGGGCCGCGCCGAGGTCATGCTCCGCGGCCGGCGTCGTGCGGTCGTGGGTCGCCTGTCCATGGACCAGGCGGTCGTCGACCTCGGTGACGACCACGCCGAGCCGGGTGACGTCGCCACGGTCCTCGGTCCCGGCGACGCGGGCGAGCCGACCGTGGCCGACTGGGCCGACTGGGCCGACACCCTGCCGCACGAGGTGGTCACCGGCATCGGGCCCCGCGTGCTCCGCACCACCCGCCCCGCCGAGCCGGGACCCGCCGTCCCGGTCCCTGCTCCGTCCGCCGTGCCGACCGTCCTGAGGAGCCTCCCGTGACCCGCCCCCGCACCCGCGTCGCCGTCGTCGGCGGTGGCCAGAGCTGTGAGCACGCCGTCTCTCTGGCGTCCGCCGCCGCGGTCGCCGACGCGCTCGACCCGGCTGCCTACGACGTCGTCCGGCTCACCATCGCCCCCGACGGCACCTGGCTCGAGGGCGACACCGTGCTCGGTCTCCCGGGTGCGGTCGCGGTGCTGCAGTCGTGTGCCGCGGTGCTCCCGGTCGTCCACGGCCCGCGCGGCGAGGACGGCTCGCTCGCGGCGCTGTGCGAGCTCGCCGGCGTGCCCTACGTCGGCTCGGGCGTCGGCGCGGGCGCGCTCGCGATGGACAAGTGGGCCACCAAGCTGGTGGCAGGCGCGGTCGGCGTCGCCACCGCACCCGGTCTGCTGCTCACCGCCCGCACCGCGGCGGCGTACACCTGGACCCACCCGGTGGTGGTGAAGCCGGTCGCGGCCGGCTCCAGCCACGGCGTCTCGCTGGTCCGCGAGGCGGCCGGTCTCGCGGCCGCGCTCGACGCCGCGCTCGCCCTCGACGACCGCGTGCTGGTCGAGGACGTCGTGGTCGGCCGCGAGGTCGACGTGGCCGTGCTGGGCACCGCCGACGGCGCGCGGGTGGTCTCCCCGGCGCTCGAGGTCGTGGTGGACGGGTGGTTCGACTTCGACGCCAAGTACGGCGGCGGCGCCGACTTCCGCGTGCCCGCGCCCCTGGCCGAGGCCGAGCGCACGGCTCTGGAGGAGGCGGCCGTCGCCGTCTACGACGCCCTCGGCTGCGCCGGCGTGGCGCGGGTCGACTTCTTCGTCACCGCCGCCGGCCTCGTGCTCAACGAGGTCAACACGATGCCGGGCTTCACCGCGCAGTCGCAGGTGCCGCGGATGTTCGCCGCGGCCGGGATGTCGTACGCCGACCTGCTCGACCGCCTCGTGCGCGACGTGCTCGTCGCGTGAGCGCCCGGACGGGCCGCGTCGACGGGATCGACCTGCTGCGCGGGACCGCGATCGCGCTGGTGATGCTCCGCCACGCCTGGCCCGAGGTGTTCCCCGGCGCCGGAGTAGTCGGGGTGGTCATGTTCTTCACCCTCAGCGGCCACCTCATCACCGGGCTGCTCGTGGACGAGCACGAGCGCACCGGACGCGTCGACCTGCGCCGCTTCTACGCCCGCCGGCTGCGCCGGCTCGTGCCGGCGCTGCTGCTGCTGGTGGCCGGCGTGGTCGTGGTGACCCTCCTGCTCGACCCGCTCGGCGACCGGGACGAGCTCGGTCGCACGGTCCTGGTCGCGCTGACGTGGACGGCGAACCTCCCGTTCGCCCACACCAGCGACGCCACCTTCCACCTGTGGACCCTGGCCACGGAGGAGCAGTTCTACCTGCTCTGGCCGGCCGTCCTCGTGGCTGCGCTCGCCCGTGGGCGCGTGCGGGTCGCGCTGCTGGTCGTCGGCGCGGCGTGCGTCCTGGCGTGCGTCGCGACGCTGGTGTGGCTGCGCGAGGAGCCCGACCTGGCCTACGCGCTGCCCACGTCGTGGGCGGTCTGCTTCGTCGTCGGCGGCGCCACCCGCGTGCTCGGGCAGCGGACGGTCCCACCCAGGTGGGCGGCACCCGTGGCGCTCGCCGGTCTGGGCGTCCTCAGCGTGGTTCCATTGCGGGGTCATGCCCTCACCTACCTGGCAGGAGGTCCCGCCATCGCTGCGCTGACCGCGGTCCTGCTGCTGTCGTGGCGGACGTGGACCGACGTCACCGGCACGGCGCGGGCGCTGGTCGTGCTCGGCACGGTCTCCTACGGCGCGTACCTGTGGAACTACCCGCTGACGCTGTGGCTGCGGCCCTCCCTCGCGGGCTGGGCGGGGCCGGTCGCGCTGGTGCTCACCCTCGTCGCGGCGGCGCTCAGCTGGCGGCTGGTCGAGTCGCCGGCCCGGTCCTGTCGGCGGGTGGCCGAGGCGGTGGCGGCATGAGCGCCGACGTCGCCCGGCTCCGGGCCTGGTCGCCGGACCTCGCGCTCGGCGGCGCCGTGCTGCTCCTCGGCCTGGTCGAGGCGTCCCGGGCCAAGCCGTGGTGGGAGGACTGGTGGGACCTCGCGCTGGTGGTCCTCGGCACCGCCACGGCGGTGGGCCTGAGCCGCCGCGCGCCCGGGGTGGCGGTCGGCCTGGTGTGGGTGGTCTGCCTGCTCCAGCTGGCCTCCGACACCCGCGTGCTGCTGGTGCAGGCCGCGATCGCGGTCGTGCTCTTCGGCGCCGCCCGGTGGGGCAGCCCGGTGGTGGTGGCCGTCAGTGGGCTGTCCATCCCGCTCGGCGCGGCGACCGTCGTGCTGTTCGGGGCGTCGGAGGTCTACGACGCCCTCGCCCGGTTCATCGACTACAACAGCATCATCAACTCGGCGTACCGCTTCGGCACGACGTGGCAGCTGGCGGCGGCGGTGCTGGCGGTGCTGCTGCTGGGCTCGCCGTGGCTCGCCGGGCTGGCGCTGCGCTTCGTCTCGCGCGCGGAGCAGTCGCGCGTCTCGCAGGTGGCGGCCGAGGAGGACGCCGCCCGCGCCGTGCAGGAGTCCGAGCAGGCCCGCGAGATCGCGCGGCTGCGCGAGGAGCAGGCCCGGATGGCGCGCGACGTGCACGACGTGGTCGGCCACTCGCTGGCCGTGATCCTCGCGCAGGCCGAGTCCGCCCAGTACGTCACCGACCCCGACGCCGAGGTGCTGGCCGAGAAGCTGCGGGGCACCATGGCCACCATCGCGACCTCGGCGCGCACCTCGCTGCAGGACGTGCGCCAGGTGCTCACCACGACGCAGTCGACCGCGCCCGCGGGGCGCCAGGGCGGTCTCGACAGCCTCGTCGACGGCGTGCGCTCCAGCGGCCACGAGGTCGTCTCCACCGTCGTCGGCCGGCCGCAGCCGCTGCCGCCGGAGCTCGAGACCGTGGCCTACCGCGTGCTTCAGGAGATGCTCACCAACGCGATCAAGCACGGGCGCCGCGACACCCCGGTCACCGTCGAGCGCCACTGGGAGGGCGAGCTCCGCCTCGAGGTGCGCAACGGCGTGGCCACGACGCCCGCCACCGACAGCGCGACCACCGACGAGACCCAGCCGCTGAGCGCGGCGGTCGAGGACGGGGCACCGCCCCACGCGGCCTCGCCCGGCCAGGGGATCGACGGGATGCGCCGCAGGCTCGAGGCGGTCGGCGGCCGGCTCGACGTACGCCGTCGCGACGAGGCGGGCGGGCCGACGTTCACCGCGACGGCCTGGGTCCCCGTGCGGGGTGGCGCGTGATCCGGGTGGTGCTGGTCGACGACCAGGAGCTCTTCCGCGAGGGCGTCCGGACGATCATCGACGCGCAGGAGGGGATGGAGGTCGTCGGCGTCGCCGGCGACGGGTTCGAGGCGGTCGCGGTGTGCGACGAGCTGCAGCCCGACGTGGTGCTGATGGACATCCGGATGCCCGAGATGGACGGCGTCGAGGCGACCCGCCAGCTGTTCGCCCCCGACCGCGTCTCGCGCCGCACCAGCCCGCTGCGCGTGGTGGTGCTGACCACCTTCAACCTCGACGACCGCGCGGCCACCGCGATCCGCTACGGCGCCAGCGGCTTCCTGCTCAAGGACACCACGCCGCTGATGCTGCGCGACGCGATCCGCACCGTCCACGCCGGCAACGCGGTGCTCGCCCCCGCCGACCTCTCGTTGCTGCTGCAGGGGCAGTTCGTGGCCCGAGCGCCGGCGCCGCGGGCGTACCTCTCGCTGACGGAGAAGGAGCGGGAGGTCTTCGCCGCGGTCGCCCGTGGTCTGTCCAACACCGAGATCGCCGGCCTCGTCTTCGCCTCGGAGTCGACGGTGAAGACCCACGTGGGGTCGGTGCTGCGCAAGCTCTCGCTGCGCGACCGGGTGCAGATCGTCGTGTTCGCCCACGAGCACGGGCTGGTCGGCGGGGACTGACCCGCCCGTCGGGACGTAGCCGCGCCCCACCCCGGCCGTGGGACCGTGCGGTCATGTCCTTCCCAGGTGTGTCGGCCCGCGCCGCCGGTGTCCAGGTCCACGTGACCTCGCTGCCGGGCGGTCGCCTCGGCGAGCCCGCCCGCGACCTCGTGCGCTGGCTGGCGGCGGCCGGGCAGTCGGTGTGGCAGGTGCTCCCGCTGGCCGTGCCGGACGCCCACGGGTCGCCGTACGCCTCACCGTCGGCGTTCGCCGCCTCGCCCGGCCTGCTCGAGGACCCGGGCGCGCCCGTCACCGACGAGGAGGTGGCCCGGTTCGCCGAGGAGAACGCCTACTGGGCCGGGTCGTGGGTGGCCCACGGCGGCGACCTGGCCGACCAGGTGCGCTTCGAGCGCGAGTGGTCGGCGTTGCGCTCCTTCGCCTCCGACCACGGGGTCAGCGTGCTGGGCGACATCCCCATCTACGTCGCGGCCGGCGGCGCCGACACCGCGGCCTGGCCGGGGCTGTTCCGTCGCGACGCCGTCGCGGGGGTGCCGCCGGACGCGTTCAGCGACACCGGCCAGCTGGGGGGCAACCCGCTGTACGACTGGGACGCCATGGCCGCCGACGGCCACCGCTGGTGGGTGGAGCGGCTGCGCCGCAGCCTGGCCCTCCACGACGCCGTGCGCATCGACCACTTCCGGGGGTTCGCGGCCTACTGGGCGGTCCCTGTGGGCGACGCCACCGCCGAGCACGGCACCTGGGAGCCCGGTCCCGGTCGCGCCGTCTTCGACGCCGCCACCGCGGAGCTGGGTCCGCTCCCCGTCGTCGCGGAGGACCTCGGCGTGATCGACGCGCCGGTCGAGGAGCTGCGCGACGCCCTGGGCTTCCCCGGCATGGCGGTGCTGCAGTTCGCCTTCGACCCCGAGGGCGACGACCGGCGCCACGAGCCGGAGAACCTGCGCCACGACCAGGTCGTCTACACCGGCACCCACGACAACGACACGGTGGTCGGGTGGTGGCAGAGCCTGCCCCCGGTGAGGCGACGCGCGGCCGAGGAGGCGCTGCGTGCGGCCGGCTGCTCGGACCCCGACCCCGCCTGGGCGATGATCCGGCTCGCGCACGCCAGCCCGTGCCGGCTCGCGATGGTGCAGGCGCAGGACGTGCTGTCGCTCGGCCCCGAGGCCCGGATGAACACCCCCGGCACGGCAGCCACGTGGTCGTGGCAGCTGGAGCCCGGCATGCTCACCGCCGACCTCGCCGCCCGCCTGCGCGAGGTCAGCGAGGAGCACGGCCGGGCGTGAGCGTCGCGCGCCGCCGGGGGCGTCCCGGGGTCGGACCGGGGTCGATCCCGATGGTGGGCGCGCGGGCGGCGACGCAGGCTGGAGGCATGGAAAAGATCCGCACCTCCTTCGCCCGCCAGGGCCTCGTCCGCTCGAGCGACCGCGCGATCCTCGCCGGTGTCTGCGCCGGCGTCGGCCGCCGCCTCGGCCTGACGCCGTGGGTCACCCGGGCGTTGTTCGTCGTCACCCTGTTCGCGATCCCCGGCAGCCAGATCCTGGTCTACCCGCTGCTGTGGTTCCTGATGCCGGCGGAGGACAGCCTCGAGGCCGGCGCCGCAGCGGCGTACCGCACGCGCTGACCCCGACCGGCAGGAGTCGTCAGGCCCGCGCCGACGGCTCGGTCGGCGCGTCGCTGAAGGCGTGGCGGGGGGCCGCGAGCAGCGCGGCGGCGGCGAGGAACGACGCGCCCGCGCAGACCGCCCAGACGGTGAGGTAGCCCGAGAGCGGCGCCACCTTCTCGGCCGTCGCGTCGAGGGAGCCCGTCGCGGTGAGGGCGATGGCGAAGATCGCCGAGGCGATGGCGCCGCCGACGGTCTTGGTGCCGTTGGTCATGCCGGTCGCGATGCCGGTGCGTTCCGGCGGCGCGGCCGCCGCCGCGGCCGCGGGCAGGGCGGCGACGAGCGCGCCCGACCCGAGCCCGGCGACGCCCATGTTGAGCAACGCCTGCCAGGTCTGGTCGTGGAACGGGATCCACAGCGTGTAGCCGACGCCGACCAGCAGGCAGGCGACCACGAGCGCGCGACGTACACCGCCGAGCAACCGGGTCGTCAGCGGCAGCGTGAACGCACCGATCGCGAGGGTGACGACGTAGAGCCCGATGAGGGTGGAGATGAACGCCGGGTCGGCGCCGAGGCCGTAGCCGCGCTCGGCGGGGTCGGCCTGCGCGTAGGTCGACAGCGGGATCTGGCCGCCCAGCACCGGGATGCCGAAGAGGAACGCCGTCACCTGCACCGGCCACTGCGTCGGCCCGGAGAGCAGGCGCACGTCGACGATCGGCTCGGGGTGGCGCTGCTCGAAGCGCCAGAACACCGCGAACGCCGCGACGGCGACCACGACGGTGAGCCAGCCGCGCACCGAGCCGGCGCCGTCGAGCCGCAGCCAGACCAGGCCGCCCATGAGCAGCCCCAGCGAGAGGGTCACCAGGCCGAGTCCGGCCCAGTCGATGCCGCCCGTGTCCTCGCCCGGCGCCTGCTCGATGCCGGCGAGGATGACGAAGAAGACCGCCGTGACCACGACGGCCGGGAGGGCGAGCAGGACGTTCATGTCGAGGGTGTCCACGAGCAGCCCGCTCGACAGTGCGCCGAAGATGACCGCGAGCTCGAGCGAGCCCACGAGGATCGCGGCACCGCGCCGGGTGAGGAGCTCCTGGCGCCCGGTGTCGCGGGTGCGGCGGTGGATGATCGCGATCTCCAGCGGCAGCCACACGACGTACGCGCCCTGGATCGCCCAGCCGACGAGGAAGGTGGTGAAGCCCGGGGCGAACGCCAGCCACCAGGAGCCGAGCGCGGTCAGCGCCGTGGAGACCAGCAGCACCCGCTTGTGGCCGACGAGGTCGCCGAGCCGCGCCAGCAGCGGGATGCAGAGCGCGCTGACGATGAGCTGGGCGGCCTCGAACCAGTTGACGTCGCCCTCGTGGATCGACAGGTGCTCGGCGATCTGCGGGTAGATCGGGGTGTAGTAGCCCTGAAGGATCCCGCTGGCGAACTCCACCAGCACGAGGAAGCCGACGACGGCCGCGAGACCCTTCACCGCCGGTGCGGCGGACCGGGACGTCGTGGTGCTCATGCGGGAAGCCTCTCGATCAGGAGCGCGTACCACCGGGCGCCGTCGACGAGGTCGGCGATGGCGATGTGCTCGTCGTAGGAGTGGATCGCCTGGCGCTGCGCCTTGGACATCCGGAAGGGGGCGAAGCGGTAGACGTGCTCGCTGATCGCGGTGAAGTGGCGCGAGTCGGTCGCGGCCATCATCACGTAGGGCGTCGCGACGGCGTCGGGGAACACCTCGCCGATGCAGGCCTCGACGAGCTCGAACGGCTCGTCCATCGGGGAGACCGGCGAGGGCTCGCCGGCCTCGACCACGTCGATGCGGATCGAGTCGTCGTCGATGGCCCGTCGCAGGTGCTCCACGACGCCCGCGACGGTGTCGCCCACCATCACCCGGACGTTGAGCCCGGCCCGCGCGGTGGAGGCGATGGCGTTGATCGCCGGCGAGCCTCTGAGCGTCGTCGTGGCGACGGTGGTGCGGGTGGTGGCGGCGGCCTCCGGGCCTGCGGCCACCAGAGCCCGCGTCACGACCGGCGCGAGCCGGTCGGCGCGACCGAGCAGCGGGCCGAGGACCGGGCGCAGCGCCAGCGGCACGTGGGGTGCGAGCCGGCGCATCATCTCCAGGGTGGGCGCCGGTGCCGAGGCGGGGAACGGTGCCTTCTCGACCGCGAGGATCGCCCGGGCCAGGCGGGCGGTCGGGCCGTTGCGGGCGGGGGTGGAGGCGTGCCCGCCGCGGCCCTCGGCGACCAGCTCGATCGAGGTGGTGCCCTTCTCGGTGACGCCGACGACGCCCAGCGGCGCCTTCACGCCCGGGAACGCGCCATCCGCGATCGCGCCTCCCTCGTCGAGGACCAGCCACGGCGTCACCCCGCGCTCGCGCAGGACGTCGACCGCCGCCAGCGCCGAGGTGCCGCTGACCTCCTCGTCGCAGCCGAAGGACAGCCACACGTCCTGGGTGGGCACGTGCCCGGCCTCGAGCAGCGTCTCCACGGCGTCGCAGATCGCGGCGACGCAGTTCTTGTCGTCGAGCGTGCCGCGGCCCCAGACCGCGGGGCCCTCGTCGGAGTCGTGCACCTCCGCCCCGAACGGGTCGTGCACCCACGGCGCCTCCGGGTCGATCGGGACGACGTCGAGGTGCGCCATCAGCACCACCGGGCGTAAGTCGCTCGCGCCGGGCCACCGGAACAGCAGCCCGTGGCTGCCCACCCGGGTCAGCTCGAGCCGCTCGTGCAGCAGCGGGAACTGCGCAGCGAGCTCGTCGAGCAGCCGGTCGAAGGCCGCGGTGTCCACGCGCGCGGGGTCGCGGTGGGAGACCGTCGGGATGCGGACGAGCGCCTGCAGGGCGGACACCACGCGGTCGGTCATGGGGCGACCGTAGTGCCCCAGCGGCCGCGGTGGACGAGATTCGCGCGGCGTGCGCGCCGCGCCGGCGACCCGGCGGCCCCGGCGTCGTCGGCCCGGTGGCCCACCGTGATCGCGCCGACCGGCGCGTGGTCGTCAGGGACGCCGAAGGCGGCGCGGAAGGAGTCGAGGTGCTCGGCCGGGATGCCGAAGAAGCAGGCGCCGAGGCCCTCGTCGACCGCGGTCTGCAGCACCAGCAGCGCGGCCATCCCGCTGTCGACCCACCAGTACGGCACCGGCCAGCGTGCCTCGTCGCGGTCGGTCCAGCCCTTGTCGGGCTGGGCGTAGCGCTCGAGGTAGGCCTCCTTCGACGCCAGCGGGACGATCACCACGGGCGCGGTGCGCATGCCGTCGAGCCAGTCGTTGTGCGTGCCGGGGTCGGCGCCGGTCGCCTCCCAGAAGCGGGCGACGCCGTCGGGGGTGTCGAGCACGAGGAACGCCCAGCCCTGGGTGAAGCCGGCGTTGGGCGCCCGCTGGGCGTGCTCGAGCATCCGGTCGACGACGGCCGGGTCGACCGGCTCGGGGGAGTAGCGCCGCACCATCCGGCGGCGACGCACCACGTCACGGAACTCCATGGACGCAGGCTCTCACCCCGGACGGTCGCCTCAGCTCCAGGCGTACCAGTGGTGGGGGCGGGCGACGAGGTGCCAGCCGTCGCAGGTCAGCGTCTCCGCAGCGGTGAAGTCCGGCCAGTCGCCGCCCCCGTCCCACGGCAGCGCGGGTCGCCGGCTCGCCGCGCACGACGCGGGCACGGCCGTCCCCTGCGGCACGCGCGCGTCGAGCCGCGTGCCCGTGGCGCCACCGGCGGCCCGGCCGGGCCGCACGACGGTGATCTCGTCGGCATCCGCGGGCAGCCAGTCGGGGCGCTCGCCGTCGGGCACGTCCGCGGCGTCCGCGTGGTGCTCGACGACGACGTGGCCCGTGGCCTGCGCCCACCACGAGCCCGGGCTGCGCCCGCTGACCAGGGCCGCGCCGAGCACGATGCTCACGGCCAGCAGGACGACGACCAGCAGCACCAGCAACGTGCGCACGGGTCGGGGGAGGGTGGTGTCCACGGGGTCTCCTCGCAGGGGTCTGACAACGCCTCCGACGCTAGGGACGCGCGGCGCCGGTGGCGTCCGTCCCGGGTGCCGTCCTCCTCGTCCGCAGGTACGACCCGGGTCGTACGTCTCGGATCCGAGACGTGCGGCGGGGGACCCGCGTTGACCCGTCCCCGCGCGACCGGTGGACTGGGCGCATGTCCACCCGACGAGGCTTCGAGGAGATGTGGCGCGACCTGGCACCGGTGGGTCGCTCGGCCTCCTCGGGCGGCTACTTCCGCCAGCCCTGGACCTCCGCAGAGGGTGAGCTCCGCTCGTGGTTCGGCGAGGAGTGCGCCCGCCGCGGCCTCACCGTGGAGACCGACGGCATCGGCAACCAGGTCGCCTGGTGGCACCCGGACGCTCCGACCTCGGCGAAGGGCGTGCTGACCGGCTCGCACCTCGACTCGGTGCTCGACGGCGGCGCGTACGACGGCCCGCTCGGGGTGGTGTCCGCCCTCGCGGCGCTCGACCTCCTGCGCGAGCGCGGCGTCACGCCCGCGCGCCCCCTCGGCCTCGGCGTCTTCGTGGAGGAGGAGGGCTCGCGCTTCGGCCGTGCCTGCCTCGGCTCGCGGCTGGTCACCGGCGCCACGACCTGGGAGCAGGCCCGCGAGCTGCGCGACCGCGAGGGCGTCGCCCTCGGCGACGCGGTCGACGCCGCCGGGCTCGACCCGTCGGCCGGCCTGCTGTCCCTCGACCGCGTCGGCACGTTCGTCGAGCTGCACGTCGAGCAGGGCCGCGACCTCGTGGACCGCGACGTCGCCGTCGGCGTGGCCAGCGAGATCTGGCCGCACGGGCGCTGGCGCTTCGACTTCGCGGGGCAGGCCAACCACGCCGGCACCACGCGGATGGAGGACCGGCACGACCCGATGCTCACCTACGCGATGACCGCGCTCGCCGCCAACAAGCAGGCCCGCCTCGCCGGCCAGCGCGCGACCTTCGGCCGCGTCTCCGTCGAGCCCAACGGCACCAACGCGGTGCCCTCGCTCGTCACCGCCTGGCTCGACGCCCGCGCGTCCTCCGACGACGCGCTCGCCGAGCTCGTGGACGCCATCGGCCGCCAGGCCGAGGAGCGCGCCGGCCGCGACGGGACCGCCCTGACCCTCACCGCCGAGTCGGTCTCGGGCTCGGTCGCCTTCGACGCCGACCTCGCCGCCCGCCTCGCCGGGATCGGCGGCTGGCCGGTCATCCCCACCCAGGCCGGGCACGACGCGGGCATCCTGTCCGACGCCGGGATCCCGACCGCGATGGTCTTCGTGCGCAACCCCACCGGCGTCTCGCACTCGCCGGACGAGCACGCCGAGACCGCCGACTGCCTGGCCGGCGTCGAGGCGCTCGCCGACGTGCTCGCCGAGCTGGTCGGCCCCGGGCCGGCGGGTCGATGACGGCGTACCTCCTCGAGCGCGCCTGGGTCGACGGCGCGTTCCGCGACGACGTGCTCGTCGAGGTCGAGGACGGCCGGTTCGTCTCGGTCACGCCCGACGCCGACCCGCGGCGCGCCGTGCCGGTGCGCGGCCTGGTGGTGCCCGGCCTGGCCAACACCCACAGCCACGCCTTCCACCGCGCGCTGCGCGGGCGCACGCAACGTGAGCGCGGCACGTTCTGGACCTGGCGCGAGCAGATGTACGCCGTCGCGGAGCGGCTCGACCCCGACACCTACCTTGCGCTTGCGCGGGCGACCTACCGCGAGATGGCCGCCTCCGGCACGACCTGCGTGGGCGAGTTCCACTACCTCCACCACCGGCCCGACGGCAGTCCCTACCCCGAGCCCAACGCGATGGGCGAGGCGCTGGTCGAGGCGGCGCGGCAGGCGGGCATCCGCCTGACGCTGCTCGACACGCTCTACCTCTCCTCCGGCTTCGGCGCCGCGCCCCAGGGCGTGCAGGTGCGCTACAGCGACGGGTCCGTCGACGCCTGGACCGCACGCGTCGACGCGCTCGGGGTGGGACCGCACGCCCGCGTCGGGGCCGCCGTCCACTCGGTGCGCGCCGTCCCCGCGGCCGACCTGCCGGCGGTCGCGGCGTGGGTCGGCGAGCGGCCCTTCCACGTGCACCTGTCCGAGCAGGTGGCGGAGAACGACGGGTGCCTCGCGGCCCACGGCGTGACGCCGGCGCGGCTGCTCGCCGACCACGGCCTGCTGCGGCCCACCACGTCGCTGGTGCACGCCACCCACCTCACCGACGACGACGTCGCGCTCATCGGCGCCGCCGGGGCCTACGCCTCGTTCTGCCCGACCACCGAGCGCGACCTCGGTGACGGTGTCGGACCCTCGCGCGCGCTGCACGACGCCGGTGCGCGGCTGACCCTCGGCTCCGACAGCCACGCCGTCGTCGACCCGTTCGAGGAGATGCGGGCCGTCGAGCTCGACGAGCGGCTCGCCACCCAGCAGCGCGGCCACTGGACCGCGGCCGAGCTGCTCGCCGCCGCCACCACCGACGGGCACGCCTCGCTCGGGTGGGACGACGCCGGCGCCATCGCCGTCGGCCTGCGTGCCGACCTCGTCGTCGTCGACCCGGCGTCGGTCCGCACGGCGGGCACCGGCCGCGACGAGGGCACGGTGGTCTTCGCCGCCGCGGCCGAGGACGTACGACGCGTCATGGCCGACGGCCGGTGGGTCGTCGAGGACGGCGACCGGGCAGGGATCGGGCGCGAGCTCGACGACGTGATCACCTCGATCTGGGAGCGCCCATGAGCACCACCGTCATCACGAACATCGGCGAGCTGGTCACCAACGACCCGGCCCGTGCGGACGAGGGCGGGCTGCTCGGGCTGGTGCACGACGCCGCCGTCGTCGTCGACGGCAGCCGGGTCGCGTGGGTCGGCCACGCCGCGGACGCGCCGGACGCCGACATGCAGGTCGACGCGGGCGGACGCGCCGTCGTCCCCGGCTTCGTCGACTCCCACAGCCACTTGGTCTTCGCCGGCGACCGCTCGGCGGAGTTCGAGGCGCGGATGACCGGCGAGCCCTACACCGCCGGCGGCATCCGCACAACCGTCGCGCGCACCCGCGCCGCCACCGACGAGCAGCTGACCTCCCACGTCGCGCGGCTCGTCGCCGAGATGCGCGCCCAGGGCACCACGACGTTCGAGGTCAAGAGCGGCTACGGGCTGTCGGTGCGCGACGAGGCCCGCAGCCTCGCGATCGCCCGGCAGTTCACCGACGAGACGACCTTCCTCGGCGCCCACGTCGTCCCGTCCGGCACGACGCCGGAGGACTACGTCGCGCTCGTCACTGGCCCGATGCTCGCGGCCGCCGCGCCTCACGCGAGGTGGATCGACGTGTTCTGCGAGGACGGCGCCTTCGACGTCGACCAGGCCCGCACGATCCTCGCCGCCGGCGCGGAGGCCGGGCTGCGCGGGCGGCTCCACGCCAACCAGCTGACGTACGGCGGCGGCGTGCAGCTGGCGTGCGAGCTCGGGCTGGTCGCGGTGGACCACTGCACCTACCTCTCCGACGACGACGTCACCGCCCTCGCCGACAGCGGCACCATCGCCACCCTGCTGCCGGGCGTGGAGTTCTCCACCCGCCAGCCCTACCCCGACGCCCGCGCGCTGCTCGACGCCGGCGTCCGGGTGGCGCTGGCCAGCGACTGCAACCCCGGCTCGTGCTTCACCTCCTCGATGGCGCTGTGCATCGCGCTCGCGGTGCGCGAGATGCGGATGAGCCCCGCCGAGGCGATGCACGCCGCGACCGCCACGGGCGCCGCCGCGCTCGGCCGCGACGACGTCGGCACCCTCGCTCCCGGGAAGGCCGCCGACCTCGTCCTCCTCGACGCGCCCTCCTACGTCCACCTCGCCTACCGCCCCGGCGTCCCCCTCGTCACCGGCGTCTGGCAGGCCGGCCGCCCGACCGTCCCCCGGTAGTCCACCGGGTTCCGGCTTCCCTGCCCCGCCCCTTGGGTGGTCCACCGGGAGGTGGTCGTGGGACCGCCGCCGGGACGACCTGAACCCGGTGGACCACCCCCGCCGGCCCCTCGGGGTAGTCCAGTGACGAACTGTCGTGGATGGGCCCTCACGACAGCGTTGTGGCACTGGACTACCCCGGCGGGACAGCGGTTTGCCACTGGACTACCCCGGCCCGGGGGTACCTCAGACGCGCCCGTACGCCGTACCTCAGGCGGTCTGAGGTAGCCGGCGACCGAGGGATAGGGCACGCGCCCGATGCCGGCGGCTACCTCATGGGCGGAATCTCGGATCACGGTCCCGGACGGGGCCACCGAGAAGAGGAGAACGACATGTTCAGCACCGACAGCTTCCTGGGAGCCGAGCTCGCCTACCGGCAGGAGCGCATCGCGAAGGACTACGGCCAGCGTCGCTGGACCCGGGTCCGCGCGACCGACACCCAGAAGTGACACCCACGACGATCGACCCGCCACTGTCGGACCGGCAGGACACAATGTCCCCCGTGCCGGCCCTGCGGACCACCGATCTCATCGGACGCGATGCCGAGCTGGAGCACCTCACCGCCCAGCTCGGCATTCGCACGTCCGGGGACGGACCCACCGCCCGGGCGGTGCTCGTCGCCGGCGACGCGGGCGTCGGGAAGACCCGCCTGCTGCTCGCGCTGCGCGACACCGCGCTCGAGACCGGGTGGCAGGTCGTGGCCGGCCACTGCCTCGACCTCGCAGACAGCTCCCTGCCCTACCTCCCCTTCTCCGAGGTCCTCGGACGGCTGATGGCCGACCGGCCCGACGTGGCCGCCCGCGTCCTCGACCAGCACCCCACCCTCGCGCGGCTCCAGCCCGGCCGGCGCATCCGCAGCAGCGAGACCGCGTCGGGCGACCAGGCCCTCGACCGCGGCAACGTCTACGACGCGTTCGGCGACCTCCTCTCCGCCGTCGCCGAGCAGGCGCCGCTGCTGCTGATCGTCGAGGACGCCCACTGGGCCGACGAGTCCACGCGCGACATGCTCAGCTTCCTCTTCTCCCGGCCCGTGCCCGGCGTCTCCCTCGCCGTCTCCTACCGCGCCGACGACCTGCACCGCCGCCACCCGCTGCGCCGCCAGGTCGCCGAGTGGAGCCGGCTGCGCGGTGTCGACCGCCTCGCCCTCGAGCCCCTCGACGACGACGCCGTACGCCAGCTGGTGCGCGCGCTGCACCCCTCGACGATGACCGAGGCGGAGTGGGCCTCCGTCGTCGACCGCGCAGAGGGCAACCCGTTCTTCATCGAGGAGCTCGTCGGCGCCGCCGGCTCGGGGCAGGGGCCCGGCGAGCTCGCCGACGTGCTGCTGGTCCACCTCGACCGCCTCGACGACACCACGCGCCAGGTCGTGCGCCTGGTGTCGGTCGCCGGGAGGCAGGTCAGCCACGCGCTGCTGGCCGCGGTCTGCGACCTCGGACCGACCGCGCTCGAGGCGGCGTTGCGCACGGCTGTGGAGTCGCACGTCCTCGTCGTCTCCCGCGGCGGGACGTACGCCTTCCGCCACGCCCTGCTCGGCGAGGCGGTCTACGACGACCTGCTGCCCGGTGAGCGGATGCGGCTGCACGCCGACTTCGTGTCCGCACTCGGCGAGGGCCGCGCCGTCGGCACCGCGGCCGAGCTGGCCCAGCACGCCCGGCGCGCCGACGACCGGCCCGTGGCGGTGCGGGCCTCGATCGAGGCCGGCGAGGAGGCGCTCGCCGTGGGCGGCCCCGCCGAGGCCGCCACCCACTTCCTCGACGCGCTCGAGCTCGTCGACACCTCCCGCACCCCGGTCGGCGACGTCGACACCTTCGTGCTCGCCCGGCGCTGCGCGGAGGCTCTCGTCGCGTCGGGACGGGTCCAGAAGGCGGTCAAGGTGCTGCGCTCTCGGCTGGCGATGCTGCAGGCCGACGCCTCCAGCACCGACCGCGGTCAGCTGCTCACGGCCCTCGCGTCGGCGTTGATGCTCACCGACACCACCGACTCCCCGCGCGAGATCGCCGCCGAGGCGGTCGAGCTGCTGCGCAACGCCCCGCCCAAGCTGCTGGTGCGGGCGCTCCTGGTGCAGGCCCAGAGCCTGAACGGGTGGCACGCCGACGAGGCCCGCGCGATCGCGGTCCACGCCCTCGAGCTCGCCGAGCGCCACGACCTGACCACTCTCGCCGTCGAGCTGCACACCACGGTGGCCGGCCTCGACCCGACGGGCGGTTCGAGCGCCAGCGCCGGTTGGCGCGCCGCGGCCGAGCGGGCCCGCCGTGCCGGCCTGCTCGAGCCCGAGCTGCGCGCCCTCTACCTCCTCGGCCGGCTGCTCCAGGACGAGGGCGACCTCGACGCCGCCGTCGCGACCTACCGCGAGGTGCTCGAGCGCAGCGAGGTCGGCGGGCTCGCGTGGTCGCCCTACCCCGCCGAGGCGCGGCTGCTGATGGCCGTCGCGCTCACCCACCAGGGGTGCCTCGACGAGGCCTGGGAGCTGCTCGACGTCAGCGGCCAGAACCCGCCGATGGTCTTCGAGTGGCTCTTCTTCGCCCACCAGATGCTCATCTCGCTCGGCATCCGCGGCGAGGACAAGGACCACGCCCTCGACCGGTTGCGCGACTACTGGGGCACCGACGGCCTCACCGCGATCACCGCGGCCACCGCGACGCTGCTGCGGGCCGCCACCGACCGCGACGCCGCCACGGCGCTGACCACCTACGACGACGTGGTCGAGACCGTCGTGCCGCTGTGGCACGAGTGGTTCCAGGCCCGGCTGCGGCTGGCCACCCTCGCCCTCGCGGCCCTCGCCTCGGCTGCACCCCAGCAGTCCGCCGAGGAGCGCGCGGCGCTCGCGGCCGACGTCGACCGGCTGGTCGCCGACGGCGGGCGGGTCATCGACTTCTACGCCCCCTACGACGACAGCCACGGCCCGGAGTACCGCATGTGGGTGGCCCGACGCACCGCCGAGCACCTGCGCTGGCGCTGGCTCGCCCAGGTCGAGCCGCCGACCTCCGAGGAGCTCGTCGCGGCCTGGCGGGCCGCCGAGGAGACCGCGGTGGCCTACGGCAGCGTGCCCGAGACCACCCAGGCCCGCGTGCGCCTGGCCGGGGTGCTGCGCGCCACCGGTGACGCCGCGGGGGCGCGCGAGGTGGGTGACCTCGCCCGCCAGGGCGCGCGGGCCCTCCGCTCGCAGGCGCTGCTCGACGAGCTCACCGCGCTCGGGTCGTCGGCCGCCCCCGTGACCTCGGGCGACCCGGTCGCGCTCACCCCGCGCGAGGCGGAGATCCTCGCGCTGGTCGCCGAGGGCCGCAGCAACGGTGAGATCGGCAAGCAGCTGTTCATCAGCACCAAGACGGTCTCGGTGCACGTCTCCAACATCCTCGCCAAGCTCGACGCCGCCTCGCGCACCGAGGCCGCCGCCGTCGCCCGGCGCCGCGGCCTGCTCTGACGACGTATGCCGGTGGCTCCGGGCCCCGGTTGTGCTCGCCCCTCCCGGTAGTCCGCTGCGTTCGGCCGGTCCGGAGCCCCCGGGCACCCGCCGAAGGCAGCGGACTACCCGGGGCGGTGGGGACGACGGCGTACGCCGGTCGCAGCGGGTCCCCGGTCGTCGGACAGACTGGTCGGGTGACTGACTTCCGGTGCGCCCTGGCCAGCCTCACCGACGATGAGCCGATGGTCGGCACCGCGCCCACCGACACCGAGCTGCTGCTGGTGGAGGCTCCGGGGCCGTGGGGTCGCGACGCGGTCGCCGACAACCGGTTGCCCGACGCGGTCCGCGCCCACCTCGCCTCGCTCGACCTCAAGGTGTTCATGGTGCGCCGTCCCGACGGGAGCGCCGGTCCCGGCACCCACGTCTACCGCGCCAGCGCCATCGCCGACGGCTTCTCAGTGCGCGCTGCGGTGCTCGACCGGCCCGACGACCTGCTCGCCCTCGACCTCGACACGCTCGAGCCCCACGACGGCCCGCTGTGGCTGGTCTGCACCAACGGCAAGCGTGACCGCTGCTGCGCCGAGATGGGCCGGCCGGTGGCCGGCATGCTGGCCGGTCGGTGGCCCGGGGGCACGTGGGAGACCACGCACCTCGGCGGGCACCGGTTCTCGGCGACGCTGATGGCGCTGCCGAGCGGGGTGACGCTGGGTCGCCTCGAGCCCACCGACGCGATCGCGGTGTGCGAGCAGGTCGCGGTCGGCGGCTTCCCGCTGGGCTGGGCCCGCGGCCGCGCGGGCCGACCCGGGATCGACCAGGCGCGTGAGCTGCACGTGCTGGCCGGCGGCGACCCGGCCGACGAGGTCGTCGCCGTGCCGGGACCCGTACGCCGCCAGTCGTGCGGCGACGACAAGGTCAAGGGCACCACCCGCTACGAGGTGGCCGGCGGCTGACGCACCCGCCGGGCCGGCCTGCTCAGCCCAGCCGGCCCTTGAGGTCGGTCGCGGAGGGTCGACCGTCATCGGCGCCGCCCACGTCGAGCGGGTGGGCGACCTGCGGGCGTCCGCCGTCGGGTCCGCCCACCTCGGCCTGCTCGACGCCGACCAGCGGACGGCCGTCGTCGGGGCCTCCGACGTCGAGCGGGTGCGCCACGGACTGGGCCACCGGCTGCGCGACCGGGTGGCCGACGGCCTGCCCGTCCTGCGCGGCGGCAAGGGTGCGGGCGGCACGGTTGGCCTGGGCCTGCTCGCGGTCGGCGACGGCCTGCGCGTCGTGGGCCTCCACCCGCGCCTCGGTCAGCTCGCGATGCAGCGCCGCCACCTTCTCGGCCTGGGCTGCGATCTCCTCGGGGGGCCGGTCGGCGTTGACGAGGTCCTCGAGGTCGCCGAGCGCGGCCTGCTCGCGTCGCTTGAGCAGCTCGACGGTGTGCCGGGCGGCCGCGGCGGCGTCACCGGCCTGGACGGCCTCCAGGGCCTCCTCGGCCGCGTCGCGGCGCAGCTCGCCGAACCGGACGTCCTGGGCGTTGGCCCCGACGAGCCGCGCGCGGTCCTTGTCGGGGTGGACGTCGGCGTAGTCCGCGAGCGCACGGACCAGGTCGCGGGTGCTGGTGCGCCGCGCGTCGCGCAGCTCGAGCTTGGTCTCGAAGCACGACTGGTAGGTCTTCCAGTCGGCCTCCCACGCGTCGGCCTGCTTCTGGGTCGCGTCGCCGGGCAGGGTCTGCACGGGCGGCATGATCTGGTTGCCCCGCACCTCGAGGCCGCGGCTGGCGGCGAACGCGCGCAGCTGCTCGAGACCCTCGCGGTGGCGGCGCAGGACGTCGGAGTAGGCGTTGATGGCGCGCCCCAGGCCGCGGAGGTTGTCGCGGACCTCGGCCGCCTCCTCGTGGCGCTTGGAGGCCCGGGTGCGCAGTGCGTCGGCGGCCTCTCCGGAGAAGACCTCCTCCGACAGCCCCGCGGTGCGCTCGAAGGCGTCGACGGCGAGCTCGACCTTGCTGGCTGTGCGGCGCACGGAGTCGCCGTAGGCGTCGACCTCGTCGGGCTCGGTCCAGTGGTAGCCGCAGCCGATGGGGTCGCCGAACTGGAGGCCGTCCTCCTGGACCTCGAGGCGGTCGGCCTGCACGCGCGTCACCGGGGCTGCACCTGGACCTGGTCGAGCTGGGAGGCCACGACCGCGGCCTGGCCGACCATCACGTCGAGCTCGTCGAAGTCGATCACCGAGTCGTCGATCGCCGAGGCGACCGTGCGGCACTTGCGGACGACCTGCTCGGCGTCCTCGAGCAGGCTCTTGACGCCCTCGACCACGAGGTCGCGCCACGGGAAGTCGTCGGCGGGGTGCTGCACGTCGGAGAGGGCGGCCCTCAGGTCCTCCCGCGCGGAGTCGAGCTCCGCCTGGGCGCCCCGCAGCGCCCGCTGGTTGATCGCGATCGGCCTCATGGCGACCCTCATGCCCCGGTGAACGCCGTCGAAACCCGAAGTCGTGAAGTTGTGAACGACCTGTTCCCCGGACGCCGCACCCTGGCGGCGTACGACACCCGCAGGGGCTCGCAGGATGTCGTTTCCCGCCACCCTCGGCCGGCGTGCGCCGACCCTGGCGGCGTACGACACCCGCAGGGGCTCGCAGGGTGTCGTCTCCCGCCACCCTGGCGGAGGCCGTGCTCACGGAAGCACGAGGCGGGCGGGGGTCACACGTGTCCGCTGAGCTGGGCCATGCGCAGCTCGAGGCGGCCGAGGAGGGCGGCGCTGTCCTTGTCGGTCATGGACGAGCGCCTTCCGGCGCCCTGCGAGCACACCGGCAGCACGTCGACCGACAGCTTGGCGCCGCCGGCCAGCGCGCGGAGCTCGTCGAGCCGGGCGGCGAACGGCGAGCCGCTGCCGGGGGAGTAGTAGCGCACCGCCTCCTCGACCTCGTCGGGGAAGAGGTCGGCCTTGGTGACGGCGATGACCAGCCAGGTGGGCCGGTCGCGGCGCACGGCCATGCTGGCGATCCGGTGGGCGGTGATCGACCAGTCCTCGAGCTCGGCGGCGAGCTGCTCGTCGCGCGTGGCGGCTGCGGCGCCGGTCGTGCCGGCGGTGCGGCGCGGGGTGGCGTGGCCCCAGGCGACGACGTGCAGCACGCCGTCGACGGGCTCGTCGTGGAACACCTCGTCGAGCGCGCCGAGGCGGGTGGCGGCGTTCTCGCCGGGGACGACGCGGAAGCGGTAGCCGCGCAGCCGGGCCGCGCGGCGCGTACGACGCTCCATCACCGCCGACCCGACGTCCTGGCCGGACTCGGCGCTGGCCCGGCGGGTGATCCGGTCGGTGAGGCGGGTCTTGCCGACGCCGGTCATCCCGGTGACGGCCACGGTCGGGTAGCGGTGGCGCAGGAGGCGCGAGGCCCGCTCGGGCGCCTGGGAGAGCGCCGCGAGCGCACCCCCGGCGATCGTCGTGCCGAGGGCGGCCTTGCCGTGTCGCAACGGTGACTGCATGCCCCCATCCTGTCCGACGGCCCGCAGCGGGCCCCGCCCCCGCGGGGGGTAGTCCAGTGGCGAGACGTCGTCCGGACGGCCCCCGACGCACGTTTTGCCACTGGACTACCTGCGGCGGACGACGCTCTGCCACTGGACTACCCCCGGCCCGACACGCGCGGGTTGGCCATGCCACCACCCGTCTTGGACAATGGCGGCACCTGCCGCCGGTGGAAAGGTCCCCATGGACACCGAGAACCGTCCCGTCCTGACCGGGCTCCTCGCCCTGGTCGGCGTCGCCGTGGTCATCGGCCTGCTCGGCGGGCTCGCCGTCATGGTGGGCGTGAAGGCCGCCGGGATCGGTGACGACCCCGGCACGAGCAGCGGCGGGGGCGCGCCGGCGACGTTCAACCTGCCGCGCCCCACCGACACCGGCACGCCCACCCCCACCCCGACCGACGACACCGGCACCCCGGCCGAGACCGACAGCGCGTCGCCGAGCCCCGCGCAGGGGATCACGCTGACCACGCCGCAGCAGTCGGTGGGCGCGATGCAGCAGATCGTCCTCACCGGCACCTACCAGTCGGGCGAGGGCGCGATCCTGCAGGTGCAGCGCAACGAGGGCGGCACGTGGACCGACTTCCCGGTGACGATGTCGGTCGGTGGCGGCACCTTCTCGACGTACGTCCTCACCGGTCGCACGGGCGAGAACGTGTTCCGGGTGATCGACACCGACACCCAGGCCACCTCCAACGAGGTCACCGTCACCGTCGGCTGAGCGAGGCCGCGCGGGTCCGCGCGAGGTCGACCCGGCGGGTCCAGTGGGCCACCCACGCGGTGCCGGCCACGCCGAGCACCCCCATCACCAGGCACGCGGTGGCCAGCGGCGCGACCGCGGCGACCGCGCTCACCAGCACCGGTCCGCCCGTGCCGCCGATGTCGCCGCACAGCCGCCACGCACCGAGGAACTGCGCGCGCCCCTCGGCCGGCGCCGCGTCCGCGCCGAGCGTCATCACGATCCCGGCTCCGAGGCCGTTGCCGGCGGCGACGAGCACCATCACCAGCGTCACCGACCACGCCTCGGTCGCGAGCGGCAGGAGGAGGCAGGCGACGGCCATGCTGGCCGCCACCGGGACCGCCACCACCATCCGTCCGCGCGTGTCCATGAGCCAGCCGCCGGGCCAGGTGAGCGCGACGTCGAAGACGGACGCGACGGCGAAGATCAGCGAGGTCGTCGACGCCGACAGCCCGACGTGGTCGGCCCACAGCGGCAGCAGGCTCATCCGCAGCGACCGGCTCGCGCCCAGCACCACGACCGCTCCGCCGAGGGTCGCCAGCACCCGTCGGTGCTCCCGGACGACCCGGCGCACGGTGACGTGGCCGCTCTCCCGCGCCTGCGCGCGCCGCTCCTGGCCGAGGTCGGGCATCAGCCCGGAGACGATCGCGGCGACGACGGAGGCGGCCGCCGCCATCACGAAGACGGCCGGCACCCCGGACAGCGAGATCAGCCCGGCCCCCAGCAGCGGACCCACCAGCACGCCGACGCGCTGCGTGCCGCCGAGGTACGACATCCCGCGGGCGCGGTGCGTCACCGGCACCGCGTCGATGATGAAGCCCTGGCGGGCGAGCAGGAACACCGTCCAGCAGGCGCCGCTGAGCAGCACGCCCGCGGCCAGGCCGGCGACGGTGTGGGTGAGCGCCATCGACGTCATCGCGCACGCGTCGAGCAGACCGGCCCCCACCAGGGCGCGCCGCTCGCCGATCCGGGCCACCAGCGCGCCCGCCGGGAGGCTGGTCAGGAGCTGGCCGATGCCCATGAGCGCGACCACCACGGCGGCCAGGCTGATGTCGGCGCCGAGGTCGCGGGCGCGGATCGCGAGGACCGGCATCATCGCGCCGTGCCCGATGGCCGAGGCGGCCGAGGGACCGTAGGCCGCGAGCGCGATGTCGCGGAAGCGGAAGCGACCGTCCCCCGAGCTGCTCACCCGCACACGCTACGCGGGGTCGCTGTCGGTCCCTGTGGCTAGCCTCGCCGCATGCCCCTCCTCCCCACGCCCCCGGCGCTGGGGGAGGGCGCCTCGACCGACGACGTCGTGGCCTGGGTGGCCCGTCACCTCGGCGACCTGACGCTCGAGGGCCCCGAGGGCATCCGTGCGGGTGGCCTGCGTGGCGGGCAGCCCGCGGCCGACGCGGCGCTGGCGCTCCTCGACGTCCGCGGCTACGCCCGCTCCCGCAACCAGGTGCTCCCGCGCTCGCGCCGCGGCGCCACCCGCATGTCGCCCTACGTCCGCCACGGCCTCGTGCCGCTGCCCGACCTCTGGGACGCGGTCGCCGACGCCCCGGCGCCCGATCGCCGGAAGTACCGCGACGAGCTGCTCTGGCAGGAGTACGCCCGCCACCTCTACGCCCGGGTCGGCCCCGACCTCGGGCGCGACCTGCGCCGGGCCCAGCCGCGTCCGGCCCGGGCCTGGACCGAGCCGTGGCCCCGCGAGATGGCCTGCCTCGACCACGTCGTCGGCGAGCTCCACGACGACGGCTGGCTGGTCAACCAGACCCGCATGTGGCTGGCCTCGCAGTGGGCGGTGCGCGCCGGGCACGACTGGTGGCGTGGCGAGGACGAGATGTTCACCCACCTCCTCGACGGCTCCCGCGCGGCCAACCGGCTCGGCTGGCAGTGGACGGTCGGCACCGGCAGCGGCAAGCCCTACGGCTTCAGCCGCTGGCAGGTGGAGAAGCGCGCGCCGGAGCTCTGCCGCGCCTGCCCGCTGTCGGGGCGCTGCCCGATCCAGCAGTGGCCCGACGCCCGGGTCGGCGGCGCCGTCGACGGTCCCGACCTCGGCACCGGCCCGGTCCCGGCCGGACCGGCCGAGCAGGAGGGCAGCGGGGGCGAGGTGGTGTGGCTGACGGCCGAGTCGCTCGGTGACGCCGACCCCGCGCTGGCCGCCGACCCCGACCGGCCGGCGGTCTTCGTCCTCGACGAGCCGCTGCTGGCGCGGCTGCGGCTCTCGGGCAAGCGGCTGGTCTTCCTCGCCGAGACCCTAGGCGAGCTCGCCGCGACGCGGCCGCTGGAGGTGCGCCGCGGTGACGTCGTCGCCGAGCTCTCCGGCCGGCCCCTGGCCGCCACCTGGACGCCCGTGCCGGGCTGGGCACGCCGGTCCCGCCGGCTCGACGTCGTGGAGCAGCACCCGTGGCCGTGGCTGGTGCGGCCGCGCCCTTCCTCGGTGCGCTCGTTCAGCGCGTGGCGCAAGGGCTCGGGCCGCTGAGCCCTGACGCACCGTGGCCTGACGTGCCCCAGACATGCCTTGGGCGGGCCGCTTGCCCGTCGTAGGCTGCCGGACCGTGACGTCCGCACCCCCGACCTCCGACCACCCGCTCACCCCGCTCGACCTCCCCGGTGACGGCGACTGGCTCGCCTGGGTCTCCGCCCGCTGCGAGGGGCAGCTCGCCGAGGCGACCCGGCTCGTCGAGGGGCTCAAGGGCGGCGGGTCCGCCACCGAGGTCCTCGGCGGCTGGAACCGCGCCGCGACGGCGATCGCCAACGCCTCCTCGGTGTCGATGTGGGCCGAGGTCCACCCCGACGCGGCCGTGCGCGACCGTGCCGATGCGCTCGACCAGGACGTGCAGCGCTTCGTGACCGAGCTCGGCCTCGATCGCGAGCTCTACGCCGTGCTCGCCGGCCTCGACGCCACCGAGGTCGAGTCGCTCGACGCCGACGCCCGTCGGGTGCTCGACCACGCCCTGCGCGACTTCCGCCGCGCCGGCGTCGACCGCGACGACGCCACCCGCGACCGGCTCCGCGAGCTCAGCGAGACCGCCGTACGCCTCTCGCAGGACTTCGGGCGCACCATCCGCGACGACGTGCGCACGGTCCGGCTCGCCCCGGAGCGGCTCGCCGGCCTGCCCGACGACTACCGCGAGGCCCACCCGCCCGGCGACGACGGCCTGGTCGGGCTCACCACCGACTACCCCGACCTGGTGCCGTTCATGACCTTCGGGTCCGACGCCGAGGCGCGCCGCGAGCTCGCCCTCGCCCAGACCAACGTCGGCTGGCCGGCCAACGACGCCGTGCTGCAGGAGCTGTTCGCGGTGCGCCGCGAGACCGCCTCCCTGCTCGGCCACGACTCGTGGGCCGACTACGACACCGAGGTGAAGATGGTCGGCTCGGGCGCCGCGGTGGCCGAGTTCATCGACCGCATCAGCGCGCTCGCCGCCGACCGCGCCGCCGCCGAGAAGCAGGTGCTGCTGGAGCGCAAGCGCCTCGACGACCCCGGGGCCGAGGAGGTCCTCGGCCACGACTCGCGCTACTACTCCGAGCTCGTGCGCCGCGAGCAGTACGACGTCGACGGCCAGGTCGTGCGGACCTACTTCCCGTTCGAGCAGGTCCGCCAGGGCCTCCTCGACGTCACCGGTCGCCTCTTCGGGCTCACGTGGACGCCCGTCGCGCCCGCGGCCGCCGGGGCCTGGCACGAGGACGTCGCCACCTACGACGTCGGGCTCGACGGCCGCCGGATCGGGCGGATCCACCTCGACCTCCACCCGCGCGAGGGCAAGTACAAGCACGCCGCGCAGTTCGACGTGGTCAGCGGCGTCGCGGGCGTGCAGCTGCCCGAGGGCGCGCTCGTGTGCAACTTCAGCCGCGGGCTGATGGAGCACGACGAGGTCGTCACGCTGTTCCACGAGTTCGGCCACCTCGTCCACCACGTGCTCGGCGGCCAGGGCGCGTGGGTCGGCTTCTCCGGCGTCGCGACCGAGTGGGACTTCGTGGAGGCGCCCAGCCAGATGCTGGAGGAGTGGGCGTGGGACGCCGACGTCCTCGCGACGTTCGCCCGCAACGCCGCCGGCGAGACCATCCCCGCAGAGCTGGTCGAGGCCATGCGCCGCGCCGACGCCTTCGGCAAGGGGGTCAACGCCGCGCAGCAGATGTCCTACGCCGCCCGGTCCTACTGGTTCCACACCGAGCAGCGCGACGACCTGACCGCCTTCGGCGACGAGCTCCAGCGGCGCTACTCGGTGTTCCCGCCGCTCGAGGGGGCGCACATGCACTGCTCCTTCGGCCACCTCGACGGCTACTCCTCGGGCTACTACACCTACATGTGGTCGCTGGTGATCGCGAAGGACCTGTTCTCCGCCTTCGACCCGGGCGACCTCTTCGCACCGGAGGTGGCGTTGCGCTACCGCGACCGGGTGCTGGCGATGGGCGGGCGCAAGGACGCCGCCGACCTGGTCGCCGACTTCCTCGGCCGGCCGTACTCCTTCGACGCCTGGGCGGCGTGGCTCGAGGAGTAGCCACCCCGTGCAGCGACCACGCAGCACCGGCCCGGACCCCCTCGGCGGGGTCCGGGCCGGTGCGTGAGGGGTCTCAGCTGGTCGTGACGGCGGTGTCGTCGATGACGAAGCTGGTCTGCAGCGAGGAGTCCTCGGTCGCCAGGAACCGCACGGTGACGGTCTTGCCGGCGTAGGCCGCGAGGCTCTGGCTGTACTGCGTGTAGGTCGTGCTGGTGCCGACGTTGCTGAACGTCCTCAGCGTCGTGGTCGTGCCCGCGCTGATCACCTGCACCTTGAGCGTGTCGTACGCCGTCGAGCCGGTCTCGGCGGTGTCGCTGCGCAGCCAGTAG
>NZ_JBHLXH010000001.1:1640135-1677717 GCF_042432345.1 Nocardioides zeicaulis | reverse complement strand
TGGAGGAGCCGTTGCCGCCGAGCCACGCCTTCCACGAGCCGGTGCGGGCCGGACGACCGGTGTTGCTGGTGATCGGGCCGGAGGTGCCGGTCCACACGGTCGCGCCGGACTCGAAGCCCGGGTTGCCGAGGAGGTTGCTGCCGGCCGGCGGGGTGGTCGGCGGCACGGAGGTGCCGTAGTCCTTGTCGGCGAAGAGCCAGACCATGTAGCCGATCATGTCGAGGTTGCGGTCGAGCGCGGTGGTGTTGATGTTGCTCATCGTGTCGCAGGAGCGGTGGTAGCAGGCGTCGAACGCCTTGCCGGCGGTGCCGCCCCACTTCGAGGCCTGCGCGGAGGTCTTGATGTCCTCGCCGCCGGAGTACATGCCGGTGGTGGGGATGCCGTAGCTGCGGAACGACGCGTGGTCGGAGCGGCCCTGCACGTCGATGTACTCCCAGGGGATGCCCTTGGAGGTGTAGTAGGCCGTCATCGTGTCGCGGGCGCCGTTGCCGGCGGCGTTGTCGTCGTAGACGAAGTAGCCCGGGTTGGGCGAGCCGACCATGTCGTAGTTCATGTAGAGGTCGATGCGGTCCTTGTCGGCCGTCGGCAGGTTGCGCATGTAGTAGTTCGACCCGAGCAGGCCCTGCTCCTCCGCGCCCCACCAGGCGAACCGCAGGTGGTTGCGCGGGGTGTTGCCGCTCGAGGCCCAGGCCAGGGCGGCCTCGAGCACCGACGCCGAGCCGGTGCCGTTGTCGTTGATGCCGGGCCCGGCCGAGACGCTGTCCAGGTGGGCGCCGGTCATGACGACGTGCTCGCTGTCGCCGCCGGGCCAGTCGGCGACGAGGTTGTAGGACGTGCCGGAGGACGTCGAGAACGTCTGCACCTGGGTCGTGTAGCCGGCGGCGTCGAGCTTGGCCTTCACGTAGTCGAGCGAGGCCTTGTAGCCGGGTCGGCCGGTGGCGCGGTTGCCGCCGTTGGCGGTGGCGATGTCCTGCAGCTTCTGCAGGTGGGCGGTGACGTTGGTGACGCTCAGGTCGGGGGCCGGTGCGGCGGTCGCCGGGCTGGTCGAGCCGGCGAGGGCCGAGGCCACGACGGCGCCCGCGGCGATGGCCGACAGGGCGGTCGTACGGAGGTTGCGCATGGAGGGATCTCCCGTGGGTCGGTGGGTCCGGGCAGGGCAGGGACGGGAACGGGGCGGGCCAGCAGTGCTGGCCCGCCCCGTCAGAGGCGATGCGACGTCAGGAGACGTTCAGCGCGGTGTCGTCGACCACGAAGCTGGTCTGGAGCGAGGAGTCCTCGGTCGCGGTGAAGCGGATCGTGACCGTCTTGCCCTTGTAGGCCAGCAGCGAGCTGCTGTACTGCGTGTAGGTCGCGTTGGTGCCGACGTTGCTGAAGGTCTTCAGCGTCGTCACGGTGCTGCCGTCGACGACCTGGACCTTCATCGTGTCGTACGCCGTCGAGCCGCTCTCGGAGGTGTCGGTGCGGATGTAGTACGACAGCGACGCGGCGGTGGCCGACGCCGGGATGGAGACCGACTGGTTGATGGTCTCGGTGCCGGCGGTGCCGTTGCCACCGAGCCAGAGCTTCCACGAGCCGGTGCGGGCCGGGCGGCCGGTGTTGTTGGTGATCGGGCCGGAGGTGCCGGTCCACACGGTCGCGCCCGACTCGAAGCCCGGGTTGCCCAGGATGTTGCCGCCGGTGGGGGGCGGGGTGGTGGGCGGGGTGGTGGTGCCACCGCAGGTCGGGTCAGCCGACTGGGCGGGCACGTTCACGGCGTTCCACGCGGCCTTGGTGGAGTTGAACAGGGCGCAGGTGGAGTCGAGGTTCTTCGCCGCGGTCAGCGTCCAGGTGCGGTACTTGAGGTAGCTCGCGGACGAGGTCTTCATCAGCATCGCGTTGTACATGATCTTCATGGCGTTCTGGACGCCGACGCCGCTCACGGACTGGCCGTTGCACTTGGAGGTGCCGCCGTTGGCGAGCAGGTACCACCAGTGGTCGCCGGGACCGGCAGCCGCGTGGACCTCGGCGTTCGGGATCGAGCTGGAGTAGCACGACGGGTCGCCCACGTTGCCCGGGTTGGACATGTCGCGGATCGGGCCGGAGCCGACGAGGTTGATCTCCTCGCCGATCGTGTAGTCGGCCGGGTCGGCGGGGTTGCCTGCGTAGAACTCGGTGGCCGTGCCGAAGGTGTCCGCGACGAACTCCTGGGTGCCGTTGCTCGAGATGCCGCCGGGGGTCTTGTCGTCGATGCCGTGGCCGAACTCGTGGGCCACGACGTCGATGGCGCCGATCCACTCGTTGGTGCCCTGGCGGTGGCCGATCTGGACCTGCGTGCCGTCGTAGTAGGCGTTGACGTCGTTGAGGCCGACCCGGATCGGGACCCAGCCGCCCGACCCGTTCATGCCGTTGCGACCGAGCCAGCTGGAGAGCATGAGGCGCTCCTGCTCGGCGGCGTAGAACGCGTCGACGCAGCCGGTCTCCTTGTTGGTCGCGACGCCGTTGCCCCAGGCGTTGTCGGTGCCGGTGAACGTGGTGTTGTTCGCCGCGTCCTGGCACTTGAGCGTGGTGGCGTTGGAGTTGGTCATCGAGTACGACGTGCCGGAGCCGGACGTCGGGATCGTGACGTTGCCCTCCCAGGCGCCGGTGCCGGTGCCGTGCGCGATCTGCTCGCGCGACTCCAGGACCTGGCCGGTGTTGGCGTCGACCCAGGCGCGCTGCCAGGAGGCCTCGCCGTCGTGGGTGCCCCGGACCTCGACCTCGTAGGCCAGCTTGGTGCCGTCCTCGCGGTGCCAGATGACCAGCTCCGGGGTGGACACCGTGGCGCCCTGGTCGGCCAGGGCGGTGGCGGCGTCGGAGGCGGCGGCCGCGGTGATGCCGGGCGTGGTGCTCGCGATCTCGACCGGGGCGTCCTGGGCCACCGAGGTGCCGACGACCTGGCCGTCGGAGTTGGCCAGGACGACGAAGTCGCCACCGACCACGCGCAGGCCCTCGTGGGTCCGCTCGTAGGCCATGGAGTAGATGCCGTTGTCGCCGGTGTAGGTGGCGGCGCGGGTGAAGGCGTCCTGGGAGGAGCGCTCGAGGGCGGTGCCGTGGCCCTTGACCCAGGCGCTGGCCGCCTGCTGGGCCTCGAGGCGGGGGTTGCCCGCCGCGGGGGCGGCATCGGCCGGGGTGGCGGTCGGTGCCAGGAACGACGCAGCGACCGCAGTCGATGCGAGACCGGCCAGGAGGGCCAGACGGGGATTCTTCACTGGGGTGTCCAATCGAGAGTTCGGGCCCGGCGGGCCCGAGGATGGATTGGGTCATGCAGACCAGTGCACAAGTTCGCAATCGGGGGGATCGGCGTCAATGGACCGCGAACTGCAGGTTCTCGCATCGCGAGAACCTGCATGCGCAGCAGGGAACCCTGCGCGGTCGTCCGCTATTCGGGCAGTCGACGGAAATCTGTCGCGCTGAGAGGTCAGCGGGGAAGAACCGCGGGTCGCGCCGGGGAATTGGCAGCGATTCGATCGGCCACGACGTCGCCGAACTCGGCGTGCCCGCCCTCGGTGAGGTGCAGCTCGTCGTCGAGGTAGTCGAGCGCGAGGTCACTGGTCTGGACGTACGGCACGCCGTACTCGGCGCTGAGCTCGGCCAGGAGCGCGTCGACGCGCGGCACCGCGGCGGCCCGCGACGGGGCGCTCGCCGGGCCGACCACGACGACCCTCTCGCCGGCGAGGTCGGCCATGAGGTCGCGGAAGCCGTCGTCGATCGCCGCGGCGGGCTGGTCGTAGTCGTTGAGCCCGCCCTCGACCACGACGAGCGCGGGGCGCACGCCGAGCGCGGTCGGGGCCCGGTCGGCGAACGAGACGGTGCCGCAGCCGCTGGCGCGGGCGCTGAAGCCGGAGCCGGAGAAGCCGGCGACGTGCACCTCGCCGTCGAGGCGGCTCGGCCACGACCGAGCGAGGTCGTCCTGCCCGAGGCCCACCGACCACGAGTCGCCGATGACCAGGACGCGTCCGCCCTCGCCGGTCACGATCGCGCTGCGCTCGCGCGCGTCGGCGCGGTGGTCGCGGCACCGGGTCTGGCCCGCGTCGGCGGAGTCGGCGACGTAGAAGGCCATGGCGGCGCCGAGGACGACGGCGATCGCCGAGGCGCCGAGGGCCCGGCGCACGTTCTGGCTGTGGAGCACGGGACAAGTGTGCGGTGCCGTACACCTCTGCGACACCGGAACACCCCTGAGATTTCCCCGACATCGGGCAGGCCGGAAACCCGAAGGCGTCCGGAGCCCTCCCGCCCTACGCTGCCGGGCATGAGCATCGACCTCCTGGCCGCCTACGACGACCAGCTCCGGCGCGAGGGCGAGGTCGGCAACGCCGACGCCCTCGTCGAGCACGGGCCCCTGCTGTGGGCGGTCTTCCACCACGGCGGCTTCGTGACCTACCGCGACCTGGGCGGCGCCGAGGGCGCGGCCCTCGACACGCTGGTCGAGGAGACCGTCGCGCACTACCGCGACGAGACGGCCGTCGAGTCGTTCGAGTGGAAGACGCGCGGCCACGACCTGCCTGCCGACCTCGGTCAGCGGCTCGAGGCGCACGGCCTGGTGCCGGAGCCGCGCGAGACCGTGATGGTCGGCGAGGCCGCGCTGCTCGCGCTCGACGTGCCGCTGGACCCCGGGGTCGTGGTGCGCCGCATCGACCCCGGCCCGGACGCCGAGGCCGACGTCACCCGGATGCTGGAGGCGCAGGAGTCGGTCTTCGGCACCGGCCGCGGCCCCTCCGTCGCCTCGTCGCTGGCCGAGCTCGAGGCCGGCACGTCGGAGTTCTGGATCGCCGAGGCCGACGGCCGGGTGGTGTGCGGCGGCCGCCTCACGCCCGTCGAGGGCACCGACTTCGCCGGCATCTGGGGCGGCGCGACGCTCCCGGACTACCGCGGCCGCGGCATCTACCGCGCCCTCCTCGCCGCCCGTGCCCGCTCAGCCGTCGCCCGCGGCATCCACCTGATCCACTCCGACAGCACCGACATGTCGCGCCCGATCCTCGAGCGCTCCGGCCTCGTCGCGGTCACCACCACCACGCCGTACGTCTGGACCCGCTGACCCCCTGCCCCGCTGCGCGCCCCGTCGTCGGGCGAGGGTGGCGGGATACGACATGGTCGGGGCCGCTTGGGATGTCGTACGCCGCTAGGGTCGGCGGTCCCTGGGTGAGGGTGGCGGCATCCGACGTGGTTGCGGCTGCTGCGGATGTCGTACGCCGCCAGGGTGGCGGTCCGCTGGTGAGGATGGCGGCATCCGACATGGTTCAGGCTGCTGCGGATGTCGTACGCCGCCAGGGTCGGGTCCGGCACGTCGTATCCCGCCAGGGTCGGCACGACAGCGGGCAAAAATCATCGCGCCGATCGGGAACATCCGGCCGCGCCCTGCGTTGTACCGGGTGATGAGAGTTGAGTCCGGTCGACTCAACTGTTTTGCCAGTCCGAGCGACACTCGTCAGGATGGGTCTCATCGGCGGGTCCGCAGGGCCCGTTCCCCAGACATCGACCCCGGAACCACCGGGGCGCAGCAGGAGGTAGACACACATGGCACGTGCGGTCGGCATCGACCTCGGCACGACGAACTCCGTCGTCGCCGTCCTGGAGGGTGGCGAGCCCACCGTCATCGCGAACGCCGAGGGCGCGCGGACGACCCCGTCCGTGGTCGCCTTCACCAAGTCCGGCGAGGTCCTCGTCGGCGAGGTCGCCAAGCGTCAGGCGGTCACCAACGTCGACCGCACCATCCGGTCGGTCAAGCGCCACATGGGTGAGTCGTGGAAGGTCGACATCGACGACAAGTCCTTCACCCCGCAGCAGATCAGCGCCTTCGTGCTGCAGAAGCTCAAGCGCGACGCCGAGGCCTACCTCGGCGAGACGGTCACCGACGCGGTCATCACCGTGCCGGCGTACTTCTCCGACGCGCAGCGCCAGGCCACCAAGGAGGCCGGCGAGATCGCGGGCCTCAACGTGAGCCGCATCGTCAACGAGCCCACCGCGGCCGCTCTGGCCTACGGCCTCGACAAGGGCGAGGACCAGACCATCCTCGTCTTCGACCTCGGTGGCGGCACCTTCGACGTGTCCCTGCTCGAGATCGGCGAGGGCGTCGTCGAGGTCAAGGCGACCTCGGGTGACAACAACCTCGGTGGCGACGACTGGGACAACCGCGTCGTCGAGTGGATGGTCAAGAAGTTCAAGGACAACAACGGCGTCGACCTCGGTGCCGACAAGATCGCCAAGCAGCGCCTCCAGGAGGCCGCGGAGAAGGCGAAGATCGAGCTGTCCTCGAGCTCCGAGACCACGATCCACCTGCCCTACATCACCCACGGCGAGGGCGGCCCGCTCCACTTCGAGGAGAAGCTCACCCGTAGCGAGTTCCAGAAGCTGACGGCCGACCTGCTCGACCGCACCAAGGCGCCGTTCCAGTCGGTGCTCAAGGACGGCGGCGTCGCGGTCTCCAACATCGACCACGTGGTCCTCGTCGGCGGCTCGACCCGCATGCCGGCCGTGACCGAGCTGGTCAAGGAGCTGCTCGGCGGCAAGGAGCCCAACAAGGGCGTCAACCCCGACGAGGTCGTCGCGGTGGGCGCGGCGCTGCAGGCCGGTGTCCTCAAGGGCGAGGTCAAGGACGTGCTGCTCCTCGACGTCACCCCGCTGTCGCTGGGCATCGAGACCAAGGGCGGCGTGATGACCACGCTGATCGAGCGCAACACCACCATCCCGACCAAGCGCTCGGAGATCTTCACCACCGCCGACGACAACCAGCCGTCGGTGGAGATCAAGGTCGCCCAGGGCGAGCGCCAGATGTGGAGCCAGAACCAGCCGCTCGGCAACTTCGAGCTGACCGGCCTCCCGCCGGCCCCGCGCGGCGTGCCGAAGATCGAGGTCACCTTCGACATCGACGCCAACGGCATCGTCCACGTCTCCGCCAAGGACCAGGCGTCCGGCCGCGAGCAGTCGATGACCATCTCTGGTGGGTCGGCGCTCGGCAAGGACGAGATCGACCGCATGGTCAAGGAGGCCGAGCAGTACGCCGAGGAGGACGCCAAGCGTCGCCAGGCCGTCGAGGCCCGCAACCAGGGTGACCAGCTCGTCTACACGACCGAGAAGTTCCTCACCGACAACGGCGACAAGCTGCCCGACGACGTGAAGTCCGAGGTCCAGGCCGACGTCGACGCGCTCAAGGAGACGCTGGCCAAGGAGGACGCCACCTCCGAGGACATCACGGCCGGCGTCACCAAGCTCAACGAGTCCAGCCAGAAGATGGGCGCCGCGATGTACGCCGCCGCCGAGGCCGACCAGGCCGCCGCGGGTGGTGCCACCGGCGCCACGGGCGAGGCCGACGACGACGTCGTCGACGCCGAGATCGTCGACGAGACCGACGAGACCGGCTCGGAGGGTGGGTCCAAGTGACCGAGCGCCCCGACGAGTCCGTCGCGGGCACCGAGCAGCACGACCCGACGGAGGGGGAGCCGGCAGCGGCTCCCTCTCCGGAGGGCTTCGGTGACGCGGCCGGCGAGATGTCCGACGAGACCGAGGTCGAGACGCAGGTGGAGGGCGACGCCGTCGCCGGCTCCGACCCCGGCACGGCCGAGGAGCAGGACGAGCTGTTCGCCCTGCGCGGCAAGGTCGCCGGCCTGACCGACGACCTGCAGCGCCTCCAGGCCGAGTACGCCAACTATCGCAAGCGGGTCGACCGCGACCGCCAGCTGGTGGCCGAGACCGCCGCCTACAAGGCGCTCACGCCCGTCATCGAGGTGCTCGACACCATCGACCGGGCCAAGGAGCACGGCGAGCTCGAGGGCGGTCTCAAGACCGTCGCCGACCAGCTCGAGCGGGTGGTCGCGACGTCCGGCCTGGTCCGCTTCGGCGAGCCGGGCGATGCCTTCGACCCCACGCTCCACGAGGCGCTGAGCCACCTCGGCACCGACGCCGAGGTGCAGGTCACCACGGTCAAGCACGTCGCCAAGGGCGGCTACCGCATGGGGGATCGCGTCGTGCGCGCCGCCCAGGTGCTGGTGGTCGACCCGGCCGACGCCTGACCCGCACCACGACAACACCGACGGAGAGGAGGTTCCCCCGTGGCCGACGACAACGGCTTCCGCAACGACTGGGCGACCAAGGACTTCTACCAGGTCCTCGGCGTGCAGAAGGGCGCGAGCGCGGCCGACATCAAGAAGGCCTACCGCAAGCTGGCCCGGGAGAACCACCCCGACTCCAACCCCGGCGACTCGGCCAAGCACGAGAAGTTCAAGGCCGTCGCCGAGGCCTACGACGTCCTCGGTGACGAGGGCAAGCGTGGGAAGTACGACGAGTTCCGCTCGCTCCAGGCCCGGGGCGGGTTCAACCCCGGCATGGGCGGTGGCTCCGGCGGCGGGTTCGGCGGGGGAGGCTTCAACCTCGACGACCTGCTCCGCGAGCGGGCCGGCGGCGGTGCCGGCGGCGGAGGCTTCGGCGACATGTTCGGCGACCTCTTCGGCGGCGGCGGGCGCACCCGCACGCAGTCGCGGGCACGCCGGGGCGCCGACGTCGAGAGCACGGCGACCATCGGGTTCACCGAGGCCCTCGACGGCGTCACGGTGTCGCTGCGGCTGACCTCCGACGCGCCCTGCCCGACCTGCCAGGGCACGGGCGGCAAGCCCGGCACGAAGCCGCACATCTGCCCGCAGTGCGAGGGCGCCGGCTTCGTGGTCTCCGGTAGCGGTGGCGCGTTCGCGATCAACGAGACGTGCCCGCGCTGCGCCGGCCGCCAGCTGGTCTACGACGAGGCGTGCCCCACCTGCCACGGCAGCGGCCGCGGCACCTCTGCGCGCACGATCCAGGCGCGGATCCCGGCGGGGGTCAAGGACGGCGCCCGGATCCGGCTGAAGGGCAAGGGCGGCGCCGGTGAGAACGGCGGACCCGCGGGCGACCTGTTCGTCACCGTCAAGGTCACCCCCCACCGCGTCTTCGGTCGCTCCGGCGACAACCTCACCCTCGACGTGCCGATCTCCTTCGACGAGGCGGCCCTCGGCGGCGAGGTGAAGATCCCGACGCTCGGCGGCGCCCCGGTCACCCTCAAGCTGCCCCCCGGCACGCCCAACGGGCGCACCTTCCGGGTGCGCGGCAAGGGTGCCACCAAGCGCGACGGCAGCAAGGGCGACCTGCTCGCCACCGTCGAGGTGCAGGTGCCCGCCCACCTCGACGCCACGGCGCGCGAGGCCGTCGAGTCCTATCGTGCTGCCATGGCCGGCAAGCCCCTGCGCAGCGGGCTCTTCGAGGCGTGAGCGCGATGAGCACCCCTCCGTTCGCCCGCGAGCCCAACCCCGACGCCGCCGTCTACGTGATCAGCGTGGCCGCCGAGCTCACCGGCCTGCACCCGCAGACGCTGCGCGCGTACGAGCGGATGGGGCTCATCGCGCCGGGCCGCACCGGCGGCGGCGGTCGTCGTTACTCCCACCGCGACCTCGAGCGGCTGCGCGAGATCGCCGACCTCACCAGCTCCGGCATCGGCATCGAGGGCGTGCGCCGGATCATGGCGCTCGAGCACCAGGTCGACGCGCTGCGGGCGCGCAACGACGAGCTCGTCGCCGAGGTCGACGCGCTGCGCCGGGTGCTGGCCGCCCGGTCCGCGCCCGGCCAGGTCGTCAACAAGCTCCCGGTGCTCCACCAGGCCGTCGGGCAGTCGATGGTCGTGTGGCGGCGGCCCCGCTGATGCCGCGCATCGACCGCGCCACCGCGGACGTCGCCGCCTCACCGGCCGACGTCTTCGCCGCGTTCGTCGACCCCGACGCGTTGGCGGCGTGGCTGCCGCCGTCGGGGATGACCGGTGAGCTGGCCGACGCCGACCTCCGCGCGGGCGGCGGCTTCACGATGACCCTCACCTACGACGTCCCGCCGGAGGGTGGCGGCAAGACCACGTCCGACAGCGACGTCACCCACGTCGTCATCGACGAGCTCGTGCCCGACGAACGCGTCGTGTGGGGCGTCGAGTTCGACTCCGACGACCCCGACCAGGCCGGACGCATGACGATGACCTGGACCTTCACCGCCCTCGACGGCGAACGCACCCGGGTCGCGGTCGACGCCACCGACGTTCCGGCCGGGATCGACGTCGACGCCCACCAGCAGGGTCTCGACGCGTCGCTGGCCCAGCTGGCCGGCTGGTTCGCCGGGTCCTGAGACCGCTCGGGCGGTCGACGGCGCCACCCGGCGAGGACCGGTGTCGGTGCCGGCGCCTAGGGTCGGGGTGTGAGTGAGCGATGAGCAAGGAGAACGCCCTGCGCGCGATGCGCGAGGCCCGCTACGCCGAGGCCCAGAAGCGCGCCGGTGCGGCGCCCGCGCGGCGGGTGGCCCCGGTGGCGCCGCCGGCCGAGAGGTCGGCGCCCGCGCGGTCGACGTCTGCAACGGCGAGGACCGCGACCCCCGCGGCGACGACGCCCGACGTGGAGGCGTCCGAGGAGCTGTGCGGCCACCGCAACATCAGCGGGCGCACCTGCACCCGCGAGAAGGGCCACGCGGCGAAGAGCCACCGGTACTCCTGACCTGAGCCGGCTCAGGCGCTGAGCAGCTCCTCCGGCACGCCGGTCGGGTGCGGCGCCGGCTCGCCGCGCAGCTCGGCGACCTGCGCCACCAGGCGCGCCATCACCTCATCGGCGACCCGACGCACGGTCGCCTCGTCGACCGACCCGTCAGCCGGCCCGTCGGCGTCCAGCCCGGCGAGGCGGCGTACGTCGATGGGCTCGCCCACCGCGACGGTGACGCGGGGGCGCAGGACGGTGTTGCGCAGCAGCCGCGCGGCGATGCCGGTGCGGTCGACCACGCGCTCCGCGCCGACGAGCGCGACCGGGACGACCGGGGCGCCGGTGCGCAGGGCCAGGCGCACGGCACCCGTCTTCGAGCGCTCGGGCCAGCGCTGAGGGTCGCGGGTGATCCGGCCCTCGGGGAACAGCCCGACCGCCTCCCCGGCCGCGAGCGCGGTCGCGGCGGCGTCGAGCGAGCCGGCGGCGGCGCTGGTGCCGCGCTGCACGGGGATGAAGCCGAGGCGGCGCACGACCGGGCCGACGAGGCCGGAGCGGAAGACGCCGCCGGTGGCCATCAGCCGCAGGGAACGGCCGAGGCGCCGGCCGACGAGCGCGAGCAGGATGCCGTCGGCGAAGCTCGTGTGGTTGGCCACGACGATGAGCGGGCCGTCAGGCAGGTCGCGGTCGCGCACCGAGCGGCGGGTGAGCTCGAGGCGGCTGACGGCCGAGACGATCGTGCCGAGCAGGCCGGCGGCGACGGCGTACAGGAGCGCGGCGCGGAGACCGGGGCGCTGCCAGGTGCTGGTGTCCATGCGACGGAGTCTGGGGCACCCGGCGGCCGGTGCGCGTGCGTATCCGCACTCAAGTGGCACGAGGCGTGCCGCAACGGCTGGCGGAGGCCCCCGGGTGGCGTCGCGGGGCGTGTCACAACGGGCAGCGCGCGCTCGCGGGAGGCGTCACGGGGTGGGCCAGGACGGCCGGAGGGCCCGGCCCCTCGCGGGGACCGGGCCCTCCGTGGGTCCGTGCCGGCTGACGGGTGACGCGTCGGTCAGTCGGGGATGTAGTCGAACGTGTCGGGGTTCGGGCCGGTGCGGCCCTCCTCGCCCTTGTCGAGCCCGGAGATGCGGGCGACCTCGTCGTCGGTCAGCGAGAAGTCGAAGAGGTCGAAGTTGTCCTCGACGCGGCTGCGGGTCACCGACTTGGGGAAGACGATGTCGCCGCGCTCGATGTGCCAGCGCAGGGTGACCTGCGCCGTGGACTTGCCCTTGGCCTCGGCGATCTCGGAGATCACCGCGTCGTCGAGGACGCCGCCCTGCGCGATCGGCGACCACGCCTCGGTGGCGATGCCGTGCGCCTGGTTGGCCGCACGCGCCTCCTCGTTGGTGAAGTAGGGGTGCACCTCGATCTGGTTGATCACCGGCACCACGCCGGTCTCGTCGATGATCCGCTGGAGGTGGGCGGGCTGGAAGTTCGAGACGCCGACCGACGCCGCGCGGCCGTCCTCGACGAAGGAGGCCATGGTGCGCCAGGTGGAGACGAAGTCTCCGTCGTAGCGGGTGGGCAGCGGCCAGTGGATGAGGAAGAGGTCGATCTTGTCCAGGCCGAGGTCGGACAAGGTCTTGTCGAAGGCGCGCTCGGCGTCCTCCGGCTTGTGGAAGCCGTTGTTGAGCTTGGAGGTCACGTAGACCTCCTCGCGCGGGATCGAGGAGGCGCGCAGCGCCTCGCCGACCTCCTTCTCGTTGCCGTACATCTCGGCGGTGTCGATGTGGCGGTAGCCGACCTCGAGGGCCGTGGTCACCGCCTCGACGGTGTCGGCGGGGTCGATCTGGAACACGCCGAAACCGAGCTGCGGGATGGACGTGCCGTCATGGAGCTGGATGCTGGGAACGGTCATGCAGGGCACAGCGCGACACGCCGAGGGCGTTATTCCGAGGCATCCGGACGACCCGCCTGCAGGGGTGACCGACGCGTCGACGGCTCACCCGCGCCAGTGACGGGGGCGTACGAGGTGGTCGGGGAGGCGCGTGGCGGCGTCGCCGCGGGCGGCGTTGAGCTGCGGCTGGGTGAGGAACAGTGCGGTGGACAGGTCGGCCCCGCGCAGGTCGGCGTCGCGCAGGTCGGCGCCCAGCAGGTCGGCCAGCCGCAGGTCGGCGTCGCGGAGGTCGGCGGCGATGAGCAGCGCGCCGCGGAAGGACCATCCCCGCCGGTCGCCGCGCAGGTCGTGGCCCGCGAGGTCGGCGCGCGAGCGGTCCTGCGCGCCGTCGACGTCCGCGCGCAGTCGTGCGCTGGCCGCGCCGAGGAGCGCCCCGACCTGCGCGTGGAGCTGGTCGAGGTCGTGGGTGAGCAGCTCGACCGGCGTGGCCCCGGTGAGCTCGGCGACCTCGGTCGCCACACGTGCGGCCTCCGGATCGGGGGAGCGGCGGGCGACCTCGTCGAGGTGCACGAGGACCTCGTGCAGCTGGCGCATCACCGACAGCGTCGCGGCCATCTCACCGAGGTTGTCCTGCTCGCGCCACGAGACCCCGCCGTAGGTCACCTGCGAGACCTGCTGGCCGGCCCCGAGGCACTCGAAGGCCGTGCACCCCGGCCACCCGTCCTCACGCAGCGTGGCGTGGATCGAGCAGGAGTCGTCGACGGCGAGGTTGAGGCAGGGCGTGCCGCTCGGCTTGTCGACGCCGAACCCCGAGACGGCCGCGAACGGCATCAGCACGCAGCACAGGCCGAAGCAGCGCGAGCAGTCGGAGGTCAGCTCAGGAGCAGGCACCCGGCGATGCTGTCACGCGACGCCCTGCGGCGGCGTCGGGGTGCGGGTCAGCGGTACCAGCCGTACTGGATGGCCATCGTGTTGAGCACGATGAGGAGCACGAACACGGCTCCGACGATGCGGTTGTCCCCCAGCAGCTTCAGCATGCGTCCACCTTCCTCCCGTCCCCGAGGCGCGGCGCGGGGCTGGTGATCAAGGTTCCCACCGGATTCGAGCAAGGCTCCCCCCGTGCGGGTGGGAGCGTGCTCGTCCCTAGGCTGTCGTGGGTGAGCGCGCTGCTGGTGGCCGGGACCACGTCCGACGCCGGCAAGACCATCGTCACCACCGCCCTGTGCCGGGCCTACGCGCGCCGGGGGCTGCGGGTGGCGCCCTTCAAGGCGCAGAACATGTCGAACAACTCGATGGTGTGCGCGACCGCCGACGGCCGCGGCGCCGAGATCGGCCGCGCGCAGTGGATCCAGGCCGTCGCCGCGCGGGCCGAGCCCGAGGCTGCGATGAACCCGGTGCTGCTCAAGCCCGGCGGCGACCGCCGCAGCCACGTCGTGGTGATGGGGCAGCCGGGCGGGTCGATCGACTCGCGGGACTTCGTGGGCGGGCGCACCCACCTGCGCGACGCGGCGTACGCCGCCTTCGACGACCTCGCATCGCGCCACGAGCTGGTGGTGGTCGAGGGCGCCGGGAGCCCGGCGGAGATCAACCTGCGTGAGGGCGACTACGTCAACATGGGCCTGGCCCAGCACGGGCGGATCCCGACGGTCGTGGTCGGCGACATCGACCGGGGCGGGGTGTTCGCGTCGTTCTTCGGCACGGTGGCCCTGCTGTCGGCGGCCGACCAAGCGCTCGTCGCGGGCTTCGTGGTCAACAAGTTCCGCGGCGACCTCGACCTGCTGCGCCCCGGCCTCGACGAGCTCGAGGCGCTCACCGGACGGCGCGTGCACGGCGTGCTCCCGTGGCACCCCGACCTCTGGCTCGACTCCGAGGACGCCCTCGACCTGACCGGTCGCCGGGCCCGCGACGACGACGCCCGGCTGCGGGTCGCGGTGGTCAGGCTGCCGCGGATCTCCAACTTCACCGACGTCGACGCGCTCGGCATAGAGCCCGGCGTCGACGTCACCTTCGCCTCCGACGTCCGCGGCCTCGCCGGCGCCGACCTCGTCGTGCTCCCCGGCACCCGCGCGACGCTGTCCGACCTCGCGTGGCTGCGCGCGCGGGGGATGGACCGCGCGGTCCTCGACCACGCCGCCGCCGGGCAGCCGGTGCTCGGCATCTGCGGCGGCTTCCAGATGCTCGGCACCCGGATCACCGACCCCGACGGGGTCGAGGGCACGGCCGGGGCGGATGAGCCCGGCCTCGGGCTGCTCGACGTCACCACCACGTTCGGCGCCGACAAGGTCCTGCGGCTGCCGACCGGCTCCGCGCTCGGCGCGCCCGCCACCGGCTACGAGATCCACCACGGCCGGACCACCCGTCACTCCGGCGAGGAGTTCCTCGGCGGCGCCCGCGCGGGCGCGGTCCTCGGGACGATGTGGCACGGAAGCCTCGAGGGCGACGAGCTCCGGCGCGCCCTGCTCGCTGAGGTCGCGGCGGCGGCAGGGACGGCGTACGAGCCCGGCGACGTCAGCTTCGCCGCGATGCGCGAGCGGCGCCTCGACCTGCTCGGCGACCTCGCCGAGGAGCACCTCGACCTCGACGCGCTGCTCGACCTCGCCACCTCCGGCGCCCCGGCCGGGATGCCCGCGCTCGAGCCGGGGGCGTCGCGATGACGGTCCTGGTGCTCGGCGGCACCGGCGAGGCGCGCGAGCTCGCGCTCCTGCTCGACGGCGCCGGGGTCGAGGTCGTGTCGTCACTGGCGGGGCGGGTCGCGCGGCCCCGGCTGCCGGTCGGCGAGGTCCGGGTCGGCGGGTTCGGTGGCGTCGACGGACTGCGCGACTGGCTCCTGGCGCACGGCGTCACGGCCGTCGTCGACGCCACGCACCCCTTCGCCGAGGGCATCTCGGTCAACGCCGTCGCCGCCTGTGCCGCGGCCGACGTCCCGCTCCTGCGGCTGGCCCGGCCCGGCTGGGGCGAGTCGCCCGGGGCCGACGGCTGGCACTGGGTCGACGACCACGACGAGGCGGCGGCCCTGACCGCCCGGCTCGGGAGCCGGCCCTTCCTCACCGTCGGCCGCCAGCCGCTGGCCCACTTCACCGGTCCGCTCGCCGGCCACCGGGTGCTCGCCCGGGTGGTCGACCCGCCGGAGGTCGACGTGCCGGAGCCGTGGACGGTGCTGCTCGACCGCGGCCCCTACGACCTCGCCGGCGAGCTCGACCTGCTCGCCGGGCACGCCGCCGACGTGCTCGTCACCAAGGACTCGGGCGGCAGCCACACCTGGCCCAAGATGGAGGCGGCCGGGCAGCGCGGCCTGCCGGTGGTCGTCGTACGCCGTCCCGGGGCGCTCAGCGGCGTGGCCTCCGTCGCGACGGCCGCCGAGGCGCTGGAGTGGGTCGTATCGTGAAGGCATGTCGACCCGTGGCATCAACCCCGTCCAGCCGCTGAAGCTCCAGTTCCCGCAGTCGCTGGCCGTCTACGACGACTACGCCAAGGCGCAGAAGAGCGTCGACTTCCTCTCCGACGCCGAGTTCCCCGTCGACCAGCTGATGATCGTCGGCACCGACCTCAAGCGGATCGAGCGCATCACCGGCCGGCTGACGTGGTCGAAGGTCGCGATCGGCGGCATCGCCTCGGGCCTGTGGCTCGGCGTCTTCATCGGCCTGGTGTTCGTGCTCTTCACCAACGAGGGCGCGCTCGCGGTGCTGCTGAGCACCGCGTTCATTGGCGCGACCTTCGGCCTGGTCTGGGCGCTCATCGGCTACGGCCTCTCCCGCGGCCAGCGCGACTTCTCCTCCGTCACCCAGGTCGTCGCGACGCGCTACGAGGTGCTGGTCGAGAACAAGCACGCCGCCCGGGCCCGCGAGCTGCTCGCCGGGCTGCCGGGCGCGCTGCCGAACCCCTTCGAGCAGATCTGACGCAGCCCGTGCGATGAGTTCCCGGTCCGGTCGCGGTCACACCAGTGACGGCAACCGGACGAGAGGGACCACCATGACGACGACACCCGCGGAGGTCGACGTGACGGCAGCGAGCGAGGCGGACTTCAGTGCGCTCGCCGAGCCGCACCGGCGCGAGCTCCACGTGCACTGCTACCGGATGCTCGGCTCCTTCGAGGACGCCGAGGACGCCGTGCAGGAGACCTTCCTGCGCGCCTGGCGCAGCCGCGACACCTACGCCGGGCGCTCGACGTTCCGCGCCTGGCTCTACCGGATCGCGACCAACGCCTGCCTCGACCTGCTCGCCCGGCGGCGCCCCGCGCCCGCGGCCGGCGGCGAGGTGTCGTGGCTGCAGCCCTACCCTGACAGCCTGCTCGACGAGCTGCCCGGGGCCCCGGCCGACGAGCCGGAGAACAGGGTGCTCGCCCGCGAGACCATCGAGCTGGCCTACGTCGTCGCGGTGCAGCACCTCGCGCCCCGGGCGCGCGCCGCGCTGCTCCTGCGCGACGTGCTCGGCTGGCCGGCCAGAGAGGTCGCCGACCTGCTCGGCGACTCGGTGGCCTCGGTCAACAGCGCGCTCCAGCGCGCCCGGGCCGGGATGCGCGAGCACCTCCCGGCCGAGCGCCAGGAGTGGACCAGCACGGCCGACGACGGCGCGCGCGAGCTCGTACGACGCTTCGCCGACGCGAGCGTGCGGGCCGACATCGCCGAGGTCGCGTCGCTGCTCCGGGAGGACGTGCGGTACTCGATGCCGCCCTGGGAGGGCCTGCTCGTCGGGCGCGACCGGGTGGTCGCGGACTGGACGGGCCACGGCTTCGCGACGATGACGGGGCTGCGGGTGATCCCGACCTCGGTCAACCGGCAGCCGGCGCTGGCGGCCTACCAGTGGGAGGAGGCCGAGCAGGCGCACCTGCCGCTGACCATCGACGTGCTCCGCGTCAGCGGCGGGGCGGTCACCGAGGTGACGATCTTCGGGGCCGAGCAGTTCGCGCGGCTCGGGCTGCCCGCGCGGCTGGACGGGGACGAGCGATGAGCGCGGTGGTCGGGACCCGCTCCGGCGCACGCCTCGGACGGCTGGCCGGCGCCGGGCTCCTCGCCGCGGTCGGCACGGCGGTCGTGACCACGGCCGCGGCCGCCCTGCTGCACCTGGGCGGCGTGGACTTCGAGGTCGACGGCGGGGAGGTGCCGGTCGCCGGGATCGGCACGGTCACGTTCGTGGCCTCGTCGGTCGGGGTGCTCCTCGCGGTGGCGCTCCGGTGGTGGAGCGCCCGCCCGGCCGAGCACTTCGTGCGGGTGGCCTTCGTGCTGACCGCGCTCTCCCTGGTCCCGCCGGTCCTGTGGGGGCGCGGGGCCGGCACGGTCGTCGCGCTGGAGGCGCTGCACCTGCTCGCCGCCGTGGTGATGATCGGTGCGATGGCGCGGCTGCTGCGCCCGGAGACGCGCTGACACAACCCGTGCGCCCGGGCCGCCGGTGAGCCTGCGGTCCGGGCTCCGGGCCGACTTCTGTCCGCGCGTCTACCGGCGGGCCGCGAGCGCCGCGGCAACGGCGACCGCGCCCAGGCCGACGGCGTCAGCCAGCCGGACGGCTCGGTCGATGTCGCGGCGGGTCGGCGCGGGGCCGTCGCCGAGGACGACCCGGTCCTCGACGCCGTGGGCGTAGTGGTTGCGGCCGCCGATCCGTACGCCGAGCGCGCCGGCGAAGGAGGCCTCGACCACCCCGGCGTTGGGGCTGGGGTGGCGCCGGGCGTCGCGGGCCCACGCCCGGAGGGCGGCTGACGGTCGGCCGCCGACGAGCGGGGCGAGGGCTGCGGCGAGCAGGCCGCTGAGCCGGGCGCCGGGGAGGTTGAGCACGTCATCGGCGCGGGCGGAGGCCCAGCCGAAGCGGCCGTAACGCGCGCCGCGGTGACCGACCATCGCGTCGAGGGTGTTGGTCGCGCGGTAGGCGAGCAGGCCGGGGACGCCGAGGACGGCACCCCAGACGAGCGGCGCGACGACCGCGTCGGAGGTGTTCTCCGCGACCGACTCGACGACCGCGCGGCTGACCTCCGACTCGTCGAGCGCCGAGGTGTCACGGCCGACCAGGTGGGTCAGTCGCTGCCGGGCGCCGGGGAGATCGCCGGCGGCGAGCAGGTCGTGCACGGTCCGCGCCTCGCGGCCGAGCGAGGTGCCGCCGAGGACGGTCCAGGTGGCGGCGGCGGTGACGAGGGTGTGGGCGAGCGGGCGTCGTCGTGACGCCCGCTCCAGGCCGAGGCCGCCCCCCGCGGCAGCCCCGGCCAGGAGGGCCAGGTGGACGACGCCGCGCGCTCGCGCGTCGGCGTACGTCCGGGTCTCGAGCGCGGCGGCGGCGCTGCCGAACAGCGCCACCGGGTGCCCGCGGCGTGGGTCGCCCAGCACCCGGTCCGCGAGGTGGCCGAGCAGCAGTCCGGCTGCCCGGCTCACCCCTGGTCGCACGAGCCTCAGAGGGCCGCCGCGAACGCGCGCTGCGCCTCGCGGGCGTCGTGGCGGCGCCAGGTGCGGTCGACCAGCGCGGTCAGCGCCGCCCCGATCACTGCCCACATCGTCAGCAGCGTGAGCAGCGACGACACCCGGAAGTCCCACAGGACGCTGGCCGGGAACGCGCCCAGCTCGTCGACCTTCGGGAAGGCGAGCGCCGCGACGGCCACCACGACGACGTACGCCGCCGCACCGGCCAGCACGCCAGGCACGCCGCTCGAGCGACGGGCCGCGATGCGGGCGACCTCGACGGCCGCAACGATGGCGAGCACCGAGACCGCGACGAACCCGAAGTAGAGCGCGGTGCGGCTGTCGATGGTCTCGCCCGAGCCCACGGCCGGCGGGGTGGCGGGGTACTTCAGGAACGGCACCAGGCTGAACGCGACCGCGCCGAGAAGCACGACGAGCGCAGTGCTGCCGGCCGGGCGCAGCCTGCCGAGCCGGCCGAGGCCGAGCGCGGCGACCAGGCCGGAGAAGCCGCCGAGGACGACGCCGATGGCGAGGGTGCCGGTGGCCAGGCCCCAGGTGGACTGGGTGGAGCGGGAGACCTCGGCCTCGTCGCCGTGGGAGTGACCGGCGCTGGCGCCGGACGTGTCGTGGCTGTGCTCGTGGCTGTGTCCGTCGGTCGAGGAGGCGGGGGCGCTGGCCGCCTCCTCGAGCGCGATGGCACGGTCGACCTGCGGCTCCCCGACGGTGTACGCCACGACGAACGCGACGACACCGGCGAGCAGGCCGGCGAGGAGACCGTGCACCAGGAAGGTGCGGGTGGTCACGGGATCAGTGGGTGATCAGTGGCAGGGGAAGCCGAGCAGGTGGCGACCGTCGTGGACCCACTCGTGGATCGCGGTGCCCTCGGGGATGGTGATCGCGCCCTGCACCGAGCTGATCAGCACCAGCACGGACATCGCGAAGAGGGCGCCGAGGACGAGCCACGGGGCCAGCTCGCGCACCGGGATGGCGAGGTCGGACGGGGAGACGGAGCCGTCGGCTGCGAACGAGCCGGGGCTGGAGATGGCGTGCGCCATGGTTCCTCCTACGGGATGAAAGCGTCCCGGGTTGATGGGGAGTGACTTCCAGTCCGTCGGGTCTGACTTCACCGCTCTCAGCTGCTCAGAGCGGTGTCACAGTAGCGCCACTGTGCCGGATTCCCACCGGCTTCCTCAGGACTGGGTGCACGGAGCGTAGCGCACTCAGCAGCTCGTCGGTGACGGCGTCGCTCCGCGCGGAGATCCTGACCCACTCGGCGGTCAGTCCGGGGAACGTGTCGGCCCTCCGGACGGCGAAACCCGCGTGGCGCAAGGCCTCCCGGCTCCCGGCGCCGGTGCGGGCCAGGACGTACGGCGCGGTGCTGGGCACCGTCTCCACGCCCAGCTCGTCGAGGCCGGCCTGCAGCCGCGCGCGCCGCCGGTCGAGCTCGCGGGCCCGCGCGCGGCCCTCGGCGACGGCCTCCTCGGTGCTCGTCGCAATCAGTGCGGCGATGGCCGGCGCGGAGACCGACCACGGTGTCTGCTGCGCACGCAGCGCGACGACGACGTCGGGCTCGGCGAGGAGGTAGCCGGCGCGGACGCCCGGGATCGACCAGAGCTTGGTGAGGCTGCGGAGGACGACGACGCCTGCCTCTCGCTGGCCAGCGAGTGACTCGACGTCGTCGTCGAGGAAGGCCTCGTCGACGACGACCAGCCTGCCCTCCCGGGCGAGCGCCTTCACGGTGGCCGCGGGGTGGCGGACGCCGGTCGGGTTGGTCGGGTTGCCGATGACGACGAGGTCGGCGCTGTCGGGCACCTGCGCGGGGTCGAGGCGGAAGCCGTCCTCGTGGCGCAGCACGACCTGGTCGGGCACGTGGCCGGCCGTGCGGAGCGCGACCTCGGGCTCGGTGAACTGCGGGTGCACGACGACCGGGCGTTGCCAGTCCCGCATCCGCGCGATCAGGGTGAAGGCTTCGGCGGCGCCGGCGGTGGCAAGGACGTCGTCCGGCTCGCGACCGTGGCGCCGGGCGACGGCGGCCTCGGCCTCGCGGGCGTCTGGGTAGCGGTCGGCCTCGTCGAGCGACTCGACAAGGGCGCGGTCGAGCCAGCGCGGGCGCGGGCCGTCGAAGACGTTGACGGCGACGTCGACCAGCCCGGCGCTCGCCTCCCGGTCGCCGTGGTGGCGCAGGCCGGGGCCGGCGTACGCCGCCGCGGCTGCGACGAACCGGGCGGCGAGGTGGGGGTGGCCGGCCCAGTGGGTGTGGAGGTAGGACGCGTGCAGGCTCGGTGTCGCGACCCCGGCGGCGTCGGGCAGGTGCCAGGCGGGGTGGCCGGTGGAGGCGCGGGTGAGGTGGGTGCGGTGGAACTCGTGGCCGGTGACCTGCTCGCCCTTCCGAGACAGCAGGTCGTCGGCGGGGGCGGTGGCGGTGCGGTAGGACAGCGTGAGGCGGGGCGCCATCGCGGCGGTCGCGTCGATCGCGCCGACCATCGGCACCGCCGGTCCGTCGGGGCCCTGCACCGACTCGCAGAGGTAGAGCAGGCCCGCGCACTCTGCCACGGTCGGCAGCCCCCGCGCGATCGACGTACGGATGTCGCGGCGCAGCCGCTCGTTGGCGCCCAGGTCGGCGGCGTGCATCTCGGGGAAGCCGCCGCCGAGGTAGAGCCCCGTCGTGCCCTCCGGAAGCCGGGTGTCGGTCAGCGGGTCGAATTCCACGACCTCGGCCCCGGCCGCCTCGAGCAGCTCGGTCGTCTCGGCGTAGCGGAACGTGAACGCTCGGCCTCCGGCGACCGCGATGCGTGCCCCCTGCCCCGGTAGTCCAGTGGCAGGACGCTGCCCGGGGTGCGGTTCCACCACGCTTTGCCACTGGACTACCCCGGGGTCCCACGGCGTCGCGTCGAGGTCGGGCGCCGATCGCGCCAGCCGTACGACGGCCTCGAGGTCGACCTTCTCCGCGACCTGGGCGGCGAGCCGGTCGAGGGCTGCCGCGGCGTCGCCGCGCTCGGCGGCGGGCACGAGCCCGAGGTGGCGCGACGGGGCCTCGATGCCGTCGTCGCGCTGGAGCACGCCGAGCACCGGCAGCATGTCGCCGATGGACCGCACGACCTCGTCGGCGTGGCGCGCGGAGCCGGCCTTGTTGAGCACGACCCCGACGACGTCGACGGGCGGCCGCGCCCAGGTCCGGAGCCCGTGGATGGTCGCGGCAATGGTGCGCGACGCGGAGGAGATGTCGACGACCAGCACCACCGGCGTACGCGTGAGGCTCGCGACGTGCGCGGTCGAGGCGAAGCCGTCGCCGCCGATCTGCCCGTCGTAGAGCCCCATCACGCCCTCGATCACCGCGAGATCGGCGCCGGCCGCGCCGTGCAGCAGCAGCGGGACGAGCAGGTCCTCGCCGACGAGGTGCGGGTCGAGGTTGCGGCCCGGGCGGCCGGTGGCGAGCGCGTGGTAGCCGGGGTCGATGTAGTCGGGGCCGACCTTGTGGCCGCTGACGGTGTGGCCGGCGCGCGCGAGCGCGGCCATCAGCCCGGTGGCGACGGTGGTCTTGCCGTGGCCCGACGCGGGCGCGGCGACGACGAGGCGGGGGAGGGCTACCACTCGATGCCTCGCTGACCCTTCTGCCCGACGTCCATCGGGTGCTTCACCTGGCCCATCTCGGTGACGAGGTTGGCGGCCTCGACCAGGCGCGGGTCGGCGTACCTCCCGGTGACGACGACGTGCTGCTTGCCAGGGCGTGCGGTCAGCGTGGCGACGACCTCGTCGACGTCGACCCAGCCCCACTTCATCGGGTAGGTGAACTCGTCGAGCACGTAGAGGTCGTGGCGCTCCTCGGCGAGCGCGCGGGTGATCTCGGCCCAGCCCTCGGCGGCGTCGGCGGCGTGGTCCTCCTCGGTGCCGCCCTTGCGCGACCACGACCAGCCGGAGCCCATCTTGTGCCAGGCGACGGGCCCGCCCTCGCCGGTCTCCTCGTGCAGCCGGCCGAGGCGCTCGAGCACGGTCTGCTCGCCGATGCGCCACTTGGCCGACTTCACGAACTGGAAGACCCCGATGCTGAAGCCCTGGTTCCAGCCGCGCATCGCCAGCCCGAAGGCGGCGGTCGACTTCCCCTTGCCGGGGCCGGTGTGGACCATCAGCAGCGGGCGGTTGCGGCGCTGGGCCGTGGTGAGGCCGTCGTCGGGGACGGCGGTAGGGACACCCTGCGGCATCAGGACCTCCAGGTCTCGAGGTGGATGGCGTCGTCGAGGCTGCGGCCCTTGCGCCAGCCGTGGCGGACGAGGTCGGGCACGGTCTGCAGCTCGCGGACGGGGCCGAGGCAGAGCCAGGCGATGGGGCGTACGCCGTCGGGCAGCCCGACGAGGTCGGCGAGGAACTCCTCGCGGTAGAACGACACCCACCCCACGCCGAGGCCCTCGGCGGTCGCGGCGAGCCAGAGGTTCTGGATGGCCTGGCAGGTGGAGTAGAAGCCGGTGTCGGCGATCGCGTGGCGGCCGAGCACGTGGTCGCCGCCGCGGCCCTGGTCGTGGGTGACGACGACGCCGAGGCCCGACTCCCGCACCCCCTCGACCTTGATCTTCTCGAACGTCGCGCGGCGCTCGTCGTCGAGCTGCTCGGCGAAGACCTGCCGCTCGGTCTCGACGTGACGGGCGAACGCGTCGCGCCTCTCGTCGTCGAAGACCAGCACGAAGTCCCACGGCTGGCTGTGCCCGACGCTCGGGGCGCTGTGCGCGGCGTCGAGCACCCGCCGCAGCGCGCCGAGGTCGACGGTCTCGCCGCTGAACTCGGCCCGTACGTCGCGCCGGCGGGCGATGACGTCGTAGAGGTCGCGGCTCAGGGTGTCGTTGCTCCTGGCGTTCATGCGGCTGCCCGCGCGACGCCGGTCAGCGCCTGGGCGCTGACGTCGGCGATCGGCAGGTGGGTGGCGCGCATGGCCGTCGCGAGGTGGGCGGCGAGGCCCATCCGCATCGGGCCCTGCTCGCAGTCGACGACGACCGCGGTGGTGCCCTGCTCGGCGATCCACTGCGCGGCCTGCCGGCTGCGCGCCACCGCGTCGGCGCCGTGGGTGGCGCGGCCGTCGGTGATCACGATGAGCAAAGGGCGTCGGCGTGGGTCGCGCACGCGCTCGACGCGGAGCACGTCGGCCGCGGTCAGCAGGCCCTCCGCGAGCGGCGTACGCCCCCCGGCGGGGAGCTCGGACAGGCGCCGGGCGGCGATGTCGACCGAGTGCGTCGGCGGCAGCGCGACCTCCCCGGCGTCGGCGCGGAAGGTCACCAGCCCGACCTTGTCGCGACGCTGGTAGGCGTCGAGCAGCAGGCTGAGGATCGCGGTCTTGACCTGCTCCATCCGCCTGCGCGCGGCCATGCTGCCGCTCGCGTCGACGCAGAACAGGACGAGGTTGGCCTCGCGGCCCTCGCGGCGGGCGGTCCGGAGGTCCGTCTCCTCGAACCTGAGTCGCCCCTGCTCGCGGCCCCTCGAGCGCTGGTGTGGCGCCGCGGCGCGGATGGTCTCGACGAGGTGGAGCCCGCCCTCGCCGTTCGGGTCGACCCCGACTCGCCTGCCGTTGGTGGTCAGCGCGCGGGAGCGCCTTCCCGACTCGCCCGCTCCCGTGCCACGGACCTCGAGGCGCTGGACGCGGTAGGGCTCGGTGGCCCCGGCGACGCTGGTCCGTGAGTCTCCTGGCGACTCAGCCTCGGCCTTCGGCGGTCGAGGAGCGCCCCCCGCGTCCGGCTCGACGCCCGTGTCCTCGGTCGACGGACTGTCCGAGTCGAGTGACTCAGCTCCGTCGTCCGTCGGCCCGCCCTCCGAGTCGCCCTGCCCGTCCCCGTCCCCGTCGGGCTGGGGCGCCGGCGGCTCGGGCTCCGGCTCGTCGTCGCCGAGGATCGCGTCGAGCAGGTCCTCGTCGAGCCCGGGGGCGTCGAACGGGTTGCGCCGGCGGCGGTGGGGCAGCGCGAGCAGCGCGGCCTGGCGGATGTCGGCGCGGGTGACGGTGGTGCGCCCGTGCCACGCGGCGTGCGCGATGGCGGTGCGGGTGGTGACGATGTCGGCGCGCATCCCGTCGACCTCGAAGGCGGCGCACACCTCGGCCGCCTTGGTCAGCACCGCGTCGGTCAGCTCGACCTCGGGGAGCAGCTTGCGGGCCTCCGCGATGCGGTCGGTGAGCTCGCGCTCGGCGTCGGCGTACTGCTCGACGAACGCCTGCGGATCGGCGTCGAAGGCGAGGCGGCGGCGTACGACCTCGGCGCGCACCTGCGGGTCGCGTGGCGCGGCGATCTCGACGGTGAGGCCGAAGCGGTCGAGGAGCTGGGGCCGGAGCTCGCCCTCCTCGGGGTTCATGGTGCCGACGAGCACGAAGCGCGCGGCGTGGGCGACCGAGACGCCGTCGCGCTCGACGGTGGAGCGGCCCATCGCGGCGGCGTCGAGGAGCAGGTCGACGAGGTGGTCGTGGAGCAGGTTGACCTCGTCGACGTAGAGGATGCCGCGGTGCGCGCGGGCGAGGAGGCCGGGCTCGTACTCGGCGACGCCGTCGGCCAGCACCTTCGACAGGTGCAGCGAGCCGAGCACGCGGTCCTCGGTGGCGCCGACCGGCAGCTCGACGAGGCGTACGGGCCGGGTCTCGGTCTCGGCATCCCTCGGCCAGGTGCCGTCGGGCGAGGTGTCGCCGGGGGCGCTGGAGAACCGGTCGCCGGCGACCACCTCGATCGGCGGCAGCACGGAGGCGAGGGCGCGCACGGTCGTGGACTTGGCCGTTCCCTTCTCGCCGCGCACGAGGACGCCGCCGACCTCGGGGGAGATCGTGGTGAGGACCAGCGCGAGCGTCATGTCGTCGCGGCCGGGCGTCGGGGGGACGACGGCGGACAGGGGGTAGTGCAGTGGCATGGGGGCTCCCGCTCTCGTTGCCAGCTTCATGGGCAGCGGGAGGCCGGTCTTCAGACTTCTCGGATCGCCAGGTTCGGCGTCACGAGTCACTGCAGCGGGCCCTGTGCCGGATTCTCACCGGCTTCCCAGATTCTCCCCAGACTTCGGGGCACCTCTCGCTTGGTGCGCGTCACGATAGCGTCTGCCGCCATGTCTGCCACTGGGGTGCCCGCCGAGGTCGTCGTCGTCGGGATCGGCGCCGAGGGGTTCGCGTCCCTCTCGCCGTCGTCGCAGTCGCTCGTGCTCGAGGCGCCGGTGCTGTGGGGTGGGTCCCGTCATCTCGGGCTCGTGCCCCCTGTGTCCGGGCAGGAGAGGGTGCCCTGGCCGTCACCACTGTCGTCTGGCCTCCCCTCGTTGCTCGCTTCGTACGCCGGCCGGCGGGTCGTCGCGCTGGCCTCGGGGGACCCGCTGGTGTCGGGGATCGCGACGACGCTGCTCGACCTGGGGGTTTCGGTACGGGTTGTGCCTGCCGTCTCGTCGGTCGCGCTGGCACGGGCTCGGATGGGGTGGTCGTCCTCGTCGCACTCGGTCGTCACGGTGGTCGGGCGGTCGATCTCGACCGTGCTGCGCGAGTGCGCGCCCGGGCGGCGGGTGCTGGTGCTGTCCTCGGACGCCTCGACTCCCGCCGCTGTTGCCGAACTTCTGACGTCAGCTGGCTGGGGCTCGTCGTCCATGACGGTCCTCGGCGACCTGGGCTCGCCGTCCGAGTCGTCGGTGTCGGGCGTCGCGTCGTCCTGGTCCGAGTCGGCGCCTGCGCTCAACGTCATCGCGCTTGAGGTCGCCGGCTCCGGACTGGCGTCCTGGGCGCCCGGCCTCCCGGACTCGGCCTACGAGAACGACGGCCAGCTCACCAAGCGCGACCTCCGCGCGTCCGCCCTCGCCCGCCTCATGCCCGCCCCCGGCCAGCTCCTCTGGGACGTCGGCGCCGGCGCGGGGTCGGTCGGGATCGAGTGGATGCGTGCCCACCCGACCTGCCGGACGATCGCCATCGAGTCGAACTCCGAACGGGCCGCCCGGATCGCCCGGAACGCCTCCGCCCTTGGAGTGCCCGACCTCCAAGTGGTCGAGGGCCGCGCCCCGGACGCGCTGGCCGGCCTCCCCGCCCCCGACGCCATTTTGATCGGGGGCGGCGCGACCCGCGAGGGCGTCCTCGACATCTGCCTCGCCGCACTCAAGCCCGGCGGCCGCCTCGTCGTCCACGGCGTCACGCTCGAGACCGAGACCCTGCTCGCCCGCGCGTACGCCGATCACGGTGGCGCGTTGACCCGCATCGGCGTCGAAACGGCCGAACCCATCGGCACCTTCTCCGGCTGGACGCCGGCGCGCGCGGTCACGCAGTGGACCTGGTCGTTACCGACAGGCTGATCCTGCTCCAGTCCGCCCAGAATGACGAGCCCAACACGTACTGATCTCGTCAGTCGTGCAGGGCGGCCAGCGTCGTTCTCACGATGTCAGTAGTGGTCCCGATTCAGCCGAGTGCTTCAGCGACGGGCGGAGGCTTGCGCTACTGGAGCGGCCAGTCAGCCTTAGCAGAGTCGGGCTGCCGCACAGCAGCGCACGAGCACACAGCGACGGGCTGGCCGGGGTACGCACGACGGGGCAACCAGCCGAGGTGCTCCAGAAGCTGAGAGACTCTTGCCACAGTTATGTACGGCGCTCCCGTCCCACGGTAGGCGGCCGCGAACACGTCCGCGGCATTAGCTAAGTCAGCCATCAGAGGCTGAATCTGGGTTCTGATGTGCGGTTGAAGTGCGATCAGGCAGTCACTCAAGACGACCCGTCCCAAATCCACGCACTCTGGGTCCCGCCACTTTCCAACTCGATTCACGATCGCAATCGGTGCCTCGACCGCGTTCGTCGAACTGGCCGACAGTTCAGACCCACCTTGTCGAAGATTGGTGGTGTGCAAGAAGGGAACGTTATCGACACCAGAGAATTCGGCCAATCGGTAAACTGGGACATTCCCACGAATCAAACTGACGCACCGACAGCTCTGCTGCGCGAGCGCCCGTGCTGGCGGCGGCGGTGGAACAGACTCCAGATGGCTGCGGCCGCTCACGATGCGCACTAGCCAAGTCGAAACTCGCGCGCCTTTGAAGGTTGTAGTCCTGAAACGTTGGAGTCGCTCAACTCCGTATCTAGACTGAATCACGGACCACAAGGCCGCGTGCTTATCCGAGTCGAGGGCGCCATCTGGAAGCACCGCGTAAACGCCATCAGTGGGCCGCAGATCCGTCAATACTGCCAACAAGAACTGCATCGCCGGCGCCACTCGCCCCTCAAATTCATGAAACCGGACGATCGCGCCACCGTTTCCGCGGTAGGAGAAAGGAGGGTTCATGACTACTGCAGCAACTTCGCTGCACGCGAGCCGCCACGCATGACTCGCGCGCCGAGACCGGGTATTCAGAAGGTTGGCCCGACTGAGCAGCCACTCACCGTGACTGGCGTTAAGAGCTGCAATAGTCGTACCATCGACGTCCAATCCGACAAGTTGGACGTCCGCACCGAACCGAGCCCCGATCGCAGTGAGAAGGGCGCCGCCTCCCACGCTCGGATCGAGAACCACCCCACGCAGGCCGGACGGAAGAGCGGCGGCCAACTCAGCAGCAAGCCAGGGCGGAGAGTAGTAGGCATCTAGAGAATTCAAGAGGGTCATCTCACGAATTCACCCAGTTGACAAATCCGCTCACCTCGTAGACATACACTCCACGCGAACCGCGAGTACGTCCCTTCGAGCGAACAGGGTGGTCGTAGATCAGCTCCACAAGCGCGGGGTTCGCAATTGCAAACAGGACAGCGCCCAAGGCGTGTGGCTTTGTTCCGATCGGAGCTACGCGAAGATGCTTCATCCCGTAGCGCTGGTGGATCCGCGAGAGCGCTTCGTAGGCCTCGAACGGGCAGCTTGCTCTAGCCAGTTCGACTCGGGAGTACATTCTCCCAGACTCAAGGAAGTCTCGGTTCTCAAGATAGGTGTAAGTCGGGTACTCGGGACGGAATCCAGGTGAACCGACGATGGGATCTGTGCGACTGACCTCTACTTCCTCTTGGTCGATCACATGCCCGAGGCGAGCTCCCTCGAATCCCAGCAGAGGTGCGAAATGTCCTTCGTCGTCGGATCGACGCGACAGGTGGGCGAAGCCAGGGAGGGGCTCGATTCCGCGAGTTGTGCTTAGGTCGTACACGCCGGGCAACTCTTCGCTTCTGCGATAGTCATTCGGCTCGGCGTACAGCGCCACTATCTCCGGTCCTGCAATTACAAGCGCCTTAACGAAAGGTGCCCAAATTCGGTGCTCAAGGCTGGTCAGATCGATTGCCACGATCCCTCGCATGGATTGAGCAAACGCCTCGAGCTCAGCCCACTCAAAGATGTTCAGCGTTGTATCCAGGCCGTGGATGTGACAAAGCGCGTCATCAATCGCCTCTACTCGGCATAACCGCACACCGGCAATTGAACTCAATTCCTCTACGATAGTTTCGGCTCGCTCTTCCTCAATGTCCGCACCGTAGATCAAATGGGTGATCCCCACTGAAGAGATCTCGCTGGAGTCGAGACGTCGAGTGAACGAAGGCGCCGCAATGTTAATCATGGCTGCTCCAAAAGGCTTAACTGGATCGACTCCGCGTCCGAGCCTCCGATCCTTGTACTCAGGATTCCGCGCGCGGTGCTGTTCGCGCTCTCCCGTTGCGTTAGAGCCAGGATCTGCTCCGCTCGAAGGTGCATTCGGCGCTTGCGTCGTGAGCTGTACACGAAATACGGCGACAGGACCGGATGCAATTGATAGTCCGGCTCGCGAGTCACGACTGAACCACGAGCGTTCTTGTCACCCTCAAAACTGAGAAGGATCCCCTGACCGACAGCCTCGTTCAGCAGCTGGTCGACGTCCGCATCCTCCACTCGACCGCGCGCGTACGTGACACGGAACTGATTCACTTCAGGGGTTGCCAGAGGCGCTTCGCGCGCCAGTGTTCCGAAGATGCTTCCCAAACCGAGCGCGAGACGGGTCAACGCCGCCCCATGACGGGACCATCCTTGAAGGTCGCGAATGGTGGTCTCCCCAACACGTGCCGCGGCGCGCGTCTGATGCTGAACCGAAACCTGACTGTCGAGACCACCGCCCTCAAGGGCATGCATCCTGAGGGCCTCGTAAACCAGCCTGATTAAGTAACGGATGTTCCCGTCGGCAAGTTGACAGTACTGCTTCCAGCCAGCGTAGTATTTTCTTTCACCGATCCGCTTCTCGCGAAGAGAGAAAAGCATCGCATAGCCGTAGTTGACCATGCGACCATTCCATTCTTTGGGATTGGTCATCGCAAACCTCAGAACGATAGAGGGCGGCTCGTGGTGTGAATCTGCCCACTTGCTGACCATGCACGCCTGCAGGTTCGAGAGATTCCGCAGAAACTCAACTTCGGCCTCACCGACAGTCGAATCGGACGTCATCTTGCTCAGCAATTCGTCCCTGACTCGACCCGCACCCAGTAGGTCGGCCTCCAGTTCTAGCGTTAGGGCCGGAAGAATGATTGCAGGGTCTACCTCGCCCCGACCAATGAGATCGAACCTCTGACCAATCACCGTCGACGCAAACTTCTCGAAAGATTCGCCCTTCAAATCGCTGATGATGTCGACTGTCGTGAAGTCGGCGGGATCCTGAATCGGCTGAGCGTCAATTAGCGTGTCAGTGACGATCGACAACCTATTGCGAACGCCGATCTTGAATGTATAAGGCGCTTTCCCAACTTGCTTGATAAGCGTGTTCAAAATTTTCTTCTGGTAGATTTCTAGGGTTTCGTACTCGTCCAAACAAAACATGAACGGCCGAGAACGGTCGACCGCCAGTCCGCCGATAGCCTTGAATAGATAGTCGAGGGGTCGCCCGGGAAGAGATACGGGAAGAGTGGCGAGCCCAGAGATATTTCCATTAATCTTCGTCTCGACATCGACTAAAGCAAGATCCAGTGCCTGCGAAAGTTGAGTCAGATCCGTCGACGGTTCCATGTGCAATGAACGGGTGAAGAGTAGCAATTGGTGATCGTCGAGATTTGTACGTTGGGCGTGTGCATCAACGGCGATGGCGTAATCCACAACCATCGAGCTCAGTTTCAGGTTGAGGTATTGGGAGAAGACTGCGGACCAGGTCTCCTCACTCACGCCCTTGCCCCGAAACACCGTCACGACGTTCGGCTCGACTTTCCAATATGCGCCGACGACATCCCACTTTCGTGGATCGTCAGATCCGACCACCCTCGCTTGTCCGCCGAATGACATCGAACGAAGCGTCGTTGTTTTGCCAGTCCCTCTTCCGCCGACTAGGAAGCTAGGACTGATGCCTAGTAGTTGGTTGAAGTAGAGGGGCGCCGAGAACTGCCGGTAAAGTTCGTCGTCGCTTTGATATTCTGCTCGCACTTGGCCGAACGCGCGGTTAAGTTGCTCAAGTAAATTGGAACCGGATTTGATCAGTCCGTCGCCCATGGCGTCCAGGTCTCCGTTCGAGGTCCGGTTCTTAGCACCGGCAAAGTATTATTGGGGCAGCCGTGGTGAAATGACAGCGATAGCCCGAGATCACCGAACCCGGCGTTTCCGTCTTCGTTTTTCCCGGTATTGGGTGTGTACTTTGTCAGGAAAGCCGCAATCATCGGTCTGAGGTTCTCGGGTAGTAGCCGCGTGTTTGGGTCCAGAGCTTCGTACTCCTTGTCAATGATGTACGAAGCGACGACTGGAACGTCGCACTCTTCCTCGATCTTTGACTTCGCTTTCGAAGTTGCGATTAGGGGTGCGTAGTAGGCCGCGGATATGGCGCCGTTCTTCTTGAGCGCCTCAAGGGACGTCTTGCCGCGCGGGGTGGGATAGTTCCGCTTCCAGTTGCGCACAAACTGTGTCCCCGACGCTGCAAGGTCATCAAGAAAAATGATGGGCTTCGCTTCTTCGGCGTCGAGGCTCTTAACGAGAGTGTCGCTGGCGAGGATACGATTTTCCGGGATCCCCAGCTGCTCCGCCATCCGGCCAAAGAGATAGCCCGAGGCAGTGTCATCGCCGGAGCGACCAAGCGGGAATGACAAGATCACTCGGTCCATGAACTCCGTCCACCTAGACGGGCGTTCGTACGTCGTGCCGAACTCCGGGTAGGTAGATACTTGGCGAAGCGTCGATGCCACGGCGTGCCTTACCTGTTCGCCGTCGATATGCACATGTGAGCCCAGTAGGGCTTTTGCGATTTCTTGGTCCATGCCGTCGTCGAAGTTTGCAAGCCAACCGTGGAGATCCAGTCGCTTCGGGTTCGGCCAGACCGCGATTTCGGACAGGTAGCGTCGCTCCTCGAGGATGTCCTTCTGCACTCGCTGCTGCCTTCGCGTAGTCCTGCTCGGTCGTGCCGACGAGAGCGCTTCGAGCTGTGACCTCTACCGACTCCCCAGGCGGCCAGAGCAGGTTACCGGGTGCGGCACCTGCGGAGCGGCAAGCAGTCGACGAACGGCGACTTGTATGTCCTTGGTGTGCTGCGCGCAACGGTGTTAGCCCGACCTAGCCCATTGCGCCGCGTGCCCGCTCGGCGTTAGGCCGATTGAAGGGCCGATGCGACGTCTCGGTGGACTCGGTGAATCACGTCAGCGTCGAGGGCTCCGGGAGATCCGAGGGTCGACTGCAATAGTTTGGGCCAGAGGACCTGGACATCGCGCGTGGTGAATGCGCCGCCGATCAGCGGCCAGTCTGCGTCGACTAAGCACAAGACGCCGTGCACCGGGGCCTGGTCACCGACGACGGTGCGAACGACTTCGACCTGTTTGAGGACGCTGTCGACCAGCTTGGTGCAGTCTCGGCGTCCGACCATCATGCGCTCCACACGCGGGCGCAGGAGCCCGCCTTCGACCCGGAGCTGCGGTCGGCCGCTGTACCTCTTAGCGTCGATCACGTAGATGCCCGTTGGCGTCACGGCGAGGTGGTCGATGTTCGCGCGACTGCCGCGAATGCGCCGGTCGTGGAGGATCCGGCATGTCTCGGACTGCAACGAGGTGAGGCGGCTACCGAGGCGTTCTTCGCCGAGGGCTCCACTGTCCCAGGCTGTGGCGGACTGAGGTTCGTCGCTGAGCGCCAGGATCAGACCACCGAGCTTCGGATGCTTGGCGCGGATGCGTTGCTCGCGCCCGGCCTTGCGGCGTTCGAACTCGCGTCGCGCGGAACTCCCGGCCTCGCCGATGTTGAACTCGACGACGGGCTCAGCGACGGGCTCGGGCACATGGTGGTCGTGGGTCAGGCAGCGGACGGTCTTGGTCTCTCGCTCGTATACAGCCTCTGTCTTCGCGGGCAGCGCTGCGTCGCAGACCCGGCACGTGCCGGCATAGCGCAGGCGCATCCGCTTCTCGGCTGGCGCAGTCGTGTCGTCCACGCCTGGACGGTAGCCGCCGTTCGCAGACCCGGTCTGAGCATTGCTGGAGGTGACGGCGATCCCGGGGCAAGAGTTGATCCCGGGGCAGCAGTTGCCGGACTTGGCGTCGGGCAAGTGCCTCGTCCACGCTCGGCGGATCAGGGCGAGGATTGGCCAACTCCGCCAGGTGACACCGATGAACACCCTCTTGCCGTCCCAACCGGATGCCATGACCTCGGCTCAACTTGCCGCGGTGTCGTACCTTGCTCGCTACGCCGGGCACACCCACACGCTGTACTCCTCCCAGCTGCGGCGCTGGTTCGCGTGGTGCGGACCAACACGCTCGACCCGCTCGTCGGGATCCAGCGCGCTCACATCGAGCTCTACATCCGCCACCTCGGACAAGCCGGGCTGATGGCGTCTTCGGTAGTGACGTCGATGCACGCCGTCCGCGGCTACTTCCGCCACACCCACATCAACGGACTCATCGTGTCCGATCCGGCTGTCTATGCACGCCTACCGCGAGTGCACCGCAACGAGTCTCGCACCCAAGGCCTGGACCGCCTTGAGCTCATCCGCTTCCTCCAAGTCGCCCAGACCCTCACCGTCCAGCCACGGCGCCTTGGCGTTCCTACTCGGCGTCAACGCACTCCGTGCCTTTGAAGCGGCCGCGGTCCGGATCGACGACTATTCCGAAACTCTGCGCGGACACCGAGTGATCCATCTCGTCGGGAAGAGCGACAAGCCGACCACCATGCCGATCACCGTTCCTGTGCTGCGGGTCCTAGAAGCTTGCCGAGGAGATCGGACGGAGGGCCGGCTCATCCCGCGCCCCGTGTCCGGCAATCCCATCGACCGGCGGGACGCCTATCGCATGGTCGCCCGCATCGCGAAAGCCGCAGCAATTCCGCGCCACGTCAGCCCGCACTCGCTTCGCCACGCGGCCATCACCAACGCCCTCGACGCCGGCGTCCCGCTGCGCGATGCACAGATCCTCGTCAGGCACTCCGACCCACCCACCACCGAGCACTACGACCGCGCCCGCGGCAACCTTGACTGCCGCGGCGTCCACTTCCTCACGGCCTATGTCGCCGGGGTCTAGCGAGACCTGCATCGCGGTGCAGGCGCATTCCAATGCCCAGAATGGACGTGCCACAGATGCGCTCGAACCACGCGTAAGACTCGGCGCCTCAGGTTGCCCTCGGCGGATCTGCCGCCTGATCTTCGACCGCGTCGGGTGGCATAAGCGCGGTTTCCCAGTCGTTCATGACGACCGAGTACTCAGGTAGGAGGTCTGGGTGCAACCGCTTGTCGATCCATTCTTGGCTAGCCAAGCCAAAGTCGGCCTTGAGCGTGCGGAAGTGAGAGACCGCGTCTCGACTGCGGTGTTGCTGACTGACCGATACAGCAAGTCCAGCTCGAGCATCCAGGTTTGAGTTGTCTAGTTGAACGAGCGCAGCGAAGGTCGCTTCTGCCTCCACGAATCTTCCGCTGTTCGAGTAGGCCGCTGCAAGGCTCCAGAGGGAGTCGTCGTCGCTTGGGTTTGTTCGGACCAGCTCAGCCAGCAGGTCAATCGCTTCCGCCCATCTCCGCGCAAGGAAGTAGCTGCTTGCCAATAGCCGCTTGCTGCGTCCGCTTCCACTGTGAGCGATCGCATTTTCGGCGGCCGCGACAGCCTTGTTGGCGTCGCCGATTGTTAAGTAGTACTCAGAAAGGTGATTTAGTGCGGACGATGAACCCGGATTGAGCTTCAAAGCCTCCTCAATGTCATCGAGTGCGTCGGTGTTCGCCCCGGTAAGCGCTAGGCGCGCACATGCACGTCGAACAAACAACTCTGAGGCGCCCGGCGTGATCTCAATCGCGCGACTAACGTCAGCTATCGCTCCTGACAAATCACCCCTACGTCGGCGAACGACATATCGCGTCATAAGAGCCACGTGCTGATAATCGGACGGAGCTGCCGCGGCACGTGCGACGCTAGCCTCAGCCTCATCGAGTCTGCCCGCGTCGGCAAGAATCCTGGCCGCCACGTAGTCAGCCTGCGCCTCGTCAGCGCCGAGCTCCCTCGCAGCATCCACGTCAGCCAACGCCCTTTCATACTGTCCGTTCTCGGACTTAATCCGTGCCGCCATGAGCCGCACGCCGGCGTCCTCGGGGCACGCTGCCACTGCTCGAGCGGCCAAGCCGAGGCCGTCGATGATCGCACCGCGACGTAGCATTGTCCCTAGCCACAGGGAATAATTGTGGGAGTTCGCAGGGAAGCGAAGTTCAACGTCCCGGAAGGCCGCCTCGCTCTCGCCGACTTCGCCACCCGCCGCCAACAGAGCGGCGCGGTGCGACAAGTAGTCATCGTCATCGGGGGCGAGCGAAACAGCACCTTCCACATCCTCCAACGCTTCAACCGTTCGCTCGAACCGCTCGTGATGAAGCGCACGATAGAAGAGCGCTTGATGCGTGGGAAGGACCTCAATGGACGCCGTGAAGTCTGCAAGAGCCCCGGCGTTATCCCCAGCGCGTTCCCGGGCGCGCCCGCGCTGCCTGAGACCGATCGCCCGCTCCTTGTCGTCCGCGCCGCTCAGCGCTTTCTCGAAGTCGCGTTCCCCAGCCTCTAAGTCTCCGTTGCGGATGTACGCGTCCCCTCGTAGACGAAGCAACCGGCGATCCGTCGGTGCTTGAGCTAGAGCGAACGAGAAATCTTGGATCGCCATTTTGACATTCCGCCGGGACAAGTTGTCTCGCCCAACCTGCGAGAGGGCCGTTAGAGCCACTCGCTCGCCTTCCTCCATCACGAGAACTTCAAGTGCGGCGATCGAACCGCGCCGGTGGGCCGCCGAACGCGAATCCGACTCAGCGAGTGCCTCCCCGCGACGCACGCGAGCTTCAGGATCGTCAGGGTTTCGACGGACGACCTGGTCGAAGATGACGACCGCCTCGTCACGGCGTCCGAGTTTGTAAAGCGCACTTCCCTTCAACTTGAGTACTGCGTGTTCCCTGTGTCGCTCAGGCGGGAGCTCACCTAAGTCCTCTAACGCTCCGGCTGCGTCGCCAGCAGCGAGCCTGTGTTCGGCCCGAGCAAGTCGAGCAACAGGATCGTCCGACCGAAGCATTAGGGCTTTGTCAAAATCCTCCAGTGCGGCCTCCTTCCTGCCGAGCGACATCCGGACGTGACCGCGGAACGCGTACGCCCAGGGCCATGATGGAAGTCGACGGATGAGGTCGTCCGCGAGCCTGTGTGCTTCGTCGTAGTCGGGTGCATTCCGGGCGGCAATCGCGCGCTCGACTATCCCCAAAGTGCTTTCGCGCAGTCGCACGTCGAGGTCCCGACGAACGAACAAGTAGTCAGCCGTACCGGCCCCGCAGACGCCGAGTTGAAGGAGCATCAAGAAGCCGACAACGTAGGAATCGACTGTCCAGTCCGCAACGACGGGGGTGAACTCGGCTCCGGACTTGACACCTCCTATCGCGCATAGGCACAACATTGAGGATGCGACGAACCAGTAAAACCAGACTGCGCCCTTTGCTACCGGGTCTATAGCTTTAGCCTCCACGAACCCGCCTGTGCTCTGCTCAACTTCGTCGTCGCTTAGGGCTCGACCGTCGCTCGACGCGCGGACGAGATCCCTCAACACCCCGTCTGATTGCGTTATTGCACGGTCGCGTTGACCGCGGAGCCGTATTGACGCAAAACCCACCAAGAAGGTCGTCACGCTGAGCCCCGTTCCAAGCGCGCTGACGACGGCGTCATCCATGAATAGCACCGCCGCCAGCCGCAGCGACTGTGCGGTTACACACTCGCGGCTGCCGCTTTCCGCGGATCGCTGTTGTAAGCTTAGCCCGAGCTTTCCTCCTGCACTGCGGACGCTCCAGCGTCGTCCGGCTCAACCTTCCTGGGTTACAGGACGCGATCTCGACTTTGCGCTGAGTGGAAGTCAAGGACCGGCAACCCGCTTCTTGAGCATGATTCATTCAGACAACCTACGGGGCTGGGACGTATCTGGCGAGGACCCAAGCGCTGCCATAGATTGACCGCGCTTGAGCGTCCGTTACCCCTTCACCAAGGCCGTCGTTTGAGACCTGGGTCTGGGCGGCAGATGAGTCGAGCCCTACTGCGCGGTTCGTCGAAGAATTGCATCCCAGCAATAGATGCTTGCAAGCAGTCGCCCCGGGTGGATGCCCTTCTTCCCCGGATCACTGAGGTCCGGCAAGTTGACCGCTGCACCAATGAATCGCGACGTACGTCACTTCGCCGCTTATGACGCGCGTGCAGCGCGAACCCAGGGCGCCGGTTGCCTCGGACCTTGTGAGGTCAGGTGCCACGACCGGCATGCGGGGCACGGGTAGGCGCGGCAGGGCACCTTGCGGCCGGAGTCTGCGTACCTCTGCCGGATCGCCCGCATGAAGCGCTGGGCAGTCCGCTGGTCGGGATACGAGATCTTGGAGCAGACGGGCATCGCGACGTTCCTCGAGTCGCGTGCTCAGCTGGCTCACATCCGGCCCGGCACGGTGGGTTCACGACTGATGTCGCTCTGCCCGTTTCGGAGCGTGTGTGGCTCCGCCTTGGTGAAGCAGAGGCTAGTGCCG
>NZ_JBHLXH010000001.1:1542455-1640070 GCF_042432345.1 Nocardioides zeicaulis | reverse complement strand
CAGCGAGACCTCAGCCGCGCTTCGAGGGAGACAGGATCAGCACGGTGAACGCGAGCGTCCACAGCACGCCGGCGGCGACGAGGATCTTGATCCCGGCCGGCACGTCGACGAAGAAGGCGGGGAGCGAGGTCAGGGTGACGACGATCAGCGAGCCGACGGTGAGGCGGGCGGCGGCACGGTTGCCGGAGCGCCAGGCGATGACGCAGGCGACGAGTGCGACGGCGGAGAGCACGGTGCAGACCCAGAGGATCGCCATCGGCGGGCCGTTCTGGTCGCCGGTGTCGGGCGGCATGAAGGCGCTGGGCAGGTTCGTGACGGCGTAGAAGAGGGCGAGGCCGAGGCCCACCTTGTTCCTGGTGCTCCAGCGGGTGGTGGAGGCGGTGCTCGGTGCTGCGGTGGTGGTCATCGATGACTCCTTCTCGGGTGGTGGTGCCTCCAGAGTCGTGCCGCGCGCGCCGCCCGGGATCGGCGTACGTTCCCCATCATCAGGGAGGAATCCCGGCTCGGGTAGGAGCAGGATCCCGGGTCAGGAGCCCCTGCAGGCAGGACGATGAGCCCATGGACCCGATCCGCGTCGTGCTGGTCGACGACCACCCGGTCGTGCTCGGTGGCCTGCGCGCGCTCCTCGACTCGCTGCCGGACTTCGACGTGGTCGGCGAGGCCACCGACGGGGAGGCGGGGGTGCGCGAGGTCGTCCTCACGGAGCCCGACGTCGTGCTGATGGACATCCGCATGTCCGGCATCGACGGGCTCGAGGCGACGCGGCGGATCCGGGAGAGCACCGAGGGCGTGGCGGTGCTGGTGCTGACGATGTTCGACGACGACGACACCGTCTTCGGCGCGATGCGCGCGGGCGCGCAGGGGTACCTCCTCAAGGGCGCCAGCCAGGCCGAGATCGACCGGGCGATCCGGGCGGTGGTGGCGGGCGAGGCCATCTTCAGCCCGGGCGTCGCGCAGCGCGTCCTGGGGTACTTCTCCGCACCCCCGCCGGTGGCCGAGCCGTTCCCCGAGCTGACCGCGCGCGAGCGGCAGGTGCTCGACCTGATGGCCGCCGGCGAGCGCAACCAGGCCATCGCCGACCGGCTCTTCCTCTCCCCGAAGACCGTCGCCAACCACATCTCGTCGATCTTCGTGAAGCTCGCCGTCGCCGACCGCTCCGCCGCCATCGTCCGGGCCCGGCGGGAAGGGCTGGGCGGGTCGTGACCGCGGTGCTCGTGGTGGCGGCCCTCCTCGGCGTCGAGACCGTCGCCGCGGGCTGGGTGATCGGGCAGGCGCGCCGGTCGCGGGCGGCGGCCGCGCTCCTCGTCCTGTCAGGCGTCGCGCTCCTTCTCGGGTGCGCTGCCGTCGTGCTCGAGGTCGCAGGCGCCGCGCCGCCGGCCTTCCGGGCGGCCGCCTTCCTGCTCCTCCCGCTCACCGTCGTCGCCTACCCCCGCCTCGCCTGGCGCGAGCCGGTCTCGTTCGTGCTGCTGGTCGTGGTCGCGGCCGCGGGCGTGCTGAGCGTGGTGTGGGACGTCGCGGGCGACCCGATGGCGTACGTCCTCGTCGTCGCGCTGCTGCTCCACGCCTGGTGGGCCTACGAGCAGGGGGATGCGGCCGACCGGCGCGCGCTGGCGTGGACGTCGCTAGCGTGGATCGGCGTCGGGGTCGTCGTTTCGGCCGGGGGGCTGCTCGCCGAGTCGGCTGGGGCCGGCGACTTCGCCGGACTGGGCGCTGCCTTCCTCGTCCTGGTGCTCGCGGTGCCGGCCGCGATGGTGGTCGGCGTCGTGCGTCCGGAGGTCGTCGACGTACGCGGCCTGGTCACGCGCGCGGTCGTGGCCGGCAGCGTGTTCGTCGTCTACCTCTCGGCTGCCCTCGGCCTCACCTCGATCGCGGAGGCACTGCAGGGGGAGCCGCTCGGGGTGACGCCGGTGGTCGTGCTCTGCGGGCTGCTGGCCTTCGGCGTCCGTCCGCTGCAGGTGATGCTGCGTGGGGTGGTCGACCAGTTGCTCTTCGGCGACCGGCCCGACCCGCTCGCCGCGGCGACCACGCTCGCCGACCGGATCGGCGACGACCCGGCGCTGGCGCTGGGCGCGGTGCGCGAGGCACTGGTGCTGCCGTACGCCAGCATCCGCGCGGGCGGCGAGGTGCTCGCCTCGTCGGGCACCGAGGTCACGCACACCCGCGTGCTGCCGCTGCGGCTCGGCGCCGACGAGGTCGGGGAGGTCGTCGTCGGGCTGCGCGCCGGCGACCTCGGCCTGTCGCCCGCGGACGAGGACGTGCTGCGGATCGTCGCGCCGCTGCTGGCCCAGACGCTGCGCGCGCGGCGGATGAGCCGCGACCTCCAACGATCGCGCGAGGCGGTGGTCGGCGCGGTCGAGGAGGAACGCCGCCGACTGCGGCGCGACCTCCACGACGGGCTCGGCCCCACCCTGAGCGGCGTCGCCTTCGCCACCGACGCCGCGCGCAACCAGGTGCGCACCGACCCCGACCGCGCCGAGGAGCTGCTCGCCCAGCTGCGCGCCACGACCGCCGACGCGATCACCGAGATCCGGCGGCTCGTCGAGGGGCTCCGGCCGCCGGCGCTCGACGAGCTCGGGCTGGAGGGCGCGATCCGGCAGCACGCGGCGACGCTCCACTCGGCGTCGGGCGTGCCGCTGCCGGTCGCGGTCGACGTACCGGCTCCGCTCCCGCCGCTGTCGGCGGCGACGGAGGTCGCGGCCTACCGGATCGTGGTCGAGGCGCTGACCAACGTCGTACGCCACGCGGGCGCGACGTCGGCCTCCGTGTCGCTGTGCGTCGAGGCGGGGTCACTCCGCCTGGCCGTGCGCGACGACGGTCGGTCGGCTGCCGGGTGGGTGCCGGGAGTCGGACTGTCGTCGATGCGGGAACGGTCGTCGCAGGTCGGCGGCACGTTGACCGCCGGCGCGACGGAGTACGGCGGGGTGGTGGAGGCGTCTATCCCGCTCGGCTCGGTTTGACTACCGCCTGCCCAGCGACCGGCCGTACGGGCTGCCGCCCGCTGGTGACGGTCACGAGCCGAACGCCGCGACGGGCGCTCCTTCCACGCCCACGTCGACGCAGAAGACCGCACCGGCCGCAGGGTCCTCGGAAGCCCCCAGGCCCTGTCGCGACGTGGTGATGTAGAGGTGGGTGTCGCCCGGGCCGCCGAAGGCGCCGGACGACACCTGGGCCGCGTCCACCTCGACGACCGCGGTGAGGTCGCCGTCGAGGGAGTAGCGGTGCACGGCGGAGCCTCCCCACAGGGCGACCCAGAGACCGTCGTCCGCGTCCAGAGTCATGCCGTCTGGGTCACCTCCGGAGACCCGGGCGATCAACCGACGGTTCGTCAGCGCCCCGGTGGCGCCGTCGTGGTCGAGCACGTCGATCGATCCGCGCGGGGTGTCGACGTGGAAGGCCCGGGTGCCGTCGACGGACCAGACGAGTCCGTTGGGGATGGTCAGACCTGTGAGGGCCTCGGAGACGGTGCGGTCGGGGTCCAGCTGCCAGAGGGTGCCTTGCCCGGGGAGTGCATCGACGCCCATCGAACCGCAGTAGAACCGGCCCTGGCGGTCGCACCCGCCGTCGTTCATGCGGTGGTCGGTTCCGAACAGCCGGGGCGAGGACCACTCGACCTCACCCGCGGCGTCGAGCAGGAGGAACCCGGCGTCCGCCGCGACCACCACGCCTCCACCGATGCGGGGGCGCCAGGCGCCGACGGTCGAGCCCACGTCGAGGCGTGACTCGACGCGGTCCCCGTCGAGGGTGAGGAGGTCGCCCTGGAAGACATCGACCAGGCGGATCCGGGCCAGCCAGGGGTCCCAGCAGATGCCCTCTCCGTGGTGGGTGACCACGTCGGTCAGCCGGTGGGCTCGGATGGCTTCCTCCTCGACGAGGGGTGGCGGGAACAGCTCGGTGCGAGGTGAGGGTATGCCAGGCGCCGAGTTCATGGAACCGATTGCACCGCTGCGGACCCACAAGCGTCCCGACTTAAGAGGCCCCTTGACGGGTGGGTGTGACCCCCGTCATAGTTTCTCGCCAGCAGCGGTGGAATCGATTCCACCACCGGATCGATCTCGAGGAGCACCCCGACATGCGCCACTCCACCTCTCGACGGAAGGCCGCCGTCGCTGCCGCGCTGGCACTCGCGGCCGGCACGACAGCCGCCTGCGGCGGCGACTCCGAGGCCAGCCAGGCCTCGCTCGGCAAGGACGACGTCCTCACCATCACGACGTTCAGCGACTTCGGCTACGACGCGCTCATCGAGAAGTGGAACGCCGACCCGGACCGGGCGTTCACCGTCAAGATGACCAAGATCGCCGACTGGGACCCGTGGAAGCAGACGCTGACCCAGAAGCTGCAGGCGGGCGACGGCCTCACCGACATCGTCGCCGTCGAGGGCGACGCGATGCCGCAGTTCCTCTCCGAGGGTGCCTCCGACCAGTTCGCCGACATCTCGGACTCCTCGCTCGACGACCGCTGGGTCGAGTACGCGTACAAGGCCGGGCAGACCGCCGACGGCAAGCAGATCGGCTACCCGACCGACGCCGGGCCGGAGGCCTTCTGCTACCGCGCGGACCTCTTCGAGAAGGCCGGCCTGCCCTCGGATCGCAAGGACGTCGAGGCGATCTTCGAGACCTGGGACTCCTACTTCGCCGCCGGCGAGAAGCTCACCAAGGCGCTGCCCGAGACCAAGTGGTACGACTCCAGCGGGTCGATCGCCCAGGCGATGCTCAACCAGGCGGAGTTCCCCTTCCAGACGGCCGACAACACGGTCGACGTGGACAACGACGAGCTGAAGAACGTCTGGGACACCGTCACCACCTACTCCGCGACGCTGTCGCCGCGGGTGGTGCAATGGAAGGAGGACTGGACGGCGAACTTCACCTCCGACGGCTTCGCGACCATGCCGTGCCCGGGCTGGATGTTCTCCAACATCAAGTCCAACGCGCCCGAGGTCGACGGCTGGGACATCGTCAACGCCTTCCCCGGCGGCGGCGGCAACTGGGGCGGGTCCTACCTCGCCGTGCCCGCCATGTCGGAGCACCAGGAGGAGGCCAAGCAGTTCGCCAGCTGGCTCACCGACGCCGACCAGGAGCTCGCCGCCTTCGACGCCGCGGGCAACTACCCCGCCAACGTCGAGGCCCAGCAGAGCCTGGCGGAGGCGAACGCGACCGACCCCTACTTCAACGACGCACCGACGGCCGTGATCCTCGCCGACCGCGCCGAGGCCGTGGAGCCCGGGCACCCCTACAAGGGCGACATGTACTCCGACATCCTCGGCCTCTTCCAGACCGCGATCCAGCGCGTCGACGAGGGCACCTCGCCGGACGAGTCCTGGAAGACGTTCACCCAGGCCGTCGACAGCCTGTCCTGACCCATGCCCGTGACCCGCAGCGAGGTCCCGGCCGGGGAGGTCCTCGTGACCTCCCCGGCCCGGGGCGCCCGGGCTGACACGAGAGGAGGAGCGCGATGACCACCGTCCAGGACCACCGACCGCTCGACACCGCGTCGCCAACAGGCCCGTCCGGCCCGCCCACCGACCTGACGTGGCGCCAGAAGCTCTCCCGCTGGGACTTCCGGTTCTCGCCCTACCTCTACGTCCTGCCGTTCTTCCTGCTCTTCCTCGCCATCGGCGTCTACCCGATGGCGTACTCGGGCTACCTCTCGTTCTTCTCCTGGCCGCGCTACGGGGTCACGCACGGCGAGGGCGTCGGGTTCGCCAACTACGCCCACGTCCTGGCGGACCCGGTGTTCCACAAGGCCTTCTGGAACACCATCGGCATCTTCCTGCTCTCTGCCGTGCCGCAGGTGGTCATCGCCACCGTGGTGGCCGCCATGCTGGACACCCCGCTGCGGGGCCGCGCCTGGTGGCGGATGAGCGTGCTGCTCCCGTTCGTCGTCGCGCCGGCGGCCGCCGCCCTCATCTTCGGCAGCATCTTCGCCGACAAGACGGGCCTGGCCAACGAGCTGCTGCGCGCCGTCGGGCTCTCCGGCGTGGCCTGGCACACCGACCGGTTCGCCAGCTGGACGGCGGTCGCCACGATGGTCAACTACCGCTGGACCGGCTACAACACCCTGATCATCCTCGCGGCGCTCCAGGCGATCCCCCGCCAGCTCTACGAGGCAGCGGCGATCGACGGCGCCAACCGCGTGCAGCAGTTCTTCCACGTCACCCTGCCGTCGATCCGGCCGACGATGCTGTTCGTCATCATCACCGCGACCATCGGCGGGATGCAGATCTTCACCGAGCCCCGCCTCTTCGACACGAACCTCCAGTTCCAGGGCGGGGCCGACTACCAGTACCAGACGCTCACCATGTACGTCTTCAACACCTCCAACAGCGGCACCGACCCCTACCCGCGCGCCGCCGCGGCCACGTGGCTCATCGTCCTGATCATCATCGGCATCGCCCTGCTCAACTACGCGGTCACGCGTCAGGTCCAGAGGAGGGGGGAGCGATGAGCCGACGTCCCGGGTTCCTCGTCTACGGCCTGCTGGCCGCCTTCGTCCTGGGCTCGGTGTTCCCGCTCTACTGGTCCGCCGTGATCGGCTCGGTGACCAAGGAGCGCGCGATCCAGAGCCCGCTGCCGCTCCACCCCGGCGGGTACTTCCTCGACAACGCCCGTCGCGTCTTCGACCAGATCGACTTCTGGTCCGCGCTCGCCAACTCGGTGCTCGTCTCCGGGGTCTCGGCCGCCTCCGTCGTGTTCTTCTCCACGCTCGCGGGGTACTCCTTCGCCAAGCTCCGGTTCCGCGGGAGCACCGTGGCGATGGGGTTCATCGTCGCGACGATGGCGGTCCCCACGCAGCTGGCCTTCGTGCCGCTGCTCAAGACGTTCAGCAACCTCGGGCTGACGGGCACCCGCACGGCCGTGGTCCTGCCCTTCCTCGTCACCGCCTTCGGGGTCTTCTTCATGCGTCAGTACCTGCTCGACGCGATCCCCGACGAGCTGATCGAGGCAGCCCGCGTGGACGGCTGCTCGCAGCTGCGCACGTTCTGGACCGTCGCGGTGCCCGCCGCGCGGCCCGCCATGGCGATCCTCGCGCTGTTCACGTTCATGCAGACGTGGACGGAGTTCATGTGGCCCCTGCTGATCCTGCAGGGCTCCGACACCCAGACCCTCCAGACCGCGCTCGACCAGCTGAAGATCGCGCCCGCCGGCGGCATCGCCGACATCGCGCTGCTGCAGGCCGGCACCCTGCTCGCGACGATCCCGCTGCTGCTTCTGTTCATCCTCACCGGCCGCCAGCTCGTGGCCGGCATCATGCAAGGAGCCGTCAAGGGATGACGACCCGACCCTTCCCGTCCGACTTCCTCTGGGGCGCCGCCGCGGCGGCGTACCAGATCGAGGGCGCGGTGGACGCCGACGGGCGCACGGCGTCCATCTGGGACACCTTCACCCGGGTGCCCGGCGCGATCCTCGACGGCCACACCGCCGACGTGGCGTGCGAGCACTACGACCGGATGCCCCACGACGTCGCGCTGATGAAACAGCTCAACCTGGGCTCCTACCGCTTCTCCGTCGCCTGGCCGCGCGTGCGTCCCGACGGCGGCCCGGTCAACCGGGCCGGTCTGGACTTCTACAGCCGGCTCACCGACGAGCTGCTCGCGGCCGGGATCACGCCCTGGCTGACGCTCTACCACTGGGACCTGCCGCAGGCGCTGGAGGACAGGGGCGGCTGGACCGACCGCGACACCGCGCACCGGTTCCTCGAGTACGCCATGTCGGTGCACGACGTCCTCGGCGACCGCGTCGACAGCTGGACGACCCACAACGAGCCGTGGTGCTCGGCGTTCATGGGCTACACCAGCGGCGGCCACGCGCCCGGGCGCCGGGAGGGGGTCGCCGGCGTCGTCGCTGCCCACCACCTGCTGCTGGGCCACGGCCTGTTCGTCGAGGAGTTCCGCCGCCGCGGCGGGACCCCCGAGAACGGCAAGGCCGTGGGCATCACCCTCAACCCGACCGTCGTCGAGCCGTTCGACCCGGCGCGCGAGGACGACGTCGAGGCGGCGCGACGCCTGGACGGCTTCCACAACCGGGTCTTCCTCGACCCGCTCCTCCTCGGCAAGTACGCCGACGACCTGTCCCTCGACACCGAGGGCATGCTCTTCGAGGGCAGGCGGTGGGAGGACTTCGTCCAGGACGGCGACCTCGCGCTGATCAGCGCGCCGCTCGACTTCCTCGGCGTGAACTACTACCACCCCGAGGCCCCGGCGGCCCTGCCGCGCGACGTGGAGCCGGACGATCTCCTCGGGAGCCGGATCCAGCACTCGCCGCGCCCCCGCGAGTCGCCGTACCCCGGAGGTGGCGTCGTGTTCCCGCGGACGGGCCGGCCCACCACCGACCGCGACTGGGAGATCGACCCGGACGCGCTGACGCGCCTGCTCGTCCGGCTCGAGCAGGACTACGGCGCACCGCCGATCTACATCACCGAGAACGGCGCGATGGCCGACGACGTGGTGGTGGACGGTGCGGTCCACGACCTCGGTCGCCAGCAGTTCATCGAGCAGCACCTGCACGCCGTGCTGGACGCGATGGACCGGGGCGTCGACGTGCGGGGCTACTTCGTGTGGTCGCTGATGGACAACTTCGAGTGGAGCTACGGCTTCGCCCACCGCTTCGGCATCGTCCACGTGGACTACGACACGCAGGTGCGCACGCCCAAGGACAGCGCCCTGTGGTTCGCGGAGGTGGCCGCGGCGAACGGCCTGCCACTAGCGTGAGCCAGGTGGTGGTGAACGGGCACGCGTCCACGCTGGACGAGGTGGCCAGGCTGGCGGGGGTCAGCAAGGCGACGGCGTCGCGTGCGATCAACGGCAGGTCCAAGGTGAGCGCGAAGGCGCAGGCCGCGGTCCTCGATGCCGTACGCCAGCTCGGATATGCACCCAACGGTGCCGCGCGGTCCCTCGTCACGCAGCGGACCGGCTCGGTGGCGGTGATCCTGCCCGAGTCGGACGAACGCGTCTTCTCCGACCCGTTCTTCGCCCGGATGCTGCACAGCGTGGCCCGATCGCTGCGCGAGCGGAACCTGCAGCTCGTGCTCCTCCTCGCGCAGCCGGGCGACGAGGACCGCCTGCTCCTCTACCTGCGCGGGCGCTACGTCGACGGCGCCATCGTCGCCTCGCACCACCGCGACGACCGGCTCGCCGAGCACCTCTCCGACCTGGGGCTGCCGTGCGTGTTCATCGGCGCACCCTGGATCGGTGCCGAGCGGGTCCCGGTCGTCGACAGCGACAACGCCGGTGCGGCAGCCGCGGCCGCACGCGTCCTGGTGGACGGCGGCCGGCGGAGGATCGCGACGATCGCCGGGCCGCGTGACATGCGCGCCGGCCACGACCGGCTCGTCGGGTGGCGCCAGGTGCTGGACGCCGCGGGGCTCGACAGCAGCCTGGTCGCCTACGGCGACTTCACCGAGCACAGCGGGACCACGGCCTGCGCCGAGCTCCTCGACGCGGCCGGCGACATCGACGGCATCTTCGCCGCGTCCGACCTGATGGCCCTCGGCGCGATGCGCGAGCTCGAGGCCCGCAGCATCCGCGTCCCCGACGACGTCGCGATCGTCGGCTACGACGACCTCGGCGTCGCCGAGCGCACGCAGCCGCCCCTCACCACGCTGCGCAACCCGATCGACCAGATGGTCACCGAGGCGGTCCGGCTGCTGACGGAGTCGATCGACCAGGGCGGGCGCGGCGCCCCGCGCCGCGTCGTCTTCGTGCCGGAGCTGGTGCGTCGTGACACCGCCTGAGCGGAGCGCCGCCACCGGGGTCGCGGTCGTCACCGGCGCCTCGCGCGGGCTCGGCGCGGCGATCGCCCTCCGGCTCGCAGCCGAGGGCCGGCCCGTGGCGGTCAACTACCTCCGGGGCCGCGAGGGGGCCGAGGCCGTCGTCGAGCGGATCCGGAGCGCCGGGGGCGTGGCGCTGGCCTTCGCAGCCGACGTCGTCGACGAGCAGGGGGTGGTCGAGCTGTTCGACCAGGTGACCACGACCCTCGGCCCGGTCACCGCGGTCGTCGCCAACGCCACCGGTCCGCAGCCGGAGGTCGCCGTCGACGACCTCTCCTGGCGCTCGCACCTCGACCAGCTGGAGTTCTTCGTCAAGAGCCCCACCCTCCTCGTGCAGGCCGCGCTGCCCACCATGCGCGCGGCCGGCGGCGGGCGCGTCGTGCTCATCGGCTCGGACATGGCGGAGCGGGCCACGCCCCGCATGTCGGCCTACGTCGCGGCCAAGAACGCCCAGGTCGGGCTCACCAAGGTGTGGGCCAGGGAGCTGGGCCCCGACGGCATCACGGTCAACCTCGTCCAGCCCGGGTGGATCCCGGTCGAGCGCCACGCCGGCATCAGCACCGACTCCTACGCCGCCGACGTGCCGCTGCGCCGGATGGGCACGCCCGACGACGTCGCCGCGATGGTGGCCCACCTGGCGTCGGACGCCGGAGGCTTCATCACCGGGCAGCGCATCTCGGTGAACGGCGGACACACGATCTGACGCGGGTCCGGGGCGTGAGGGACGGCGAAGGCAACCCCCGGTATGGACCGCGGGCGGGGTTATGAGCGTTTGCCTGCAGGGGTGGTCACTCCACCCCTAGCGTCCGACGTACACACCTGACGAGGGCTCTCCCGCGACAACGACCGACTCGGCGCCGTTGCCTCCGTCGCTGATCGAAGGATCGCCCATGCTCCGGCGCCTCGTCCTGTGCCTCACGCTGTCCGTGATCGGCCTGCCTGCACTCACGCCGACCGCCGCCAGCGCCGACGGCGGTGCCGTCCCGCTGGTCCTGCAGATCGCCGACGAGCCCGTCGAGGTCGGCGCGCCCGCGTTCCGCCGGGCGCTCTTCGTCGCGGCCGACGCAGCGCGGCTCTCCGACCCGGACAACACCGCCGACCTGCTGGCCGAGCGGGTGCTGCAGCACGCGTACGCCCTTGCGCCGCAGACCGACCCGGTCGCCGCGGAGGACGCCGTACGCGCGCTCCTGCAGTCGGCCTCCTCGGTCACCGGCCCGGCGTTCGACGCCCGGATCGCGCGGACGATGGTGCTCTTCCAGCAGGCCGCGTCGGACGACCGTGGACCGATCGCCGCGACGCTCCAGCGCGCGACGACCGAGGTGGTCGCGCTGACCGCCCGGCAGATGAGCGCGGTCTCCGCCAGCTCGCACGCCGAGAACGCGCTCGGCACCAACGGCGACACCGAGTCGCGGCTGCTGATCTCGGCGACCTTCGCGCCGACCGAGGTGCTGCGCGACAGCGCCGGCCTGGCCGACACCAACGCATCGTTCGCCGCCGCGCGCGACGCGGTGTGGGAGGACGCCACCGGCGCGTCGATCCTCGACTCCAGCGCCGACCTCCTCGCCGACGCGCCGATGCTGAAGGACAACGCCGACGTCCAGGCTCTGGCCGCCCTGCGCGACGAGGCCGGCAACCTCAGCACCACCGGCGGCGTGATCGCCGGCACCCCGCGCGACCCCGCGCCGCACACCATCGGCGCCGCCATGGCCGACATGGGCGACGCCCTCGCCACGACCCGCGAGGCCGCGTCGGCCAGCACCACCTCCGACCCGCTCGACGAGGCGGTCGGCGCGGACGCCGTCGAGGACGCGCAGGAGAGCCAGACGACGCTCGCCCTGCAGACCGGCTTCCTCACCGGCGGCACGAGCGCTGCGAAGGACGTCGTCGACCAGGTCGGCGCCGTCGCGATCCAGGTGACGCTGCTGGCGATGGCGTTCAACGACTTCGCCGCCAAGGACATCGGTGCCGCCGCGCTGTCGGGCAACGTCGTCGGCGTCGTGATGACGCTGCTGCCCGCCGTGCTCGAGTGGGCGGGCGTCTTCGGGCCGTCGCAGGACGACCTCGTCACGACCCAGCTCGACAACATCTCCCAGCAGATGGCCGACTTCCAGAACTCGGTCAACACCCAGTTCACCCAGGTCTTCGAGGACCTGTCCCACGTCTCCGACCAGATCAACGACATCGCGCAGAAGCTCGACCGCGCCGTGATCGACATCGAGCAGGCGCGGGTGCAGATCGGTCAGATGTACGACAGCCTCAGCCGCCTGCAGGGCTCGCTCGACGCCGTCCAGAACAACATCCTCGAGGCGCTGCGCAACGGCACGAACTCGCAGCTGCGCCAGACGATCAGCTCGGTCCTGGGCTACCAGGAGCGCAACAACAGCCCGCTGCCGGCCAACGACTTCAACAACGCCGCGGCCTACCTCCACACCTTCGCCACGGTGACCGCGCGCCACAGCCCGGAGCTCAACACCGACTACCCGTCGTTCGACGTGCTCAACGACGCCAACCAGATGAGCACCGGCATCGCGAGCAACGTCCACTTCCTCGACCGCCTGCCGTCGCAGCGCGGGTGGGGCACGGACCGGCTCTCCGGGGTCGCCGGCGACGCGCCGGGCCTGGCCAACATGGACGACTTCGTGCTGGCGTCGCGGGCGTACTCCCAGCTGATGCTGGAGAACCCGGGCTACGTCACCGCGGGCTACCGTCGCTGGCTCAGCGACATCCGCCAGCTCGGGACGCCGCTGGCCGACCTGACCTCCGCGATCGCGACCTCCGACACCACCGACGGCACCGGCAGCACTCTCCTGAACCACGCGGTGTGCGCCCGCACCACCGCGGCGTTCCTCCCGACCGCCCAGCCGTGCCAGCCGCTGTCCGAGGAGACGCCCTCGGTCGGCACGCTGGTGGGCAAGGCAGCCCAGTCGCTCGCGACCGTCGTGCCCGGCTGGGACGGCGCCACGCGCACGCCCAGCTCGTCGCTGCTGGCGCAGGGCCGCACCACCTTCGACCCGTTCGTCAACCCCACGGCCGACGCCTCCGACCTGTCCGACCTGTGGCCCACCCTCCCGGGCCGCGACACCGTCGCCCAGTGCGGCGCGCCGGCGGGCGTGACCCAGACCGCGATGACCACGATGGTGCGCCCGCCCGCGATGACCCCCACCTCCCAGGGCGTCCCGCAGGGCTACCAGTGGGCCGACCGGATGGGCCTGGGCCGGCTCGACGTGTGCTTCAAGACCACGACGCGCTCGATGCGGGTCGACGCGTGCCAGTTCGGCACCCAGTGGATGGTCGTCAACCGGCTCGGCCCCAGCGAGTGCACCGACACCTTCTGGGACCCGGGCATCGGGTCGGCCAACGTGTGGGGCGCCAACACCACCGTCGGCTACAAGTACGACGACATCGCCTTCGTGTGGACCTTCACCCCGTTCGGTGGCTCGGGTGCTCCCGTCTACGTCCAGAGCCTGGTCCGCCGCGGAGCGGCCAACGCCTCCGCGCCACCGACCAGGGCCATCAAGCACGACCTCCCGTGGGGCGGCTACGACACCGCCGGTGCGGTGCAGACCTACATCAAGGACACCGACCTCGACGCGACGAACGGCGGCACGTCCGTCATCAAGTACGAGCTGACCAACGTCCAGGTGGCGCCGACCTACTCCGCGCCGACCACGTCGACGCAGGTGCGGGCCGGGTGGGGCGACGTGACCACGAGCGACGGGGTCGCGTCCTTCCAGGCCTCCAACGGCGTGATCGCCGACGGCGACGCGCTCGACCAGCCCATCACCGGGCTGGACCCCAAGCTCGGCAACGCGACCACGAAGTACGCCCGCACGTGCTCCGACGCCGAGGCCACGATCAACTCCCCGTGCAGGTTCGCCACGGGGGCCAAGCCGATCATCAGCCAGGCCACGGCGGCGGCGTCGGCCAAGGCCGGCATCGACGCCAAGCTGATCGGCCTGCAGGGTGACGTCTACCGGGGCCTCATCAGCGGCACCCAGACGGCCGGCACGCTCTCGGCCGGTCCGCTGCACGACGCGCTGGTCCGCCTCGACGGCGCCAACGCGGTGCTCGGCGCGTACCTCCAGCTCGGCGCCAGCGGTGCCCTGCGCCAGCACGACCTCACCAGCCTGCCGGGCGACCTCGACGGCTCGAAGGCGTTCGGCGTCGCGATCCGCCACGAGCTCGCGGAGACCGTCGCCGGCCGCACCGGCAAGGCTCCCGCGCGCATCGTCACGGACGTCCTCGACCCCGACGCGCTCGAGGTGCTCGACGGGCTGCTCGTGCCCTCGGTCCGGTTCTCCGGACGCGGGAGCTCGGTCACCAGCCTGAGCGGCGCCGTCGCGGGCCCGGTGAACCCGGCCGTGCAGTCGACCATCGACCAGCTGACCCTGACCGCCGTCGCGCTCGGGGCGCCGGCCACGGTGCCCACTCCCACCCCGACGCCGACCCCGACGCCCACGCCGGAGCCGACCCCGACCCCGACGCCCACGCCGACCCCCGTGCCGACGCCCACGCCGACCCCGGTGCCGACGACGGCACCGACCCCGGTCGTGTCGCTGTGGCTCAGCCCGCTGCGCGGCGTCCGGGTCACGTCGACCTCCGGCGGTGTCGCCGGAGCCGGTGTCGGCAAGCGCTTCAAGGCGCGCGTCACGGTGACCGGTGGCGCCGGCACCTTCACGTGGTCGCGCCGCGGTGGGCTGCCGCACGGGCTGCGGGGCGCGACCAGCGCCACTGGCGACTCGTACGTCATCACCGGCAGGCCGAAGCGAGCCGGCACCGTCGCGTTCACCGTGACCGTCACCGACTCGGCCGGCACGGTCAGCACGAGACGCTACCGGATCCGGGTGCGCTGACGAGGGGCGGTCACCCGGCCAGCAGCGTGCGGCTCCAGAGGTCACCGAGGGTGGCGGCGTACTGCTCCGGCGTCCGGCCGCGCGAGCAGTAGGCGGCGAACCACTCCGGGCTGTTGGTCGACCACACCAGGTCGGCGACGTCCTGGTCGGTGAGGTCGTCGCGCACCTCGCCGGTGACGCGGAGGTCGGCGGCGAGGTCGAGCATGTTCCGCGCGCGTCGCTCGGTGATGTGGCGCCAGGCAGCGGCGCACTCGGGATCGGTGAGGCCGGCGTCGCGCAGCGCGAGCAGCAGTGGCGAGATCGTCGGCATCAACCGCGCGAGCGCGGCGGCGTACGTCTCCAGCTTGCGGCGGGCGCCCTCCGCACGGCGGATCTCCTGGACGTAGTCGCGCTCGGTCGCGGGCAGCGGCTGGGTCGAGGAGGCGAGCACCATGTCGACGACGGTGAGCAGCAGCTGGGGCTTGCGGCCGACCGCTGCATAGACCGTGTCGACCGAGACCTCCGCCTGCCGGGCGATCTCGCTGACCGAGGTCGCTGCGTAGCCGCCGGCGACGAAGAGGTCCCGTGCGGCGGCGAGGACGCGCTCGCGGGTCTGCTCGGCCGCCGCGCGCCGCGCCGAGGCGTCGTAGGTGCGGGTCTTGCGCTGGGTCGGCACGAGGCCTAGCGTAGGCGATATTCATCCGAAGTCGATTCGGATCAACACCGGGAGGCGCCATGGGCGGCGAGGCGAGCGTGGTGATGCGGGAGCCGGGCGGCTCCGCGCACGAGACCTGGGCGATGGGCTCGCTCTTCGAGCACCTGCTCACGGCCGACGAGTCGGCGGGCCGGCTCGGCGTCGCGGTGGTGACCCAGCCGCCGGGCATCGCCACCCCGCTGCACCGCCACACCCGCGAGGCCGAGGCGTTCTACCTGCTCGAGGGCGAGATGACCTACCGCGCGGGCGAGGAGGACTACGAGCTCGGTCCCGGCTGCTTCATGTACCTCCCGCAGGGCCTGCCGCACGCCTTCCGCACCCGCGGCACGGGCCCGGTGCGCTACCTCGCGCTGTCCGAGCCGGGCCACCTGCTCGGGCTGTACGACGAGGTCGGGGTCCCCGCGACCGCGCGCCGGGTGCCCGGTGAGGGCGAGGGGCGGCCGATGGCCGAGGAGATCGCGCGCTGGAACGAGGTGGGTCCGCGCTACGGCCTCGAGGTGGTCGGTCCGCCGATCCCGGAGGCGGCGGGCTGAGGAGAGGTTTGGCGCTGCCCCCGCCGTGGCAGGATCCGGGGAGCCGGGCATCCGGCCGCACGGGGGAGCGCAGGGGGACAGCATGGGGATCGCAGCAGGACCGGTGCCGCTCCACGCGGCGATGACGTCGGGCAGCTCGGGCACGATCCGCTCGGTCGCACAGGACACGACCGAGGCGATGGCCAAGGTGCGCGAGAGCATCGAGCTGATCCGCTACGCCCAGGACCGCCCGGCGTGGGACGGCGACGCGGCGCGCCGGTCGTACAACATGCGCGCGTGGGCCACCCGCGCGTCCTCGGAGATCTGCGTCAACCGGCTCAACCGCGTCACCCTGGCGCTCGAGGTCGCCGCCGACGGCTACGACCACATGGAGAAGCAGGCCGACGACGTGATGCGGTGGTACCGCACCGAGAAGGCGAAGGCGGTCGACGCGCTCGGGATGTTCCTCGTCGTGTTCACCGCCGTCAGCAACCTCGTCGAGGTGCGCGGCTACTACACCGACGACCTCGACAAGGCGCGCGACTTCCTCGCCACCGACCCCTTCAGCACCGACGAGTCCGACTGGGCCGAGCTCGGGCTGGTGAAGTCGATGCTGCGCGACCTCGAGCACGGCACGATGCCCGGGCCGGTGATCCCCGAGACGTTCGCCTCCGGGCAGGACGACCGCGCGTGGACACCGCAGGGCCTCGGGCTGACGCCCGACGGCAACCTTGTCCAGACCGGCTACGAGGAGGTCGTCGACCCCGAGACGGGGCGCACGACGTACGTCGCGAACCTGACGATCGTCGACCCCGACACCGGGCGGGTGATCAACACGGTCGAGCTCGGCGGCGGGGACGGCGCGCCGCCCAACCACGCGGGCGGCGTCGTCGTGCACGACGGCACCGTCTGGGTCGCGTCGAGCGACAGCCAGAACCCGACGATGGTGCCGTACTCGCTCTCCGAGCTCAGCGGCGCGACGCCGACCCACACGGTGCAGCCCAGCGGGCCGCCGATCAGCGTCGGCGCGGGGGCGTCCGCGACCGTCAGCGGCGACACGATGTACGTCGGGTCGTTCGAGGAGGACGGCCCCGGGAAGATGTACACCTACACGTGGGACCCCGAGTCGCGGACGTGGGGCGACAAGCAGGGGCCCGTCGAGATCCCGCCGAAGACGCAGGGCATCGCCGTGCGCGGAAACGAGATCGTCTTCAGCACGTCGTGGGGTCGCGACAAGACCAGCCAGCTGCAGAGCTACAACCTGGCCGACGTCACCGGTGGCGGGCCGCTGCCCGACCCGCTGCAGACCGTCGAGCTGCCGAACATGTCGGAGGGGGTCGTGATCCTGCCCGACGGCATCGCCACCACCCACGAGTCCGGCGCCTCGCCCTACTCGACCGCGAGCGGCAAGGACCCCGACGACCTCTGGGCCGGCATGTTCCTGTCCATCACGCCCTTCGACGACCTCGGTCTGTCGGGGACGGTCGACGTGGTGCCGGCGACGCTGCAGGCCGCCAGCTCGTGGTTCGCCGAGGCCGAGCGCGGCCTCGACCGGGCGCAGAAGCGGGTGGCGCGGCTCAACCTGCCGCCGTCGAGCCTCGGCACCGCGCCCGGTGCCGGCGCGCTCGTGTCGACGGTCGACACCTACGTCGACACGACCGCGACGTGGATCGAGGAGTCGCGGCTCTCCTCCGACACCACGGCGTCCGGGCTGATCGCCGCGGCCAACGACTACGAGGACGCCGACTCGCGCAGCGACGGCCTCTTCGGCTTCCTGCAGAAGTTCGTGCCGTGAGGGCCGCTGCACGCGCCTGCCTGGTCGTTGCCCTCGTGCTGGCGGCCGCCGGGTGCTCCGACGACCCCGGCGGGTCCGACGACGCGTCCGCGTGGCCGACCTGGTCGACCGCCGTCGCCACCGACGGGCTGGTGTGGGCGAGCGGCAGCACCGTCCACCTGCCCGACGGCTCGACGATCGACACCGGCGACCGCCCGGCCGGGGCGTACGTCGTCGCGGGGCCGGGGGTGTGGTTCGCCTCCGCGGACGCCGGCGAGCTGGAGGGCAACGAGCTCCCGCGGCTGCGGGTCGCCACCTCTGACGGCGTCCAGGACCTCGACGCGCACCCCGCGATCGACAGCCTCACCAGCTCGGCCGACGGCCGGTGGCTCGCCTTCATCGACCGCCTCGACGACGGCGCAGGCGCGGCGGAGGCGGTCGTGGTCGACCTCGACTCCGGCGAGGAGGTCGTGCGGAGCAGCGAGGGGCTGGTGCCCGACGAGACCGCGGGCGCCGACTGGACCGACCTCTACGAGGACGCGCCCGTCGGGATGCTCGGGGTCGTCGACGGGACGGCGTACGTGCAGGGGCTCGGCGATCTGGTGACGTACGACCTCGCGACCGGGGACGCGACGACGTCCGACCTCGACTGGGACGCGATCCGCGGCACCGACTGGTGGGCCTCGCTGCATCGCACCGCCCCGCTGTGGAACGCCGACCGCTCGTGGCAGGTCCCGGCCCAGCGCTTCGGCGCGAAGCCGGTGCTGGAGTCCGCCGACGGCGAGCGCGTGACGACCTCGCTGCCGTCGGCGACCGGCCCGCTCGGCTCTCCCGACGTGTCCGGCCCGCCGCTGGAGGAGTGGAGCCTGGGCGGCTGGATTGACGACACCACGGTCGTCGGCACCACGCCGACGCGGGACGGCTCCTCCGTCGACTGGCTGACCCCGGCGCTGATCACCTGCGTCGTCCCGAGCGGCGACTGCGAGGTGGTCGAGGGCACCGAGGACGGCGTCAACCTGCCCAGCGACCGGCCGTACGGCCTGCCCCCCGAGGTGAGCCTCGACCCGGACGCCTGACCTGCACGGTTTGGGTCTGAGGCCTGAGTTCGTCATGGTGGAGGGGACACATCCGCCATACGGGAGGAGAGCCCATGCTTGCTCTCACCGAGAACGTGACCGAGATCGTCAAGCAGCTGACCTCGGAGGTCCCCGAGATCTCCGCGCTGCGCATCGCCGCCGAGCCCGACGGCCAGGCCCTGTCCGTGGCCCCCGCCGAGCAGGCGGCCGCCGGTGACCAGGTCATCGAGCAGGACGGCGCGACCGTCTACGTCGAGGCCAACGCCTCGCAGATGCTGGACCAGATGGTGCTCGACGGCACCGTCGACGCGGAGGGCAACATCGAGTTCGCCCTCGGCCAGCAGGTCTGAGACCGCCTGACGCACCGACAGTGGAGCCCCCGGCCGCACCTAGCGGCCGGGGGCTCCACTGTTCCCCCGGGGTGTGGTTTCGAGGCTCGCTGCGCTCGCACCTCAACCACCGGGTGTCCTCGCACCTCTATCACCGGGGAGTTCGTTGTCCTCGCTGGTCGAGGTGCGAGGAGCGCCAGCGACGAGCCTCGAGGCCTGCCTCGGCGCGGTCCAGACAGCAGGCCAACTTTGGGTAAGTCGATCTGCGAGGGAAGCACACGCAAGAAGGCGTGCTCACGCTGCATGGATCAGGATCCGGAAGAAGGGTTTCGATCATGCAGGACGGATTGAGCATCGAGCTTCTCGAGTCCACGAACTGCCAGTACTTCGTGGAGCAGCGCGACTACGAGACGCGGCTGATGAAGAACTACAACAACATGCTCCTCGCGGTCGGCTTGGCGGTCACCGCCTCGATCGTCGGGCTCATCATCGCGATCGCCATCAAGGAGTGGGGCGTCACCGCCGCGACCAGCATCGGCACGGTGGTGTCGGGCACGGCGGTCAAGTTCATCCTCGACCGCAAGACCGAGTGCCAGAGCCGCATCAACAAGTGGATCAAGGCCATCAAGGACAACGGCTGCGAGTGACTTAGGGCCGGGGGCGGTCGGCTTGGTAGAGCCAGGACTCGCCGCCGTCGCGGGCGAGGGCCCGGCCGACGAGGATGACGGCGGCCTGCTTCAGGCCAGCAGCCCCGACCTGGTCGGCGATGTCGGCGAGCGTGCCGCGGAGGACGAGCTCCCCGGGCTGGCTGGCGCGGTGGACGACGACGGCGGGGCAGTCGGCGCCGTACGCCGGCACCAGCTCGTCGGCCAGCGCGCGGACCCGCGTGATGGCGAGGTGCAGGACGAGCGTGGCGCGGGTGGCGGCGAAGGCCGACAGCGACTCGGTCGACGGCATCGCGGTGGAGCGGGCCTGCGTGCGGGTCAGCACGACCGACTGCGCGACCAGCGGGACGGTGAGCTCGCGGCCGACGAGCGCGGCGGCAGCGGCGTACGCCGGGACGCCGGGGCACACGTCCCACGCCACCCCGGCCGCGTCGAGGCGGGCGGTCTGCTCGGCGAGCGCGGAGTAGAGCGACGGGTCGCCTGAGGTGAGGCGGACGACGTCGAGTCCCTCGGCGGCGGCCTCCACCATGACCGCGGTGATCCGGTCGAGGTCGAGCGCCTGGGTGTCGACGTGCCTGGCGGCGGTGCAGTGGGAGAGGACGGCGGCGTCGAGGTACGTCCCGGGGTAGAGGACGACGTCGGCCGCCGCGAGCAGCGACGCCGCGCGCAGGGTGAGGAGGTCGGCAGCGCCCGGGCCGGCGCCGACGAAGTGGACCGTCACTCCACGAACCTCGGCGTCCAGACCTGACCGGAGGCCGTGACGCGGGTCGACGAGGCACCCACGATGAGCAGGCACTTCATGTCGATGGTGTCGGCCTCGAGCTCCGCGAGCGTCGTGACGGTCAGCGACTCCTCCGCGCGGCCGATGTCGCGGCCGACCACGACGACGGTGTCGGGGCTGCGGTGCTCGAGGAACAGCTTCTGCAGGTCGGCGACCTGGGTGGTGCGGCTGCGGGAGGCGGGGTTGTAGACCGCGAGCACGAGGTCGGCCTCGGCGATGGCGCGCAGCCGCTTCTCGACGACCGACCACGGCTTGAGCCGGTCGCTGAGCGACAGCACGGCGAAGTCCGCGCCGACCGGGGCGCCCGCCCTGGCTGCGACGGCCTGGACGGCGCTGACGCCGGGGAGCACCTCGATCGGTACGTCGGGGTGGTCGACGGCGGCCTCGAACACCGCGCTCGCCATCCCGAAGACCCCCGCGTCGCCGCCCGACACGACCGCCACGCGCTCGCCGCGGGCGGCGAGGTCGAGGGCGAGGCGGGCGCGGTCGACCTCGACGGTGTTGCCGGAGCAGTGGCGGGTCAGGCCCTCGCGCTGCGGGACGCGGTCGACGTAGGGCGCGTAGCCGACGACGTGGTCGACGTCCGCGAGGGCTGCGGTCGCCTCGGGGGTGAGCCACTTCTCCGGGCCGGGGCCGAGGCCGATGATCTTGAGGGGGTGTGGTTTCGAGGCTCGCTCCGCTCGCACCTCGACCACCGAGGACCGGCGGCCGGTGGGGTCGTCGGAGAGCGAGTCGCCGGGGACGACGACGAGGGAGAAGTACGGCACCGAGGTGGGGTCGACGTCGACGACCCGGAGCCAGCGCTCGGCGGGCATCGAGGCGCGCTCGACGTACATCGCGTGCTCGAGGCGGCCGGCCTGGCGCAGCGCCTCGACGACGCCGGGGAAGGTGCGACCGAGCTTCATGATGATCGCGCCGTCGGTGTCGGCGAGGCGGCGGGCGAGCTCGGGGACGGGAAGCGTTCCGGGCAGCACGGTGAGCACGTCGGTCTGGCGCACGAGCGGGGTCGCGAGGGTCGCGGTGGCGGCGGCGAAGGCCGGGACGCCGGGCACGACCTCGGTCTCGAAGTCGGGGGAGAGCCGGTCGTGGAGGTACATGAACGAGCCGTAGAACAGCGGGTCGCCCTCGGCCAGCACGACGACGGTCCGGCCCGCGGCCAGGTGGGCGCGCAGCCGCGCGGTGCACTCCTCGTAGAACTCCGCCATCGCGCCGGCGTAGCCGCCCGGGTGCGCGGTGGTGCCGGTGGTGACGGGGTAGCGCAGCTCCTCCTCGACGGCCGTGGCCGGGATGAGGTCGGCGGCGATCCGGCGGGCGTTGGACTGCTTGCCGACGCCGGCGTGGAAGGCGATGACGTCGGCGGAGCCGATGAGCCGCGCGGCCTTGAGGGTGATGAGCTCCGGGTCGCCGGGGCCGAGGCCGACCCCGTAGAGCCGGCCGCTCACTCCTGGTCCTGGGCGAGCGCGTTGAGGGCGGAGGCAGTCATCGCCGAGCCGCCGCGACGGCCTCGGACGGTGAGGAAGGGGACGTCGATCCCAAGAGAGCCGGCCTCCTCCAGTGCCTGCTTCGACTCCGCGGCGCCGATGAAGCCGACCGGGCAGCCGACGATCGCGGCCGGGCGCGGCGCCCCGTCGAGCAGCATCTCGAGCAGGTGGAACAGCGCGGTCGGGGCGTTGCCGATCGCGACGACCGCCCCCTCCAGCCGGTGCTCGAGCAGCGACAGCGCGGCGGCCGAGCGCGTCGTCCCCATCAGCATCGCGAGGTCGCGGGTGCGGGGGTCGTGCAGCGCGCACAGCACTTCGTTGTCGCGCGGCAGCCGCGCGCGGGTCACGCCCGAGGCGACCATGTGGGCGTCGGTGATGATCGGCGCGCCCGCCTCCAGCGCCCCCCGCGCGGCGGAGACGAGACCCGGGTGGATCACCAGGTCGTCGGTGAGGTCGGTCTGGCCGGTGCCGTGCACCATCCGCACCGCGACGCGCTCGGCGTCGGCCGGCAGGTGGTCGAGCCGGGTCTCGCGGCGGATCGTCGCGAACGACTCGTCGTAGATCGCGGCCCCGTCGTCGACGTAGTCGTAGCGGCGGGTGGGTCGGGCGAGCAGGCTCATCACGGCTCCTTGGGGTTCTCGCCCCTCAGGTGGCAGGTACGTCGGCGCGGGCAGTGTCTGGCTCGCCCCTCGCTGCCGAGGGGACTGACAGTGGCGGAACCGCCCCGGACTCTCACCGGGTTCCTGCGTCGCGTGACGGGGGCAGCCTAGGGCCTTGCGGTGCCGGGCGGCGTGGGGGAGGGTCCCGGGATGGACATGCTGCGGGGGAGCGAGATCGCCGACGCCGGCCTCACCGACTGGGTGAAGCTCGCCCAGGGGCTGCACGCGCGCTTCCGCACAGGCTCCTTCGCCGAGGCCGCGCGCTTCGTGACGGCGGTCGGCGAGGCGGGTGACGAGGTCGGCCACCACCCGCGGGTGCGGATCGGTTCCGGCTTCGTCGACCTCGAGCTCGTCACCGACGACGCGATCTACCGCGCCGACGACGGCACTGAGTACGTCGTCGAGTGGCCGACGCAGCAGGACGTCGACCTCGCCCGCCGGATCACCGACGTCGCCGCCGAGCACGGGCTGGCCGCCGACCCGGCGGGCGTGGCGGAGGTCGAGCTCGGGCTGGAGGTCGCGGACTCCGCAGCCGCCGCGGCCGTCTGGGCCGCGCTGCTCACGGGTGACGCCGCCTCCGTGGGCCGCGGGTCGCCGGGCGACGAGGTGCGCGACGGGAGCCAGCGCGTGCCGAACCTCTGGTTCGACGACCCGCGTGCTGACAACGGTGGGCAGCGCTGGCACGTCGAGGTCTACGTCTCGGCCGAGGCGCGCGAGGAGCGGCTCGCCGCGGCGCTCGCGGCCGGCGCGACCGTGGTCGACGACAGCCAGGCGCCCGGGCTGACCGTCATCGCCGACCAGGAGGGCAACCGCGGGGTCATCTGCGTGGCGTGAGCGTCAGGCGGGCTCGTCGTCGGGCTCGGGCAGCGGGTCTGGGACGCCGGCGACCAGCGACTTCCACGGCGTGACCACGAGGTCCTCGGGGAGGGCGTCCGCGACGCCCCGGTCGACCACGCCACCCTCGACCGCGACGTGGGTCAGACCGGGCACGAGCTCGCCGAAGGGCGGCGGTCCGCTCGCCGACGGCAGCCGCGGGTCGGGCTCGTGGGCGTCGGGGACTGCCGGCAGGTCGTCGACGTGCCAGGCGGCGTCGTCGCCCGCGCCGCGTACCTGCTGGAAGGCCCGCGCCAGGCCGGTGAGCCGGGCGGCGGTCTCGGTGATCGGGACGACCGGACCCCAGTGGTGGGATCCGATCCGCAGCTGCACCTCGTCGTCGGACAGCGCGACGAGGCCGAGGTCGCACGAGCGGCCGACGAGGTCGCCGCGCCCGTCGTCGAGGACGAAGAGGAACCGCCCGGGCAGCTTCGCCAAGGACGGCGTCGCGCACACCCGCTCGTCGAGCTCGTCCGTCACCGGGCGGAGGTCGGCGCGGCCGCCGTGCAGGCCGGTGAGCGGGGAGACGAGCACGTTGCGGACCAGCTCGTGGTCGGGGTGCGGCAGCAGGCCGGTGACCCGGATCGCCTCGACGACCGAGCGCGTCAGCGCGCCGTCGGCAAGCGGGAGGCCGCGGAGCTGGAGGTTGGCGCGCTTGGTCAGGTGCACCTTGCCGTCGCCGTTGCGCTCGGCGACCCCGATGAGGTCGAGCAGGGTGGCGCGGCTGATCCGGCCGCCGGGGATGCGCAGCCGTACGAGGGCGCCGTCGTCGGCCGGCCACGGGCGGAAGACCCCCGGGCACAGGTCGCTGCGGGTGCGCACGGTCATGGCCCGATCCTCGCAGGGGCTAGGCTGCGCGGACCACTCCGCGTGGAACCCAGGAACCCGGTGCGATCCCGGGGCGGTTCCGCCACTGTGAGGGCCTGCGCGCAGGCCCGCAGCCAGATACTGGCCCACGCGGATCCGATCAGAGGGGCGAGAACCCCGAGGAGGAACCGTGCGCATCGCGCTGCTGTCCACGTCCGACACCGACCTGCTGAGCGCCCGCGAGTCCGGTGCCGACTTCGTGCTGGCCAACCCGGCGCGGCCCGGCCACCAGTCGATGGCCGAGGTGATCGAGGGCTGCGACCTCGTCGTCGGGCGCCTGCTCGGCTCGCCCCAGGACCTGTGCTCCGGCTTCACCCGCGTCGCTGCGACCGGCATGCCCGTCGTCGTGCTGGGCGGCGAGCAGTCGCCGAGCGCGGAGCTGATGGAGCTCAGCTCGGTGCCGATCGGGGTCGCCGCCGAGGCCCACCGCTACCTCGCCGAGGGCGGCCCGGCCAATCTCCGCCAGCTCCACGCGTTCCTCTCCGACACCGTCCTGCTCACCGGCGAGGGCTTCGAGCCGCCGCAGGTGCTGCCGCAGTGGGGGTACGCCGAGCGCGCCGCGAGCGCCGACCCCGAGCTGCCGCGGGTCGGGGTCCTCTACTACCGAGCCCACGAGGCCAGCGGCAACACCGCGTTCGCGCACGCCCTCGCCGACGCGATCGATGCCACCGGGAAGGCGGTCGGCGTGCCGATCTTCGCCGGCTCCCTGCGCTCGGCGCCCGACGACCTCTTCGAGGCCTTCGGCACCCTCGACGCCCTGGTCGTCACCGTCCTTGCCGCCGGCGGCAGCGTCCCGGCGGGCGCCAGCGCGGGAGGCGACGACGAGTCGTGGGACGTCGCGCGGATGGCGACGCTCGACATCCCGATCATCCAGGGCCTGTGCCTGACCTCCAGCCGTGCCGAGTGGGAGGCATCCGACGACGGCGTCAGCCCGATGGACTCCGCGACGCAGATCGCGATCCCCGAGTTCGACGGGCGGATCATCACCGCCCCGTTCTCCTTCAAGGAGGTCGACGCCGACGGCCTGCCGCGCTACGTCGCCGACCCCGAGCGCTGCGCTCGGGTGGCGGGCATCGCGGTCCGCCACGCCCGCCTGCGCCACGTCCCGAACGCGGAGAAGCGGCTCGCGCTCGTGCTGTCGGCGTACCCCACCAAGCACGCGCGCATCGGCAACGCGGTCGGCCTCGACACCCCGGTCTCCGCGGTGCGCATGCTGAGGCGGCTGCGCGAGGAGGGCTACGACCTCGGCGGCGACAACGAGGTCACCCGGATCCTCGCGATGGACGACGACACCGAGGCCGGCGACGCGCTGATCCACACCCTCATCGCGGCCGGCGGCCAGGACGAGGAGTGGCTGACGCAGGCGCAGCTGACCGACGCGCACGTGCGGATCACCCGCGAGCAGTACGTCGCCTGGACCGCGCACCTGCCCGAGCAGCTGCGCGCCGACATGGTCGAGGCGTGGGGCGAGGCGCCCGGCTCGCTGTTCGTCAACGACGCCGGTGAGCTGGTGCTGGCGACCGTCCGCGCAGGCAACGTGGTGCTGCTGATCCAGCCGCCGCGCGGCTTCGGGGAGAACCCGATCGCGATCTACCACGACCCCGACCTCGCACCGACCCACCACTACCTCGGCGCCTACCGCTGGCTCGAGCAGGGGTTCAAGGCCGACGCCGTCGTGCACCTCGGCAAGCACGGCTCGCTGGAGTGGCTGCCCGGCAAGAACGCCGCGCTGTCCGCGGCCTGCGGCACCGACGCCGCGCTGGGCGACCTCCCGCTGGTCTACCCGTTCCTCGTCAACGACCCCGGCGAGGGCGCGCAGGCCAAGCGGCGCGCGCACGCCACGATCGTCGACCACCTCGTGCCGCCGATGGCGCGCGCGGAGTCCTACGGCGACATCGCCCGGCTCGAGCAGCTCCTCGACGAGCACGCCAACATCGCCGCGATGGACCCGGCCAAGCTGCCGGCGATCCGCGGCGAGATCTGGCAGCTGATGCACGCCGCCGAGATGCACCGCGACCTCGGGCTGGAGGAGCAGCCGGACGACGAGTCGTTCGACGACTTCATCATGCACGTCGACGGCTGGCTCTGCGAGATCAAGGACGCCCAGATCCGCGACGGCCTCCACGTGCTCGGGGAGGCCCCGTCCGGTGAGGCGCGGGTCAACCTGGTGCTGGCGATCCTGCGCGCCTCGCAGGTCTTCGGCGGCCAGGAGGCGGCGGTGCCCGGGCTGCGCTCCGCCCTCGGCCTCAAGGAGGGCGCCGAGGCGACGAGCGCCGTCGACGCGATCGAGGAGCAGGCCCGCGCGCTCGTGCAGGCGATGGACGCGGCCGACTGGGACGTCGCGCGCGTCGCTGAGCTGCACGACGACCCCGAGGTGCAGCGGGTGCTGGCCTTCGCGGCCACGCAGGTCGTGCCTCGGCTGGCCCGGACGACCGACGAGCTCGACGCCGTCGTCCACGCCCTCGACGGCGGCTTCGTGCCGTCCGGCCCGTCGGGCTCGCCGCTGCGCGGGCTGGTCAACGTGCTGCCGACCGGGCGCAACTTCTACACCGTCGACCCGCGCGCGGTCCCCTCGCGCTTGGCGTGGCAGACCGGGCAGGCGATGGCCGAGTCGCTGGTGAGGAAGTACGTCGAGGAGACCGGCACCCACCCGCAGTCCGTCGGCCTGTCGGTCTGGGGCACGAGCGCGATGCGCACCAGCGGCGACGACGTGGCCGAGGTGCTCGCGCTGCTCGGCGTACGACCCGAGTGGGACCCCGCCTCGCGCCGCGTCAACGACCTCACCGTGGTGCCGCTCGAGGAGCTCGGTCGCCCGCGCATCGACGTCACCGTGCGGATCTCCGGCTTCTTCCGCGACGCCTTCCCGCACGTGGTCGCGATGCTCGACGACGCCGTACGCCTCGTGGCGGGCCTGGATGAGCCCGACGAGCTCAACTTCGTCCGGGCCCACGCGCGCGCCGACCTCGCCGAGCACGGCGACGAGCGCCGCTCGACCACGCGCATCTTCGGCTCGAAGCCGGGGTCCTACGGCGCCGGGATCCTGCAGGTCGTCGAGTCGGGCAACTGGCGCAGCGACCAGGACCTCGCCGAGGTCTACACGGCCTGGGGCGGCTTCGCCTACGGCCGCGACCTCGACGGCGCGCCCGCCGCCGACGACATGCGCACCAACTACCGGCGGATCAAGGTCGCGGCGAAGAACATCGACACCCGCGAGCACGACATCGCCGACAGCGACGACTACTTCCAGTACCACGGCGGCATGGTCGCCACCGTGCGCGCGCTGACCGGCGCCGACCCGAAGGCGTACGTCGGCGACTCCACCTCGCCCGACGCGGTCCGCACCCGCACGCTGCAGGAGGAGACCAACCGCGTCTTCCGCGCCCGCGTGGTCAACCCGCGCTGGATCGGCGCGATGCAGCGCCACGGCTACAAGGGCGCCTTCGAGCTCGCGGCCACCGTCGACTACCTCTTCGGCTTCGACGCCACCGCCGGCGTCGTCCACGACTGGATGTACGAGTCGCTGGCCAAGGAGTACGTCCTCGACGAGACCACCCAGCAGTTCCTGCGCACCTCCAACCCGTGGGCGCTGCGCGGCATCGTCGAGCGGCTCCACGAGGCGGCCGACCGCGGGCTGTGGGCCGAGCCCGACGCCGAGGTGATGGCCGCGCTGCAGCAGGTCTACCTCGACGTCGAGGGCGAGCTGGAGGACCGGTGATCGAGCTCGACCCCCGCACCACCGTGCGGGTCGTCGGGATCGGCTGCCACCCCGGCCAGCTCACTGTCGAGGCGCGCGCGGCGATCGCGGCCTGCGACTACGTCATCGCCGCCGACAAGGGGCCGGACGACCCGCTGCTCGCGCTGCGGCGGGCGATCTGCGCGGAGGTGGGCGTGGAGCTGGTCGCCGTGCCCGACCCGCCGCGTGACCGTTCGGCCGGCCTCGACGAGGCCGGCTACGACGGCGCTGTGCTCGACTGGCACGACGCCCGCGCGGCGGCGTACGGCGCGGTCATGGTCGGGCGCCCCGGCACGGTCGGCTTCCTGGTGTGGGGCGACCCGGCGTTCTACGACTCCACGATCCGTGTCGTCGACCGCCTCGGGGTGCCGTACGACGTGCTGCCCGGGATCTCCGCGCTCTCCCTGCTGGCGGCCCGCCACCGGGTCGTGCTCCACGAGGTCGGGCGGCCGGTGCTGGTGACCACCGGGCGCCGGCTCGCCGCCGAGGTCGCGGCCGGCCACGACAACCTGGTCGTCATGCTCGACGGCGGCCTGCAGGCCGCCACGCTCGCCGGGGAGTGGGACATCTGGTGGGGCGCCAACCTCGGCAGCCCTCACGAGGAGCTGGTCGCCGGCCCGCTCGCCTCGGTGGTCGCGGACGTCCGCGCGGCCCGGGCGCGCGCCAAGGACGCCGACGGCTGGGTGATGGACACCTACCTCCTCAGGCGGCTCGGCGACGCTGCGCCGCAGTGACGGCCGTGCGCGGGCGCGTGGTCGACGTGATGCCCCGACGCTGGGCAGCCGGCTGCGTCCCGCGGGTGAGCACGGCGGCTCAACCCCCGGGCCTGTCCTCCCTCCGCCCGTCGGGGTAGTCCAGTGGCAGAACGCTGTGTACGGGGCGTCAGGACGACGGTTTGCCACTGGACTACCTCCCGCCCCGAGTGTGTGGGTAGTCCAGTGGCAAAACGTCGCGTGCGGGAGGTCGGGACGACGTTCTGCCACTGGACTACCGGGAGTGGACGACGTTCTGCCACTGGACTACCCCGCGGGAGGGCGGGGGATGGCGGGGCCGAGGGGTCGAGCCGGCGCGCCGGGCAAGAAATCCAAAGTTGAGGGGAATCGACTCAACTTCTCGCTCGTTGAACCAGGTGGGACCAGAGTGGACCCAGACCGCACGACCACGGAGGAGAAGAGTTGAGCACGTTCGGTGCCGAGAAGTTCACGACCCGCAGCCGCGAGGTCGTCGAGGCGGCGCAGCTCGCCGCGACCACGGGCGGCAACGCCCACACCGAGCCCGTCCACCTGCTCGTCGCCCTGCTCCGGCAGGAGGACGGCGCGACGCGGAGCCTGGTGCAGAAGGCGGGCGTCGACCCGGCCGTCCTGCTCGCCCAGGCCGAGGCCGCGCAGCAGCAGCTGCCCCGCGCCTCCGGCTCGACCGTCCAGCAGCCCAGCGGCTCGGCGTCGCTGACCCGGGTGCTGGCCGCCTCGCTCGACCTCGCGGGGTCGATGAAGGACGAGTACGTCGCGACCGACCACCTCCTGGTCGCGATCGCCACCGTCGAGTCGCCGGCCCAGAAGGTGCTCACCGACGCAGGTCTCACCGCCGACGGGCTGCGCGAGGCGATCACGGCCGTCCGCGGCAACCGTCGCGTGACCAGCGAGAGCGCCGAGGCGTCGTACGAGTCGCTCGAGAAGTTCTCCGTCGACCTCACCCAGGCGGCCGAGGACGGCCGGCTCGACCCCGTCATCGGTCGCGACGCCGAGATCCGCCGCGTGATCCAGGTGCTGTCGCGGCGCACCAAGAACAACCCCGTGCTGATCGGCGAGCCCGGCGTCGGCAAGACCGCCGTCGTCGAGGGCCTGGCCCAGCGCGTGGTCGCCGGCGACGTCCCCGACTCGCTCAAGGGCCGCCGCGTGCTGTCGCTCGACCTCGCGGCGATGGTCGCGGGCGCGAAGTACCGCGGCGAGTTCGAGGAGCGGCTCAAGGCCGTGCTCGAAGAGATCAAGGACGCGGGCGGCCAGGTCATCACCTTCATCGACGAGCTGCACACGGTCGTCGGCGCGGGCGCCGGCGGCGACTCCGCGATGGACGCCGGCAACATGCTCAAGCCGATGCTGGCGCGCGGCGAGCTGCACATGATCGGCGCCACCACGCTCGACGAGTACCGCGAGCGCATCGAGAAGGACCCCGCGCTCGAGCGCCGCTTCCAGCAGGTCTTCGTGGGCGAGCCGTCCGTCGAGGACACCATCCAGATCCTGCGCGGCATCCAGGAGAAGTACGAGGCCCACCACGGGGTCCGGATCACCGACGCCGCGCTGGTCGCCGCCGCCACGCTCTCCGACCGCTACATCACCGGCCGCCAGCTGCCCGACAAGGCGATCGACCTCATCGACGAGGCCGCCTCGCGGCTGCGGATGGAGCACGAGTCCTCGCCGGAGGAGATCGACCAGCTCCGGCGCCGCGTGGAGCGGCTGAAGATGGAGGAGTTCGCGCTGGCCAAGGAGACCGACGACGCGTCGGTCGAGCGGCTGGATGCGCTGCGCAAGGACCTCGCCGACAAGGAGGAGGAGCTGCGCGGCCTCGAGGCCCGCTGGGCCCGCGAGAAGGACCAGCTGCAGGGCGAGGGCGAGCTGCGCCGCCAGCTCGACGCGCTCAAGATCGAGGCCGACAAGCGGCTGCGCGAGGGCGACCTCGCCGGCGCCTCGGAGATCAACTACGCCCGGATCCCGGCGCTGGAGAAGCAGATCGCCGAGGTCGAGAAGGCCGAGGCCGTCGACCTCGAGCCGCTCGTCGGCGAGGAGGTCGGCGCCGAGCAGATCGCCGACGTCGTCGAGGCCTGGACCGGCATCCCCACCGGCAAGATGCTCCAGGGCGAGACCGCCAAGCTGCTCGAGATGGAGCAGGTCATCGGCGAGCGGCTGATCGGCCAGCGCGACGCGGTCGCCGCGGTGAGCGACGCCGTACGCCGCTCGCGCGCCGGCATCGCCGACCCCCACCGGCCCACCGGCTCGTTCCTGTTCCTCGGCCCCACCGGCACCGGCAAGACCGAGCTCGCCAAGTCGCTGGCCGACTTCCTCTTCGACGACGAGCGCGCGATCGTGCGCATCGACATGAGCGAGTACGGCGAGAAGCACTCCGTGTCGCGGCTCGTCGGCGCCCCTCCCGGCTACGTCGGCTACGACGAGGGCGGTCAGCTCACCGAGGCCGTGCGCCGGCGCCCCTACAGCGTCGTGCTGCTCGACGAGGTCGAGAAGGCGCACCCGGAGGTCTTCGACGTCCTGCTCCAGGTGCTCGACGACGGCCGGCTCACCGACGGCCAGGGCCGTACGGTCGACTTCCGCAACACCCTGCTCATCCTGACCTCCAACCTCGGCTCGAACTTCCTGGTCGACCCGCTGATGGAGCCGGAGGTGAAGAAGGAGCAGGTGATGGGCGTGGTCCGGGCGCACTTCAAGCCCGAGTTCCTCAACCGGCTCGACGAGGTCGTCATGTTCGACGCGCTGACCAAGGACGACCTCGCGCACATCGTCGACCTGCAGCTCGCGCTGCTGGAGAAGCGGCTCGCGGTCCGGCGGATCACCATCTCGGTCACCGACGCCGCGCGCGCCTGGCTGGCCGAGACCGGCTTCGACCCGGCCTACGGCGCCCGCCCGCTGCGCCGGCTGATCCAGTCGGCCATCGGCGACCCCCTCGCCCGGATGCTCATCGCCGGGCAGGTCACCGACGGCGGCGCGGTCACCGTCGACGCCGGCGAGGACGGGCTCACGCTGCTCGCCGGGTGACCTGACCTCCGCCGAGTCGGCGCGAATGTCCCACGGTGCGGGACACAAGCGCCGACTCGGCGCCTTCGCGCGGGACACAAGCGCCGACCGGTGGTCTTGACCAGCCCGAGGAACGCGGGGGAGGGTCGGGGCACGCGTCCGGCCGACTCGGGATGGCCGGGCACCGTCTCTCGGGAGCTCCGCCATGCATCGCTCGACCCTGCCCACCGGCAGCAAGGCCGTCCTCGCCCTCCTCGCCGTGGCCCTGGTGGCCGCGGCCCTGTTCGTCGCCGCACCGGCCCGCGCGGCGAGCACGTGGCCGATCACCCAGGCCGGCCAGCCGCGCAACAACAACGCGATGACGTTGCAGCACCTCCTCACCGCCCAGGGGTACGTCACGACCGCCGACGGCGTCTTCGGCAGCGGCACCACCGCGAACCTCAAGGCGTTCCAGTCCGCGCGCGGGATCTCGCCCGTCGACGGCATCGCCGGCAGCGGCACCTGGCCGCGCCTGGTGATCGCGGTCAGCCAGGGCTCGACCAACGGCAGCGCGGTGAAGGCCGCGCAGACGCAGCTCAACAAGTACGGCGCCAACCTGGTCGTCGACGGCGTCTTCGGCTCCGGCACCCGCGCGGCCGTGGTGGCGTTCCAGGCCGCGCACGGGCTGTCGCAGACCGGCTCGGTCGACGCGGCGACCTGGCAGGAGCTGATCGGCTACAGCCAGGCCGGCGACCAGACGCTGTGCTACTCCACCGGCGGGTCGACCGCGTCCAGCCTGAGCAGCGCGCAGGTGGCCAACGTCCGCGCGGTGCTCACCGCCACCCGCAACGCCGGCGGCAACCGCAACGCGCAGGTGATCGCCCTGATGACGGCGATGCAGGAGTCGAAGCTGTGCAACATCCAGTTCGGCGACCGCGACTCGCTCGGGCTGTTCCAGCAGCGTCCGGGCCAGGGCTGGTGCTCCGGCGGCACGGCGTGCGTCAACCCGACCTACGCGACCCAGGGATTCTTGGGCGTCTCGGCGTACACCTCCAACCGCGGGCTGTTCGACGTCTCCGGCTGGGAGTCGATGAGCAAGACGCTCGCCGCCGACGCCGTGCAGCGCTCGTGCTGCCCCAACGCCTACGCGCAGTGGGAGTCGATGGCCACCACCCTGGCCAACACCTACTGACCGGCCCGCCGGTCATCTGAGGACGCCCTGGGACCGAGGAACGGCGTGTCGGCTCCCCCGGTGTCCTCAGATGCCATCCGGCGGGGGCGGGCCGGCACTTCTGGGTCGCCCCTCAGGTGGCGCTCAGCCGGCTGGGGGATGCTGGGTCCGTGAGCACGACGACCGAGGCCGTACGCCCGTGGTGGCGGTTGCGCGACACGGCGGTCCCCGGCGGCGTGCCCGACCTGGCGCGGGCGCTGCTGTGGACCGAGCTGGCCCTGGTGCTGCTGGTCTCGCTGGGCCGCTCGGCGATCTACTCCGTCGTCAGTCTCGTCTCCGCGCTCACCGCGCCGGGCCCGCTGTCGTCGCAGGCGGCCACCCTCAACAACAGCCTCGCGCCCGACCGGCCGTGGCTCGACCTGACCTACCAGCTGCTGCGCGTCGGCTTCGCGCTCGTCCCGGTGGCGCTGGCCGGCTACCTGCTGGTCCGCTCCGGCACCACCCTGCGCGAGGTCTGGGCCCGCGGCGGCGGGTGGGCGTCGTGGGGCGATCTCGGCCGCGGCGCGTGGCTCGCCGCCGGCGTCGGCTCGGTCGGCGTGGTGTTCTACCTCGCGACTTTCGCGCTCGGCACCAACCTCACCGTCGTCGCGCAGTCGCTGCCGGGCGAGTGGTGGCAGGTGCCGGTGCTCGTGCTGGCCGCGGCGGAGAACGCGGTGCTCGAGGAGTACGTCGTCCTCGGCTTCGTGCTCGTCCGGCTGCGCCAGCTCGGCTTCGGCGACACCGCCGCGATCGGCCTCGCCGCCGTGCTGCGCGGCAGCTACCACCTCTACCAGGGCCTCGGCGGCTTCGTCGGCAACCTCGCGATGGGCCTGCTCTTCGGCCTGCTCTACCGCCGCTGGGGCCGGGTGATGCCGTTCGTGGTGGCCCACACGCTGCTCGACGTCGGCGCCTTCGTCGGGTACGCCGCCCTGGCCGGGCGGGTCGACTGGCTGCCGACGCTCTGACGCGTCAGGCGGCGGGGGCGGATGCAGTCGGCCGGGTCTCCGGAGCGCGGAGCCACAGCGGGATCGCCAGCAGGCTGACCAGCGCGGTGGTGGCGAACGCCCAGCCGAAGCCGACGGCGTCGGCGACCAGGCCGACCAGCACGGGGCCGAGGATCGCGCCGGCGTCCTGCGACATCTGGAAGGTGCTCAGCACCGTCCCGCCCGAGCGCCCGCTGCCGACGACGTCGGCGACGCTCGCCTGCTGCCCGGGGTTGACCAGGCCCGCGCCGACGCCGGACAGCACCGACAGGGCGAGGAGCACCACCAGTGAGTGGCTCAGCCCCAGCGGCCCGAGCGAGGCGGCCGTGACGAGCAGCCCGACGACCACGAGCGGACGACGCCCCACCGTGTCCGCGACCCGGCCGGAGACCTGCAGCGTGAGCGCCGTGCCGGCGGCGGCCAGCGCTAGCGCGACGCCCGCCACCCAGGTGTCGTCGTGGATCGCGACGGCGAGCTGCGGCAGCACCGCGACCCGCACGCCGAAGTTGCACCAGCCGTTGGCGAAGCCGGATCCGAGCGCGGCGACGTAGGTGCGGTGGCCGAGCGCCTCGCCCAGCCGCATCGGCGGGGCCGCCGGGCCGGCCGCGTCTGCCGGCCGCAGCCGAGCGCCGCCCAGGCGGACGCCGACGAGCGCGGCCGCGAGCACCAGCGCGACGGCGTACACGACGAACGGGGTGCGCAGGCCGAAGCCGGCGAGCGCGCCGCCGAGCACCGGCCCGATCATGCCGCCGATCAGGAAGGAGCTGGCGTAGGCCGACGAGACGCGTCCGCGCATGTCGGGCGGCGCCAGGCGCACCAGCAGCGCCATCGCGGAGACGGTGAACATCGTCGACCCGATGCCCCCGAGGCCGCGCAGGACGAGCAGCTGCACGTAGGACTGCGCGAAGGCGGTGGCCAGCGACGAGGCCGCGACCACGAGCAGGCCGACGAGGTAGACCGGGCGCTCGCCGAGGCGCTGCACCAGCGCCCCGCCGGCGGGGGCGAAGACGAGACGGAAGAAGGCGAACGCCGACACCACGACCGACGCGGCGGCGACGCCGACGTCGAAGCTGCGGGCGTAGGCGGGGAGGACGGGGGAGACCAGGCCGAAGCCGACAGCGATGAGGAACGCCGCGACCAGCAGCACGCGGATCTCCGCCGACAGCCCGGGGCCGTCGGCGCGCGGGGAGCGGCTCACTCCCCGGTCTCGACCTCTTCGCGCTCCTGCGCCTCGTGGACCTGGGAGCGTCGGCGGTCGAGCAGTCCGCCGCCCCACAGCGCCAGCAGCACCAGCAGCGGCTGGAAGAACAGCCGGACCAGGCGGGCGCGGTCGGTGTCGAGGCCGAACGCGTCGGTGCCCTCGACGTACTGCGCGATGTTGCCGGGGAAGATCGCGACGAAGAACGCGGCGAGCAGCGCGCCGACGGTGCGCCGGTGCCTCGGCAGCGCGACGAACGCCGCCCCGAGCCCGATCTCCACGACGCCGGAGCCGACGACCGTGAGGTCCTCGTCGACGGGGAACCAGTCGGGGACCTGCGCCTGGAACTCCTGGCGCTGGGTGGTGAGGTGCAGGACGCCGGCGGTGACCATGAAGCCACCGAGCACGATGCGACCGAGGGTCTGGGCCTTCATGCCTCCAGCCTAGGTCCCAGCCGGAGGGGTGAGCAGGACGCCCGGGTTGAGCAGGCCGTCGGGGTCGAGGGCCTGCTTGAGGGCGCGCATCAGGTCGACCTCGACCTCCGACTTGTACGACGCCGCTGCCGCCGCCTTGGTCCGGCCGAGTCCGTGCTCGGCGCTGATCGAGCCGTGCTCGGCGGCGACGGCGTCGTAGATGGCGCGGGAGAGGTCGGGCGCCGCGTCGAGGAGGTCCCGGTCGCGGCCGACCGGCGCGTTGAGGTTGTAGTGGAGGTTGCCGTCGCCGACGTGGCCGTAGGTCACCGGGCGCACGCCGGGCAGCACCTCCTGCAGTCGCGGGCCCATCGCCTCGGTCCAGTCGGCGAGCCGGGCGATGGGGAGCGTGACGTCGTGCTTGAGCGTGGCGCCCTCGACCTTCTGCACCTCCGAGATGCCCTCGCGCAGCGCCCACAGCGCGTCGCGTCGCGCGGGACTGGTCGCGACCGCCGCGTCGGTCGCCGCACCCGCCTCGACGCCGAGCGACAGCAGCCGCTCGAGCGCGTCGTCGAGGCCGTCGTCGGAGGCGGTGCCGGCGAGCTCGACGAGGACGTACCAGTCGCTCGGCGCCTCCAGCGGGTCGACCGCGCCGGGCAGGTGGGCCAGGACGAGGTCGAGGGCCTGCCGGTTGGCGATCTCGAACGTCGCCAGGTGGGCGCCGCCCTCGCGCTGGGCGAGCGTCAGCAGCGCGACCGCGTCGGCGACGGTCGGCACCGCGACCCAGGCGGTGGCGTGGCGCGGGGTCGCGGGGAAGAGCCGCAGGACGGCGCCGGTGATCACGCCGAGCGTGCCCTCGGAGCCGACGAAGAGCTGGGTGAGGTCGTAGCCGGTGTTGTCCTTGCGCAGGCCGCGCAGGCCGTCCCAGACCCTCCCGTCGGGCAGCACGACCTCGAGGCCCAGCACCAGCTCGCGCGTCATGCCGTAGCGCAGCACCGCGGTGCCGCCGGCGTTGGTGGCGAGGTTGCCGCCGATGGTGCAGCTGCCCTCCGAGCCGAGCGACATCGGGAACAGCCGGTCGACCGCGGCGGCGGCGGCCTGCACGTCGGCGAGCACCACCCCGGCGTCGACGGTGATCGTGCCGGCGACCGGGTCGACCTCGCGCACGGTCCGCATCCGGGTCAGCGACAGCACGACCTGCCGCCCGGAGCCGTCGGGGACGCCACCGCCGACCAGACCGGTGTTGCCGCCCTGTGGGACGAGGGGTGTGCGCGCCTCTGCGCACGCCCGCACCACGGCCGCGACCTCCTCGGTCGACCCGGGCCGCACCACCGCGAGGGCACGCCCGCGGTGCACGCCGGTCCAGTCGACGACGTAGGCCTCGTCGTCGCCAGCGAGCACGTGGGCGGCGCCGACCGCCTCGCGCAGGCGGTCGAGCAGGGGGTGCGGGTCGGTCACGGGTGTCTCCTCCGGGCGGGACGGGTGGGACGGGCGGACGGGTGGTGGTCAGCCCAGCACGACGGCGACCAGCAGCGCCACCGGCAGGGAGGCGAGGGTCGTCACCAGGATGCTCTCGCGGGCGACGTCCTCGCCGACGCGGTAGCGGGTGGCGTGCAGGAAGATGTTCTGCGCGGTCGGCAGCGCCGCGGTGATCACCACGCCGAGCAGCACCCGGCCGTCGAGGCCGAGGGCCGTCCCCACGAGCCACGCCACGACCGGCATGACCGCCAGCTTGAGGCCCGCGACCAGCAGCACCTCGCCGTTGTGCCCGGCGCGGCCGAGGGGCGGGCTGAGGCGGAGCGCGGCGCCGTAGGACATCAGCATCAGCGGGATCGCCGCACCGCCCAGCATCTCCAGCGGCGCCAGGACCGGCGCGGGCAGCCGCCAGCCGGTGAGGGCGAGCACCAGCCCCACCACGGCCGCGACCGTCAGCGGGTTGGTGAGCAGGCGGCGCAGCGCCGCCCGGCCGCCCTCGCCGCGACCGGTGATGCGGTCGAGCGCGATGAGGGCCGCCGGCTGCACGAGCAGCATCTGCACCAGCAGGGTGGGCACCACGACCGTGAGGTCGCCGACGACGTAGGCCGCGATGGCGATGCCGAGGTTGCCGGCGTTGACGTAGGACGCCGACAGGGCCCCGATGAGGAGCGAGCCCGCGTCGGGCCGCCAGAGCAGCCGTGCCAGCACGACGTACGCCGCGAAGCAGGCGCCGAGCGAGACGGTCGAGGCGACGAGGTTGACCGCGGCCGTCTCGAGGTGCACCCGGCTGATGGTGACGACCATGAGCGCGGGGGAGGCGACGAAGAACGCGATCTCGCCGAGGGTGCGCTGCGAGCGCTGGTCCAGCACCCCGACGTGGGCCAGCGCGGCGCCCGCGGCGATGACGACGAGGATCGTGGTGAAGCCTGTCAGCAGGTCCACGTGGGTTCCTCCCCGTGCATCGTGCGATAGCGAGCCGCTCTTGGACCGCGGCGGCCGCGCCCGGCAAGGATGACGGGGTGAGCTCCCAGCCCCAGCACCCGGTCCGCGTCGTGCAGCTCGGAGGGCTCATGCCGTTCGTGCGCTCGTGGGTCGCCGAGCGGTACGCCGCACCCGCCCTCGCCGACCTCGACGACCCCGCCGGGGTGGAGGTGGCCGTCGTCGGCGGCGGCGCCGCGGTCGGCGCCGCGGAGATGGACGCGCTGCCCGACCTCCGCGCGGTCGTGAACTTCGGGGTCGGCTACGACAACGTCGACGTGGCCGAGGCCGCACGCCGCGGCATCGTCGTCTCCAACACCCCCGACGTGCTCACCGACGCGGTGGCCGACCTGGCCGTGCTTCTCGTCCTCGACGTGCTGCGCCGCGCGAGCGCGGCCGACCGGTTCGTGCGCAGCGGGGCGTGGGCGCGGGGCGAGCGGATGCCGCTGGCGCGCGACGTGCGCGGCGCGGTCGTCGGGGTGCTCGGGCTCGGCCGGATCGGGTCGGCGGCCGCCGCGCGGCTCGAGGCGTTCGGCGCCGAGGTGCACTACCACTCGCGCCGTCCCAGGGACGTGGCCTGGACGCACCACGTCTCGCCGGTCGACCTCGCCCGGGCGAGCGACGTGCTGCTGGTGCTCGTGCCGGGCGGCGACGGGACGCGCCACCTCGTCGACGCCGAGGTCCTCGACGCGCTGGGGGCCGACGGGTTCCTGGTCAACGTGGCGCGCGGCTCGGTCGTCGACGAGGACGCCCTCGTCGCCGCGCTGGAGGACGGCCGGATCGCCGGGGCAGGGCTCGACGTCTTCGCCGACGAGCCGCACGTGCCGGCCGCGCTCCTGCGTCGCGACGACGTGGTGCTGCTGCCCCACGTCGGGAGCGCGACCACCGGGACCCGCGAGGCGATGGGCCGGCTGGTGCTCGACAACGTCGACGCGTTCCTCGAGCGGGGCGAGCTGGTGACGCCCGTCGGCTGACGGCACGGGGCGACCTCCCGGTCTTGACGTACTTGTCGAATGAGTTGCAAACTCATCATACAAGTTGGCGCCGACCCGAGGAACCCCCATGACGCAGACCCAGACCCCGCCCGCTGCCGCGACGAGCCCGAGCGGCGCCGGCGACCGCATCCGCAGCGTCACGCTGTCGCACGTCGTGCTGCCGCTGCCCTACGCCGTCAGCGACGCCAAGGTGCTCACCGGCCGGCAGAAGCCGCTGACCGAGACGGTCATGCTCTTCGTCGAGCTCACCACCGAGCAGGGCCTCGAGGGGATGGGCTTCAGCTACTCCAAGCGCGCGGGCGGCCGGGCGCAGTACGCCCACCTCAAGGAGGTCATGGACCGGGCGGTCGGCCAGGACCCCAGCGACATCGCGAAGATCTACGAGTCCCTCATGTGGGCCGGCGCCTCGGTCGGCCGCTCGGGCGTCGCCACGCAGGCCGTCGCCGCCCTCGACGTCGCGCTCCACGACCTCAAGGCCCGCCGCGCCGGCCTGCCGCTGGCCAAGCTGCTCGGCGCCCACCGCGACTCCTGCCGCGTCTACAACACCTCCGGCGGCTTCCTCCAGGCCTCGGTCGAGGAGATCAAGGACAAGGCGACCGCCTCGATCGAGTCCGGCATCGGCGGCATCAAGATCAAGGTCGGTCAGCCGGACTGGCGCGAGGACCTGCGCCGCGTCGCCGCGCTCCGCGAGCACCTCGGCGACGGGCCGTTCATGGTCGACGCCAACCAGCAGTGGGACCGCGCCCGCGCCCGCCGGATGTGCCGCGAGCTGGAGCAGTTCGACCTGGTCTGGATCGAGGAGCCGCTCGACGCCTGGGACCACGTCGGCCACGCCGACCTGTCGCAGACCTTCGACACCCCCATCGCCACCGGCGAGATGCTCACCTCGGTCGACGAGCACATGGGCCTGGTCGACGCGGGCTACCGCGGCATCGTGCAGCCCGACGCCCCCCGCATCGGCGGGATCACGCCGTTCCTGCGCTTCGCCACCCTCGCGGCGCACCACCGCCTCGACCTCGCCCCGCACTACGCGATGGAGATCCACCTCCACCTCGCCGCGACCTACCCCACCGAGCCGTGGGTCGAGCACTTCGAGTGGCTCAACCCGCTCTTCGAGGAGCGCATCGAGATCCGCGACGGCCGGATCTTCGTGCCGGACCGTCCGGGCCTCGGCTTCACCCTCACCGAGCGCATGCGCGAGCTCACCGTGGAGACCGCTACCTTCTCGGCATGAGCACCCTCTCCGCGGGCGTGGTCGCCGGCCTCAAGGACAAGATCCTGGCCGGCGACCTCGCCCCCGGCGCCAAGCTGCCGTCGGAGACCGAGCTCGTGGAGGAGTACGCCGTCTCCCGCACCGTGGTCCGCGAGGCCGTCACCCGGCTGCGGGCCGAGGGCCTCGTCGAGACCCAGCAGGGTCGCGGCTCGTTCGTGCTCGCGGTGCCCGAGGCGTCGTCGTTCAGCGTCGAGGCGTCGGCCATCCGGACGCAGGCCGACGTCGTCGCCATGATCGACTTCCGCATCGGCGTCGAGAGCGAGGCCGCGGCCCTGGCCGCCCGCGACCACACCGCCCGCGACGTCGTGGCGATCGAGGAGGCGATGGCCGGGTTCGTGCGCGCCGGACACGAGGGGGCGGTCGAGGCCGACTTCGCCTTCCACCTCGCCGTCGCCCGCGCGAGCGGCAACCGGTTCTACGTCGACCTGCTCAGCTCCCTCGGCCCGATGATGATCATGCTGCCGCGCACCCGCCTCGGCGAGGCGTACTCCATGACCGACGCCACCCACGTCGAGCGGGTCCAGCGCGAGCACGACAACGTCGCCGCCGCGGTCCTCGCCGGCGACGTCGAGACCGCCCGCGCCGCCATGCGCCTGCACCTCGGCAACACCCGCCGCCGCGTCACCTGACGCACCTGCACGCCGAGAACCTGCCGAGCTGACGCATCTGTGCACGCGGCGCGTGCAGATGCGTCAGCTCGTCACCAGCGGGAGGTGTTGACCTCGAAGCCGGGCTGGATCGAGCGCATGTAGACGGTGTCCTCGCGACGGCGCACGCCGCAGGAGAGGTAGAGATCGTGCAGCTCGCCGAGGAGGTCGCGGTCGAGCTCGACGCCGAGGCCGGGGCTGGTCGGGACGGCCACCGCGCCGTCCACGAACGGAAGCGGGTCGCCGGCGAGGAGGTCGCGGGTCTTCCAGGGGTAGTGGGTGTCGCAGGCGTAGGTCAGGTTCGGCGTGGCGGCCGCGAGGTGGACCATCGCGGCCAGCGAGACGCCGAGGTGGGAGTTGCTGTGCATCGACAGCCCGAGGCCCCACACGTCGGTGATGCCGCCGAGGAGCGCGGAGCGGCGCAGCCCGCCCCAGAGGTGGTGGTCGGAGAGGACGACCTGGACGGCGTCCTGCGCGATCGCGGGCGGCAGGTGCTCCATCGCGATGACGCACATGTTGGTCGCCAGCGGCACGTCGGTGCGCGCCGAGACCGCGGCCATGCCGGCGATCCCGGGCGTCGGGTCCTCGAGGTACTCCACGACCCCGGCCAGGCGGTCGGCGACCGCGACGGACGTCTCGACGGTCCAGGCGCCGTTGGGGTCCAGGCGCAGCGGCAGGTCGGGGAAGGCGTCGCGCAGCGCCTCGATCGCGGTGCACTCCGCGTCGGGGGGCAGCACGCCGCCCTTGAGCTTGAGGGAGCCGAAGCCCCACCCGTCGACCATCCGGCGTGCCTGCGCGACGAGCTGGTCGGGCGTCAGCGCCTCGCCCCACGCGTCGTCGTCGTGGCCGGGGTGGCCGGCCCACTTGTGGAAGAGGTAGCCGCTGAACGGCACCCGCTCGCGCACCGCGCCGCCGAGCAGGTCGCTGACCGGGACGCCGGCCGCGCGGGCCTGCACGTCGAGGCAGGCGACCTCGAACGGGGAGACGACCGTGTCGAGCGCGGAGTCCACGTCGAGCATCCCGCCGAACGACGCGCCGCCCCCGCCGGTCTCCCGGCCGAGCACGTCGCCCACCAGCAGCCGCAGGCCGTGCAGGTCGTACGGGTCGTGGCCGGGCAGCGCGGCCGCGACCGCGTCGAGCCGGCCGAGGTGCGTCTCGTCGGCGTAGGTCTCACCCAGACCTAGGAGGCCGTCGTCGGTGTGGACCTCGACGACCGCGCGCAGCGCGTAGGGCTGGTGCACCCCGACGACGTTGAGCAGCGGCGGGTCCTCGAAGGCGACCGGCGTGACGACGACGCGGGAGACGCGCGAGCCGCTCACGCGGTGGGCTTCACGGCCAGGACGGGCACCTCGAGGTCGAGCAGGAGCCGCTGCGCGTCGCTGCCGGTGACCAGCTTGCCGACCGGGGAGCGCCGGCGCAGCCCGATGACGACGAGCCGTGCGGAGGTCTCGGCGACCACGCGCCGGAAGACCTCGACGAGGTCGTCGCCGTGGTCGGCCTGGTCGACGCGCGCGGTGACACCGGCGGCCGCGGCCCGTGCGACGAGCTCGTCGGCGGCGGTGGCGTCGACGTACTCGGCGTCCACCGTGGTGCGCCTGCGGGGGCTGTTGAGGATGACGACCGCGTCGCCGCGGTGCGCCGCCTCCTCCAGGCCCGCGGCCAGCGCGGCCTCGCCGACGGGGGTGGGCACGTAGCCGATGACGATCGTCGTGGGGGTGCTCATCGCAAAGAGTCCTCTCGCTGGGCGCTGTCGGGGGTGGCGGTCTCGGGGGCGGTGGCGCCCCGGTGGCGGGCCTTGCGGACGAGCGGCACGACGACCACCAGGAGGACGAAGGCCAGGATCGTGCCGGAGATCGGGCGCGTCACGAACCCGGTGGCGTCGCCGTCGAAGATCAGCATCGAGCGGCGGAAGCTCGACTCGATCAGCGACCCGAGCACGAACGCCAAAACCATCGGGCCGGGCTCGAAGCCGGTCTTCTTCATCAGGTAGCCCACGACGCCGAAGAAGATCATCACGAAGATGTCGAAGACCGAGTTGTTGATCGTGTAGACGCCCAGGATCGTGATGAGCGCGGTGATCGGCGCGAGGATCGCGGGCCGCACCCGGAGGATCCGGACGAAGACGCCGACCAGCGGGATGCTGAGCAGCAGCAGGATCAGGTTGCCGATGTACATCGAGTTGATGACGCCCCAGAACAGGTCGGGGCGCTCGTCGATCAGCTGCGGGCCGGGCGTGACACCGACGACCAGAAGAGCGGCGTAGAGCATCGCCATCGAGGCGTTGGCGGGGATGCCGATCGTGAGCAGCGGGATGAACGACGAGGTCGCCGCGGCGTTGTTGGCCGACTCGGGGCCCGCGACGCCCTCGATGGCGCCGCGGCCGAAGCGCTCGGGCTGCTTGGCCACCTTCTTCTCCGCGGCGTACGCCGCCAGGGAGGCCATCACGGCACCTCCGCCGGGCAGCACGCCGAGGACGAAGCCGATCAGCGAGCCGCGACCGATGGCGGGGGAGGCCTCCTTGAGGTCCTTGCGGGAGGGCCAGATGTTGGCGATGGCCGCGGGGACGTGCGGCTTGCCGTGCCGCTCCTCGAGGTTGTAGAGGATCTCGCCGACGCCGAACAGGCCCATCGCCACGACGACGAAGTCGATGCCGCCCTGGAGGTTGAGGCTGCCGAAGGTGAAGCGGTCGGCACTCGTGAAGGTGTCGCTGCCGACGGTGGCGAGCAGCAGCCCGACCGCGGCGGCCGCGAGGGCCTTGAGCGTGTTGCCGTTGCCGATGGTGGCGACCAGCAGCACCCCGAGCAGGGCCAGGGCGAAGTACTCCGGCGAGCCGAAGTCGAGCGCGTAGCCGGCCACGACGGGGCCCAGGAGGGTCAGGCCGATGATCGAGATGGTGGCACCGACGAAGGAGCCGATGGCGGCGATGCCGAGGGCGGTGCCGGCCTTGCCCTGCTTGGCCAGCGCGAACCCGTCGAACACCGTGACCACGGAGCTGGCCTCACCGGGGATCCGCAGCAGGACCGAGGTGATGGTGCCGCCGTACTGGGCGCCGTAGTAGATGCCGGCGAGCATGATGATCGCGGCCACCGGGTCGTGGGCGTTGTAGACGATCGGCAGCAGGATCGCCATCGTGGCGGCCGGGCCGAGGCCGGGCAGCACGCCGATGAGCATGCCGACGACGACGCCGATGAGGCAGTAGAGCAGGTTGCCGGGCTGGGTGACGACACCGAAGCCGTCGAGGAAGGCGCTGAGGTCCATGGGTTTCTCCTGTCCTGACCGGGGTGCCGCTCAGAAGGCGATCAGGTGGGGCAGCGGGATGGACAGGGCGTAGAGGAACAGCAGGTAGAAGGCCGCAGTCGTGAGGACCGAGATCACGAGGGTGCTGCGCCAGGACTCGCCTCCGAGGAAGCGGAGCCACACGATGCAGAGCAGCACGGCGGGGATCTCGAAGCCGACCACCGGCAGGAGCACGCCGAGCGCCAGGAAGGTCGCGGCGCCGACGAGGACGAGCAGGCTGGACCGGGTGAACTTCTCCGCGTCGTCCAGGGCCCGCCCGCGCAGGAGCAGCACGAGGCCCAGCACGACGATGAGGACCGAGACGACGAAGGGCCACAGTCCGGGGCCGGGCCGCCGGAGCGACCCGAGCCCGTAGCCGTGGGCGAGCCACGCCGCCACCGCGCCGAGGACGAGCACCGCGACGGCGGCGACGACCTGGTACGCCGGACCTCCCGCGGGCGGTCGCTCGTCGGCGAGGTCCTGGGCGACCTCGGCCTGGAGCTGGGCCAGGATGTCGGGCTCGTGTGCGGAGTCCGGGCGCGGTGCGGTCTCGCTCATGGTGGGTCTCGTCTCGGTGCGGTGGGGTGGGGGTGTCCCCTGGTCAGCTGGCGTCGCCGAGGTCGATGCCGTACTGCTCGACGAGGTCGGCGTAGCGCTGCTTGTCCTCCTCGAGCTGGGCGACGACCTCGTCGCCGGGGATCTCCATCGGCGTGAGGTTGTTCTGCTTGTTGAAGTCCTGGTACTCGGAGGTCTCGAACGTCGCCTGCATGGCCTCGGCGATCGTGTCCTGGACGTCCTGCGGGGTGCCCTTCGGGACGGTCATGAACCGGTACTGCGCCACCTCGACGTCGAGGCCGGACTCCTGCGCGGTCGGCACGTCGGGGAGGAAGTCGACGCGCTCGGGCCCGAAGACCACGATCGGGGTGATCTTGCCCGATTGGATGTTCTCGATGGCCTCGCCGACCTGGAGGCAGGCGGTGTCGACCTGGTCGCCGAGCAGCGCGGTCAGGGCCGGGGCGCCGCCGTCGAACGGGATCGCCTCGGACGGGGTCTTGTCGATGTTGAACGTCAGCGCGCACGCGAGCTGCGCGCCGGTGCCCACGCCGGTCGTGCCGTAGGTGATCTTGCCGTCGGCGTCGGCGAAGTCGTCGATCGAGGTGAAGCCCGACCCCTTGCTGGCCACGAGGACGTAGTCGTCGCGGGAGACGCCCTGCACCACGTCGAAGTCGTCGATGCTGGTGACCTGGTCCGCAGGGACGGCGAGCGGGGTGATCGCGAAGAGCGAGGCGTTCTGCACCGAGATGGTGGAGCCGTCGGGCTCGGCCTTGGCGACCTCCGCCGCGGCGAGCGCGCCGTTGGCGCCCTCGCGGTTGATGACCGGGAAGGACCCGCCGAGCTCCTCGGAGAGGCCGCGCGAGATCTGGCGGCTGATCAGGTCGGAGGAGCCGCCGGCCGAGGCGCCGACGGGCATGTCGACCGCGCCGGTGGGGTAGTCGCCGCTGTCGGAGCCGCCGCCGGCGGTGGTCTTCACGCCGCCGCAGGCGGACAGGGCGAGGGCGGTGCCGGCGGCGATGACCGCGAGGCCGGTGGTGTGCTGGCGCATCAGGGGCTCCTTGCTCGGGATGTGATCACCGACACTAGGGAGGCACCACGATGCCCGTCCAAGCCCGTTTCGGCATGGACTGATCCACCGCGTGCATCGTAGGCTCCGGCCGTGATCACGCTCGACCAGGTCCGCGCGTTCGTGGCCGTCGCCGAGGAGCTGCACTTCGGCCGGGCCGCCGAGCGGCTCCGGATGACGCAGCCTCCGCTGTCGCGCCAGATCCAGAAGCTGGAGAGGGCCGTGGGCGCGCGCCTGCTCGAGCGGGACAACCGGCGCGTGGCGCTGACCGGGGCCGGTGCGGCGTTCCTCGACGAGGCCTACCGGATGCTCAGCCTGGTGGAGGGTGCCGGCGACCTCGCCCGGCGCGTCGACGCGGGCGCCGCGGGCGTCGTACGCCTCGGCTTCACGGCCGTGTCGGCGATCTCGATCCTGGGACCGCTGCTGCGCCGCCTCACCGCCGAGCTGCCCGACGTGGAGGTGGTGCTCTCCGAGCGCGTCACCAACGCCCAGGTCGACGGGATCCGTCGCGGCGAGCTCGACCTCGGCCTGGCCCGTCCGCCCTTCGACACCTCGCTGCTGGGCTCGAAGGTCGTGCTCCGCGAGCCGCTGGTCGCCGTGGTGCCCGAGCGGCACCGGCTCGCCTCGGTCGACCGCCCGCTGACGCCGCAGGACCTCGACGGAGAGAGCGTCATCGGCTACAACCCCGACCAGTCGCGCTACTTCCACGAGCTGTCGGTGCGCTTCTTCGCCAACGCCCACCCCAAGGTCGATCAGCGCGTCCACCAGGTGCTGACCGCGGTCCTGCTGGTCTCGGCGGAGCGCGGCATCGCGCTGGCGCCGGCCTCCGCGGCCTCCCTGCACGTGGGCGGGGTGGTCCACAAGGAGCTCGCCCACCACGGTGGGGACACCCGCGTCGACGCCGACCCCGAGCGTCCGGTCGAGCTGCACGCGATCTGGGCGCGTTCGACCGAGTCCCCGGTGGTGCGCCGGGTGCTCGAGGTCGTGAGCGCCGTCGGGGGCTGAGGCGTGCGTCACGGATTCCTTGACACCGAATTTCTGTGAGCGCGCCCACAACGGCCCGATCTCTTGAGAGGGTGTCCGTAGCAGTTCCGTGACCACGACCAGGCGACGGGGGAGGTGCAGGTGCAACCGACGGCAACAGTCCGCCACGCGTCCACCACGGATCCGTGGTCCGACGAGCAGACCCGGCAGCACCTGCAGGTGCTCGTCGAGGGCGTCGCGGTCCTCGCCGGCTTCGAGCAGTCGGCCATCAGCCTGCGCCGTGGCGACGAGTTCGAGGTCGTCGCCGGCGCCGGCGAGGGCGTCGTGGAGAACATCGTGGGCCGCCGCCTGCCCCACCACGTCGTGGAGGGCGAGCTGGCCAAGGCCGACCACTGGGACGCGTGGCGCTTCGTGCCGCACGACCGGGTCGGCGACGAGGTCCTCGAGTACAGCCACGTCCCGACCGCCGCCGAGATCGACGCGCCCGACGCCTGGCACCCCCTCGACCTGCTCACGGCCCCGGTCTACGACGACGACGGCGTGCTCCGCGGCCTGCTCTCGGTCGACGGCCCCCAGGACGGCCTGCGTCCTGGGCCCGAGCGCCTCGCGCTGCTGCAGAAGTACGCCGGCCTGGCCCGCACGTCGGTGCTGCTCGCCCTCGAGCGGGAGGACCTGTCGCGCCGCGTGCAGATGGCCGACGAGGCCCGCCAGATCGTGCGCAGCGCCCTCGGCGAGCCCTCGCTCGACCTGGTGCTGGAGGCCTGCCGGGCCGGCGTGACCCGCTCGTTCGGCGCGGTCGGCATGTGGCTGACGGCCTTCGACGAGCACGACCGCACCACCACCGCGTGGTACGCCGTCGACTCCGAGGCCGAGCCGCTCTTCTCCGAGATCGACGACGTCGTGCTCGCCCTGGCCCACCGCTACTGGGCCGACCAGTACGTCGCCCAGTTCTCCCGCAGCCGCTCGGTCCACCCGGGCCTGCCCGCGGAGGACGCCCAGCAGCTGCTCGGCTTCCTCGACCGGATCGGCATCGGCTCGGTGCTGTTCGTGCCGATGGGCGCCGGTCCCCAGTGCCTTGGCTTCCTGGCCCTCTCGCGGGTCTCCGACACCCCTGCCTGGACCGACCTGGAGAAGGAGGCGGCCCTCGACATCGGGCGCGACCTCGGCCGTGCCGTCGCCAACGCCCGGGCGCTCGAGGCCGAGCGGTCCCTGGTCGACGAGCTGCGCCAGCTCGACGGCTACCGCGTCCAGCTGGTCAACACCCTCGCCCACGAGCTGCGCAGCCCGCTGTTCTCGGTGAGCGCGAACCTCGAGCTCATCGAGTCCGAGGCGCTCGACCCGGAGGCCCAGCGCTGCCTGTCGGCCGCGTCCCGCGGCACCGCGCGGATGAAGTCGGTGGTCGAGGACCTGCTCACCATGGCCGCCATCGCCGACCCGCAGCGCGAGTTCGTGCCCGAGCGGGTCGACCTGCGCCAGGTCCTCACCGACGTGTCCGAGGAGTGCAGCCCGGCGGCCGTGGCGCGTCAGCAGAACTGCCGTCTCGACGTCCCCGACGGCCCCGTCTGGTGCGACGGACGCCCCGAGGAGCTGCACCGCATGTTCGCCAACCTCGGCAGCAACGCCATCAAGTACTCCGACGAGGGCGGCGACATCGACGTGCGCCTGGTCGAGGAGCCGCAGGAGGTGCGGATCAGCTTCAGCGACTCGGGCCTGGGCATCTCCGAGGAGGACCAGGCGCGCCTGTTCGAGGAGTTCTTCCGCTCCACCAACCCCGACGCCAAGGCGCGTCCGGGCACGGGCCTCGGGCTCGCGATCGTCGAGCGCATCGCCCGCCGGCACTCCGGCCGCATCGAGATCGAGTCCAAGCTCGGCGTGGGCACCACGATGACCGTGGTGCTCCCGCGCCCGTCCGGGTCCGGGGCCCCCGCCGTCACGGCGTGAGCGTGAGCGTCATGAACGTGCTCAGCGGGTCGTCCCGGTAGGAGCCGAACGGGCCGCACGGCTCGAAGCCCGCCGAGGCGTACAGCGCATGGGCGGGGGCGAAGAACGCCATGCTGCCGGTCTCCAGCGAGACCCGCTCGACGCCGCGTGCGCGGGCGTCGGCCAGCACGTGCGCCAGCAGGCCCCGCGCGACGCCGCGCCCGCGGGCGTGGGGCGCCGTCCGCATGCTCTTGAGCTCCTCGTGCCGCGGGTCGATCGCGCTGAGCGCAGCCGTGCCGAGGATGCCCTCGGCGTCGGCGGCCACCCACAGCCGCACGCCGGGACGCTGCAGCGCGTCGAGGTCGAGCGCGTGGCGGCTCTCCGGCGGCGCGGTCGGCTCCATGTCGTCGAGGTGGGCCTGGAGGAACGCCGCCAGGCGGGGGTCGGCGAAGTCGGCCCGGGAGATGCTCACGGCGGCAGTCTGCCGCGCCGACGGCGCGACTCGAGCGGAGGTATCGCCGCTCGACGCACGCAATAGCGTGCGTCCAGCGTCAACGAGGGTGTCCTAGTCCGCCGCCGACCGGCGGCTCACGGCGATCGCGTGCCGGCGTGGACGGCGTACGCCCCCGGCTGTCACCGTGGGCCCATGGACCGCACCCTCGACGTCGACCACCTCGTCGTCGGAGCCGGCGCGATGGGGATGGCGTTCGCCGACGCCCTCGTGCAGCACTCCGGCGCCCGGGTGGCGCTGGTGGACCGGCGCCACGGCGTCGGCGGGCACTGGCTGGAGGCGTACCCGTTCGTCCGGCTGCACCAGGCGTCCTGCTTCTACGGCGTCGCGTCCACGCTGCTCGGTGGCGGCCGGCTGCAGGAGAGCGGCCCGGAGGCAGGGCTCCAGATCCGCGCCTCGCAGCCGGAGATCGTGGCGTACTTCGCGCAGGTGGCCCAACGGCTCCAGGACAGCGGGCGCGTCGAGGTGCTCACCAGCTCCGACGTCGTCGGCCGCACGGTCGTGTCCCGCGTCTCGAGCGCGGTCCGCGAGGTCCCGGCCTCCACGCGCATCGTCGACGCGCGCTACCTCGCTCCCGACATCCCCGCCGAGACGCCGCCGCCGTTCGCGGTCGGCGAGGGCGTGCGGGTGGTGCCGGTCAACGACCTCGTGCGGCTGGAGGAGGCGCCCCGCCAGTACGTCGTCGTCGGTTCCGGCAAGACCGCGACCGACGCGTGCGTGTGGCTGCTGGGCGAGGGCGTCGACCCCGACGCGATCTGCTGGGTACGCCCGCGCGACCCGTGGATGCTCAACCGCGCGCTGATCCAGCCCGACCCCGAGGTCTACCTCGGCGTCCCCGTCGCGATCCTCGAGGCCGCCGCGGCCTCCGCAGACCTCGACGAGGTGTTCCTCCGCCTCGAGGACGCCGGCGTCATGCTGCGCATTGACCGCACCGTGACGCCGCGGATGGCGAAGGCCCCGACGCTCGGGGAGTGGGAGCTCGGGCTGCTGCGGACGATCGAGGACGTCGTGCGCCACGGGCACCTGGCCGCCGTCGAGCGGGGCCGGCTGCGCTTCGCGGACGGCACCACGGTCGGCATCTCCGACGACGCCGTCGTGGTGCACTGCGCCGCCGACGCCCTGAAGAACCCGCCGCTCGTGCCGGTCTGGGGGCCCGGGACGATCACGCTCCAGCCGGTGCGCGCCGGCTTCCCCTGCTTCGGCGCCGCGCTCACCGGCTACGTCGAGGCGACCCGCGTCGACGACGACGAGAAGAACCGGCTCTGCCCGCCCTCGCGCTACGGCAACTCGCTGGCGCAGTGGGCCGAGATGAACCTCCGCGGCACCCGCGCCGCCCAGGCGTTCGGAGCCGAGCCCGACATCGCCTCGTGGGCGAGCGGCGTCGCGCTCAACCCCGCCCGCATCCCGCCCGACCACCCCGGCTCGCCCGCTCTCGACCACCTCCGCGAGCGGCTCGCCGCCGCCACCGCCCCCGGCCTCGCCGGGCTCGAGCGGCTGGTGGCGGCGGGCTGAGCTCCCGCCGTCCACGGCGGGACTCGAGCGGACCATTGTCCGCTCGACGCACGCCATGGCGTGCGTCTAGCGTCAACGAAGGTGTCCTAGTCCGTCGTCGGCAGAGCGGCGGAGCGGTACGCCGCACCCGGTCTGGTTCGTGCGGGGCACCCACGCGTGGACGAGTCGGGCCGGGGCGCGGGACCCGTCGGGGTCGGTCCACCGGTCGGTCGCGGCGACCGCGGCGTCGGCGGGCTTCGTCGTACGGGGCACGTCCTCCGGTTCCCTGCATCGAGCCGGGCCTGCCGGGTACGGGCGGGGTCCGCCCTGAAGCACACCGAATCAGACCCGAACCCCGACGAAGGACCCGACATGAGCGACGCGGACCAGACCCGCCAGGACCCGACCGAGCAGCACCCGCAGCCCGACACCGAGGGCGAGCAACTGCCCGACCCCGGCCACGAGGACTCCGTCACCCGTCAGATGGGTGAGAAGCCCGACCACGGCGAGGAGTCGTACGTCGGCCACGACCGGCTGCTCGACCAGGTCGCCGTCGTCACCGGCGGTGACTCGGGCATCGGCCGGGCGATCGCGGTGGCGTTCTCCCGCGAGGGCGCCGACCTCGTCATCGCCTACCTCGACGGCGAGGAGGACGACGCCCGCGAGACCGCGCGACTGGTCGAGGAGGCCGGGCGCCGGTGCGTGCTGGTGCCGACTGACCTGGTCGAGGAGGAGGCCTGCCAGGCGCTCGTCGACCGCGCGGTCGACGAGCTCGGCCGGATCGACATCCTGGTCAACAACGCGGCCTACCAGATGGCCCAGGAGGGCGGCATCGCCGACATCACGACCGAGCAGCTCGACCGCGTCATGCGCACCAACGTCTACGCCATGTTCTGGCTCTGCAGGATGGCGCTGCCGCACATGCGCGCCGGCTCCTCGATCATCAACACCTCGTCGGTCCAATCGAGCTCGCCCTCGCCCGAGCTGCTCGACTACGCCACGACCAAGGCGGCGATCGTGAACTTCACCCGCGGCCTCGCGCTCTCGGTCGCCGAGAAGGGGATCCGGGTCAACTCGGTCGCCCCCGGCCCGATCTGGACGCCTCTGATCCCGGCCACGATGCCGCCCGACAAGGTCGAGGACTTCGGCAAGCAGACGCCGCTCGGCCGCGCCGGGCAGCCGGCCGAGGTGGCGACGGCGTACGTCTTCCTCGCCTCGGCCGAGTCGAGCTACGTCACCGGCGAGGTCCTCGCCGTCACCGGCGGTGGCCCGGTCACGATGTGAGCCCGGCGTACCCCTCGCGGTAGGTGGGGTACGTCGGCGCCCACCCGGTGGTCCGGAGGCGCGCGTTGGACAGCCGCTTGCCGTGCCCCTGGGCGGGGTCGGCGGGCGGGGGTGCGGGCGACCCCGTGAGCGAGGCGAGGTGGGCGGTCACGTCGCCGAGCTGGGCCGGCTCGTCGTCGGTGCCGAGGTAGAGCCCCTCGGGCTGGCCCGGCATGGTCAGCAGGTGCACCACCGCCGCTGCGGCGTCGGTGCGGTGGATGCGGTTGGTCCAGCGGTGCGGGTCGGTGACCCGTCCCTCGCGGACCTGGTCGAGCAGCCGCGTGCTGCTGCCGCCGTAGAGCCCGGAGAGCCGCAGCACCGTCCCGTGCGGGACCCGGGCGTGGAACGCCTCCTCGGCCGCCAGCAGCATTTCCCCGGGGCCGTCGGACGGCGCCGCCGGCACCGTCTCGTCCTCGAGGTCGGGGAGGTCGTGGCTCGGGTGGACCGCGGTCGAGGAGACCAGCACCGCGCGCTCAGGGGGCGACGGCAGCGCGTCGAGCGCCCGCGCCATGCCGTCGACGTACACCGCGCGGTAGGCCTCCTCGGTGCGCGGACGCGCGGTGAGGGCGACGACCACGAGGCGGGGGCGTACGTCGGACAGGTCGGGCGCCGCCGCGGTGAGGTCGACCGAGCGGCCGACGAGCGGCGCCGGCACCCTGGCGGCGTCACGGCGCAGCGCGAGCACGTCGTGGCCGAGGTCGGCGAGGCGCAGCCCGACCGCGGCGCCGAGGTCGCCGCAGCCGACGAGGAGCACGTCCGAAGTCACGCGCGGAGCCTAGCCAAGCGCCGAAGCCATGCCCCAGAGGCATCACTCGATCCAGAAACGGGCTTGGACAGGCATCGTGGAGCCTTCCTAGGTTGGTGAGCACCGCCACACCGCTGCCAGACCCGCTGGCACGCCGACGAGCCGAAGGACGCCGCGTGACGAACTACAGCCCCACCGAGCTGGTCGAGACCCTGGGCAAGGGGCTGCTCTCCTTCCCCGTGACCCACTTCGACGCCGACCTGCGCGTCGACGAGGCGGCCTACCGCGAGCACCTCGAGTGGCTCAGCGGCTACCCCGTCGCCGGTCTCTTCGCCGCGGGCGGCACGGGCGAGGGATTCTCGCTGACCTCCGACGAGGCCGACCGGGTCGTCCGTACGGCCGTGGCCGGGGTGGGCGGCAAGGTGCCGGTGCTGGCCCCGGCGACCGGCGCGACGGTCAACGCGGTCGCGCAGGTCCGCGCGGCCGAGGAGGCCGGCGCCGACGGCATCCTGCTCATGCCTCCCTACCTCACCGAGGCCGGCCAGCGTGGTCTCGTCGAGCACATCAGCCAGGTCTGCGCCGCCACCAGCCTCGGCGTCATCTACTACTCGCGGGCCAACGCGGTGCTCGGCGTCGACGCGCTCGAGCAGGCCTGCGCCCGCAACGCCAACCTGGTCGGCTTCAAGGACGGCGTCGGCTCGATCGAGCAGATGACCCGCACCTACGCCCAGCTCGGCGACCGGCTCGTCTACGTCGGCGGCCTGCCCACCGCGGAGGTGTTCGCGCTGCCCCTGCTCCAGCTCGGCGTGACGACCTACAGCTCGGCGATCTTCAACTTCGTCCCGCAGTTCGCGCTCGACTTCTACGACGCGGTGCGTCGCCAGGACCAGGGCACCGTCTACGCGATGCTCAACGACTTCGTCATCCCCTACACCCGCATCCGCGACCGCGAGCCCGGCTACGCCGTGTCCATCGTCAAGGCCGGGCTCGCCGCCGTCGGCCGCCCGGCCGGCCCGGTGCGCCCGCCGCTGTCGGACCTCACCGAGGCCGAGCGCGACGAGCTCCAGACCCTCGTGGACAAGGTGGCAGGCTCGCAGGCCTGAGCTCCAGCCCCCTGCCAGCCCGGCTCCAGCCCCGCACCCTCCCGCACGCACCCGATCCGAAGGACGACATGACCGACAGCCAGACGATCGCCGCCACCTCGATCATCGCCGGCGCTGACGCCGAGCAGCCCGACGTCGCCGCGGCCACCGCCGCCGCCGCGGAGGCGTTCGCCGCCTACCGCGCGACGACGCCGGAGCAGCGGGCCGCGTTCCTCGAGGCGGTCGCCGAGGAGATCGAGGCAGACCGCGACGCGATCGTGCCGGAGGCGGTCCGCGAGAGCGGGCTGCCGGAGGGCCGCATCGCCGGCGAGGTGGGTCGCACCACCGGTCAGCTGCGTCTCTTCGCCGGCGTGGTTCGCCGGGGCGACCACCTCGGCGTCCGGATCGACCCGGCCCAGCCGGACCGTACGCCCCTCCCGCGCGCCGACATCCGCCAGCGGATGGTGCCGCTCGGCCCGGTCGCGGTCTTCGGCGCCAGCAACTTCCCGCTCGCCTTCTCCACCGCCGGCGGCGACACCGCCTCCGCGCTCGCGGCGGGCTGCCCGGTCGTGGTCAAGGGCCACCCCGCGCACCCCGTGACGGGCACGCTCGTCGCCCGGGCGGTCACCCGCGCGGTCGAGCGGTCGGGCCTGCCGGCCGGCACCTTCTCGTTCGTCCTCGGCGGCCTCGAGACGGGGCAGGAGCTCGTCGTCGACCCGCGCATCGCGGCCGTCGGCTTCACCGGCTCCCGGGGCGGTGGGCTCGCGCTCGTCCGGGCCGCGGCCGCCCGTGCGGTGCCGATCCCGGTCTACGCCGAGATGTCCTCGATCAACCCGGTCGTCGTCCTGCCGGGCGCGCTGGAGGGCGACGTCACGGCGCTCGCGACGGCGTACATCGGGTCGCTCACCCTCGGGTCGGGCCAGTTCTGCACCAACCCGGGCCTGCTGTTCCTGCCCGCCGGCGAGCGGGGCGACGCCTTCCTCCGCGCCGCCGGCGAGGCGGTCACGGCCGCCGCGGGACAGCCGATGCTCACGCCCGGCATCGCCGAGGCCTACGCCAGCGGCACCGCGAGCCTGCGCGGGACCGAGGGCGTCCGGGTCGTCGGTGAGGGGACCGCGGCCGGTGACCACGCTCCGGCTCCGGTCGTCTACGAGGCGCCCGCCGCGCTGCTCGCCACCGCGGACAGCCCCGTGACCGACGAGGTCTTCGGGGCAGCCGGCGTCGTCGTGAGGTACGACGACGTGGCCGACCTGCTGCCGCGGCTCGAGGGCCTCGAGGGCCAGCTCACCGCCACCGTCCACGCCACCGACGCCGACGTCGACGATGCGCGGGCGCTCCTGCCCGTCCTGGAGACCAGGGCCGGCCGCGTGCTGTTCAACGGCTGGCCCACCGGCGTGGAGGTCGGTCACGCGATGGTCCACGGCGGCCCGTTCCCCGCGACCTCCGACGGCCGCTCCACCAGTGTCGGCAGCCTGGCGATCGAGCGCTTCCAGCGCCCCGTGGCCTACCAGGACGTCCCGGCCGCGCTGCTGCCCGAGGCCGTCCGCGACGACAACCCCTGGGGCTTGCGGCGCCGCGTCGACGGAGAGCTCGAATGAGCCCCGTCACGATCGCGCGGGTCGAGGTCGTCCCGGTCGCCGGGCACGACTCGATGCTGCTCAACCTCTCCGGCGCGCACGGTCCCTTCTTCACCCGCAACATCGCCGTCGTCACCGACTCCGAGGGCCGGGAGGGCCTCGGCGAGGTGCCGGGCGGCGAGGCGATCCGCCGGACGATCGAGGACGCGGCCGAGCTGCTCGTCGGCCAGCCGGTCGCGACGTTCCGCAGCCTGCTGCGGCAGGTGGCAACGGCGTACGCCGACCGCGACGCCGGGGGCCGCGGCCTGCAGACCTTCGACCTCCGCACCACCATCCACGCCGTCACGGCGCTCGAGTCGGCGCTGCTCGACCTGTCCGGGCAGGCCCTGGGCGTGCCGGTCGCCGAGCTGCTCGGCGACGGCCAGCAGCGCACCAGCGTGCCGATGCTGGGCTACCTCTTCTACGTCGGCGACCCCGACCGCACCGACCTGCCCTACCTCCGCGAGCCCGCCGGCGCCGACGCGTGGGAGCGGGTGCGCCGCGAGGAGGCGATGACCCCCGAGGCCGTCGTCCGACTCGCCGAGGCCGCGCAGGAGCGCTACGGCTTCAGCGACTTCAAGCTCAAGGGCGGTGTGCTGCCCGGCGAGGAGGAGGTCGCGGCCGTCACCGCGCTCCACGAGCGCTTCCCCGACGCGCGGATCACCCTCGACCCCAACGGCGGCTGGCTGCTCGACGACGCGGTCCGCCTGCTGGCCGGCAAGGACGACGTGCTGGCCTATGCCGAGGACCCGTGCGGCGCCGAGGGCGGCTACTCCGGGCGCGAGGTGATGGCGGAGTTCAAGCGCCGCACCGGCCTGCGCACCGCCACCAACATGGTCGCCACCGACTGGCGGCAGATGGCCGACGCCGTGCGCACCAACGCCGTCGACATCCCGCTCGCCGACCCCCACTTCTGGACCATGGCCGGCTCCGTCCGGGTCGCCCAGCTCTGCCACGACTTCGGGCTGACCTGGGGCTCGCACTCCAACAACCACTTCGACGTCTCGCTGGCGATGTTCACCCAGGTGGGTGCCGCGGCGCCGGGGGAGATCACCGCGCTCGACACCCACTGGATCTGGCAGGACGGGCAGGGCCTCACCGCGCAGCCGCTCGAGATCGTCGACGGCGCGATCGAGGTGCCGACCGCCCCGGGCCTCGGTGTCACGCTCGACCGCGACCGGCTCGCCTCGGCACACGAGCTCTACCTCGAGCACGGCCTCGGCGCGCGCGACGACGCGGTGGCCATGCAGTACCTCGTCGAGGACTGGGCCTTCGACCCCAAGCGCCCCTGCCTGGTGCGCTGAACGCGCTCTGCTCCCGGGCCCCGTCCGACGCCTCCCCGCCCGGTATCTAGGGACGAAATGGTGGGTGGACAGGCGGTTCCACCCACCATTTCGTCGCTAGATACCCAGCGGCGGGGCCGGGGGTGGACGTCAGAGCGACGCGAGGAAGGCGTCGACCTCGGCCGAGGTGGGCGCCGACTGGGTGCCGCGGCGGGTGACCTTGATGGCGGCGGCGGCGTTCGCGCGCCGGCAGCCCTCCACCCACGGCGTACCGGAAGCCACCTCGGCCAGCAGCGCGCCGGTGTGGGTGTCGCCGGCGCCGTTGGTGTCGAGCGGCGTCTGCGGGAACCCGGCGACGTACGTCGTCTCCTCCCCGACGCGGACCGCGCAGCCCTCGGGGCCGTCGCGCACGATCGCGACCGCGTCGCCGCGCAGAAGCGGGGCGATGGCCGTCGTGAGGTCCGCGAGGTCGGCGGGCGGCTCCTGGCCGACCTCGCGCAGCAGGTCCTGGGCCTCCTCGGCGTTGCTCGACCACACGTCGGTGACCTCGAGCATCGCGGCGCGGACGTCGTCGGGCAGCCCGGCGAAGGCGGCGCCCGGGTCGAGCACGACCACCACGGCGGGGTCGAGCGTCGGCAGCCACTCCAGCAGCGGGTCGCGGGTGCGATCAAGGGCGAGCGAGAAGCCGGTGACGCAGACCAGGTCGCCCGCCCGGGGCTCGGAGGTGGCCAGCGAGGCGACCGAGATCTGCCGCTCGGCGCCGAGGGTCGTGACGAAGGTGCGCTCGGCGCTCGGCTCGACCATCACCACGCAGATGCCGGTGTCGAGGTCGGGCACGGGGTCGGCCGACGCGGTGATCCCCTCGCGGTCGAGCGCGGCGCGGATCAGGTCGCCGTGGGGGCCGGTGCCGTGCGCGCCGGCGTGGACGCACGCCGCGCCGAAGCGGGCGGCCGCGAGCAGCACGGTGACCGCGCCGCCGGCGTAGTCGGTGGCCGAGGAGGCCATCACGTTCTGCCCGCGGGCGGGGAGGTCCGGCACCTCGACGACGACGTCGACCAGCGCCTGCCCGGTGTGCACGACGCGGCTCACGGCAGGAGGTCCGCCGTCTTCGCGAGGGTGATCTGGGGCGGGTAAAGCGCCATCACGTCGAGCGCGGCGCGCTGGTTCTTCTCCGACGACCCGGCGCACGCGTCGGTCACGACGGTGATCGTGGCGCCGGCGTCGGCGGCGGCCAGCGCGGTCGACACGACGCAGCAGTCGGTCGCCACCCCGGTGAGGACGAGGTGGGGTGTCGGGCCGGTGACGGCCTCCAGCTCGGGGCCCCACTTGCCGAAGGTCGGCAGCGAGACCACCCTCTCGCCGAGGTCGGCCACGTCCGGCACGAGGTCGAGCAGCGGGTCGTCGGCCGCGACGTCGGCGAACGGCCAGGCGTCGAGGTAGGTCCGCCAGCTCCCGCGCGGCTCGGCCGCCGGCACCCAGCGGGTGACGACGGTGCGCTCGCCCGCGGCGGCGGCGAGGCGGCGTACGGGCTCGACGATGCCGGGGAACATCGGCGAGCCCCACTGGCTCGCGGGGTCGGCGAAGATCCGCTGCGGGTCGATGACGACCAGCCAGGCGTCCGGGTGCATGGCGCCCAGCCTGTCAGACGCCGGCGGCGCGGGGCGCCGGACGTCCGGGCTTCACACCCGGGTCTCGTGCTTCGCACCCCGGGTCTCGGGCGCACAGTACGAGAGTCCCCGGATATCCGGGGACTTCGGGGCCACGCCAGCGAAGAGACGCGCCAGCGGCCACCGGTCCCCCGACCGGCAGCCGCTGGCGCTGCGCGAGGCAGGCCCGGAGGGCTACTTGACCTCGGCACGCAGGACCCGGCGGAGGCCGAGGCCCAGCGGGATCCAGAGCCAGACGAGCGTGGTGACGCCGAGCTGCTGCCAGTGCTCGGCGGTGACGACGTCGGAGAACAGGCCGGTGATGGCGTACTGCACGTCGACCCACGGCTGCAGGTCGGCGAACCAGCCCTGGAAGGCCGCGAGGGTGCCGAAGGCGATCGGCAGCACGAAGGAGTACACGAGGTAGCCCACCAGCGCGGCCGGGGTGGAGCGGAGGACGACCGCGAGCATGAAGCCCATCAGCATGCCGAGCACGTTGGCCAGCACGATCCGGCCGAACTCCACGAGGCTGACGTCCCACGTCGCGTCGAGGCCGGTGATCGTCGAGCCGAGGAGGTTGCCGACCGCGCCGAGCGCCAGGGCGAGGAACATCGCCGCGACGCCGATCGCGAGGGTGACGAGCAGCTTGGCGCCGATGACGCGCCCGCGCCACGGCACGAGGGTGTACGTCGTCAGGCCGGTGCGCTGGCTGTACTCGCCCGTCACCGACATGACGGCGATGATCGGCAGCACGACCGACAGCGGCATCCCGAGTGCGGTCGAGAAGGTCTCCTGCGTGATCGCCTCGTCGGGCGCCTAGAGGATCACCGCGGCGGTGGCGAGGACCGAGACGATGCCGACGCTGGCCATCAGCCAGAAGCCGGCGCGGGTGTCGAACATCTTGCGCAGCTCGACCTTCGCCAGCCGCGTCATCGGGATGGGGCGTACGTCGCGGGGCGGGGCGGCGGCACGCGTCGGGACCGCGGTCGCGGAGGTGGTCGGTGGGGTGGCGGTGGTGGTCATGCTGCTGCTCCTTCGCGGGCGGTCTCGGCGGTGAGCTGGAGGAACATCTCCTCGAGGCCGGCGCCGTCGGCGGCGCGCAGCTCGCGCAGGACGACGCCGGCACGGTGTGCCGCCTCGCCCACGAGCTCGGGCTCGGCGTCGGCGCGCAGGCCGCCGTCGATGGGGGTGGTGACGACCGAGGACTCGGCCAGGGCCCGGGCGAGGCGCTCGGGGTCGTTGGTGCGGACGAGGGTGCCGGCCGCGGCGAGCAGCTCGGCCTTGCTGCCCTGGGCCACGATGCGGCCCTGCCCGATGACGACGAGGTCGTCGGCAATGACCTCGATCTCGTGCAGCAGGTGCGAGGACAGCAGCACCGTGCCGCCGTCGTCGGCGAAACCGCGGAGCAGGTCGCGCATCCAGCGGATGCCGGCCGGGTCGAGGCCGTTGGCCGGCTCGTCGAGGACCAGCACCTGCGGGTCGCCGATGAGGGCGGTGGCCAGGCCGAGGCGCTGGCGCATGCCGAGGGAGTAGTCGCGGACCCGGCGGCGGGCCTCGTCCTCGGTGAGCCCGACCCGGGCCAGCGTCTCGGCGACGCGGGACTTCGGCAGGCCCATCGTCTGCTGGGCGATCGTGAGGATCTCGCGCCCCGTGCGTCCGGCGTGCTGGGCCGAGGCGTCGAGGAGGACGCCGACCTCGAGGCCGGGGTTGACGAGGTCGCGGTAGTCGCGGCCGGTGATGGTGACCCGGCCGGTGGTGGGGCGGGTCAGCCCGACCATGACGCGCATGGTGGTCGACTTGCCGGCGCCGTTGGGGCCGAGGAAGCCGGTCACCCGGCCGGTGGCCGCGGTGAAGGACACGTGGTCGACGGCGCGGAAGGGGCCGTACTGCTTGGTGAGGGACTCGACGCTGATCATGGCTCGAGCCTCCCGCCGCCCGACCCCCGCGCGCATCGGGGAGCGGTCCCGGTCGGGCCCTGACCGCGACCCCGAGAACACCCCGGGGTCGACCCCGGAGCGCCGGGCCGGGGTAGTCCAGTGACGAAGTGCTGCGTCCCGGGCCCGGGGACGACGTCTTGCCACTGGACTACCCCAGCGGGGGCCCGGGGTAGTCCAGTGGCGAAACGCTGTCTGCCGGACCCAGGAAGGACGCTTTGCCACTGGACTACGGCGGCAGCGCGACGGTCTGCCACTGGACCACGCCGCCGAGAGGGGCGGGGTGGGTACGCCGTTGGCGGGCCTTGGGACACTGGTGCGGTGAGCGAGCCGATCAAGACGCGTCCGCCCCAGGTCACCCTGGCCTCGGGGCTGGTGATCGCGTCGTCCGTGGTCGTGGTGCTCACCGCCTTCAGCCAGGTCGCCGCGCTGGGGTCGCTGGCCACGCAGCGCGCGGTCGAGGCGGCGGTGTCCGAGCCCCCGCTGGACGCCCTCGGCCTCGACGCGTCCTCGATGACCGACCTCGTGCGGGTGCTCGCGATCGTCAGCGCCGTCGCCGCCTGCGCGACCGGCGTCCTCGGCTGGTACGTCCGTCGCCCGGACCGCACGGCCCGCCTGGGCCTCACCGTGTTCGCCGTGCCGGTCTTCCTCTCCGGCCTGTCCGGCGCCTGGCTGCCGTCGTCGGGCATCGCCGGCTCCTTCGTCGCCGCGGGCGCCGCGATGCTGTGGATGGTGCCGGCGCGAGAGTGGTTCGCCACCGGCCGCTGGACGCCGCCCCCGCCGCGCGAGCAGGCAGCCGAGCGCGAGGCGCGCCAGCAGCCGCAGGCCGGCCAGGGCTGGCCCCCGCCGCCCGGCACGCCCGGCGCGGGCGTCGGCCCGGCGGTCCCGCCACCGGCGGACCGCCCGTACGGCGAGCCGCGGCCGCCCCACGCCCCGCTCCCGCAGCAGGGCGCGCAGGGTCAGGTCTGGCACCCCGGACCGTACGGGCAGCAGCCCCGGCCGGCGCCGTACCACCGCCCCGGCGGCGTGGTCGCGGCGTTCGTGCTCACCGTGGTGATGGCCGGCGGCCTGCTCACCCTGTCGCTGCTGTGGATCGCGCTGGTCGGCCTCTCGCCGGAGCTCCTGATGAGCACCGTCGAGAAGCAGCAGCCCGACCTGGTCGAGGCGGGCCTGACCCTCGACGACCTCCGCCGCACCGGGTTCGGCGTCGGCGGCGCGCTGGTCGCGTGGAGCACGGCCGCACTGGTCCTGTCGGGGTTCCTGATGGCGCGCCGCGACTGGGCGCGACGCGGGCTGATGGTCCTCGCCGTGCTGAGCGCCGTGGCCAGCCTCGCCCTCATGGTCGGCAACCCCCTGCTCGCGGTGCCGGCCGCGGCCGCCGTCGCGGTCGTGGCGTGCCTGCGCCGCGGCGACGTGCGGCGCTGGTCGTCGTCGCGCTGACGCCGCGCACGAGCGCCGCTCACCGCCGGCATGGTGAGATGTGCCCATGAGCGAGCAGGAGCCCGGTCCCACCCACACGCCCTACGGCCAGTCGTCGCCCTACGGGCAGCCCGCCCAGGGCTCCCCCTACGGCCAGCAGCCCTACGGGTCCCAGCCCTACGGCCAGCAGCCCTACGGCGCCCCGGTCGGCAGCGCCGGCAAGCGCCCGACCACGGTCACGGTCGCGGCCTGGGTCTCGATCGTCTTCTCGACGCTGGTGGGCGCGCTGTTCGGCCTGCTCGGCTTCGCGCTCCTGGTCGCCCGCGACCAGGCCATCGACGAGATCCGCAAGTCGCCCGACTACCAGAACCTCGACTTCGACGTCGACCAGGCCTACGGCGTCGCGGTGGTCCTGATGTTCGGCATGCTCGTGTGGTGCCTCATCGCGATCGTGCTCGCGGTCTTCGTGCTGCGCCGCTCCAACGTGGCACGCATCCTGCTGACCATCTCCAGCGCGGTGACCGCGGTCCTGTCGCTGCTCGGCATCGGCGGCGGCATCCCGGTCATCACCCTCATCGCCGCGGTCGCGGTGATCGTGCTGCTCTACGTCGGCGGCGCCGGCCCGTGGTTCAAGGGGCTGCCCCCCGGCGGGTCCGACGGCCACGGCGGGTCCTACGGCGACCCGTACGGCGCCCCGCAGGGCCAGCCCTACGGCCAGCAGCCCTACGGCAGCACGCCCGGCCAGCAGCCCTACGGCAGCACGCCCGGCGCCGAGCAGGGCGGCAGCTACCCGCCGCCGCCGGCTTCCGACAACCCCTACGGCCAGCCGCCGGCCGGCGGCTCCGACGGACCGTCCTCGGACTACCCCGGTCGCTGACCCCTGACCCGGCCGGTCAGCGCCGCAGGTCGGCCTCGGCCAGGCGGCGTACGCCCTCGGCGATGACCGCGGGCTCCTTGCAGAACGCCCAGCGCACCAGCTGGCGCCCGGCGTCGGGGTCGTCGTGGAACCCCTGGGTGGGGATCGCCACGACGCCGGCCCGCTCGGGCAGCGCCAGGCACAGCTCGCGGCCGTCGGCCCAGCCGAGGTGGCTGACGTCGGTGGTCGCGAAGTAGGTGCCCTCCGGCCGCCGCGCCGGCAGGCCGGCCGCAGCCAGCCCGTCGCAGAGCAGGTCGCGTCGTGCCTGGAGGTCGCGGGCCAGGGCCGCGGGCCAGTCGGGCTCGTGGTCGAGCGCGTGCGCGACGGCGTGCTGCAGCGGCGCGCCGGAGGTGAATGTGAGCCACTGCTTGGCGGCCAGCACCGCCTGCACGAGGTGGGCGGGCCCGGTCGCCCAGCCGACCTTCCAGCCGGTAAACGACCACGACTTGCCCGCGCTCGAGAGCGTGAGGGTGCGCTCGCGCATCCCCGGCAGCGTCGCGATCGGCACGTGGCCCTCGGTCGACAGCGCGTCGTCGAAGACGAGGTGCTCGTAGACCTCGTCGGTCACCACGACCACGTCGTTCTCGATCGCGAGGTCGGCGACGAGCTGCAGCTCCTCGCGGGTCAGGACGGTGCCGGTCGGGTTGTGGGGCGTGTTGAGCAGGACCAGCTTGGTCGCCGGGGTGATCGCAGCGCGGAGCTCGTCGGGGTCGGGCCTGAAGTCGGGCGCGCGCAGCGTCACCGGGCGGCGCCGGGCGCCGCACATGTCGAGCATCGCGACGTAGGAGTCGTAGTAGGGCTCGAGCACGACCACCTCGTCACCGGGGTCGACCAGGCCGAGCAGCGCGGCCGCGATCGCCTCCGTGCACCCGGTCGTGACGACGACCTCACGGTCGGGGTCGAGCGCGAGGCCGTAGTGGCGCTCCTGGTGCCGGGCGATCGCCTGGCGAAGGCCGGGCACGCCGATGCCGGGGGCGTACTGGTTGGCCCCGTCGCGCATCGCCCGCTCCGCCGCCGCGACCACCGAGGCCGGGCCGTCGACGTCGGGGAAGCCCTGGCCGAGGTTGAGCGCCCCGGCGCGCACCGCGAGGGCGGACATCTCGGAGAAGATCGTCGGCGGGATCGAGGCCACGCGGGCGGACATCGCAGGCATGCTCGCGAGCGTAGCCGCCACGCGGGGCACGTCGATGGGGGAGACTCGGCGCATGCCCGACCGCACCCGCGCCGCCGTGTGGACGGGACGCCTCGGGGCCCTGCTGGTGCTGGCCGGCCTCGCCCTCGGCGCGTACGTCGTGTGGCAGGTGTGGGGGACCGACGTGGTCTCGCAGCGCACCCACCGCGACCTGGTGCGCGAGGCCGAGCGTGCCTGGGCGGCCCCCGAGGCGCCCGGTGACGAGCCGGTGGACACCGAGCACGGCCGGGTCACGTCGGTGGTGCGGATCCCGCGCTTCGGTGACGTCTACGCCGTCCCGGTGCTGGAGGGCACGAGCGACGAGGTGCTGGCCGCCGGCTTCGGCCACTTCGCCGCCAGCGCGGCCGCCGGGGCGAAGGGCAACTTCGCCCTCGCCGCGCACCGGATCACCCACGGCGAGCCGCTGCGCGAGATGCCCTCGCTCCAGCCCGGCGACGAGGTGGTCGTCGAGACCGCACGCTGGACCTACACCTACGTCCTCGACACCGGCGGCGACGACCTCACCGTCCCCTTCACCGCGGGATGGGTGCTGGCCGACCTCCCGCGCAACCCCGACGGCGGCGTCCAGCCCGCCCAGGACCCGGGCCAGCGGCTGCTCACCCTGACCACCTGCTCGGAGCTCTTCCACACCGACGGCCGCCTCGTCGCCTTCGGCCACCTGGCCTCGCGAGAGCGCACGACGCGGTAGGTGGACGCCGCCGGCTCGCCTGCGGTCCCACCGTCGCGCGTGGCTAGGCTGCGGGGCGTGGACGACGAGACGCTCGCACGTGACATCGACGCCGCCTGCCGGCTGACCGGGGAGTTCACCCTGCGGTCGGGCCAGGTGGCCGACACCTACTTCGACAAGTACCTGTTCGAGGCCCAGCCGGCGCTCCTCGACCGGGTCGCGACGCAGATGCTCGACCTGCTGCCGGAGGACACCGAGCTGCTCGGCGGCCTCGAGCTCGGCGGCGTCCCGATCGCGACGATGGTCTCGGCGAAGACCGGCACGCCGGCGCTGTTCGTGCGCAAGAAGGCCAAGGAGTACGGCACCTGCAAGCTGGCCGAGGGTCCCGACGTCGCCGGGCGCCGGGTGACGCTGGTGGAGGACGTCATCACCACGGGCGGCGCCGTCCGCGACGCCACCCGCGCGCTGCGCGAGGCCGGTGCGGTGGTCGAGGTCGTGGTCTGCGCGATCGACCGCTCACCCGAGGGTCAGGAGCCGCTCGCCGACGTCGGCCTCGAGGTCCGCCCCGTCCTCACGCGCGCCCAGCTCGATGCCGTCCACCGCTGACGCGTGAGCGCCGCGACAGCCACGTCCCGAGTCCGAGCAGCAGCAGGCTGAGGGCACCCAGCGGGACGACCGGGGTGGGCAGCCCGGTGCCCGGCAGCGTGCCGCCGGCAGTCCCGGGGCCGCCGTCGCCGCGACCGCCGCCCTGGCCGCTCCCGCCGTCGTCGTCGTACTCGGCCTCGCGGCCGAGCACCTCGATGTCCGCGGTGTCCTGCGCCGTCGGCTGCACGCCGGCGGTGCCGCTGCCGGTGACGACAGCCGTGTTGGCGACCGCCCCGGAGGCCGTGGTCGAGACGCGGGTGACGATCCGCACCACCCCGTCGACACCCGGGCGTACGGAGCCGAAGGCGGCGGTGACGGTGCGGTCGTCGCTGGTGACCGCCGCCTGGCCGGAGACCACGTCGACGGAGACCAGGTCGAGGTCGTCGTCGAGGTCGTCGACGACCTGCACGTCGCGGGCCGCGGACGGGCCCGCGTTGCTGACCGTGATCGTGTAGGTCACCAGGTCGCCCGGTCCGGCGCTGCTCGGCGACGCCGTCTTGCGGACCGCGAGGGTCGAGCAGGCCACGACCCGGCCGCTGCTCGCGGCCGCCGGCGCACAGGTCCCGCTGCCGCCCTCGGAGACCCAGGCGGCGTTGTCGGACCGGTCGGGGTCGGGCGTCGCGGCGGACACCATCGCGGTGTTGCTGACGGTGCCGGCGTACGCCGCGTCGACCGTCGCGCGGACGGTCACGGTGACGGACGCGCCCGTGGCCAGGGCAGCCACGTCGCAGGTGACGCGCTGGCCCTCCACGCGGCAGGCACCGCCCTCGACGGACGCGGTGGCACCGACGAGGTGGTCGGCGAGGTCGTCGACGACCTCGACCTGGCGTGCGGTCGAGGGGCCGTCGTTGGTGACCACCATGGTGAACGCGACGTCGCCACCGGCGACCGGCACGGTCGGGGTCATCGTCTTGGTGATCGCGAGGTCGGCCGACGGTGCGGCCTCGCCCGTCGCCGTGGCGCTGTCGTCGTCGGGCGTGGTGTCGGAGGGGGAGGCGACGGTGGCGGTGTTGGCCAGCGAGCCGGTGAAGCCTTCGTCGAGCGTGCCGCGCACCGTGAGGACCCGGCTCGCCCCGGCGGGCAGGTCGCCGAGGTCGCAGGTCACGCGGTTGCCGGAGCCCACCGTGCAGGGGTCGCCCTGGCCGGTGACCAGGCCCGTCACGGCCGCGGGCACGTCGTCGGTGACGACCACCCGGCGGGCGGTCGACGGGCCGGCGTTGACCACGCCGATGGTCCACGTCACCTGCTCGCCCGGCACGGGCCGGGCGGGGGAGAGGGACTTGGTGAGGGCGAGCTCGGCGCGCGGGGTCGCCGTACCGGTCGTCGTCGAGCTGTTGTCGCCGGGGGTGGAGTCCGTCGGCGACTGCACCGTGGCGGTGTTGTCGACCGGGCCAGCGTAGTCGGCAGGGACGTCCCCGGCGACGGTGACCGTCACGGTCTCACCCGGTGCGAGGTCGCCGAGGTCGCAGGCCACGTCGTTGCCGGCCGCGACCGTGCACGGCTCGGGTGCGCTGCCGGTGGTGGCGGTGACGTCCGTGAGGACGTCGAGGACGTCGTCGTGCACGCGGACGTCGCGGGCCACCGAGGGACCGGCGTTGGTGACGGCCAGCGTCCACGACGTCCGGCGTCCGGGCACCGGGGCGACCGGGCTGGCGGTCTTGGTGATCGAGACGCCCGCGTCGGGTCGGGCCGTGCCTGAGGTGGAGGAGGTGTTGTCGCCCGTGAGCGTGTCGGTCGGCGAGGAGACGGTGGCGGTGTTGGCGAGCTGGCCGGTGAAGGCGGCCGGCAGGTGCCCGGTGACGGTGACCGTGCGGGTCGCCTCCACCCCGCTGGCGCCCAGGTCGCCGAGGGCACAGGAGACCTCGTTGCCGGCGCCGACCGTGCAGGGCGCGCTCGCCGTGACGTCGGTCAGCGCGTCGACGACGTCGTCGGCCACGACGACGTCGCGCGCCACCGACGGCCCCGCGTTGGTGACGACGAGGGTCCAGGTGACGTCCGTGCCGGGCACGGGCACCGCCGGGTCGGCCGTCTTGACGATCGCCAGGTCGGCGCCGGGCGTCGTGGCGGGTGCCGCGGTCGCGGTGTCGTTCGCCGGGGTGTCGGTGTCGGTCGGGGAGGCGACCGTCGCGGTGTTGGCCAGCGTGCCGGTGAAGCCGGCCGGCACGTCGCCGGCCAGGGTCACGACCACCTGCGCGCCGGGGTCGAGGTCGCCCACCGGGCAGGTGACGTCGTTGCCGGCCGTGACGGTGCACGTCCCGGTGTCGGTGGTGGCGGTCAGGCCGGTGATCGCGTCGACGACGTCGTCGTGCACGACCACGTCGCGGGCGACCGAGGGGCCGGTGCTGCCCACGACGAGGGTCCAGGTCACGCCACGGCCGGGCACCGGGCTCGCGGGGGCGACCGTCTTGGTGACGTGCACGTCGGCGTCGGGAGCCGCGGTCCCGGCTGCGGTGCCGGTGGCGGGGTCGGAGTCGGGGGAGGTGGCGGTCGCCGTGGTCGCGAGGGCCCCGGTGAAGCCGGCGGGCAGCCCTCCGGTGAGGGTCACGGTGACCGTGTCACCGGGGGCGAGGTCGCCCACCGGGCAGCGGACCACGTTGCCGGCCGCGACGGTGCACGTCCCGGCGTCGGTGGAGGCGCTGAGCCCGGTGATCGTGTCGACCACGTCGTCGTCCACGACCACGTCGTGCGCCACCGACGGGCCGGCGTTGGACACCGCGAGCGTCCAGGTGACGTCGCGGCCGGGCACCGGCGCGGCCGGTGAGAGCCCCGCGGTGAGCGACAGCCCCGCCTGCGGCACGCTGGTCGCGTCGGCCGTCGCCGAGTCGTTCGCAGGCGTCGTGGTGTCGGTCGGCGACGAGACGGTCGCGGTGTTGTCCAGGTCGCCGGTGAAGTCGGCCGGCAGGCCGCCGGTGAGGGTGACGACCGTCGTGGCCGACGGCGCGAGGTCTCCGAGGTCGCAGGAGGTGTCGTTGCCGGGCGCGACGTCGCAGCTGCCCGCACCGCCGGAGACGGTGGCGGTGAGCCCGGTGACGTCGTCGGCCACGTCGTCGTGCACCGCGACGTCCCGCGCCACGGACGGCCCGGCGTTGTGCACGGTGAGGGTCCAGGTCACGTCCTCGCCCGGCACCGGGACGGAGGGGCTGAGCGTCTTGGTGATCGACACGTCGGCCACGGCGGCGACCTCGGCGGTCACCGACGACTCGTTGTTGCTCGCGACGACGTCGATGGTGTCGGAGCTGATCCGGCCGGTGTTGGTCAGCGAGCCGGTGAAGCCCGGGGCCACGGTCGCCTCCACGCTGCCGATGACGCGCTGGGGCAGGCCCGCGCGGAACGTCGGGCCGTCGCAGAAGACGGTCGGCGCGGTGGGGTTGTCGGCGGTGCCGGGGTCGGTCGGGCGCCGCAGCTCGCACTCGGCCGTCGCCGGCATGCCCATCAGCATGGGGCGGTTGACCACCACGTCGGTCAGGCCGCTCGGGAGCTGGTCGATGAGCTGCGGGTGGGAGGCGTCCGAGGGACCGTTGTTGTAGACCGACAGCGTGTAGGTCACCCGCTCGCCCGCCACCGGGTGGGCCGGGGTCATGGTCTTGACGACCTCGAGGTCGGTCAGCCGGGTGATCGGGGTGGTCGCGGTCGAGGCGTCGTTGGCCGCGGCCGGGTCGGTGGTCGTGGTGGTGACCTGGGCCGTGTTGGCCAGGCTCGCGCCGGTGTAGGCCGAGGCGAGGGTGCCGGCGACCTTGATCACGCGCTGGCCGGGGGCGCGGTCGCCGAGGACGCACCGCACCGCCTGTCCGGTGACCGAGCACGGGCTCGCGGTGCCGTGCACGGCGGAGGTGATGGTCACCGCGTCGGGGACGGTGTCGGTGACGACGACGCCGCGCGCGGTCGACGGGCCGGCGTTGGTGAACAGGATGGTCCAGCTGACCGCCGTCCCGGGCACGAAGCTGCCGCTGTCGGCGGTCTTGGTGACCTGCACGTCGGCCCGGGTGACGAGGTCGACGTCGAGCTGGGCGCTGTTGTCGTCGGGGTCGGCGTCGTCGGTGGACGAGGCGATCGTGACGGTGTCGGAGCGGGTGCCGGCCGTCGCGGCCGCGCTGGTGCTCGCCTCGACGGTCACGACGACGGGAGAGCCGGGCAGCACCTGGCCGAGCGCGCACTGCAGCCGCTGGCCGGCGAGCGTGCAGCTGCCGGCGGTGGTGGTGACGGCGGTCGGCACGACGTCGGCCGGGAAGGTGTCGTCGACGGTCACGTCCTCGGCGGCCGAGGGTCCGCTGTCGACGACGGTGAAGGTGTAGGTGAGGCCCTCGCCGGCCGCCACGCGGGACGCCGACGCCGTCGCGACGACCTGGAGGTCGGCGTTGGGCTGCACGGGGTTCGTGGTGGACGCGGTGTCGTTGCCGGGCACGGGGTCCGACGGCGTGCTGACGGACGCGGTGTTGGTGAGCGGCGTACGGCGCTCGGGCGCGACCCGCACCCGGATCCGGGCGACCGCCGAGGCACCGGCGGGGAGGACGGCGGTCCGGCAGGTGACGACCTGGCCGGCCACGTCGCAGGTGCCGCCGGGGATCGCCGCCTCGAGCACCGTGAGGTCGGGGTCGAGGGTGTCGGTGACGACGGTGTCGCGGGCGTCGGAGGGGCCGTCGTTGGTGAGCGTGAGCAGGTAGGTCGACGTGGCGCCGGGCACCAGGGTGGCCGGGTCCGAGGCCTTCGCGAGGCGTACGTCGGAGCGCTCGGTGACGGTCGTGGTGTGGGAGTCGCTGTTGTTGCCCGTGTCGGGGTCGGGGGTGCCCGACGAGGCGGCTGCGGTGCCGACCAGCGCCGTCCCCCCGGCCACCGACGACCCGATCCTGCCGGCCAGCGTCACGGTGACCTGCTGGCCGGGACCGAGGTCGCCGACGGGGCAGGTGAGCGCACCGTCGACCACGGTGCAGGTGGTACCGGCGGGCGTGCTGGTCGAGCTGACGACGGTCATGCCGGCCGGCACGTCGTCGACGAGCCGGACCGCGGACGCGGTGGACGGTCCGTCGTTGCGGACGGTGACGTCCCACGAGCCGGTGGTGCCGGCCGCGAGCGTCGCGGGGCCGGTCCGGGTGACCACGAGGTCGGCCCGCGCGACGACCTCGGTGGAGGCCGACGCGGTGTTGTTGTCGACCGAGGGGTCGACGGGCGAGACGGCGTCGACCGAGGCCGAGCTGGCGAGCGCGCCCGTCGCCGCGCCCGGGGCGACCGTGCCGGTCACCTCGACGACGAGCTCGTCGCCCGGCGCGAGGGTGGCGACGGTGCACGAGACCCGGTTGCCGCTCACCGGGGCGCAGGAGGCGCCGGGGGTGGAGGTGCTCGCGACCACGCCGACGACGGGGTCCGGGACGGTGTCGGTGACGGTCACGGTGCTGGCCAGCGACGGGCCGTTGTTGTGGGCGGTGAGCACCCAGGTCACCGTGCCGCCGGCCACGACCGGGTTGGGGGCGACGGTCTTCGACAGGGACAGGTCGGCCTGCGAGGCGGTCGGCAGGACGTAGGTGGCGCTGTTGTTGCCCGGCGCCGGGTCGGTGGTGGGCGAGGTCGCCGTCGCGGTGTTGCTGGCCCCGCGGGCGCTGCCGTCGGCGGGCGTGTGGGCCCGTACGGTGACGGTCGCGCTCTCGCCGGGCGCGAGGTCGCCGACGTCGCACGTCACGGTGGTGGGGGTGCCCGCGGCCGCGCAGCTGCCGCGGCTGGTGCCGGAGGAGACGTAGGTGAGGCTGCCCGGCACCGGGTCGGTGACCTGCACCGACCGGGCGGTCGACGGGCCGGTGTTGGTGGCCACGATCGTGTAGGTGGCGTCGGTGCCGTCGACGACCGCGTCGGCGGACTTGGTCACCGCGAGGTCGGCGCGGGTCGCGACGGTGGCGGTCGTCGTCGCGGTGTCGTCCGACGGGTCGGGGTCGGCGGTGGTGGAGTCGGCGCTGGCGCTGTTGACCAGGGTGCCGGTGGCACCGGCGGCCAGCTGGCCGTCGACGGTGACCTGCACCGACCGGCCGGCCGGGATGGTGCCGAGGGAGCACGAGACGGTGCCCGCGGCCACGGTGCAGCTGCCGCCGGTGGTCGAGGCGGCCGCCGCGGTGATGCCGGCGGGGAGGACGTCCTCGAGCGTGACGCCGGCGGCGTCGGAGGGTCCCTCGTCGGCGACGGTGACGACCCACTGCACCGGCCGACCTGCCACGACGGGGGAGGTGACGGTGCGCTTGGTGACCACGAGGTCGGCCTGCGGGGCGGCGGGGGTGACGGTGGTGGAGGCGACGTTGTTGCCGGGGACCGGGTCGTTGGTCGTCGAGGAGACGCTCGCGGTGTTGGTGAGCGCGGCGGCGCCGGCGCCCGACGACAGGGTGGCGACGACGACGACCTGGACGCTCTGGCCGGGGTCGAGGGTTCCGATCGCGCACCGCACCTGGCTGCCGGTCACGGTGCACGTGCCCTGGTCGGCCGTGGCCGGGCCGACCCGGAAGGCGGCCGGGAGGGTGTCGCTGAGCTGCACCGCCGTGGCCCGGGAGGTGCCGTTGTTGGTGGCCACGAACGTGTAGGTCACGTCGGTGCCGGGGACCGGCGAGGCCGGGCTCGCGGTCGCGGTGAGGGCCACGTCGGCCTGCCGCACGACCGACGTGGAGACCGACGCGTTGTTGTTGGACAGGTCGGGGTCGGAGGTGGTGCTGGTGACCCGGGCGACGTTGGTGACCGCGGGTGCGTCGGAGTCCGCCGGGACGCGGACCACGACGCTGACCGTGGCGCTGGCGCCGGAGGGCAGGTTGCCGACGAGGCAGGTCAGGGTGCCGGCGGCGACCGAGCACGACCCGCTCGACGGCGTGCTCGACAGGTACGTCACGCCGCTGGGCAGCGTGTCGACGACCTGCACGTCGGCGGCGGTGCTCGGCCCGGAGTTGCGCGCGGTGAGCGTGTAGGTGACCTCGCCGCCCGCCGTGACGGGGTCCGCCGACGCCGTCTTGGTGATGGAGACGTCCGCCTCCTCCGCGACGGGCGTCGCGACCTCGGCCGTCTGGTAGGTGTAGTCCTTCGCCAGCGTCTGGGCGCGGTAGGCCAGGGTGGCGGAGTTGCGCAGGGTCGTCCCGGCAGCAGCGGAGTCGACCTTCACCCGGAAGGTGACGGAGGCGGTGCTCGCCGAGACCAGGCTGCCGCCCGCGGTGCTGGTCGCGCCGCTGCCGATCCGCGCGCGCACGGTGCGGGTCGCGGCGTCGTACTCGGCCTGGTCGTCCCCGGCGCCGTCGGTCTTGGTGCCCTGGTTGGCGCCCGCGGTGAAGCGCAGCGAGCCCGGCACGAACGTCTCGTTGGCGGGCAGGGCGTCGCTGACGACGGACGCCATCGCGGTGTCGACGCCGGTGTTGCTGAAGGCGAGCGAGTACTCGAGCACGTCGCCCACGCGTGCCGGCGAGCTGCCGGAGAGGTTCGTGACGGTCTTGGTGCCCTGGATGGTCGGGGCGTAGAGGTCGATCTGGGTGGTCAGGGCCGCCGGGTAGTAGAAGTCGCCGTTGGTGGCGAAGCGGACGTTGGTCGACGTCGCGCCGTTGCGCACCACGCCCGGGGCGTCGATCACCTTGGCGTCGATGCCCAGGTTGTTGACCGAGGCCGGGGTGCGGTTGGTGAGGTTGCGGCCGCCGGCGCTCACCCGGCTGGTGAAGAAGTTGGCCGACGGGCTCAGCGAGTCGGCCAGGCGCGTCGAGCCGACCTGCAGGTAGTCGCCGGTCAGGCTGTTGTCGCCCTCGTAGGCCACCGTGCCGAACGTGGCGCCGACGGCACCGGAGTAGGGCGCGAGGAAGCCGCTGATGGTGGTGTCGACGATCTCGGTCTGGGTCACGGTCGCGTAGCCGGTGAAGACCGTCAGGTCGCGCAGGGGCGCGGCCGGGTCCTCGACGGCCACGACGAGGCTCCAGCCGGCGTACCGGTCGACACCGGTCGCGGCCGCGACGTCGGCCCCCCAGTAGGTGCCGGCGCCGGCGGACTGCACCAGCGAGGTGACGTTGCGGTAGGAGGAGTAGTCGTTGGTCGCCGAGGACTGGTTGTCGACCCGGTCGGCGGTGAGCGTGGAGTACGTCGTGGAGCCGGGCACCCGGAACCGGATCGTGTCGACGGCGCCACTGGCGGCGACACCGTTGGTGCCGGCCACCCGGGCGGCGCCCCAGAAGAGGCCGGCGTAGAGCACGCGGGCGCCGTTCGGGATGGTCAGGCCGGCCGCCGAGGAACGCGTCGTCGTGGCGTCGGTGTCCGCGTCGAGGAACCCCATGGTGAAGTCGTTGTTGCTCGCGGCGATCGAGCCGTCCTGCGCCTGGGCGCAGTTCGTGGCCGTCCCGCAGGTCATCAGCGTGTTGCCGGTGATCTGCACGGAGCCGTTGGTCTGCTGGGAGAACACGCGGGTGAACGGCCGGATGACCGCCGCGTCGGCCGGGCCCGCGGGCACGACCACGGACACCGCCAGGCTGACGGCGACGAGGGACAGGACGGCGAGCACGCGCGGCCACGGACGGGCGGCGCGGTGCGGTCGACGGCGTAGGCCGGGCATGGTGGTCCTCCACATGTCGCCGAACCCGCGACGACACGCCCCCACGGCGCGTCGCCCCTCCCTCGGGAGTGCCTCGGTCGGGTTACAGCAGAACCACACCGTAGGGTCGCCGGACGCGCGCTACGTGGGGATCGTCACATCTGATCCACATGGGCGGGCCCAACGGCCCGACTGGGCCAGGGGCGAGCGCCCGAACGGGCCGGGTGGCGCGCGCCGTCAGTCGACGTCGCGACCGCTCACGTCGCGGTCGGGGCCGCCGTCGTGGTCACCGATCTCGGCCCCGGCGGCGTTGGTGCGCCGGTGGCGCCACCACTCGAAGGCGATGGGGATGACCGAGAAGGCGAGGATGACGATGACCAGCTTGTCGATGCTCTCGCCGAGCGTCGGGAAGGCGTCGCCGAGGAAGTAGCCGAGCAGGGTGATCAGCGCGACCCACATCACCGCGCCCACCGCGCTCCACAGGAAGAAGCGGTGCCGCTCCATCCGCGTCACCCCGGCCACCACCGTGATGTAGGTGCGCACGAAGGGCACGAAGCGCCCGATGACCAGCGCCTTGTTGCCGTGGCGGTCGAAGAACGCGGTCGTCTGGTCGAAGTACTTGCGCTTGATGATCCGGCCGTCGCGCTCGTAGAGGGGCGGCCCGATCCGGCGCCCGATCTCGTAGCCGCTCAGGTTGCCCAGCACGGCCGCGACCATCAGTGCCGCCATGCAGATCAGGACCTCGACGAACGGTGGGCCCGGGAACAGGTCGAGCTGCCCGGTGGCGATGAACAGGCCGAGCGCGAACAGCAGGGTGTCGCCGGGGAGGATCGGGAAGAAGAGGCCGCACTCGACGAAGACGATGGCCAGGCTGATCCAGAACAGCTCGGTGCCGAACCGGTCGAGCAGCCAGTTCGGGTCCATCCAGCTGATGCCGAGCAGCAGCGGCTGGACGGCCGGCTGGACGAGGCTGAGGTCCAGGAGTGCGCTCACGGCGTCACCCTATGCCGGGCCCGTCCGGGGCGACGCCGAGCCCTAGGGTGGGGCCCGTGCAGGAGGAGCAGCGGGCGCCCTACGACCCGATGCCGCACGGGCAGCCCGAGGTGGGGGTCGGACCGTGGGAGGGGCCGTGGCCCGAGGGTGCGCACTGGGACCCCGACCTGCTGCGTGACGGTGACCGTCGCAACGTCGTCGACCGCTACCGCTACTGGAGCCTCGAGGCGATCGTCGCCGACCTCGACACCCGTCGCCACGACTTCCACGTCGCGATCGAGAACTGGCAGCACGACTTCAACATCGGCACCATCGTGCGCACCGCGAACGCGTTCCTCGCCGCGGAGGTGCACATCGTCGGCAACCGTCGGTGGAACCGGCGCGGCGCCATGGTCACCGACCGCTACCAGCACGTGCGGCACCACCCCGACGCGGCAGCGCTCGCGACCTACCTGCACGGCCTCGACGGCGGCCCGGTGCGGCTGCTCGGCATCGACAACCTCCCCGGCTCGGCGCACCTCGAGACGATGGAGCTGCCGCGGCGGGTGTGCTTCCTGTTCGGCCAGGAGGGCCCGGGCCTGTCGGCGGGCGCCCGCGAGGTGTGCGACGGGACCTTCTCGATCGCCCAGTTCGGCTCGACGCGCTCGATCAACGCCAGCGCCGCGGCGGCCGTCGCGATGCACGGCTGGATCCGGGCGTACGCCGACCTGTCGGGCGACGACGCCTGGCGCGGCTGAGCGCCGGGGTTCAGGGTGCCCGCGACGCCCGCTCCCAGCGGGTGACCAGCTCGGCGGCGGTGGCTGCGTGGAAGCCGCTGCGCGACGCGGCGACCGTCACGTGACGGGTCCGCGACGGCAGACGCTCCGCCAGCACGAACCACCGGTGCGAGCGCCACCGCACGATCGCGACCGCGGCCGTCGAGGTGACCGACTCCCGCAGCTGACCCAGCGCCCCGTCCGGGACGACCGCCTCGTGGAGCACCCGGGCACCGTGCGCCAGCGCGACCATGGAGCCGTCCGGGCCCATCTCCGCGAGGACGAGCCCGGGCCCGCCCTCCTCGATGCCGGCGGTGTCTGCGAGCCACGGGTCGACGGTGAGCCAGGCCGACAGGCGGGGGTGCTCGAGGTCGACGTGCAGCCCGTCCTCGTCCACCACCGCGAGCACCCACCGCGCCCGGTCGCCCCGGCGCAACGACAGGCCGAGCGACTCCGTGGCTCCGGTCGGCCCGACGGGCTCGCGGCGGGTCTCCTCCACGACCACGCCGGCCCGCGGCCGGGGCAACCGGCTGCCCGCGCGCAGCACCAGCCACCGCCGGAGCGCCGGGACGATCCCGACGCCGGCCGGTGGGGCGGCCGGCGTCGGGTCGGTCGACGGACCGGGGGCACCCGCCGCGGTCGGCCCGTCGGCTGACGCGGCGTCAGGCGGGGCGGGGGTGCCCCCGCCGGCGCGGCAACCCGTCACGGCCAGCGTGGCCGCGACCGCCAGCGCGGCGGTGCGCCCTCGCCACGTGCGGGTCATGTCACACCTCCCCGCATCCGTCAGGGGCCGCCCGGGTCGGCAGCCCCACGCTGGAGGACGCCTCAGGGGCCGGTCCGGTTGTCAGCGTTGCCGGGCCAGCACCTGCTCGAGCGCCGCCAGTCCGCGGCTGCTGTGGCTCTTGACCGTGCCCTCGCCGATGCCGAGCTCGCGCGCGGTCTCGCGCACCGAGAGCCCGAGCCAGTGGCGCAGCACCACGACCTTGCGCTGCTGCTCGGGCAGCGCCTGCAGGGCCGCGAAGAGGGCGGAGCGCTCCTCCACCGGCGTCGGCTCCGGGGCCGGCAGGTCGGGCAGCCGGTCGGTGGGCCGCTCGCGCCGCCACGGCCGCCGGGACTCGTCGATGTTGGCCCGCACCATGATCTGGCGGCAGTAGGCCTCCTCGCTGCCGTCGTGCCGGATCCGTGGCCATGCCACGTAGAGCTTGGTGAACGCGGTCTGCAGCAGGTCGTCGGCGCGGGTCCAGTCGCCGCACAGCGCGTACGCCACCCGGCGCAGGTGACGCTGCCGCGCGGCCACGAACTCGCTGAAGGCGGCGTCGCGCTCGGTACGCCTCATCGCATGCCCGATCCGGAGGCGTACTGGGCGCGCGCCCAGGCGAGGAAGGCGTCCATCGAGGCGAAGCGACCGCCGCCGGGGACGACGTCGAGCACGCCGTCGACGACGCGGAAGGCGGCGTGCTCGGTGCTGCCGTCGACGCGGAGCCGGACCGCGCCGGTGCCGTCGGCGCCGTCGGCGAACGACGGCCCGAGGTCGACGCCGCTGCGCACCTCCTCGATCAGCACGCCGGCGCGGGCGGCCTCGACCGACCCGTCGGCACCCAGCTCGAGCCACGGCCCGTCGTCGCTCCCGGCGGCGGGCGTCACCCCGTTGGCGACGTCGAGGGTCCGCTGGGTCCGGACCGCCTGGTCGAGCCAACCGGGGAAGTCGCCGGTGGCGTCGACCGTGGCGGTCGAGGTGCTCGTCCCCTCGACGTGCGACGTCATGAGGGAGTACTGCTCGCGCCCCTCGAACCACACCCGGATACCGAGCGAGGTGCCCTGGGCGGGGGTGTAGCCCATCGGGTTCGGCACCCGCTGCAGTACCGGTCCGGCACCGTCCGCGAGCACCAGTCCGCCGTCGACCAGGACGGCCGGGTTGCCGAGGAAGTCCGGCTCGGCGGCGCCTGCCCGACGCAGCTCCGCCAGGCTCCGCACGCGGTCCTCGGGGCCGCGGCCGTCCGCGGTCCGCGTGGGCCGGGCGGGGTCGGACGCCACGGGCGCCTCGCCGCCGCGGGGTGCGGAGCCGGGGGCGAGCGACCAGGTCGCACCTGCGACGACGACGGCCGCCGCGACCCCGGCGACGGCGAGCGCTGCGCGTCGGCGGCGGGCGACGCGGTGGCCGGCCTCGAGGTAGTGGGCGGGGACGACGTCGCGCCCCTCGCCGAAGGAGGAGTCGAGCTCCTCGCGCCAGTCGACCTGCGTGTCCATGGACGGTCCTTCCCCCGTGCTGAGTGTGGCACCGCTCCACACGGAGCGGCGACGCGATCGGTTGTCACCGGCGTCCTCCCGCCCGCCGGCGTGCCCGGCCCCGACCGGGCGCGTGCTCGGCCCCGTGCTCGGCCCGTGCTCAGCCCGTGGGCGACCCGCCGGTAGCCACTAGGGTGGTCGGCGTCGGGTGGCCTCGCGTGCGCCACCCTCCGGACCACTCGTTGCACAGCTTCAGAGGAGAGCCCCGATGCCCATCGCCACCCCCGAGGTGTACGCACAGATGCTGGACGCCGCGAAGGAGAAGTCCTTCGCCTACCCGGCCATCAACGTGTCGTCCTCGCAGACCCTCAACGCCGCGCTGAAGGGCTTCGCCGACGCGGGCTCCGACGGCATCATCCAGGTCTCCACCGGCGGCGCGGAGTACCTCTCCGGCCCCTCGGTGAAGGACATGGTGACCGGCTCGGTGGCGTTCGCCGCCTACGCCGCCGAGGTCGCGAAGAACTACCCCGTCAACATCGCGCTGCACACCGACCACTGCCCCAAGGACAAGCTCGACGGCTTCGTGCGCCCGCTGCTCGACATCTCGGCCGAGCGCGTCGCACGCGGCGAGCTGCCGCTGTTCCAGTCGCACATGTGGGACGGCTCGTCCGTGCCGCTGGAGGAGAACCTCCAGATCGCCGAGGAGCTGCTCGCCAAGTGCGCCGCGGCCCACATCATCCTCGAGATCGAGGTCGGCGTCGTCGGCGGCGAGGAGGACGGCGTGGCCAACGAGATCAACGACCAGCTCTACACCACGCCCGAGGACGCCATCGCCACCATCAAGGCGCTCGGCGCCGGCGACCAGGGTCGCTACATGACCGCCCTGACCTTCGGCAACGTCCACGGTGTCTACAAGCCGGGCAACGTCAAGCTCCGCCCGGAGATCCTCAAGGCCGCCCAGGAGGCCGCCGCCTCCGAGCTCGGCCTCGGCTCCGACGCCCGCCCGTTCGACCTGGTCTTCCACGGTGGCTCCGGCTCCACGGCCCAGGAGATCAGCGACGCGGTCGACTTCGGCGTGGTGAAGATGAACGTCGACACCGACACCCAGTACGCCTTCACCCGCCCGGTCGCGGCCCACATGTTCGCCAACTACGACGGCGTGCTGAAGGTCGACGGCGAGGTCGGCAACAAGAAGCAGTACGACCCCCGCGCCTGGGGCAAGGCCGCCGAGGGCGGCATGGCCGCCCGCATCGTGGAGGCCTGCGAGAACCTGCGGTCCGCGGGCACCTCGCTCGCCGGCTGACCGGCTCACGCGCCACCGCCGAGCGGTGCGTGAGGGGGATTCCGTGAAGCGGAAACCCTCCTCACGCACCGCCCGCGGGGTCGCCGGCGGGCCTCAGTGCGGCGCGGGCTCCGCGGCGCCGGCCGGGGCCGCGTCGCGGGCGGGCGCGGCGCCGAAGTGGCGCGGGCGCTCGAAGAGCAGCACGGCGAGCAGGCCGAGCAGCAGCACCGCTGGGAGCAGGAGCAGCGACTGGGCCATCGCCTCGGTGAACGGCCCGGCGACCTGGTCGGGCAGGGTGCCGCCGCCCGCGGCACCGTCGGCGGGCGAGAACGACAGACCGTTGGCCGCGAGCCGCGCGTCGATGAGCACCGCGATCGCGGCCGAGCCCAGCACCGCGCCGACCTGGCGGGTGGCGTTGTAGACGCCCGAGCCCGCGCCTGCGCGCTGCGGCGGGAGGTTGCGGTTGGCGGTGGTGGCGAGCGGTCCCCACAGGAACGAGCTGCCCAGGCCCATCAGCGCGAAGACCAGCACCAGCTGCCACAGCGGGGTGTCGGGAGCGAGCACCGCCTGCAGCACCAGCAGCGCCACGCCGAGACCGGCGAACCCGCCCAGGGTCAGCACACGCGGGTGCACCCGGTCGGTGAGCCGGCCGGCGACAGGCGCGGCGAGGATCGAGGTGACCGCCATCGGGGCCAGCAGCAGGCCGGCCTGGGTGGGGGAGTAGCCCCGCACGAGCTGGGCCCACAGCATCAGGGGGAAGCCCATCGCGGTGAAGGCGAACGACACGGTGGTGATGGCGAGGTTGGAGACCGAGAAGTTGCGGTCGGCGAAGAGGCTCAGCGGCACCAAAGGCTCGCGCCGGTTGCGCGCCTGCCAGACGACGAACAGCGCGAGCACCACGACGCCCGCGACGATCAGCCGCCACACGGTGAACGGCCCGGCGATGGTCGACCAGTCGTACTGCTCGCCCTCCTGGATGCCGAAGACCAGCAGGAACATGCCGAGCCCGCTGAGCGCGACGCCGAGCCAGTCGAAGCGGTGCTGGTTGGTCTCGAGGCGCGGGACCAGCCGCCAGGCGAGCGCGAAGGCGATGACGCCCACGGGCACGTTGACGAAGAAGATCCACTCCCACCCGAGGGTGTCGACCAGCACGCCGCCCGCGATCGGGCCGACGAGGGTGGCGACGCCGGCGGTCGCGCCCCACAGCGCCATCGCCGAGCCGCGACGCTCGATCGGGAAGATGCGGGTGATCACCGCCATCGTCTGCGGCGTCATCATCGACGCGCCGAGGCCCTGCGCCACGCGTGCGGCGATGAGGCCCTCGATGGTCGTCGTCAGCCCGCACGCCAGCGACGCGAGCGTGAAGACCGTGAGGCCGACGAGGTAGAGGTTCTTCGGGCCGAACCGGTCGCCGAGGCGCCCGGTGATGAGCACCGGCACGGCGTAGGCCAGGAGGTAGGCCGAGGTCACCCAGACGACCTCGTTGACGCCCGCCTGGAGGTCCTCGATGATCGCCGGCGTCGCGACGGTCACGATGGTCGTGTCGACGAGGATCATGAAGAACCCGATGCACAGCGCCCAGAGGGCGGGCCACGGGTCGGTGCGCTGGGTCTCTGCTGTGGTCGCGGTCACGAGACCAGTGAACACCTGGGGTCCGACATCGATTCCCGCCGCGCATCCCCCTCGCTGGTCGAGGTGCGAGCGCAGCGAGCCTCGAGACCGGGTGGGTCTCGAGGCTCGCGCAGGCGCTCTCGCGGATCGACCAGCGGACGGCTCAGCGGGCCGGTGCGTTGCCCGGGATGTCGTCCGCGTCGCCGTAGGGCTCGTCGTGCGCCCCGTGCTCGGTGAGGTCCTTCTGCACGCGCGGGTCGTCGGCGTCGGCGAAGTAGTCGAACGGGATCGTCTCGTCCTTGCCGTTGGACACCTTCGCCGCGGTGAGGGCCAGGGTGACCACCACGGCGACCACGACGTTGAGCACGAACGCGGTGACCGCGATGTAGCCCATCTCGCCGATGCCCGGGATGAGCGCCGAGGAGCCGCCGAAGTGCTTGCCGGTGACGGGGTTGACCACCTGGTAGGCCTTGGCCGTGCCGTAGACCATGCCGACCGCCCAGCCCGCGAGCAGGCCCCAGCGGTGGAACCACCGGGTGAAGAGGCTGAACACGACGGCCGGGAAGGTCTGGAGGATCCAGATGCCGCCTAGGAGCTGGAAGTTGATCGCGTTCTGCTTGTCGAGGGTCAGCACGAAGACAAGCGCGAACGCCTTCACGAGCAGCGACATCAGCTTGGAGACCTTGGCCTCCTGCGCCGGGGTGGCGTCCTTCTTGATCCACTCCTTGTAGATGTTGCGGCTGAACGTGTTGGCCGCGGCGATCGACATGATCGCGGCGGGCACCAGCGCGCCGATCGCGATCGCGGCGAAGGCGACCCCGGCGAACCACGAGGGGAACATGTCCTCGAACAGCTGGGGGATCACCAGCTGGGCGTTCGGCTGGCCGTCGAGCCCTATCGGCTGCGTGCCGGCCGCGATCGCCACCCAGCCGAGCAGGGCCAGCAGGCCCAGCACGAAGGAGTACGCCGGCAGGATCGCGGCGTTGCGCCGGATCGTGTTGCGGCTGTTCGACGACAGCGACGCGGTCACCGAGTGCGGGTACATGAACAGCGCCATCGCGGAGCCGAGCGCCAGCGTGGCGTAGGCCCAGAAGGCGCCGGAGCCGGGGACGAACGACGACGCCGGCTTGAGGCCGGCCTCGACGGCGGCCGCGTTGTTGGCGTCCATCTTGTCCTGCGCGGCCCCGAAGATCGCCTCCCAGCCACCGACCTTCCCGGGCAGGTAGATGACCGCGACGATGATGACGAGGTAGATCAGGATGTCCTTCACGAAGGCGATGACCGCCGGTGCGCGCAGGCCGCTGGAGTAGGTGTAGGCCGCGAGCACCGCGAAGGCGATGAACAGCGGCGCGTCCTTCGCCACGACGTTGTCGCCGCCGCCCAGGCCGGAGACCTCGAGCACCGCCTGGATGCCGACGAGCTGGAGGGCGATGTAGGGCATCGTCGCCACGAACCCGGTCACGGCCACCGCGAGCGAGAGGGTGCGGTCGTCGTACCGGCCGCGCACGAAGTCGGCGGTGGTGACGTAGCCGTGGCGGTGGCTCACCGACCACAGCCGCGCCATGAAGATGAAGATGATCGGGTAGAGGATGATCGTGTAGGGCACGGCGAAGAAGCCGGCCACGGCGCCGGTCGCGAACATCGCGGCCGGCACGGCGACGAAGGTGTAGGCCGTGTAGAGGTCGCCGCCGAGCAGGAACCACGTGATCCACGTGCCGAAGGTGCGCCCGCCGAGGCCCCACTCCTCCAGCGACTCCATCGACTCCGCGCGCTTGAAGCGCGAGGCCATGAAGCCGGCGACGGTGACCAGCAGGAACAGCACGATGAGGACGGCGAGGGCGACGCCGTTGACGCCGCCGGTGTCGGCGGCCATGACCGTCAGGTGCGGCGTCATCGGTCCTCACCGACCTTGTGGGTGGTCAGGCCGCGGGCCGACAGCGTGAGCTTGTAGGCCGTCCAGGTCAGGCCGGAGCAGATGAAGACCCAGAGGAACTGGTACCAGAAGAAGAACGGGAAGCCCCACAGCTCGGGGGCGTCCTTGGCGTACGACGGCACCCACAGGAGGGCGACGATCGGGATGACGAGCAGGACGGCGGCGATGGCCATCTTGATCTTGTCGGTCGGGGGTGGCCCCTGCTCGGGGCGCTGCTGAGGTGGTGTGTTCCCGGATTTCACCCGCGCGACCTTACTCCCGGAGTGACCGCCGTCACCCACCCCTCGCGGTGGCGCGACCAGCGGCCGGTCCGACGCGACGAACGGTCGTCACGAGGTGGTGAGGAGCACCGCGAGGACGTGCTTGCAGGGCCCGCGGCCGGCGGCGTGGCTGTCGGCCCACGGACACGTGCAGACCAGATCGGGTTCGGTCGAGCCACGCACGGTGTGCTCGTCACCGCGGCTGCCGCGCACGCTCCACACGCCCGGGCCCGACGGGCGTACGCCCCCGGTCCCCGCGAGCTCGTGCGCGTGCCGCAGCCGCGGGTTGCGACGGATCACCTTCTCCCCGTCGGACGGGAGCTCGCGGTGGAACCACGCACCCTCCGTCAGGTCGTGGCCGAGGCGCCCGGACGCGGCCAGCCAGGCCAGGCCGGCGTCGACCTCCTCCGCTGGTAAGCCTGAGCGCTCGGACAGGACGGTGGCGTCGACGACGGGTTCCCACCCGAGAACGTCCAGGAGGGCGCGTCCGTGCTGCTCGCCCCGACGGCTCGCCAGGCGCAGCAGCAGTCCGCCCTCGCCGGAGAATCCGCGGTAGGGGTGGGCGGTGAGGACCAGCGTGAGGCGAGCGCCGGGCAGCTCGAAGACCCACGCGGTGGCCCCGAACGCGTCGCGATGGACGGTCAGCCGGCGCGCAAACCGCAGGACCCGGTCCATGCCGCGCAGCCGGGTCGCACCGGGGACCTCGATCGAGCCCGGCAGCGACCGGGGGAGCACCCGCGCGGCGCCGTCGCGGACCAGGAGGTGGACGACCGGCCCGGGCGACCCGGAGCGCGGCAGGTCGCGGGCGAGCCTCTGGACGGCGGCGCCGGTGAGCTCCGCCTGCCGCGTCATCGTCGCGCTGACCGAGGGCACCTCGGCAAGGCCGCGGACCCACCGGTCCGGCAGGGTGACCTTGCGCTCCACGTGGGCCTCGTCCGGCGTGCTCGCCCGGAGCTCGTCGGGGCCGACCGAGAGGTGCAGCAGGTCGGCCCCGCCCATCCTGGCGAGCGCCGACCGCAGCGGCTGGTTGATGTCGACGTTGGTCGTTCCGAACCCGACCTCGCCGCCGTCGAGGCCGTCGGGCAGCACGTCGAGCCGCGCGTGAACGGAGTTGCACCCCGAGAACGACTCGAACCGCAGCCGGTCGCCGCTCGCCGTCACGACCGGGTCGAGGCTCGCGAGCCGCTGCGCCAGCCCGAGGTCGGCGTACGTCGTCGCGGCGACGTCGGCGACCGCGAGGAGCCCGGCCGCGAACACCCGTGGGTGCGCCGGGAAGCCGCTGAAGAAGACCGGCCGCTCCACCAGTCCGTCCGGCGTGAGCGCGGTGGCGGTCTCGAGCCCGAGCCGTCGTCCGGTGGGACCGTCGACGAGCGCGGAGGCCGCGCCGTAGCCGCTCACGCGCCCGCCAGGAAGGCGGGAACGTGCTCGGGCGGGACCTCGTGCGTCCGCCTGCGCAGCACCTCGACCAGCGCGTCGAGGTCGGCCGGTCGCTCGCCGCGGGCCAGGCCCGCCTCCACGACCGCCACCGCGACGGGCCACAGGCCGCGCAGCGCACCGCGGAGCATCGCCCGCTCCCAGCCGAGCGCGCCGGCCGGATCGGGCACGCCCTCGTCCCACCGCTGTACGGCCGCTGCCGCCGCGACGGCGGGGTCGAGACGTCCCTGGTCCTGCAGGCGGACGAGGAAGGTGAAGGTGGGGTGTTGGATGGCGTTCGACGACGGGTCACCTAGCGCGTCGAGCAGGGTGCGCCACGCGGTCACCCCGAGCGCGCCGCCGACGTCAGCCGGGCTCTCCCGCGGGTCGACGCCGTGTCGCAGGCACAGGTCGACCCGGCCCGGCAGCACCTCGCTGTCTCCCCACGGGTGCCAGGCGGGACCGTCGTCGACACCCAGGTCGGCCAGTGCAACGAGCGACCGCCAAGGCACGGCGCAGGTCCCGGAATAGTGCCACGCGCCGCGGCCAACCCCGGGCTGCGGTGTCAGCCTGAGACCGCCTTCGGCGACCCAGCGCTCCACGACGTCGTACGCCTGCTCGGGCGGGCCGACCGTCCCGGCGAGGCTGCCGTCGATCGTGGCGCCGGCGCCGGGGGGGCGCAGGTGACGGAGGTCCGGCCGGAGCCGTCCGAGGGCCAGTCGCAGGTCGAGCGGCCCGACGAGCGGGGCGGAGGCGAGACGCTCCCAGAGGCGGGCCAGGCCCAGGCTGCCGTCGACCACGTCGGGCGAGCTGACCACGCGTCCGCCCCGCTCCAGCACGAGCAGCACCTCACAGGTGTGGAGGAACTGGAAGCGGAGCAGCGCCGTCAACCACCTGTCCGACCACCATGCAGGCATCACCGGCGGGTCGTGCTGCACCGCGTCGGCGAGGGTCCAGGAGCGCGCCTTGGTGTGTGCCTCGGAGCTCCCGAGCTCCGCACGCCATCCCTCGGCGAGGTCGTCGACGGTGCGAGTGCTGCGGGCGATGGACCAGTAGGACTCAGTCGTGAGCAGGCCGCGCGCCCAGAACTGCACAGCCTCCGACCTCGCCGAGGGGCTGAACGGGACCTGTGCCGCTGCCACCCGCTCGCGGACCACCTCGACGCCGTGCTCGGCCACCAAGGCGCCCAGCTCGTCGAGGAGAAGGGACGACAGGACTTGGCGCCGCACGGCGCTGGAGACGCGGTGGCCGTGCGGGCTGTCGACGATGCGCTGGCCGATGCTGTCGAGGTCGCGCGTCGGCGGGTGGGCCAGCTCCCACGGGCCCGGCTCGCTCCCCTCGCGCCAGAGCCCGAGCGGACGCGGAGGGTCGCTGTCCGGACTGGTGGTCGCGCCGGTCAGCGCGAGCAGTCGCTGGGCCTCGAGAGCCGTCTTCGACCGACCTGCCGCGAGTCGCGCGACCGCGGCGGGCAGCTCGACCGGGCGCGGGACCTCGACGGCATAGGTCGCGAGCAGGCCCAGCAGCCGGTCGAGGCCCGCGACCGTGCGCGGACGCTCCGCACACAGCGCGACCACCTCGAGGGCGACGGGCCAGGCGGACCTCATGGCACCGCCCAGGAACAACGGCTCGAGCAGCGCCACCGCCCGCACCGGGCTCAGCGCACCCTCCAGCCCGACCTCCTGGACGGTCGCGACAAGCCCGTCGGTGATGTCGCCGACAGCGGCCGCGTCGAGCATCTCGTCGACCATCTCGTCGACCCACTCGCGGGCGGAGCGGGGGTTCCTGACGCTCAGGCACGACCGGGTGCGTTCTCGCAGCCAGAGGTTGTTGGCCCAGCGTGCGGTCTCACGGTCGACGGGCTCGCGCGGCCTGAGGTCCCACAATCCGAGAGCGACGGGGGCCTGGGGCTCGGCACGGGTCGTCCCGCCGAGCGCCGTCCGCGCCGCGTCGTACCTCGCCCTGGTCGACACGTCGTCGTCGGAGTCGGCCAGCAGCTCGACCGCCTCCAGCAGGGCGGCGTGGTCGACGCGGGTGCCGAGAGCGTCGGGTGCCAGAGCCTTCAGGAGCGTGCGCCGTACGTTCTTCTGGGCCCGCGGCGCGACGACGCGGGCCAGCTCCACGACGTCCTCCTCGGTCTGCACGGACCCGATGGCCAGGTCCAGCACGGGGGCCACGGCCGAGTCGTGGCTGGACGACAGGATGCTCAGCAGGAGGTCGAGCCCGCCGGGCACCTCGTCGGCGCGTACCTCTAGCGCGGTCAGGACCCCGGCGAGCGCCTTCTGGGCCGATGGCTTCTGCCCGGCGGTCAGCTGCTCGAGGGCGACGGTGAGGGTGCGGTCGCGGTCGATGAGCCCCTTCGCGACGAGGGTCGGCAGGACCTGCCCGAAGGCCGGCCAGCCGCCCACCTCGCCGGAGGCGAGCTGCAGGTAGACGACGTCGGGGAGCAGGGAGTCGGCGAGGAGGTGGTCGAGGGTCGGCTCGTGGTCGGTCCACCTCGACGGCTCGACCTGGCCACGCACCTCCCGGATCCAGCCCTCGTGGAAGAGCCGACCTCTGGGCACCGGCAGCCCGTGCGCCCGCACGACCGCGTCCAGCAGCAGCCGGACCGTGCCGGACCCGCGGGCCGACGGGCGGACGGCGTCGGCGGCCGTGGCGAACGCCTCCGCCCACGCGCGGTCACGGTCGACGACGGACGGCACCACCTCGCGGAGCTGCTCGTCGGTGAGGTGGGTCAGCTCGGCCGAGAACGCCTTCACCGTCGCGACCGGGGCTCCCAGTCGGGCCCAGGTCACGAGTCGGGCGAGCCGCATCCGCTGGACGGCGGCGTAGGTGCCGCGGTGGGCGCGGTCACCCAGCTCCTCCGGGTACGGGTAGCCGTCCAGGTCGTGGGTGCCCGTCACCCACCGCCGTGCTGCCGTGAGGTCGGACCCCGTCAGCGCGTCGACGTACGAGCCCAGGGCCTCGAGGTCCCCGGCGAGCACCAGCGCGCGCAGGCGTGCTCCGACGTCGGTCGTGCCCGTGTCCCCCGTCACCCGGCGCAGCCTAGGCGCCCCGACCGCCGGCGTCAGCGGTTCAGTCGAGGAGGGCGTCGGCCGCCGCGGGGCTGGAGTCGCGCAGGAAGGTCGAGCAGCGCTCCCACTCGTCGGTCTCGCCGATGGCGCGGGCGGCGAGCGCGAGGAGCGCGAGCGCCGTGAGGAAGCCGCGGTTGGGCTCGTGCTCCCACGGCACCGGGCCGTGGCCCTTCCAGCCGTTGCGGCGCAGCATGTCGAGGGAGCGGTGGTAGCCGACGCGCGCGTAGGCGTAGACCGTCACGTCGTCGGCACCCTGCTCCTTGGCCTGCGCGGCCAGCGCGGCCCAGGCGGCCGGCGAGGCCGGGTGCTGGCGCACGACGGCGGCCGGCTGCTCGCCCCCGGCCAGGGCGGCGTCGGCGGGGTCGGCGGGCAGACGGGTGGGCGGGGGACCTGCCATGAGGTCGCCGCCGAACGAGCTGGTCATGGCCCCACCCTAGGACCCGGCCGGTCGGTGCGGTCGTGGAGGATCCTCCCCATGGGCCAGACCTTCACGACCGAGATCCAGGCGCGCTACCGCGACATCAACCTCGCCGGGCACGTCGACAACGTCGAGGCCGTCCGCGTGCTCGACGAGGCCCGCTACGAGTTCCTCCGCTTCGCGCACCTGCCCGGCCTGCCCGCCGACGCGACCGGCCTGCTCCACGGCGTCGCCCCCGGCGTCTCCGAGCTCGTGGCCTCCCAGACCATCGAGTACCACTCCGAGATGCGCTTCGTGCCCTACCAGCCCTTCCTCGCCTCGCTCTGGGTCTCGCGGGTCGGGCGCTCGTCCTTCACCGTCTCCGCCGAGCTCCGCGTCGACGCCGCCGGCGGCCCGGCCGCCGTCTGGGAGTGCGTCAACGTCCTCTGGGACCACCACGCCGCCTCCGCCTGGACCATCAGCGACCCCGTCCGCGCCGACCTGATGGCCTACGACGGCCCTCCCGCCGCCTTCCGCCGCTGACCCCGGCCCCCCGCCACCGTCTCTCGGCATCCATGCCTCGACTCGAGCGGAGACATCTCCGCTCGACGCACGCCATAGCGTGCGTCTAGCGTCAACGGCTGTGTCCTAGTTCGCCCCGGACGGCGTCACGCCGCGGCGCAGAACTCGGACGTCCACAGGGTCGTGGCGCGACGTCGCGGGTGGTTCGCAGCGAACTCGAGCTGCTCGGGGGTGGGCGTCCGTCCGAACCGCGCCACGGTGACCGCGTACTCGCGGAGGAGCCGCTCGCGTGCCCGCTCCCAGCCCGGTTCGAAGCAGTCCGCCCACACGATGCGGGACATGCCGAAACCCTCGGCGCAGACGTCCGTACGTCGGGCCTGCTGCTTCCACACCACGTCCTCGGGCGACTCCTGGGCCACACCGCCCCTCGCGACCGGCACCAGCTTCAGCCTCCCTTCGCACTCGAAGAAGTGACAGCCGACCCGGATGTCGCACCACACGACGCGGTCGCCGGCAATGCGCACGGCGAACTGCGTGTCGACGTCCCCGATGTCGAGCGACGCCACGAGCTCACGACCGAGCGTCTCCAGCACGGACTCCGCGCCCGGGTCGGAGTCAGCCAGGGCAACCCTCGCCCGCGCGATGTGCGGGTGGTGCCGCATGCGCGCGAGCTCGGCCTCGAGGTCGGACCGTGGGACGCCGAGGCGGCGCACGGCGTCGATGGCGACCGTCCCGTGGCGATAGCCGTGCCACCGAGCGATGTCGATCGCGGTGCGTGCGTAGGAGGTCGTGAGCACGTCGTCGACCCGCTCGACGCACAATGGCAGGAGATCCCGGTGCCGGGTGAGGCCGCTGTTCGTACGGCTGCCGCGTGGCCCGAAGAGGGTGAGGTGGCTCGCGGGCGTGGACGTGTCGAGGGTGGCGATGCCCAGGACGCGGGCGGCCGAGTCGTGGCTCAGGATGGCCGGCCGGCGCGAGGACAGCGCGGCGGCGTGGTCCTTCAGCAGCCACTTCGCCGACAGGCCGAGGGGAGCGAGCAGCGAGCGTTCGCAGTAGACGCCGAGCCGCACCACGGCCCACTCGCCGTCGGGTCTGGTGAGCGCTGCCACCTCGCGCTCGCTGTAGCCGGACCTGAGCGCCTGGGCGCGGGTGAAGATCCCATGCTGTCGAACGGCGGTGGCGTGGAGGGCTGGTCTCATGACGGCGACCATCGCCGCGCTCGTCGGCGTACGCGACCGGTGCAGGTCGGCGCCTGTGGACAGAGGTCGGCGAGCGCTCGCTGTGGACGGCAACCGGCCCGCCCCGCTGCCGTGAGCCCGGACTAGACGCACGCCGTTGACGCTGGACGCACGCCATGGCGTGCGTTGAGCGGAGAATGCTCCGCTCGACCCCGCCCGTTGACGGGCGGTCGCCCGTCAGGCGCCGAGGAGCCGGCGCACCTTCTCGGTCCCGAGGGCGAGGACGAGGGTGGGGAGGCGGGGGCCGCGGTCGGCGTCGACGAGGAGGTTGTAGAGGAGGCGGAAGAAGTCCTTCTGGTCGGCCTTCACCTCGTCGGTGGGGGCGTCGTCGAAGCCGAGGCCACGGGCCACCTTGGGGGTGCCGTAGACCACGGCCGTCACCTCGTCGAGGTCGCCGTCGTCCGGCAGCCGGTCGAGGAAGATCCGCAGCCAGAGCTCCTCGTCCTCCGACAGCGACGAGAGCCGCGCGGTGTCGGGCGTCTCGCGCACGGTCGTGCGCTCGGAGGCCGGGACGTGCTCGGCGGTCCACTGCATCGCCTTGGTCAGGCGCGGCTCGAGGTCGTCGACCGACGCGTGCGGGAAGCCGGAGGACTCCACGATGCGCGAGATGAGGGCGGCCGAGCCCGCGGTCACGTCGGCCACCGACGACAGCGTGCGGAACGGCACCGGGACCGCGGGCGTCGGGAGCGTGCCGGCGGAGGCCGTCGCCGAGGCGCGGTGCCAGGCCAGGGTCGCGACGTCAGCCTTCTCGGGGTCGGCGGCCTTGCGGCCCAGCGCGTCCCACTCGTCGTAGAGCCTCACGACCGCGGGGCCGAAGTCGATGTCGAAGGCCTGGGTGGGCGCGCGCCGGACGTAGAGCCAGCGCAGCATCGGCGCCTCGAGGACGCGCAGGGCGTCGGTCGCGGTCGGCACGCCGCCGGCCGATGACGACATCTTCTGCACGCCGGCGAAGCCGACGAAGGCGTAGATCACCCGGGCCGGGGCGCGCCAGTCGAAGATCGACGGCGCGATCTCGGTGCCGACGGTGTAGGACGAGCCGGGCGTCATGTGGTCGCGGCCGGCCGGCTCGAAGTTCACCTTCTCGAACGCCCAGCGCATCGGCCAGTCCACCTTCCACACCAGCTTGCCGTCGGTGTCGGTGGAGAGGTCGGTCGTGCCGGAGAAGCCGCACGCGCTGCAGGTGTAGGACAGCGTCGTGGTGGCGTCGTCGTACGCCGTGGTGGTGACCGTGTCGCGCCCGCACTCGCGGCAGTAGGGCCGGTAGGGGAAGCGCGCGATCGCGTCGTCACCGCCCGCGGAGGGGGCGGGCGCCTCGTCGTCGTTGGCGACCGAGTCGGCGAGGTCCGCGGCCTCCTGGTCGGAGGCGTCCTCGGCCGGGGCGACCTTCTTGGTGCGGTGCCTGGCCAGCACGGCCTCGATCTCGTCGCGGCGGGAGACCGCCAGCAGCACCTGCTCGCGGTAGGCGCCGGCGGTGTACATCTCGGTCTGGGAGACCTCCTCCATCTCCACGCCGAGCTGGCGCAGCGACTCCTGGAGGGGTGCCTTGAAGTGGGCGGCCCAGCTGTCGTGGCACTCCCACGGGTCGGGCACGGCGGTCAGCGGGCGCCCGATGTGCTCGGCCCACTCCGCCGGGACGCCGGCGGGGACCTTGCGGAAGCGGTCGTAGTCGTCCCACGAGTGCAGGTGGCGCACCGGGACGCCGCGACGGCGCAGCTCCTCGGCGACGAAGTGGGGCGTGATGAACTCGCGCAGGTTGCCGAGGTGGATCGGGCCACTGGGGGAGGCGCCGGAGGCGACCGTGACGAGGTTGCCCTCGCCGGCGTGGCGTACGGCGTCGTCCGCCGCCCGCGTCACCCAGTCCACCGGATCGCCCTGTCGTCCACCTCGTGCCATGCGCAGAGGTTATCGGGGCTGGGCCGAGGGACCGCGCCGGAGGGCAGGGGTGGGACGCCGGTGGGGCCGAGAGGTGAAAGGGCGTCGGAGCCGCTGTTCCCGAGGGGCGTCGGAGCCGTCCCCCGTGGCGGCTCCGACGCCACCACTCGTTGGTCCGTGCTCGGACAAGTCCACGCAGTCACCCCCGCGTCCGCGTGGAATCCCCGAGTGGTTCGGCAGGATCATGCCACTTCGGCGGCTCAGATTGCTGTCCCTAAGTGGCCGATGGCACTAAGATGCCAGACCGTGGCGAGGGGCGAGGACGCGTGGCTGGCGGCGGCGTTCGGCATGACCGAGCAGATGGAGCCGCTCTACCGGCGCATCCTGCCCGGCTCGGGCCTGACCCTGGCGCAGGTGGCCGCGAGCATGGCGCTCCCGGTCGACGACCTCCTCGACCAGCTGGCGCCCCTGGTCGCGTTGAGCGTGGTGGCCGTCGAGGACGGCGTGCTGCACGTCGTCGACCCGGCCACGGCCACGAGCCGGGCGCTGGCCCAGCAGGCCGAGAAGCTGCTCGTCGCGAGCCGTGAGCTGATGCGCCTGGCCGACGTGCTGCCGGCGCTCGGCGAGCCGCGCGACGAGCGGATGCCGCAGGAGCAGGTCATCGACGGCGACGTCTCGGCCATGGCCGACGTGCCGGCCACGATCGCGCAGTGGGTGCGCGAGAACCGGGGCGACCTGAGCTTCCTGCGCCCCGACCAGTGGCGCTTCCCGAGCGAGTCGGAGATGGCGGTGGCCGTCGGCAACGCCATCCGGTCCGGGCGGCGCGTGCGCGCGATCTACCCCGCCCGTGCGCTCACCGAGGCGCCCGAGGTGCTGCGCACCCGCGCGGAGATCGGCGAGGAGATCCGGGTGGTCCCGAGCGTCCCGACCCGCCTGGTCGTGGTCGGCCCGCGCCGCGCGATCGTTCCCGAGCCGCTGGGCGTCGGCGCCGAGCACCGCGTCGTGGTGCGCCAGGCGGCCGTCGTCGGCATGTTCCAGGCGTACTTCGACGAGCTCTGGGACCGTGCCGGCCACGTCGACGCGCGGGCCGGGCGGCTGCCCCCACGCGACCAGCGACGGATGCTGCTGGCCGAGCTGGCCGACGGCGTCAAGGACGAGCAGATCGCCCGCAACCTCGACGTCAGCCTGCGCACCGTGCGCCGCCGGGTCGCCGACCTCATGGACCAGCTCGACGTCGACACGCGGTTCCAGCTCGGCGTCGAGGCAGCCCGCCGCGGCTGGCTGTAGGCGTCCCGGGATCAGGCGGGGTCAGGCGGGCGGGAGGATCATCCGGTACGCCGCGGCCTCCAGGCGCCAGCTGCGGCTGCGCTCGGGACCGGAGATCTCGCCGTCGGCCGAGAGCCAGAACTCCTCGCCGCTGACCTTGACCGAGCGCCCGCGCAGCGTCACGACGTCGTCGCGCTGGTCGTGGGTGCCCCGGCTGAGGCCGATGACGTACCCGATCTTGGCGGTCGGCCTCACCGCGCGGCTGATCATCACGTCGAGGCGCCCGTCCTCGGGGTCGGCGTCGGGGTTGAGCTCGGTGCCGCCGCCGACGTTGCCGCCGTTGCCGATGGCGACCATCAGCACGGGCCGGTCGACGTCGTTGACGACCTCGCCGTCGATCTCCACGCGCAGGCGCCAGTTGGGCGGGTGGAAGGCCGACAGCGCGGCGCCGATCGGGTAGCCGAGCTTGCCGAGGTTGACCTTGCCGACGCCCACGGCGCCGAGCCGGGTCTTCCACTTCGCGCCCTTGCGGCTGGCCTGGGCGCCGACCCCGACGTGGACGTTGTTGACCACGACGTTGCCGGTCTCGTCGAGGAGGAGGTCGACCGGGCGGGCCTCGCCGTGGAGCACCAGGCGGGCGGCGTCGGCGATCTCGAGCGGGATGTCGTTGCCGCGGGCGAAGTCGTTGCCGGTGCCCATCGGCAGCAGCGCGAGGGTCGTGCCGGCGAGCTCGCGGCGCTTGTGCAGCGCGGTGACCACCGCGTGCATGCTGCCGTCGCCTCCGGCGACCACGACCGTACGACCGCCGGCGCGGTGGAGCACGCCGTCGAGCTCACCGGGGTTGGAGGTCCGCGCGACCTCGACCGACGCCTCGTCGCGCAGGACCGACAGCGCCTCGGCGAGGTTCTCGTCGTCGGAGGTGCCGGCCCCGGAGTTGGTGATGACGAGGAACGAGCGCACGGCCGGACACTAGCCGACCCCGACGACCGGCATCACCACCCCTGCGGTCCGCCGCCCGGTCGCGGCCGCGAGCGGCGGGGCGGGGGTGCGGTAGCGTGTGGCCGCAAGAGCCCCGGCGCCTTGTGCCGGGGTTCTCTGCATTTCGTCCGCAGTGACCGCTCTGACCAACAGGAGGGCTGAGATGCCCGCAATCGTCGTGCTCGGTGCCCAGTGGGGTGACGAGGGCAAGGGCAAGGCCACCGACCTGCTCGCCACCACGGACCCGATCGACTTCGTCGTCCGCACCAGCGGCGGCCACAACGCCGGCCACACCATCGTCGTCAACGGCGAGAAGTACGCCACCCACCTGCTGCCGAGCGGGATCCTCACGCCGGGCGCCACCTCGGTGATCGCCAACGGCGTCGTGGTCTCGCCCGAGGCGCTGTTCCGCGAGCTCGACGGCCTCGTCGCGCGCGGGGTGGAGGTCGCCGACCTCAAGGTCAGCGCCAACGCCCACGTCATCGCCAGCTACCACGCGACGATCGACAAGGTCACCGAGCGGTTCCTCGGCAAGAACCAGATCGGCACGACCGGCCGCGGGATCGGGCCGGCGTACGCCGACAAGATCAACCGCGTCGGGGTGCGGGTCGCCGACCTGTTCGACGAGAAGATCCTCACGCAGAAGGTGGAGGCCGCGCTCGACGTGCGCAACCACCTGCTCACCAAGGTCTACAACCGCCGCGCGATCGAGGTGGAGGCGGTCGTCGAGGAGCTGACGTCCTACGCCGAGCGGCTGCGACCGATGGTCTGCGACACCTCGCTGCTGCTCAACCAGGCGCTCGACGCCGGCCAGACGGTGCTCTTCGAGGGCGCCCAGGCCACGATGCTCGACGTCGACCACGGCACGTACCCCTTCGTCACCTCCTCCAACCCGGTCGCCGGCGGCGTGTGCGTCGGCGCGGGCATCGGCCCCACCCGCATCGACCGGGTCATCGGCGTGATCAAGGCCTACACGACGCGCGTCGGCTCCGGTCCGTTCCCGACCGAGCTCTTCGACGACGACGGCGTGCAGCTCCAGCAGCTCGGCGGCGAGATCGGCGTCTCGACCGGTCGCACCCGCCGCTGCGGCTGGTACGACGCCGTGGTCGCCCGCTACGCCAGCCGGGTCAACGGCCTGACCGAGCTCTTCCTCACCAAGCTCGACATCCTCGGGGCGTGGGACCGGATCCCGGTCTGCGTGGCCTACGAGATCGACGGCCAGCGGGTCGAGGAGATGCCGATGACGCAGACCGAGTTCCACCACGCGAAGCCGGTCTACGAGTACTTCGAGGGCTGGGGGTCCGACATCTCCGGGTGCCGCAGCTTCGAGGAGCTGCCGAAGAACGCGCAGGTCTACGTGCAAGCGCTCGAGGAGATGTCCGGCGCGAAGATCTGGGGCGTCGGCGTCGGGCCCGGCCGCGAGCAGACCCTGGTAGTCCACCCCTAGCCGGCGGGCGCGGCGAGCCGCGGAATGGGGGTGCTGGCCCCCCTCGCGCTCGGGGTGTTCCGGTCCTAGCGTGGACGGGTCCTCACCCACCAGGAGCCCACCGTGCGCGCACCTCGTCACCTCGTCCGCAGCCTGACCCTCACGACGGCGGTCGCCGTCGCTTCCCTCGCCGGCGTCGCGCCGTCGACCGGTGCCGTGCACCAGGACCCGAGCCCGCCCCACGCCGCCAAGCCCCCCGCTGACCCGACCACCGTGGTCGCGGTGGCCGGTCCGGGACAGTCGTTCGGCGGTCCGGCCGTCCTGACGACCTCGACGCGGGTCTCGCTGATGAGCTACTACCGCCAGGGCCCCGGCGTCGCTCGGGTGCTGGAGCTGCAGCGCCAGAGCGGCGCGTCGGACTGGACGCCGGTCGCGCTGCCGCAGGGCGGGCTCGACACCTTCGGCTCGCCGTCGCTGGTGCAGGACCCCGCCACCGGCCGCATCCTGCTCACCGCCTCGGCCGACGCGTCGGGCGACCTGGCCGGCACGCTCGGCACCTACCTGTGGTGGTCGGCCGACCAAGGCGTGACGTGGTCTGCGCCGATCAGGGTGTGGAACTCGTTCGGGGTCGGCGACGCCGCGCCCGACGGCACCGGCGGCTTCTGGACGACGGTCGGGCAGACCGACGCGCTCATCGCCCACGTCCCGGCCGGCTACGCGATGCAGACGACCCCGTCGGGCGCCGTCCGGCTGACCGACAAGCTGGGCAGCCGCGGCGCGACCGGGCTCGTCACGGCTGGCGCCGCCAGGACGCCGGTCTTCGGCTTCTACTCCACGAGCGGCGTGTACGCCCACCGCGGAGCGACCTACGACCCCGGCCTGGACACCCAGGTCTTCGGCGCCGGCAGCCTCGGCAGCCTGCTGGGGGTCGCGGGCGACTCCTCCGGCGCTGCTCTCGCGACCTCGCACACGCCGGGGTACGCCGCCTCCGGCACGAGCGCGCTCTGGGTCCGCAGCCTCGACCCGACGACCGGGGCGCTCAGCGACGAGCGCCGGCTGAGCACCGGGCAGGCGCTGTTCTTCCAGCTCCGCGCGCTGCCGTCCGGTCGTGGGCCGGCCGCCATCTGGCGCGACAACGGTGACAGCGACCTCTACGTCGCCCGCGCAAGCGGCGGCGTGGACGGCACCTGGTCGACGAGCACGGTGATCGACGACGAGGCCGACGCCGTCAGCTACTACGCCTACCTCGACGTCTCGGACGGCTGGGCGGTCGGGCTCGGCAACCGCGACAGCGACTCAGCCGCCGTCGTCTGGGCCGCCGACGCCAGCCCCCGGACGGTCGACCCGACGCTCGCGCGCAAGGGCCGGGCGTCGTACTCCGCGAAGTCGGGCACGCTCGCGATCCGCACCACGGTCAACACTCCCGGCCGCATCAAGACCGTCGCCACCGTCACCGCCCCGGGGCGGAAGCCGACCAAGGTCGCGCGCGCGGTGAGGTCCACCGGCTACGGCACCTACACGACCAAGGTGAAGGTGCCGAAGGCCGCGCGCGCCCTGCTGCGCTCCGTGCCGAAGGCGCGGGTCACGCTGTCCGTCACCTTCGTCAACAGTGCGGGGAAGGCGAGGCTGCGGGCCGCGGTGAAGGCCTGACGGGCAGGCCCGTGACGCCGTTGCGGGCCGGGACGCGCACGCGACCGGCCCCGGTGCGCCGATAGGGTCGACGCCCGTGAAGACCCTCGTCATCGGCACCGGCGGCCGCGAGCACGCGCTCGCGCTCGCGCTCTCCCTCGACCCGGCGGTCGCGGAGGTCCACGCCGCGCCCGGCAACCCCGGCATCGGCGAGGTCGCCACGCTCCACGACGTCGACCCGATGGACGGCGACGCAGTGGCGGCGCTGGCCACCTCGATCGGCGCCGACCTGGTCGTCGTGGGCCCCGAGGCCCCGCTCGTCGCCGGTGTCGCGGACCCGGTCCGGGCGGCGGGCATCGCGGTCTTCGGGCCCTCGCGCGCGGCCGCGCGCCTCGAGGGGTCCAAGGCGTTCTCCAAGGACGTGATGGCGCGCGCCGGCGTGCCGACGGCCGGTTCGCGCACCTGCACGACGGCCGAGGAGGTGGCGGCCGCGCTCGACGCCTTCGGCGCGCCCCACGTGGTCAAGGACGACGCCCTCGCCGCGGGCAAGGGCGTCGTGGTGACCAACGACCGCGAGGAGGCGCTCGCCCACGCGGCGGGCTGCGAGCGGGTGGTGGTCGAGGAGTTCCTCGACGGACCCGAGTTCTCCCTGTTCGTCGTCTGCGACGGCGAGGTCGGCCGCCCGCTCCAGCCGGCGCAGGACTTCAAGCGGATCTTCGACGGTGGCCGCGGCCCCAACACCGGCGGCATGGGCTCCTACTCGCCGCTGCCCTGGCTGCCCGACGGCACCGTCGGCAAGGTCATGGCGGAGGTCGTCGCCCCCACGCTCGCCGAGATGCGGCGCCTCGGGGCGCCGTTCGTGGGCTGCCTCTACGTCGGCCTCGCGCTCACCGCGACCGGACCGCGGGTCATCGAGTTCAACTGCCGCTTCGGCGACCCCGACGTGCAGCCCGTCCTCGCGCTGCTGACCTCCCCGCTGGGCGCGCTGCTCAAGGCGGCC
>NZ_JBHLXH010000001.1:1500976-1542437 GCF_042432345.1 Nocardioides zeicaulis | reverse complement strand
GCCCGCCGACGGCGACCTCGCCGCCGCGCCGGAGCCGACCTTCGCCGACGGCGCCGCCGTCTCGGTGGTGCTGGCCAGCGCCGGCTACCCCGAGACCTCGTCGAAGGGCGACGTCATCAGGGGCGTCGGGCGGGCCAACGGCGTCCACGACGTCGACGTCATCCACGCGGGCACGGCCGTCGTCGACGCCCCCGAGGAGGACGACCCGGGCCACCGGCACCTCGTCACCGCAGGCGGCCGCGTGCTCTCGGTCCGCGCGGTCGGCTACGACGTCGACGACGCGCGCCGCCGGGCGTACGCCGCCGCCGACCTGATCACCTTCGAGGGCCAGCAGCGGCGCTCCGACATCGCCGCCGAGCCCCTGGGCGTCGTCGAGGGCGCCGCGTCGCGTGGCTGAGGTCCACCGGCCCGGCACGGTCCTGACCGTCCGCGAGGTCCTGCACGGCGCGGAGTGGGCGTCGTGGGACGAGCGGGTGGTGGCCGACGACGGCACGGTGCTGGCCACCGTCCTGGCCGACGGCACGCCGATGACGTTCCCGCCCCACCCGGTGCCGCACCCGTGGGGCCGCCACGCCGCGTGGACCGCCACCAGCGTGCTCAAGCTGCGGCGCGAGGGCGACTGGTACTCGGTGTGGAGGTTCTTCGACACCGACGGCGTCCCCGTCCGGTGGTACGTCAACTTCGAGACACCGGCGGTGCGGGCGCCCGGCGCGGTCGAGGTCAACGACCTCCAGCTCGACGTCGTCATCGACCCCGACGGGTCGTGGCACTGGAAGGACGTGCACCACCTCGCTCCGTCGCTGGCCTCGGGCCGGATCAGCCACGACGAGCTGCTCGCGACGCTCGCCGCGGCCGCCGAGGTCGCCGACCTGCTCGAGCGCGACGACCGCTGGTGGGCACCGTGGGACGGGTGGACGCTCGCGGATGGGACACTCTGAGCCGTGAGCGCCCCCACCGTCCCGAACGTCCTCGCCACCCGCTACGCCGCGGCCGACCTCGCCGAGATCTGGTCGCCCGAGCACAAGATCGTCCTCGAGCGCCGGCTGTGGATCGCGGTGCTCAAGGCGCAGCGCGACCTCGGCATCGACGTGCCCGACGGCGTCGTCGAGGACTACGAGGCGGTCGTGGACCGCGTCGACCTCGCCTCGATCGCCGCGCGCGAACGGGTCACCCGCCACGACGTGAAGGCGCGGATCGAGGAGTTCTCGGCGCTCGCCGGGCACGAGCACGTCCACAAGGGCATGACCTCGCGCGACCTCACCGAGAACGTCGAGCAGCTGCAGGTGCGGCTCTCGCTCGAGCTGGTGAGAGACCGCGCGGTCGCCGCGCTGGTCCGCCTCGGCCGCCTCGCCGCCGAGCACGAGGCCACCGTGATGGCCGGTCGCTCCCACAACGTCGCCGCGCAGGCCACCACCCTCGGCAAGCGCTTCGCCACCATCGCGGACGAGATGCTCATCGGCGTCCAGCGCGTCGAGGAGCTCCTCGCCCGCTACCCCCTGCGCGGGGTCAAGGGCCCCATGGGCACCTCGCAGGACATGCTCGACCTCCTCGACGGCGACTCCTCGCGGCTCGACGAGCTCGAGGAACGGGTCGCCGCGCACCTCGGCTTCGAGCAGGTGCTGACGAGCGTCGGCCAGGTCTACCCGCGCTCGCTCGACTTCGACGTGGTCGCCGCGCTCGTCCAGCTGGTCAGCGGTCCGTCCAACCTCGCCACCACGGTCCGGCTGATGGCCGGCCACGAGCTGGTCACCGAGGGCTTCAAGGAGGGCCAGGTCGGCTCCTCGGCCATGCCGCACAAGATGAACACCCGCTCCTGCGAGCGGGTCAACGGCCTCGCGGTCATCCTCCGCGGCCACCTGTCGATGGTCAGCGAGCTCGCCGGCGACCAGTGGAACGAGGGCGACGTCTCCTGCTCCGTCGTCCGCCGCGTGGCGCTGCCCGACGCCTTCTTCGCCACCGACGGGCTCTTCCAGACCTTCCTGACCGTGCTCGACGAGTTCGGCGCGTTCCCGGCCGTCATCCAGCGCGAGCTCGACCGCTACCTCCCGTTCCTCACCACCACCAAGGTCCTGATGGCCGCGGTCCGCAACGGCGTCGGCCGCGAGGCCGCCCACGAGGCGATCAAGGAGGCCGCCGTCGGCACCGCCCTCGCGATGCGCGCCGGGCAGGCCGACAACGACGTCTTCGCCAAGCTCGCCGCAGACGAGCGGCTCGGGCTGACCCGCGAGCAGATCGACGCACTGGTGGCCGACCCGATCGAGTTCACCGGGGCCGCCGTCGCGCAGACCCGCGCGGTCGTCGCCCGGGTCGAGGCGCTGGCGGCCCGACACCCCGCCGCGGCGGCGTACGCCCCCGGCGCCATCCTCTGACCTGGCCGAGCGCTGCACGACCACCGGCCGGTCAGTCGCCGAGCCGCCAGGAGCGCACGGCGGCGGCGAGCGCGACCGACAGCACGACCAGCGCGGCGAGCAGCGCGGCGCGGGCGGCGACGGGGGCCGAGGTGACGGCCGCAGTGGCCTGGTAGACGGTCATCAGCAGGGCCGCGCCGAGGGCCGAGCCGATCCGCTGACCGGTCTGCAGCGCGCCCCCGGCGGCGCCGCCCATCTCCGGCGGGACCTCGGCGAGGCTGAGGGTGAAGTTGGGCGAGATCACCCCGCCACCGCCGATCCCGGCCAGCAGCATCGCCGGGGCCAGGGTCCACCAGAGGGTGTCGGGCGGGGAGGTGACCAGCCACGCGGCCAGCGCGGTCCCGGTCATCATCACGCCCAGGGCGACCAGCGTGATGCGCCGTCCGAGGCGCCCGACCAGGCGCCCGGCGAGCGGCGAGGTGGCGGCCGACCCGACCGCGAACGGCGTCATCAGCAGCGCTGCGTGGAGCGGTGAGAAGCCCTCGCCCTCCTGCAGGTGCACCGACAGCACGAGGAAGATGCCCGTGAAGCCGGTGAAGTAGAGCGTGCCGACGAGCAGGCCGTTGGCGTAGCCCGGCAGGCCGCGCAGCAGCGAGACGTCGAGCAGCGGCGGACGGTCCATCCGCACGGTCCGCCGCTCCCAACGCACGAAGGCCCACGCCAGCGGCGGGAAGGCGACGAGCAGCACCAGCGGCAGGCCCGCGCCGCCCTCGAGGCTCACCAGCGGGTAGAGCACGGCGAGCACCGTGAGCCCGAGCAGCACCGCGCCGACGACGTCGATGCGCTGGTCGTCGGTCGACGACGCGGCGTCGTTGTCGGGCACCATCCGCCGGATCAGCACGAGCGCGACCAGGCCGATCGGGACGTTGACGAGGAAGAGGGAGCGCCAGCCGTTCTCGTCGCCGAGCAGGCCGATCAGCGCGCCACCGATGAGCGGCCCGGTCGCGGAGGCGACCGCGACGGTGAAGCCGAAGAGGCCGAACGCCCGCCCGCGCTCCTCGCCGCGGAAGAGCTGCTGGATCAACCCGGAGTTCTGGGGGGTGAGGAGGCCGGCGCTCGCGCCCTGCGCGAGGCGGGCCAGCACGATCGCGGCGGCGTTGGGCGCGAGGCCGACGGCGGCGCTCGAGACCACGAACCCGATGAGCCCGATCGTCATCATCCGGCGCCGGCCGTGCGCGTCGCCGAGCCGGCCGCCCGCCACCAGCGTCATGCCGAACGCGAGCGCGTAGCCCGAGACCACCCACTGCACGGTCGCCGCCGAGGTGTCGAGCCCGGCGCGGATCGAGGGCACCGCGACGTTGACGATGGTGACGTCGAGCAGCGACATGAAGCCGACGACCAGCGACACCGCGAGCACGCGCCAGCGGCGGGGGTCGGGCTCGTACGCCGCCTGCTCCTCGGCGGGGTCCGCCGCCCGCTCGTCCTGGCTCACCGGGAAAGCCAAGCACCGGGGTGGTCGCGCCCGAACACCCCTGGGGTGGGGGTGGGGGCATGATCGGGGCATGAAGTCGGTCCAGGCACGGGTCACCGGGCGGGTGCAGGGCGTGGCGTTCCGCTGGCACACCGAGGAGCGCGCCCGCGAGCTCGGCGTCGCCGGCTGGGTGCGCAACGAGGCCGACGGCTCGGTCCTGCTGCACGCCGAGGGCGAGGACGCCGCCGTCGACGCGCTCGTCGACTGGTGCCGCACCGGGCCGCCGTCGGCGCGCGTCGAGCACGTCGCGGTCCGAGACGACGCCCCCACCGGTGGGACGTCGTTCGACACGACGGGCTGAGCAGTGCCACCCGGTCGACGTGGCCGGGATCTCGTCGTCCTCGGCTTCACCCGGCGCGCCCGCGCGCCCGACACTGGGGCCCATGAGCGCCCCCGTCACCGTGTCCGTCACGCGCCACGTCGACCCCTCCCACACCGCCCAGATGCTGGCGTGGATGCAGGCCGGCACGTCGATGGCCGAGAAGTTCGACGGGTTCCTGGGCTCGGGCTGGGTGCGCCCGAGCGCGGACTCCGAGGAGTGGCACATGCTCTACCGCTTCTCCGACGCCGAGTCCCTCGCCGCCTGGGAGGCCTCTCCGCAGCGCGCGTGGTGGCTCGAGGCGGCGCAGGGGAGCGTGGAGGAGAAGCGGCGCGAGCGACGTACCGGCATCGAGGGCTGGTTCGACGAGCCCGCCTCCGTCGAGTCGCTCAGCGCCGCGCCGCCCGCCCCGCCGCGCTGGAAGCAGATGGTCACCATCTTCATGGTGTTCCTCCCGCTCAGCCTGCTGGCCAACTGGACGGCGTCGCACCTGATCGCCGACTGGGCGCTGGTGCCGCGCGTGGTGCTGGTGACGAGCGTGATGACGCCCCTGATGACCTACGTCTTCCTGCCGTGGATCACGCGCCGGATGAGCTGGTGGCTGCACCGCTGAGGCCCGCTAGGCTCGGCGCGTGGCCGACCTCAACATCCCCACCGCGCCCCTGATCGAGGGCACCACCCACGTCCACTCCGGGAAGGTCCGCGACCTCTACCGGATCGACGCCGGTGAGCACGAGGGCCGGCTCCTGATGGTCGCCAGCGACCGCATCTCGGCCTACGACTTCGTGCTCGACTCCACGATCCCCGACAAGGGCGAGATCCTCACCCGGATGTCGCTGTGGTGGTTCGACCAGCTCGCCGCCCTCGTCGGCAACCACGTCGTGTCCACCGACGTGCCCTCGGCCGTCGTGGGCCGGGCCGTGGTGTGCGAGCGCCTCGACATGTTCCCCGTCGAGTGCGTCGCCCGCGGCTACCTCACCGGGTCCGGGCTCCTCGACTACCAGCGCACCAACGAGGTCTGCGGCATCCCGCTCCCGGCCGGCCTCCAGGACGGCAGCCGGCTCCCCGAGCCGATCTTCACGCCGGCGACGAAGGCCGAGCTCGGCGACCACGACGAGAACGTCTTCTACGAGGCCGTGGTCGAGGAGGTCGGCGACGACGCTGCCGCCGAGCTGCGGATGCTCACCATGGAGGTCTACGGCAAGGCCCACGACCTCGCCCGCGAGCGCGGCATCATCCTGGCCGACACCAAGCTGGAGTTCGGCCGTCGCGCCTCCTCCGACGGGACCGGCACGACGATCCTCGCCGACGAGGTCCTCACCCCCGACTCCAGCCGCTTCTGGCCCGCCGCCGAGTGGCAGCCCGGGCGCGCGCAGGCGTCCTACGACAAGCAGATCGTGCGCGACTGGCTCACCTCCGCCGAGTCGGGCTGGGACCGCACCTCCGGCGAGGCGCCGCCCGCGCTGCCGGACGCCGTCGTCGAGCGGACCCGGTCGCGCTACGTCGAGGCCTACGAGCTGCTCACCGGGGAGCGGTTCTGAGCACCCGGCGGTTCACGGCGAGCGTCGAGCTCGGTGCGACGCCCGAGGAGGCCTTCACCTACCTCGTCGACCCGCGCAACCGACCGAGGTGGCAGTCGAGCCTGCTGTCGGTGGACGTGCCCGCCGACGAGGAGCCCCACCTCGGGCAGGCGTGGAGCGAGCTGACCGCCGTGGGCGTGCGCCCGCACCTGGTGGTCACCGAGTTCGTGCCGTTCCGGGTCTGGGCCGAGAGCGGCACGTGGCGCGGGGTGCGCGCCGACCTCCGGCTGCGCTTCACCGCCCGCGGCGCCGGCTGCCGGGTGCAGGCCGAGGGCGAGGTGAGCGGCTCCGGCCTCTACGCCGTCGCGGCGCTCAGCTCCGGCCTCGTCGCCGGGCGCGCCATCGGCGCCGACCTCCGCAAGGCCGGTCGGCTGATCGAGGAGCGGCGCGACGAGTGACGCGCGTCACCACCGCTGAGTAGGTTGTTCGCATGCCGAACCTCTCCTCGCTCCTCGAAGGATCCGCGCAGGCCTACCCGGACCGTACGGCCGTGGTGCTGGGCGAGACGCGCCTGACCTACGCGCAGGTCGACGCCGCCGCCAACCAGGTCGCCAACCTGCTGGTCGCGCGCGGCATCGAGCCGGGTGACAAGGTCGCCCTGAGCTGCCCCAACCTGCCGTACTTCCCGATCGTCTACTACGGCATCCTCAAGGCCGGTGCGACCGTGGTGCCGCTCAACGTGCTGCTCAAGGGACGCGAGGTGGCCTACCACCTCGACGACTCGGACGCGAAGGCGTACTTCTGCTTCCAGGGCACCCCCGACCTGCCGATCGGCGCGGAGGGCCACGCCGGGTTCGAGCAGGCCGACGCGTGCGAGCACTTCTTCCTCGTCACCGCCGACCCGGCGGCGGAGTCGACGATCGAGGGCGCGCAGACCCTCGGCCAGGCGTTGAAGGGTCAGTCGCCGGTCTTCGAGACCCGCGAGGTCGGCGCCGACGACACGGCCGTCATCCTCTACACCTCCGGCACCACCGGGCAGCCCAAGGGTGCCGAGCTGATGCACCGCAACATGATCTCCAACGCGCTGGCCAGCGACGCGCTGTTCGGCGCGAACGCCGACGACCCCGACACGCTGCTGTGCGTGCTGCCGCTGTTCCACTCCTTCGGCCAGACGGTGATCATGAACGCCGGCTTCGCCTTCGGAGGCACCGTCGTCCTGCTGCCGCGCTTCGAGGCCGGGCCCGCGCTCGCGCTGATGGACCGCGAGGACGTCACGTTCTTCGCCGGCGTGCCGACGATGTACTGGGGCCTGCTCGGCGCCCTCGACGACTCCGGCGTCGACGTGAAGAAGCTCGCCTCCACCCTGCGCGTCGCCGCCGCCGGCGGCTCGGCGCTGCCCGTGGAGGTCCACAAGGAGTTCGAGCGGCGCTTCGGCGTGACGATCCTCGAGGGCTACGGCCTGTCCGAGACCTCGCCGGTCGCGAGCTTCTCGGTGTGGGGCGAGCCCGCGCGGGTGGGCTCGATCGGCAAGCCGATCCCGGGCGTGGAGATGAAGCTGATCAACCCCGAGCCCGGCGTGCGCGAGGACCTCCCCGACTCGGGCGAGGGCGCCGAGGACGTCGTCGGCGAGATCGCGATCAAGGGTCCCAACATCATGAAGGGCTACTACGGCCGCCCCGACGCCACCGCCGAGGCGATCGTCGACGGCTGGTTCCGCTCCGGCGACCTCGGCCGCAAGGACGCCGACGGCTGGTACTACATCGTCGACCGCTCCAAGGACATGATCATCCGCGGCGGCTACAACGTGTACCCCCGCGAGATCGAGGAGGTCCTGCTGACCCACCCCGACGTCTCGCTGGCCGCCGTCATCGGCGTGCCGCACGACAGCCACGGCGAGGAGGTCAAGGCCGTCGTCATCCGCAAGGACGGCGCCACCGTGACCGAGGACGAGCTCGTCGCGTGGGGCAAGGAGCAGATGGCGGGCTACAAGTACCCCCGCATCGTGCAGTTCGTCGACGCGCTGCCGATGACCGCGACCGGCAAGATCCTCAAGCGCGAGCTGAGCTGATGCGCGCCCTCCTCGTCGCCCTCGGCGTGCTGATGATCCTCGCCGGCGCGGTGTGGACCGGCCAGGGCCTGGGCTGGATCGGGGGCAGTGCGATGACCGACCAGGAGATCTGGGCGATCATCGGCCCGATCCTCGCCGGCCTCGGCGTCGCGCTGGTCTTCTCGGCGCTGCGCCGGCCGCACTGACCCGTCACCGGCGTCAGTCCGAGAGCCGGTCCCGGAGAGCGATCGCGTCGAACGGCGCGTGCACCTTGGCGTCGTTGTCGAAGTAGACGTGGGCGGCGATGCCGTCGGCCTCCCAGCCGCGCACCTTCGCGGCCCAGTGGTCGAGGGCGGCCGGGGAGTACCCGCTGGCGTAGAGCTCGGTGTCGCCGTGGAGCCGGACGTAGGCCAGGTCGGTGGTGACCTCGTCGAACATCGGCCACGTGCCGGCCGAGTCCGCGATGACCATCCCGACGTCGTGCGCGCGCAGCAGCGCGCAGAACTCCGGCGTGCGGAACGACTCGTGGCGTGCCTCGACGACGTGCCGCAGCGGCTGGTCGACCGGCGCCTCGGTCACCGCGGGCTCCTTGAGCTTCGACGCGTCGTGGTGGCGGGCGGCGTAGGACGCGGCCTCGCCGGTCGTGCGGGGGAGCAGCTCGAGGAACGCGCCGAGGCGGTCGGCGTGGAAGCCGAGGTTCGGGGGCAGCTGCCACAGCAGCGGGCCCAGTCGCGGGCCGAGCGACAGCACGCCGCTGGCGAGGAAGGTGCCGAGCGGGACCTCGACACCGGACAGCTTCTTCATGTGGGTGATGAATCGCGGGCCCTTGACCGCGAAGACGAAGTCGGTGGGCACCTGCGCGGCCCACGACGTCCAGCTCGACGCGCGCTGCAGGGAGTAGAACGAGCCGTTGACCTCGACCGTCGTCAGGTGCTCCGCGACGTGGGCCAGCTCGCGCCTCTGGGGGAGCCCGGGCGGGTAGAACGTGCCCCGCCACCCGGCGTACCGCCACCCCGAGATGCCCACGCGCGCCATGCCCCTGACGTACCCGCGGTGTCCGCGCCCATGCCCGGGGCGGAGCGGCCGCGACCGGCTCACTAGACTCGGGGGCGCCCCGTCATCGTCCTGCACCAGGAGCCTTCCGTGGCCAGAGTCGTCGTCGACGTCATGCCCAAGCCCGAGATCCTCGACCCCCAGGGCAAGGCGGTGCTCGGTGCACTGCCCCGCCTCGGCTTCTCCGGCGTCACCGACGTCCGGCAGGGCAAGCGGTTCGAGCTCGAGATCGACGGCGAGATCACCGACGAGGTGCTCGCCGAGATCGACAAGGTGGCCGAGAGCCTGCTGTCCAACCCCGTGATCGAGAACTACGAGGTCCACGTCGAGGACCGCTCCGTGGCCGAGATCGCCGCCGAGGCCGGCCGCTGATGCGGGTCGGCGTCGTCACCTTCCCGGGCTCGCTCGACGACGGCGACGCCCGCCGCGCGGTCGCCATCGGCGGCAACGAGGCCGTCGCCCTCTGGCACGGCGACGACGACCTCAGGGGCGTCGACGCGGTCGTGCTGCCGGGCGGCTTCTCCTACGGCGACTACCTCCGCTGCGGCGCGATCTCGCGGTTCGCGCCGGTGATGACGTCGGTCGTCGAGGCGGCCGGCAAGGGCATGCCCGTGCTCGGCATCTGCAACGGCTTCCAGATCCTGTGCGAGTCGCACCTGCTGCCCGGCGCGCTGATCCGCAACGACCACCGCAAGTTCGTCTGCCGCGACCAGCGGCTGCGCATCGAGCGCGTCGACACCCCCTGGACGGCGTCGTACGCCGCCGGCGCGGAGGTCACGATCGTGCTCAAGAACGGCGAGGGCGGCTTCGTCGCCGACGAGGCGACGCTCGACCGGCTCGAGGGCGAGGGGCTCGTGGTCGCGCGCTACCTCGACGACAACCCCAACGGATCGCTGCGCGACATCGCCGGCGTCTCCAACGAGCGCGGCAACGTCGTCGGCCTGATGCCGCACCCCGAGCACGCCGTCGAGGACCTCACCGGCCCCGGGACCGACGGGCTCGGCTTCTTCACCTCGCTCGCCGCCCAGGTGTTCGCGTGAGCCTCACCCCCACCCGGCTCTACCGCCTCGTCGCGCGCGCCGAGGCCGTCACTTGGGCGCTGCTGCTGACCGGGATGTTCCTCAAGTACGTCACCGAGACCACCGAGCTCGGCGTGCAGGTCTTCGGAATGGTCCACGGCGTGGTGTTCATCGCCTACTGCCTGACCACCGTGCTGCTCCGGGTCGACCAGTCCTGGTCGCTCGGCCGGCTCGTCGCCGGCCTCGCCGCGGCGGTCCCGCCGTTCGCCACCGTGCCCTTCGAGCGCTACGCCGAGCGCAAGGGCCTGCTCGGTGACGCCTGGCGGCTGCGCACCCAGTCGCCGCACGGCGTCGTCGAGCGCCTCGCCGCCTGGCTCGTGCGCCGCCCGCTCCAGGGCGCCGTCGCCGGCCTCGTCGCCGTCGCCGGGCTCACCGTCGTCGCGCTCGTCGTCGGCCCTCCCGCCTGACCGTCCGTCTGACGGCTGTCCCGGCCTCTACTCGAGCGGACCTGTGTCCGCTCGAGTAGAGCAATGGACGCTAGACGTCCGTCATGGCTCTACTCGAGCGGACCTGTGTCCGCTCGAGTAGAGCAATGGACGCTAGACGCACGCCGTCGACGCTAGACGCACGCTATTGACGCTGGACGCACGCCATGGCGTGCGTCGAGCGGACATTGGTCCGCTCGAGTCGGGCGATGGTCAGAGCCCGCGCTGCAGCTTGTTCCACGTCCTGGGCGTGGCGACCCCGGAGACGGGGACCCGCAGGCGGGACTGGTAGGTCCGCAGGGCGGCCTCGGTCTTGGCGTCGAAGACGCCGGTGGCCCGGAACCTCCCGGCCCCGGCGGCGTTGAGGGCGCGCTGGAGGCGGTAGACGGACTCGTCGGTCGAGCCGCGCTTCACCGTCGTACGGGCGCCGGCGGCGAGCAGCGCGACCCAGTGCCGCTTCTCGAAGGTGTCGGTAGGGGTGAACTTACGGCTCGCCTGCCAGGCCCGCGCGGCCGCGACAGTGGCGGCGTCGTACGTGCCGGTGAGGGCGCCGGCGTAGGTGCCCTGCTCGGTGAGCAGGCACTGCAGCACCTTCACCCGCGTCGCGGGGGCGGAGGCGGCGGACAGCGTCGGGTACTTCCAGAAGCCGAGCTTGGTGCCGGGGCAACGGCCCTCCGGCACGGGCTGCGAGCCGGCGCCGAGGTCGATGAAGTTGGTGTCGATGTTGATCGTCACGCCACCCCAGGTCTCGTCGTGGCCGCCCTTGTACTGCTTCATCCGGCCGCCGGGACGCCACCCGTCCTCGGGGATGTAGGTGGTGGAGGTGTCGGCGTTGCCGTCCCACCGCGCGATCCAGATCCGGTCGGGCAGCGCGAACTGGCCCGGGCGCTGGGTGCGCGCGTCGTCGAGCATCTTGATGCCGGAGCTGGCGCTGGAGTAGAAGCCCGCGACGTAGCCCTGCTGCTTGATCCGGGTGACCCAGCTCGACACGAACACCAGCGCCGACTCGCGGCAGGCGGTGTTGGTGAGGTCGAAACCCTCGAGGTCGTACCAGATCGTCGCGCCCGGCCCGATGCCGTACGCCACCGCGTCGGCCGCGTTCTTGTCGGCCTCGGCGGCGCCCTGCGCGGCCGCCGTGGCGTAGCCGCCGGCCGGCTTGGGGGAGATCGTGAAGTCGTCCTTGTAGCGGGGGAAGCGCGGCTGGCACGACGCCTGCGGGCCGAGGGCGATCGGCAGCAGCCGCCACCCGCGGGCGACCTGCGTGGCGACCCAGGTGGCGCTCAGGTTGGTCTGGGTGCGGCACGCGCGGGAGTCGCCGGAGATGTAGATGCCGACGGCCGTGAACGGCGACGAGCGCCACCAGGCGTCCATCGTCGACTGCGTCGGGGCCATGCACTGGTCGAAGCCGTGACCGGTGAAGTCACCAGGCGTGGCCATCGCGACCTGCTGCTGGCTGGCCAGGCGCGGCGCCGGGGTGCGGTCGGCGTGCGCCGCCCCGGTGGGGGCGAGGGCGACCAGCGGCGCCGCGAGGGTCAGCGCGACGGCGGCCAGCGCGGCGCGCGTCGAGGTGCGAGCAGCGGTGCTCGTCGGTCGGAGGCGAGGCATGGGGGACTCCAGCGGGCGGGGCAGGCGGGCGGGGCGCACGCCACACAATCACAGGAGTCACACCTGTCACAGGGGATCCGCGGAACTACAGTGCTGTAGTTCGGTGGGTGCCTCAGTCGCTGGCGCCCGGCACCTCGTCGAGCAGGAAGTTGCCCTTCGCCTCCTCGCGCTCCACGAGCTCCTCGAACGCGATTGCCAGGTCCTCCGCGTGCTCGTCGACGAGCCGGGTGAGGTGACCCTGGAGGAGGGTGGCGTTCGGCGACTCACCGGAGAAGACCTGCTCCCAGGAGTCCTCACCGCCCTGGATCTTCTCCACCAGCGACCTCATGTCCTCGCCGAGCTCGCCGGAGGCGGCCTGCTCCTCGAGCGCCTCGCGCTCCTCGTCGGTGAGGAGCGGACGGGCGTTCATCTGCTCGACCGTGGCGCGCAGGTCGGCGAGCGAGGCGCCGAGCTCCTCACGCGCGTCGGCGATCTCGGCGAGCAGCTCGGCCTGGCTGCGCAGCTCGGGCTCGCTCACGCCCCGACCGCCGCAGGAGCAGTCGGCGCCGTCGGAGCGGTGGGCGCGACGGGGGCGCGCTGGCCGACGGTGGGCGTGGAGACCGTCGAGGGATCGCGGGTGACGCTGCTCGGAGCGCCGGTCGCGGTGGGCGCGGTCGGCGTGGAGACCGGCGCCTTGTCGCCGTCGAAGAAGCTCTTCACGCTCTCGATGAACGACTTGACCTTATGCAGGATGCCGATGAGCTTCATGATCGCCTGGTAGGCCTTCATCACGGCCTGGAACGCCTGCCACACCGCCTGCACGACGCGGGCCCAGCCGACGCCGGGGATGCTCATCGTGGCCAGCGCCGAGGACACCGTCTGGACGGCCGACTTCACGCACTGCACCACCGCCTGCGCGGTCTGCCACGCGTCGCGGCAGATCTGGACGACGTTCTGGCCCATCTGCACCAGCTGGGCCGCCTGGGTGTCGAGCGAGCCCACCCACGTGCCGATCTGCTTGATCGCCGCGTCGGACGCCCCGCCCTGCCAGGTCTGGGAGATCGTGCGACTGCCGCTCTCCAGGTTGGCCGCGACCCCCTTCATCGACGTGCCGAGCGCGCTGAACGACGATCCCTGGGTGGAGGCGCCGACGACGTCGCCGCCGATCTTCTCCGCGAGCTCGGCGCGGATGTCGAAGCCGGTGAGCATCCGCACCAGGTCGCACACGGTGTCGTAGGGGAAGCCGAAGCTGATCTTCGGCAGGCTGGTCTCGGTGGGCGCCGCCCGACGGATCGTGGTGTCGGCGACGTCCCAGAAGCTCGAGGACCCGTCGCGGCCGTCGACGCCCTGGGCGTTGTGGCGGCGTACGACGCCGTCCTCGGTGAGCGTGAAGTCGCGAGCGGTGGCCCGCAGCGCCTCGGCGTGGTCGCGCATCCCGGCGCCGTTGTCGTCGAGCGACCGGTGCACCGACGGCAGCAGCGCGTGGTAGGCGCCCATCATGGTCTCGAGGATCGGGCCGAAGTCGGTCTGCACGAGGCTGTGGCCGCCGTTGCGCGCGATGCCGGTGAGGTCGTCGCTGGCGCGCTGGACCTGGGCGGACCAGGCATCGAGCTCGGACAGGTCGACGGTCATCACGGCGTTCATCGCGGCTCCTGGGAGGAAAAGGGGTCTGCCGGGTCACTTCCCCGTCGGGCGTCGCCCGAAACCGACCAACCGCTCCGACCTCGTCCCCAGGTGGGGACCGCCGGGTTTGGCGTGCGACGTCCGGGGTATCCCGCACAGGTGAGCGGAATCGGGAGACGACCCTTGATGCAGGTCGAGCCGCACCGGCTGGTGGAGCTCGCCGCGACCTCGGAGACGGTGCTCACCGCCATGCTGGCGGACTGGGAGGCGGCCAAGCCCGACCTGGAGGCGGCGTGCTCGACGCTCGGTGACGCCACCGGCACCCTCGACGTCTCCTTCGCCTACGCCGACGCGCTCGCCGACGCCGGCGAGGTCGTCGGCTCGCTCACCCAGAGCCTCCACCTCGGCGTCGAGGGCCTCGTCGCCGCCGCGCAGGACGCGCTGCGCGCCGACGACACCGTCGCCGAGGAGCTGCACCGCACCACCGCCCAGGTCGACGACGGTCGGCTGCACGGACGCGGCCACGGGCGCGGCCACGGCCAGGCGGGTCACTGACGTGCCCGCCAACCCGTGGGAGCTGCGCGCCGACGTGCGCCCGCTCGAGGTCGCCGCCCAGCGGTGGTCCGAGATCGCCCTGGTGATGGCGGGTCGCGCCGAGGAGCTGGTCGGCGCCGCGCGCCACGCCACCGACGGCTGGGACGCCGACGCGGCCGAGAGCTTCGACGCCCACCGGCGCGAGGTGCTGATGAACCTCGACCACTTCACCACCCTCGCCGAGCAGATGGCGAGCTCGCTGCGCGCCGTGGCCGAGATGATGCTGGCCGGTCAGGCCGAGCTCGACCGGGAGTGGAGCGCCGTCGCGCTCGTCCCCCACGAGGTCGTCGGGGAGTCGCGCCACCTCGTGTTCCGGCCCGACCGCGACGAGGACCGCTCGCTCGTCAGCCGTGCGCAGACGGGCGCCGACGACGTGCGCAACCGGCTCGCCGCCGCGCTCGAGCAGGAGGGCGAGCGGCTGCGCGCGACCCGCGCCGAGCTGGTCACCATCCGCACCGAGCTGGTGACCCTCAGCTCCACCGGCTTCCCCACGGTCGTCAGCACCGACGACGCCCCCACCGGGGTCGGCACCCTGACGCCGGGCTCGACGTCCGTGCCGGGCAGCGCGCAGTCCGGGCTCGCCGCAGGCCTGCCGCCGCTGGGCCCGTTGTCGGTCTCGATGCCCGACCTCACCGGTCTGGATGCCGGGTCGCTGTCGGCCCCGGTCGCCGGCGCTGCTGCTGCCGGGCTCGTACGAGGTGCGCGGGCGTCCCGGGCCGCCACGTCCGGCACGCCTCCGATCGGGGGCATGGGCGCCGGCGCGATGGGCGCGCGGGCGGGCAGCGCGACGCGTGGCGCCTCCGGGGGCCGGGCCGGGACGGGCGGCCGACGGCTGACGACGCCGCGCCTCTCCGACACCGACGCCGACGACGAGCAGGCCCGCGCCGCACGCGAGCGCTCGGCCGAGAAGGACGCCAAGCGGGCGACGCTGGAGGAGAAGCGGGCCGAGCGCGCTGCACGGCGCGCCGCGCGCCGGGCCGAGCGTGAGGGCGAGCACCTCGACCCGGCCGACCGCGCCGCGCGCCGGGCCGGCCGCGAGCGCGACGACCGCGACCCTGACGACCGGACCGACGACGAGCTCGCCGAAGACCTCGACGACGACCTCGACGACGAGCTCGACGACGAGCTCGACGAGGGCGACGGCGGGCTCGACGGGGACGCGTCGGAGGGTGCGGGCGGCCAGCCCGCGTCCGCGGACGTGCCCCGGGACGGGCGCGGGTCCGGACGCCGGTAGATTGTCGGCGTGCCCGAGACGAGCGCCGCCCCTCAGTCCGCCTCCCTGACGACGTCCGGCGCGACCGGCACCCTCGACACGGTCTCCGCGGCGTCCACCGACGCCGAGCGCGAGCAGCCGTGGGCCGAGCTGGGCCTGAAGTCCGACGAGTACGCCCGGATCCGCGAGATCCTCGGGCGCCGCCCGACGAGCTCGGAGCTGGCGATGTACTCGGTGATGTGGAGCGAGCACTGCTCCTACAAGTCCACCAAGGTGCACCTCAAGCAGTTCGGCGAGATCCCGCAGGAGACGCCCGTGGGGGCGATGCTCGCGGGCATCGGGGAGAACGCCGGCGTCATCGACATCGGCCAGGGCTACGCCGTCACCTTCAAGGTCGAGAGCCACAACCATCCGTCGTTCGTCGAGCCCTACCAGGGTGCCGCGACCGGCGTCGGCGGCATCGTGCGCGACATCCTCGCCATGGGCGCGCGGCCCGTCGCCGTGATGGACCCGCTGCGCTTCGGCCCCCTCGACGCCCCCGACACCGCGCGCGTGCTGCCGGGGATCGTGGCCGGCGTCGGCGGCTACGGCAACTGCCTCGGCCTGCCCAACATCGGCGGCGAGGCCGTCTTCGACGCCACCTACGCGGGCAACCCGCTCGTCAACGCGCTGTGCGTCGGCGTGCTGCGCCACGAGGACCTCCACCTGGCCAAGGCGTCGGGCGTCGGCAACCAGGTCGTCCTCTACGGCGCCCGCACCGGCGGCGACGGCATCGGCGGCGTCTCGGTGCTCGCCTCGGAGACCTTCGACGCCGACGGCCCGGCCAAGCGGCCGAGCGTGCAGGTCGGCGACCCGTTCATGGAGAAGCTGCTCATCGAGTGCACCCTCGAGCTGTTCGCCGCCGGCGTGATCGCCGGCATCCAGGACCTCGGCGGCGCGGGCCTGTCGTGCGCCACCTCCGAGCTCGCCTCCGCCGGTGACGGCGGCATGCACGTCGAGCTCGACCGCGTGCCCCTGCGCGACTCGACGCTCGCTCCCGAGGAGATCCTCATGAGCGAGTCGCAGGAGCGGATGATGGCCGTCGTCGAGCCCGGCGACGTCGACGCCTTCATGGCGATCTGCGAGAAGTGGGACGTCGAGGCGGTCGTCGTCGGCGAGGTCACCGACACCGGCCGGCTCCACATCGACTGGCACGGCGAGCGCGTCGTCGACGTACCCCCGCGGTCCGTGGCGCACGACGGCCCGACCTACCAGCGCCCCTTCGCCCGCCCCGACTGGCAGGACGCGCTGCAGGCCGACGACGCCTCGCGCCTGGCGCGTCCGTCGTCGGGGGAGGAGCTGCGCGAGACGCTGCTGCGCCTGGTCGCCTCGCCCAACCTCTGCGACAAGTCGTGGATCACCGACCAGTACGACCGCTACGTCCAGGGCAACACCGTCCTGGCGCAGCCGGCCGACTCCGGCATGGTGCGCGTCGACGCGGACACCAACCTCGGTGTCGCGGTGTCCACCGACTGCAACGGCCGCTTCGCCAAGCTCGACCCCTACACCGGCGCGCAGCTCGCGCTGGCCGAGTCGTTCCGCAACGTCGCCACCGGCGGCGCCCGCCCGCTCGCCGTCTCCGACTGCCTCAACTTCGGCTCGCCCGAGGACCCCGACGTGATGTGGCAGTTCGCCGAGGCGTGCCGCGGCCTCAAGGACGCCTGCCTCGAGCTCGGCATCCCGGTGACCGGCGGCAACGTCAGCCTCTACAACCAGACCGGCGAGACCGCGATCCTCCCGACGCCCGTCGTCGCCGTCCTCGGCGTGATCGACGACGTCACCCGTCGTACGCCGACCGGCTTCGGCGCTGCAGGGGAGCGGGTCTTCCTGCTCGGCGAGACCCGCGACGAGCTCTCCGGCTCGGAGTGGGCCCACGTCGTGCACGGCCACCTCGGTGGCCCGCCGCCGGTCCTCGACCTGACCGCCGAGCAGGCGCTCGCCTCGCTCCTCCAGGACGCGGCGCGCGACGGTGTGCTCACCAGCGCGCACGACCTGTCCGAGGGCGGCCTGGCCCAGGCGCTGGCGGAGTCCACCTTCCACCGCGGCGTCGGGGCGTCGGTCTCGCTCGCCTCGGTGGCCGGCGGCGACGCCTTCGTCGCGCTCTTCTCCGAGTCCACGGCCCGCGCCCTGGTGACGGTCACCGACGACCAGGCCGACGCCCTCGTCGCCCTCGCCGAGCGCCACGGCGTCCCCCTCACGCCCCTCGGTCGCACCGGCGGCGACACCCTCTCCGTCGAGGGCGCCTTCGACCTCCCCGTCGCCGAGGCGCGCGCCGCCTGGCGCGCGACGCTGCCCGCCGCCCTCGGCTCCTGAGGCCCGAAGTCCCCGGATATCCGGGGACTTTCGTGCTGTGCACCCGAGATCACGGGTGCACAGCACGAGTTCCGGCTGCGAAGTCGGGCAGACTCGCGGCGTGCGTACGACGACCGCTGCCCTCGCCCTCGTGCTCCTCGCGCCGCTGACGGCCGGGGCGCCCGCCACCGCCGTCACACCTGACCCCAGGCTCGGCACGGTCGACGGCCTCGCGGTCACCGGCTACGCCCTGCCGAGCACCCGGCCCGAGATCGTCGGCCGCGACGCGGCGGCCCTGACGACGGTCACCGTGTCGGCGGTGTCGCTGACCCCCGACGGCGCCTCGACGACCCGGCCCGAGGTACGTGCGGCCGCGCTCGTCGAGGCCGCCCACGCGGTGGGCCTGCGCGCCGAGCTGCTGGTCGGCAACTGGAGCAACCGGCTCGGCGACTTCGACCCCGAGGCCGCCTCCGCCCTCCTCGGCGACCAGGCGAGGATCGAGGCCGTCGCCGACCGGCTCGCCCGTCTCGTCGAGGCCGGCCGGTGGGACGGGGTCAACGTCGACCTCGAGCTCGTACGCCGCCGCGACTCCCGTGGCCTGGTCGACCTGCTGACCGCCCTGCGCGAACGGCTGCCGGCGACCGCCTCGCTGACGATCGACGTCTCGGCGCGCACCAGCCGGTCGGCCTACCGCGCCGGCGGCTACCGGCTCGCGGAGATCGCGGCGGTGGTCGACGCCGTCCAGCTGATGGCCTACGACCAGCACGGCCCCGGCTGGTCCGGTCCGGGGCCCGTCGGCGGCCTGCCGTGGGTGCGCGATGCCGTGGCTGCGGCCCTGGAGGAGGTGCCGGCCGACCGGCTCGACCTCGGGATCGCGGGCTACGGCTACCTCTGGAACGCCGACGGCACCGGTCGCACCCTGACCGTGAAGGGGGCCCGCCGGCTGGTCGAGCGCACGGGCGCGACCGCCCGCTGGCGGCGCGGCCCGGGCGAGTGGTCGGCGCGGCTGCCGGGCGGTCGCCGGGTGTGGTGGTCGGGCCCCGCGTCCCTCGACGTACGCGCCGACCTGGCCGCCGACCTCGGCCTCCGCGGGATCGCCGTCTGGCGCCTCGGGTCGGCCGGCCCGCTCACCTGACGCTAGACCTTGTGGTCGAAGCTGCCGCTTCGCGGACGAAGTTTCGACCACGAAGCGGCAGCTTCCCCGGATATCCGGGGATCTCGACGGCCGGGAGCGCCGGACCCCGGGCGACCTAGCTCGAGCGGCGCATCGCCCGCACGCCCACCCAGAGTCCGAGGGCGGCGACCACGGCCGCACCCGCGACGCCCTGGGCGATGACGTCGCCCGGCCAGGTGCCGGCGAAGAGGGCGCGGGTGGCGTCGACGACGTACGTCATCGGGTTGAGGGCCGAGACCACCTCGAGCCAGCGCGGGGCGCCGTCGATGGGCAGCAGGACGCCGGCGGTCAGCAGGGCCGGGAACAGCACCGTCTGCTGGATCGTCCAGAACATCCAGTCCTGGCCCTTCGACGCCAGCGCGAGCGCGAACGACAGCGCGCCCACACCGATGCTGAACAGGGACAGCACGGCCGCGGCCGCGAGCACGCCGCCGAGGTGCAGCTCGAAGCTGAACGGCGTCACCACCGCGACGATGATCGCGACCTGCATCAGCATCGGCACGACCTCCTTCAGGGCGCGGCCGACCAGCAGCGCCGGACGGCCGAGGGGCGAGACGAGCTGGCGCTCGTGCGAGCCCGACTGCATCTCCTCCATGAGGTTGGCGCCGGTGAAGGACGCACCCATCAGGGCGGTCATCGCCACGATGCCGGGCACGAACCACTGCAGCGCCGACCCCGACCCCACCTGCGGCAGGAGGGGGGCGAAGAGGCCGAGGAAGACCAGCGGCTGGATCATCGCGAAGACGACCGACATCGGCTCGCGCCACACCGGCTTCAGCTCGCGGTTCATCACGTTGACGGTGTCGGACACGAAGGTGCTCATGCTGCGACCTCGCTCGCGTCGGTGGCGGACAGGGCGTCCGCATCGGTGGACGTGCTGGAGGGGTGGGTGGACTGGGTCTCGCGGAGGCTGCGACCGGTGAGGTCGAGGAAGACGTCGTCGAGGGTCGGACGCGCGACCTCCACCCGCGTCGGGGGTACGCCGTCCGCGCCGAGGTCGGCGAGCAGCTCGCCGACCATCGCGGAGCCGTCCCTGACCCGGAGGTCGACCGAGGTCCCGCCTGCCTCGACCCGCGACTCAGGGACCCGCGACAGCCGGGTGGCGGCGCGGGCCGCGGCGGCGGGGTCCGCGAAGCCCAGCCGGACGAGGTCGCCGAGCCCGCTCTTGAGCCGGTCGGCGGTGTCGTCGGCGATCACCCGGCCGTGGTCGACGACGATGACGCGGCCGGCGAGGGCGTCGGCCTCCTCGAGGTAGTGCGTGGTCAGCACGACGGTGCTGCCGCTCTCGGCGTGCAGGCGCTGCACGAGCCCCTGGAGGTTCGCCCGGTTCTGCGGGTCGAGCCCGGTCGAGGGCTCGTCGAGGAACAGCACCCGCGGCAGGTGCACCAGCCCCATCGCGATGTCGAGACGCCGGCGCTGCCCGCCGGAGAGGGTGGAGACCTTGCGGTCGGCGACCGCGCCGAGGTCGAGGTCCTCGACGAGCTCGGCCGCCCGCCGCTGGGCATCGGCGCGGGACAGGCCGTGGGCGCGGCCCTGGCTGACCAGCTCGTCGCGGCCGAGCTGCCGGTGCCCGGCGCCGTTGCCCTGGCCGACGAACCCGATCGCGCGGCGTACGTCGCGCTGGCCGCCGACCACGTCGTGGCCCGCGACCGTGGCGGTGCCCGACGTGGGCGGGATGAGGGTCGTGAGCATCCGCAGGGTGGTCGACTTGCCGGCCCCGTTGGGGCCGAGGAAGGCGACCAGCTCGCCCTGCCCGATCTCGAGGTCGAGGCCCTGGACGGCCTCGACGGTGTGCTTGCGCGAGGTGAAGTGGCGGGTCAGGCCACGGGTCACGATCGCCGGTCCGGTGTGGGTGGTGTGGGTCATGACCACGACGCTAGGGAGCCATGCGGTCAGTTCCTGACCGCTTTGTGAATAATCTGGTCCCATGAGCACGAGCGAGCGGATGCTGAGGCTGCTGTCCCTGCTGCAGACCCATCGCTACTGGCCGGGTCCGGAGCTGTCGGAGCGGCTCGAGGTCAGCCCGCGGACCCTGCGCCGCGACGTCGACCGCCTGCGCGACCTCGGCTACACCGTCGACGCGGTGCGCGGCGCCGCCGGCGGCTACCAGCTGCGCGCCGGCGGGTCGCTCCCGCCCTTGCTGCTCGAGGACGAAGAGGCCGTCGCCGTGGCGGTCGGGCTGCGCACCGCTGCCGCAGGCGCTGTCGCGGGGATGGACGACTGGTCGGTGCAGGCGCTCTCGAAGGTGCTGTCGCTCATGCCGCCGCGGCTGCGCCGTCAGATGGACGCGGTCGCCAGCCAGACCGAGGCCCCCGGGCCGTGGGAGGGGGCGCCGGTCTTCGACGCCGCGGTCCTGACCACCCTCGCCCAGGCCTGCCGCGACAGCGAGCTGCTCCGCTTCGACTACGCCGCCCGGGAGGCCGAGGTGACCCACCGCCGGGTCGAGCCGCTCCGGCTGGTCAGCCTGGGCCGCCGGTGGTACCTCGTCGCCTGGGACCGCGACCGGGCCGACTGGCGCAGCTTCCGCCTCGATCGCGTCGCGGACCCCAAGCCGACCGGGCAGCGCTTCCGCCCGCGCGAGCTGCCGGCTGAGGACGCCCTCGCCTTCGTGCAGCAGGGGATCAGCCGCATGCCCCAGCGGTACGCCGTACGCGCCCGCGTCGCGATGCCGGCCGCCGAGCTCGCCGCGCAGGTCGGGCGCTGGGGCACCGTCACGCCCGACGGCGCCGGTTGCGTCCTGGAGATGAACGCCGACGACCTCTCGTGGCCGGTCATGGTGCTGGCGGGGGCGGGCGCGGAGTTCGTCGTCGAGTCACCCCGCGAGCTGGTGGAGAGGGTCGCGGAGGTCGGGGCCCGGTTCTCGCGCGCCGGCTGAGGGCTGACGTCGGGTGGACACTTCGCACCCGGAGCTCGTGCTTGGCGCCCGGGATCGCGGGTGCGAAGTGAGAGAGTCCCCGGATATCCGGGGACTTCAGACCGCCGCCGCCGCCACGGCGGCGCCCCCGTCGCGCTCCCAGTCGCACGGGCGCGGCACCGAGCGGATCGAGCGGCTCGCGGTCAGGAGGAGGGCGAGGAGGGCGGAGGCGACCACGAGGGCGCTGATGGCGACCGTGCCGCCGCGGTGCTCGAGCAGCCAGCCGCCGAGGAGCGGCGCGAGTGGCATGACCGACATCGAGACGAACTGGCTGGTCGAGCCGACGCGACCCTGGAGGTGGTCGGGGGTCACGGCCATCCGGTACGAGCCGATTCCGGCGTTGCCGACGGGGTTGAGCAGCAGCAGCAGGAAGGTGCACGCGCAGGCGGTCCAGGGGCTCGCCGAGAACGCCAGCGGCACGAGCGGCAGGCAGCACGCCCACCCCACCAGCACCGTGAGCCGACCCGTCGGCAGCCGGTCGATCAGCGTCGGCGCGAGGGCTGCCCCGACGAGCCCGCCGACGCCGGCGGCCGTGGAGACCAGCCCGATCTGGGCGGCCGGCACGCCCGCCTGCACCATGCGCAGCACGACGACGAAGAACAGCGCGTTGACCACGAGGTTGGTCATCGACGACCACCCCAGCAGGACCCGGAAGAACGGCCGCGCCCACATGAAGGCGAACCCCTCGGTGAGCTGGCGGCGCAGCGGCTCGGGCCGCCGGTGCGGGGCACCCAGGTCGGTGCGCACCCGCGAGACCGTCACGCACGCGACGGCGTACGACACCGCGTCGACGGCGAACGGCAGCCAGCGGGTGACGGCGTAGAGCGCACCGCCGAGCGGGCCGCCGACGAGCGAGGCGACGTGCTGGCGGGCCTGGTTCTGGCTCATCGCCGTCGGCAGGTCCTCGGTGCTCACGACGGTCCGGATCGCCGAGGTCTGGGCGGGGCTGAAGGCCCCGGCGGCGACGCCGGTGACCAGGGCGACGACCGCGAGGTGCGCCAGCGTGAGGCGGCCGAGCGCGCCGGCGAACGCGAGGGAGGTGTGGGCCGCGCACCCGGTCGCGCTCGCGGCCAGCATGATCCGGCGGCGGTCCACGCGGTCGGCGAGGACGCCGGCGGGGAGCAGGGTGGCGCACAGGCCGCCCAGGTACGCCGCCTCGACGAGGGCGGCGGTGAGGGCCGACCCGCTGAGCGCGTAGGCGATGAGCGGGAAGACGAACATCGACAGGCTGCTGCCGAGCTCGCTGACCGTGTCGCCGATCCAGAGCACCGTGAAGTCGCGGTTCTGGGAGAGCTGTCGATAACCGGGCATGTCCGCACCATATGATGCGCAATAACTGTTGCGCAATAGTGCGTGCGCAACTCGGCTAGGGTGGTGCCATGACCCAGCCCCGCCGCCTGAGCGACCCCCGCGTCCTGCGCGCGATCGCCCACCCGGTCCGCACGCGCATCCTCGACGAGCTGTCGGCCACCGGCCCGGTGCGGGCCGCCGACGTGGCCCGCGACCTCGGCATCCCCGCCAACCAGGCCAGCTTCCACCTGCGCCAGCTCGCGAAGTACGGCCTGGTCGAGGAGGCACCCGAGGAGGCGCGCGACAAGCGCGACCGGGTGTGGCGCGCCACCGCGGCCGAGGGGTTCAGCGTCAACCTCAGCGAGCTGGCCGACGTCCCCGGCGGCCGGGCGGCCGTGGAGGTCTTCCGCAGCAGCAAGTCCGCCGCGCTGCACGAGCTGGTCGACCGCGCGTTCGCGACGAGCCGCGACGAGGGCCGCGGCGTCTTCGCGGTCTCCGACCACGCGATCCGCCTCACCGACGAGGAGGCCCACGAGCTGAGGGCCGAGATCGACGCGGTGGTGGAGGGCTGGGCCGACCGCACCCGTGGCCGCGACCCGGGCCGACGGACCTACCACGTCGTGCAGCTCGTGCAGCCGTTCGCCGAGGGCGACCACGGCGGGGCGCCCGGCGTCGACCCGTGACCCAGCCGTCGGACGCGCGGCTCCGAATCCCGGCCATGCGTCGACGTACCCTGCTCGCCCTTCCTGCGCTGGGGCTCGGCGCCTCCGCCCTCGCCGCGTGCTCCGGCGAGCCGTCCGGCACAGTGGGTGGGGTGAGCGACCACGTGAGCCCCGATGCCGGCACCGAGCGCATCTCCTACGGCGACGACCCCAGCCAGTGGGTGGACCTCCACACCCCCTCCGGCGACAGCCGCGGGCTGGTCGTCGTGATCCACGGCGGCTTCTGGAAGGCGCAGTACGGCGCGGACTACGGCGCCCCGCTCGCCGAGGACCTCGCCGGGCGGGGGTGGACCGCGGCCAACGTGGAGTACCGCCGGGTCGGCAACGGTGGCGGGTTCCCCGAGACCCTCGACGACGTGCACGCCGCGATCGGTGCGGTCGCCGACGGCACCGACGGCCCCGTCGTCACCCTGGGCCACTCGGCCGGCGGCCACCTCGCCGCCTGGGCGGCCGCGCGCGGCCGCTTCCAGCGCTGGTCGGGCGGGCCCGACCTCACCCACGTCGTCAGCCAGGCCGGCGTGGTCGACCTGCGCGCCGCCGTCCGCGACCACCTCGGCACCGACGCGGCCCTGGCGTTCCTGGGCGAGCCGAGCGAGGCGACCTACGAGCGGGCCGACCCCATGACGCAGGTGCCGCTCGACGTGCCGGTGTGGGCCGTCCACGCCCGCGACGACGACACGGTGCCGTTCAGCCAGTCCGAGGACTACGTCGCCGCCGCGACGCAGGCCGGGGCGGAGGCCACGCTCGTCCCGGTCGAGGGCGGCCACTTCGGCGTCATCGACACCGGCAGCGACGCCTGGGCCGCCTGCCTCGAGGTCCTCGACTCCATCGCCTGACCGCCGGCGCGGTGCCCGCCACGTCGGGCTGACTAGGCTCGTCGGGTGCCTGCCCGACTCAAGGTCCTCAGCCCCGACCAGCTCGCCAGCGCCGACACGAAGGCGCAGGTCAAGCACTACCTCGCCGTGCTCGAGACCCGCGCGCCGGGCAGGTCGGTGGAGGTCCGGGTGCCGCCCTACGCTGCCGTCCAGGCGATCCCGGGGGTGCGCCACACCCGCGGCACCCCGCCGGCGGTCGTCGAGACCGACGCCGAGACGTGGCTCGACCTCGCCACCGGGCGTACGACGTGGCACGAGGCGGTCGACGCGGGCCGGGTCCTGGCCAGCGGCGAGCGCACCGACCTCTCGGCCTACCTCCCCCTGGGCCCGGCGTGAAGGCCGTCCTGTCGAGCCGCGAGCTCGCCGACGCGGTCGGCCCGGTCGACGGTGTCGAGATCGAGGTGTGGAACGGCGACGGCCCGACCCCGGCGGGCGACGTCGAGGTGTGGGTGCCCCACTACGCCACGAGCGCCGACGTGATCGACCAGGGCCACCGTCTCCAGGGGCTGCAGGTCGTGCAGCTGCAGAGCGCGGGGTACGACGGCGTGGCCGAGCGGCTGCCCGACGGGATCACGCTCTGCAACGCGGCGGGCGTGCACGACGACGCCACGGCCGAGCACGCGGTCGGGCTCGTCCTCGCCAGCCTCCGCGGCATCCCCGAGGCGGTGCGCCAGCACGGCCACTGGCAGCGGATGCCCGGGCGGCGCTCGCTCGCCGACTCCCGCGTGCTGGTGCTGGGCTACGGCTCGATCGGGCGCGCGCTGGCGGAGCGGCTGCTGCCGATGAAGGCGCAGGTCACCGCCGTCGCCACGCGCGAGCGCGACGACGACCTGGTCGGCCGGGTCCGCAGCACCGACGACCTCGCCGCACTGCTGCCCGAGCAGGACGTGGTGGTCGCGCTGGTGCCGCTCACCGAGGCCACCCGCGGGATCCTGGGCGAGGAGACGCTGGCGCTGCTGCCCGACGGCGCACTGGTGGTCAACGTCGCCCGCGGCGGGGTCGTCGACACCGACGCCGTGCTGCGCCACGCCGGACGGCTCCGGTTCGCGCTCGACGTCACCGACCCCGAGCCGCTGCCCGACGGCCACCCGCTGTGGGACGCGCCCGACGTGCTCGTCACTCCGCACGTCGCGGGCGGCACCACCGCGATGCTGCCGCGGATCTCGGCGCTGGTGCGCGACCAGCTGCGCCGCCGCGTCGCCGGCGAGCCGCTCGTCAACGTCGTCGCGACGCCGTGAACGCCCGGGCGCCGCGGGTGATGGCCTAGCCTCCGCCCATGCACGTCACGTCCCTGGGATTCCGCACCGACCTGGCCCTGCTCACCTCCTCCGGGAGCATCGTGGAGGACCGCGGCACGCACCTGGTGGTGCGCACGCCGGACAACCCGGCCTACTTCTGGGGCAACTTCCTGCTCCTCGCCGAGGCGCCCGTCCCGGGCGGTGAGCGGGAGGTCGTCGGGGCGTTCCGCACCGAGTTCCCCCGGGCCGACCACGTCAGCATCGGCATCGACGTCCCCGACCTCTCCGACGAGTCCCGCGCCGCCTTCGAGGCGGCCGGGCTGGTCGTCGACGTCGCGACCGTGCTCACGGCGAGCAGCCTCGTCGCGCCGCGTGAGGTGGAGGCCGAAATTCGTGCGCTCGACTCCGACGACGACTGGGAGGGGCGGGCCCGGCTCAGCCACGCGCTCTACCCGGGCATGCCGGAGCAGCGGTTCATGACGTTCGCCCGCGGCAAGAACGTCCAGGAACGCCGCCTCGCCGACGCCGGACGGGGGCGCAGGTTCGGCGCGTTCGTCGACGGCGCGCTCGTCTCCACCGCAGCGGCGTACGTCACCGAGGACGGCGTCGCGCGCTTCCAGAGCGTCGAGACCCACCCCGACCACCGCCGCCGCGGGCTGGCCGCCGCGGTCGTCCACGCAGCCGGGCGGCACGCGCTCGACCACCTCGGCACCCGCACGCTGGTGATCGTCGCCGACACCGACGGCGAGGCCATCGGCGTCTACCGCCGCCTCGGGCTCGCCGACGCCGAGCGGCAGCTCATGCTGGAGCTGCGCTCGGGGGACTGGGCGACGGACCGGGCGAAGCACGAGAACTGACATCGGCGTCCTAGGCTGTCGGTCATGACAGTCGACATCGCCGCTCGCCTCGCCGAGGTCATGCCCGGCCTCCGCCGCGACCTCGAGGACCTGGTCCGCATCCAGTCGGTGTCGGCCGACCCCGCCCGCGCCGCCGAGGTGGAGCGCAGCGCCGAGGCGACGCGCGACCTGTTCCTCGCCGAGGGCTTCGAGACCGACATCGTCCGCGCCCACGACGGCGCCCCGCCGGCCGTGATCGCGAGCAAGGCTGGGCCCGAGGGCGCACCCACCGTGCTGCTCTACGCCCACCACGACGTGCAGCCCGAGAACGACCACGCCGACTGGGACTCCCCGCCGTGGGAGCCCACCGAGCGCGGCGACCGCCTCTACGGCCGCGGTGCCGCCGACGACAAGGCCGGCATCGCCGCCCACCTCGGCGCCGTGCGGATCTTCGGCGACGAGCTCCCGGTCAACCTGGTGCTGTTCATCGAGGGCGAGGAGGAGGTCGGCTCCGACACCCTCGTCGAGCTGCTCGAGGCCCACCGCGACCGCCTCGCCGCCGACGTCATCGTCATCGCCGACTCCGGCAACTGGGACATCGGCGAGCCCGCCCTCACCACCAGCCTGCGCGGCCTGGTCCGGATGGACGTCGAGGTCCGCACCCTGACCCACGCCGTGCACAGCGGCATGTGGGGCGGCCTGGTGCCCGACTCGATCCTCACCCTGAGCCGGCTCATCGCCACTCTCACCGACGACTCCGGTGCCGTGGCCGTCGCCGGCCTCCACTCCGGCCGCGCGGCCGACGTGGAGTACCCCGAGGCCCGCCTGCGCGCCGAGTCCGGCGCCGCCGAGGGCATCGAGTGGATCGGCACCGGCAGCATCGTCGAGCGCCTGTGGACCCAGCCCTCGATCGCCATCACCGGCTTCGACGCCCCCAAGGTCGACGGGGCGTCCAACACCCTGGTCCCCGCGGCACGCTGCCGGATCAGCATGCGCATCGCGCCGGGCGACACCACGGAGAACGCCGTGGAGTGCCTCCAGGCCCACCTCGAGAAGCACGTCGCCTGGGGCGCCACGCTCACCACGACGGTCGTCGACACCGGCGAGGCCACGCAGATCGACGCCAGCGGCCCGGCCTACGACGCCGCCCGCGCGGCGTTCGCGGAGGCGTGGGACGGCACCGCGCCGGTCGACATGGGCGTCGGCGGCTCCATCCCGTTCATCGCCGAGTTCCTCGAGGCGTTCCCCGAGGCCAGCGTGCTGGTCACCGGCGTCGAGGACCCCGACACCCGCGCCCACGGGGCCAACGAGGGTCTCCACCTCGCCGAGTTCGAGCGCGTCGTCAGGGCCGAGGCGCTGCTGCTGCGCAACCTCGGCGAGATGCCGCGCGGCTGACCCACGCCTCCCGGTCGCCACCCCGCGGGGTGGCGGCCGCAACCGCCCGCGTGCCGACGCCGGTAGCCTCGCGCCATGGCGACGTTCCGGGCCCGTGACCGCTCCTCCGCCGTGCTCGGGAGCAGCCGCAGCGAGGTGTGGGCTGCGCTCACCGACGCGGACCTGATGGCCCGCTTCACCCCGTACGTCACCGGCATCGACGTCGACGGCGACCGGTGGACGTGGCGGATGGGCACCATCCCCGTGCTGGGCACCTCGGTGGCGCCGAAGTTCACCGAGGTCATGGAGCTGCAGCCCGAGGAGCGCATCGACTTCCGCCACGACCCCGCGCGCTCCGACGAGATGACCGCGGTCGAGGGCACCTACCTGCTCTCCGACCACCCCGACGGCGGCACCGACGTGAGCATCGACCTCGAGATCGTGGTCAGCCTGCCGCTGCCCGGGCTCGCCCGCCCGGCGGTCGAGCGGGTGATGGCGGGCGTGGTCAAGCACATGGGTGCGGTCTTCTCGCGCAACCTCCTCGCCCACCTCGGGGAGGCGTGATGCGCGTCCTGGTCCTCGGCGCGACCGGCTACGTCGGCTCGCGACTGGTCCCGCACCTGGTCGGCCTCGGCCACGAGGTCGTGGCGGCCTCGTCCTCGCCGCCCCGGCCCGCCCGGTTCGGGTGGAGGGAGGGCGTCAGCGCCGTGCAGTGCGACGTCCTCGACCCCGCCGCGGTGGAGCGGACGCTCGAGGGAGTCGACGCGGTCGTCTACCTCGTGCACTCCCTCGACCGCACCGACTTCACCGACCGTGACCGGCGCGCCGCGGAGACCGTCGCGCGGGCCGTCGGGCGCAGCGACGTGCGCCGCCTGGTCTACCTCTCCGGCCTGGTCCCGCAGGTGCCCGAGCGCGAGCTGTCGCGCCACATCTCCTCGCGGCTCGACGTCGAGCGCGTGCTGCTCGCGTCCGGCACGAGCGCGGTGGCCCTGCGCGCCGGCGTGGTCATCGGTGCCGGCTCGACGTCCTACGAGGTGGTCCGGCAGGTCGCGACGCTCTTCGTCGTGCAGCCGGTGCCGCACTGGATGCGGCACCGGGTCCAGCCGGTCGCGGTCTCCGACGTGCTGCGCGCCGTGGGCGAGCTGCTCGAGGACGACACCGAGGGCGACGTCGACCTCGGCGGCCCCGACGTGCTGGCCTACCCCGACCTCATGGCCGCGTGCTCGCGCGCCGGGCGGCTGACCCGCCTGCGGCTGCCGGCCCCCGTCGCGCCGCCCGCGCTGGTGGGCCTGGCGACCGCGCTCGCCACCACCGCGCCGTTCCACACCGTCACCGCCCTCATCGAGTCGCTGCACCACGACATGGTGTGCCGTCCCGGCCGCACGTGGGCGCCCGCCTCGGGCGGGCCGCTCCTCGGCGTCGAGGAGGCCCTCGCGCTCGCCTCCGACCCAACGACCGCGGGACCGGAGGGCTCGCTGCCCTCCGACCCCGGCTGGACCCGCCGCGGGGGCCTGTTCGACCTGCTGCCCGCGCCGGCCTCGACCCGGCAGGCGGTCCGCCTGGGCCTGCACCGGCTGCGCGTCCTCGTGCCGGGCGCCTGACGGCACCCGACCCCTCCGCCAGGGTCCTCAGGCAGCGGGCAGGCGGACCCGGAAGGTGCTGCCCCGCCCGAGCTCCGACTCGATCTCCAGGTGCCCGTGGTGGCGGTCGATGACGCGCCGCACGATGGCCAGGCCCAGCCCGGTCCCGGACTCGGCGACCGCCTCGGGGTTGGTCGACCGGAAGAACTCCGTGCCGATGCGCTCCTGGTCTCCGGCCGAGATGCCGATGCCCTGGTCGGAGCAGGTGAGCACCGCCTGGTCGCCGGCCAGGGCGAGGTCGACGGTGACGCTGCCCCCCTCGCGGGTGTACTTCACCGCATTGCTCAGCAGGTTGACGCACACGCGGTCGATCTCGTCGGCGTCGCCGAGCGCGGTGACGGGGTGCGCGGGCAGGTCCACGTGGAGGAGGACACCCTTCCGGCTCGCGGTGAGCGCCACCACGTCCACCGCATCCGCGACCACCTGCCGCAGGTCGACCGGGCGCGCCACGAGGGGGTGGCCGGCCTCGCCGACCCGGGCGAGCAGGAGCAGGTCGTCGATGACCCGCCCCATCCGCTGGGCCCCCCGGTCCAGGGCGGCGAGCCACCCGCGGGACTCCTCCGACAGCTCGTCCGCCAGCTCGAGCAGGTCGAGGTGGCCGCGCACGGACGCCAGCGGGTTCTTCAGCTCGTGGGCGACGGTCGAGATCATCCGGCCCTTGTAGTCGTCGAGGGCGCGGAGCTCGCGGACCAGGTGGTGCTCGCGCTCGAAGGTCCGCGCGTTGAGGATCGCCCGTCCGAGGTCGTGCCCGATGTCGAGCGCCGCCGCGGCCTCCTCAGCGGTCCACACGGGAGCACCCGGCAGCCGGGTGAGGGCGAGGTGGCCGACGCACTCGGGCCCGGCGCCGAGGGGCACGAAGAGCACCGAGCCCACGTCGAGGTCCCGCAGGAGGTCGAGGATCATCTCGCGCTGCTCAGGGGTGACCGGCAGGTCGTGGCCCGGTGCGACCACCACGGCGTCCTGGCGGCGCCACGCGTCCTGCGCGACCTGCTCGACGAGCGCGGCCAGGGCGGGGTCGACGCTGACCTCCTCCCCGGAGCTGGTGTGCACGTGGCTGGCCACCTCGCCGGGGGTCCCGGTGGTCTGCAGCCACATCCCCGCCGCGCGGAAGCCCTCGACGAGGGCCGCGGTCGAGTCCTGCAGGATCCGCTCGATGCTCAGCTGCGCGGACGCCTCGCGCACGATGCGGCGAGCCGCGTCCGACACCCGCACCTGCTCGGCGAGCCGTTCGCGCTCCAGGGCGAGCACGACCGCCCGCTCCGCCTGCTCGGCGTGCACGTTGAGGACCTCGCGCTGCGCCTCGCCGGGTCGTCGACCGTCGGTGGGGACGTCGACGGACAGGATGCCGACCAGGCTCCCCTCGGCGTCGTGGAGCGGGGCGGCGAGGTAGTCGTGGGGGTCCCAGGCGTCCTCGACGTCGAGCCGGTCGAGCTCGGGCACCCAGCCCCACGCGCCGCGGGTCGCGGCCACCCGCTCGGCGGGCACGAACCGGAGCCGGCCCCAGTCGTCGGCCTCGGCCAGCTCGGCTCGGAGGTCCGCCATCGGGATGAGCACGTCCTCGAGGTCGCGCCGCGCCTCCTCGCTGCCCGCGATCGCCACCACCTGGAGGGAGTCGTCGCTGCGGACCAGCCCGATGGTCACGACGGCGAAGCCGGACAGCCGGGCGATCCCCTCGGCGATGAGCTGGAGGGTCTCCCGCGACGCGGGGTCGGACCAGGAGTAGCGAGATCCGGCGATCGGCTGGTCGGGCATGGACTCTCACAGGTGTGGGCGAGGTCACGATCGTAGTGGAGCGACCGCCCGGTGGTCCGGACTTCGCCGGATGCGGCGCCTCGCCCGTAGACTCCGGGTCGTGCCTCAGCCGGTGAGCAAGCGCAAGGGTGGCGACGGCCGTCTGTCGGCGGCGATCGACCCCCAGGACCAGGGGCCCCAGGACGCGTGCGGCGTCTTCGGGGTCTGGGCTCCCGGGGAGGACGTCGCCAAGCTGACCTACTTCGGCCTCTACGCGCTCCAGCACCGCGGCCAGGAGTCCGCGGGGATCGCGGTGAGCAACGGCCGCCAGATCCTGGTCTACAAGGACATGGGCCTGGTCTCGCAGGTCTTCGACGAGTCCACGCTCGACTCGCTCAAGGGCCACCTCGCGATCGGCCACTCGCGCTACTCCACCACCGGCGCCTCCACCTGGCAGAACGCGCAGCCGACCTTCCGGCCCACGCCGGACGGGTCGATCGCGCTGGGCCACAACGGCAACCTGATCAACACCCACGAGCTGGCCGAGATGGTCGCCGACCTGCCCGGTCCGGCCGGCGAGCTCGACATCAAGGGCGTCGAGGCGACCAACGACACCAGCCTGGTCACCGCCCTCCTCGCGCACCACCCCGACACCTCGCTCGAGGAGCGCGCCCTCGAGGTGCTGCCCCAGGTGCGCGGCGCCTTCTGCTTCGTGTGGATGAACGAGCACACCCTCTACGCCGCCCGCGACCCGCAGGGCATCCGCCCGCTCGTCCTCGGCCGTCTCGAGCGCGGCTGGGTGGTGGCCAGCGAGGACGCTGCGCTCGCCACCATCGGCGCCTCGGTCGTGCGCGAGGTCGAGCCCGGTGAGATGGTCGTCATCGACGAGAACGGCCTGCGCTCGCACCGCTTCGCCGAGCCCGACCGCAAGGGCTGCGTGTTCGAGTACGTCTACCTCGCCCGCCCCGACGCCACCATCAGCGCCCGCAGCGTCCACGAGTCGCGCGTCGAGATGGGCCGCCAGCTCGCCCGCGAGTTCCCGGTCGAGGCCGACCTGGTCATCCCGGTGCCCGAGTCGGGCACGCCGGCCGCCGCCGGGTACGCCGAGGAGTCCGGGATCCCGTTCGGCCAGGGCTTCGTCAAGAACGCCTACGTCGGGCGCACCTTCATCCAGCCCAGCCAGACCCTGCGCCAGCTCGGCATCCGGCTCAAGCTCAACGCCCTCGAGCACATGATCCGCGGCAAGCGCATCGTGGTCGTGGACGACTCGATCGTGCGCGGCAACACCCAGCGCGCCCAGGTGCGGATGCTGCGCGAGGCCGGCGCCCTCGAGGTGCACGTGCGGATCTCGAGCCCGCCGGTGAAGTGGCCCTGCTTCTACGGCATCGACTTCGCCACCCGGGCCGAGCTGATCGCCAACGGCCTGACGCCCGAGGAGATCGCCGCGAGCGTCGGCGCCGACACCCTCGGCTACATCTCGCTCGACGGGATGATCGACGCCACCCGGCAGTCGCCCGGGTCGCTGTGCACCGCGTGCTTCACCGGTGAGTACCCCATCGAGCTGCCCGACGAGAGCCTGCTGGGCAAGCACCTGCTCGAGGCGACCCTGCAGTCGCCGACGATGGGCCGGGCGCTGCCGGTCCTCAACAACCCCTGACCCGCACCCCGCCGCCACCTCCGAGGAGCCACGTGTCCGACGCCGCTGACAACGCCTACGCCGCCGCCGGGGTCTCGATCGAGGCGGCCGACCGCGCGATCGACCTGATGAAGGGCTGGGTCGAGAAGGCCAGGCGCCCGGAGATGATCGGCGGCCTCGGTGGCTTCGCCGGGCTCTTCGACGCCTCCGCGCTGACCCGCTATGAGCGCCCGCTCCTCGCCACGTCCACCGACGGCGTCGGCACCAAGGTCGCGGTGGCGCAGATGATGGACGTCCACGACACCATCGGCTTCGACCTCGTCGGCATGGTCGTCGACGACCTGGTCGTGTGCGGCGCCGAGCCGCTCTTCATGACCGACTACATCGCCTGCGGCCGGGTCGTCCCCGAGCGGATCGCGGCCATCGTCAAGGGCATCGCCGAGGCCTGCGTGGTCGCCGGCTGCGCCCTCATCGGCGGCGAGACCGCCGAGCACCCCGGCCTGCTCGACCCCGACGACTACGACGTCGCCGGTGCCACCACCGGCGTCGTGGAGGCCAGCCGACTGCTCGGCCCGGGCCGCGTGCGCCCGGGTGACGTCGTGGTCGCGATGGAGGCCAGCGGCCTGCACTCCAACGGCTACTCCCTCGTGCGGCACGTCCTGCTCCAGCAGGCCGGCTGGAGCCTCGAGCGCCACGTCGACGAGCTCGGCCGGACGCTGGGCGAGGAGCTGCTCGAGCCGACGCGGATCTACGCCAAGGCCTGCCTCGACCTCGCCGACCGCACCGAGGTCCACGCCATGTCCCACGTCACCGGGGGCGGGCTCGCCGCCAACCTCGAGCGGGTGCTGCCCGAGGAGCTGTCGGTGCGCATCGACCGCTCCACCTGGACCCCGCAGCCGGTGTTCGACCTGGTCCGCCAGGTGGGTGGGGTCTCCCAGCCCGACCTCGAGGCCACGCTCAACTGCGGTGTCGGCATGGTCGCGCTGACCGCCCCCGACGCGGTCGACGCCGCGATCGCCCTGCTCGCAGGCCACGGCGTACGGGCGTGGGTGGCGGGCGAGGTGAGGGCCGACTCCGAGCGGGGCGGCACGGTCACCCTGGAAGGCCAGCACCCCGGCTGGGCGTGACATTGCGAACTCCGCGCACGAAAAGCGGGGTCTTGGTGTGCGGGAACAGCCACCGCTCAGGTAGCGTTGCCCTCACGATATGTGACCGATCAGACCGGGCGCGTCGAGTGCTCCTCGGCAGCCCCGGCCAAGTGTGCGAGGGGGTCGACCCTATGGGGCGCGGCCGAGCGAAGGCGAAGCAGACGAAGGTTGCCCGCGACCTGAAGTACCGGACTCACGAGACGGACTTCGGCGCGCTGGCGAAGGAGCTGCACGGAGAGGCTCCTCACTCCACGAGTGAGGTCGAGGCCGACGACGAGTGGTCGGACTATCCCGACCCTCTGCGACGGGCAGACTGACTCACGCACCACCACCCGGGTGACCGGCCCACGGGCGTATGCCGCTTCGGCGGTGCACGTCCGGACGCTGCTCCGCGCCCTCAGGGCGCCGGGCACGAGCTGACGCACCTGCACGCGCAGACACCGCCGAGCTGACGCACCTGCACGCGCAGGCACCGCCGAGCTGACGCACCTGCACGCGCAGACACAGTGAGTCGGCGTCAGTGCACCCCGGAACAGCACCGAGTCGGCGCGAGTGTCCCGGCGTGAGGGACATTCGCGCCGACTCGGCGACGTCGTGCTGTGCAGATGTGTCAGCTCGGCACCCGTACGGCGTGCAGGTGCGTCAGCTCGGCACCCGTACGGCATGCAGGTGCGTCAGCTCGGCACCCGTACGGCGTGCAGGTGCGTCAGCTCGTTCAGCCCAGGTAGAGGCCGCGCAGGCGGCCGACCTCGCGCATGCGGCGCTCGGCGACCCGGTCGGCGGCCTCGGCGGTGGTGATGCCCTCGACCTTGGCCAGCTCGAACACCGAGCGGGTGGTCTCGAAGATGCCGGTGGCGCGCTGCTTGGCGCGCTCGAAGGAGAAGCCCTCGAGCTCGTCGGCGACCTGGATCACGCCGCCGGAGTTGACGCAGTAGTCGGGGGCGTAGAGCACGCCGCGCTCCTCGACCTGCTTCTCGATGCCGGGGTGGGCGAGCTGGTTGTTGGCCGCGCCGCAGATGATCTTCGCCTCGAGGACGTCGAGCACCTCCTCGGTGATCGCACCGCCCATGGCGCAGGGGGCGTACACGTCGATCTCGCCGGCCACCAGCTCGGCGGTGGAGCCGACGGCCTGGACCTGGGGGTGCTCCGCGCGGATCGCCTCGACCGAGGGGGCGTGGACGTCGGTCACGACGACCGTGGCCCCGTCCTCGACGAGGTGACGCACCAGGTGGCGTCCGACCTTGCCGACGCCGGCGATGCCGACGGTGCGACCGGCGAGCGTCGGCTCGCCCCACACCTGCTCGGCGGCGGCCCGCATGCCCTGGAAGGTGCCGAAGGCGGTCAGCACCGAGCTGTCGCCGGCGCCGCCGTGGGCGACCGTGCGGCCGGTGACGAAGTCGCATTCGCGCGCGATGTGGTCCATGTCCTCGCTGAAGGTGCCCACGTCGCAGGCGGTGAAGTAGCGGCCGTTCAGCGACTGCACGAAGCGGCCGTAGGCGCGCAGCAGCGCCTCGGTCTTGAGCTCGCCGGGGTCACCGATGATCACGGCCTTGCCGCCGCCGAGGTCGAGACCGGCGAGGGCGTTCTTGTAGGACATCCCGCGCGAGAGGTTGAGCACGTCGACGATCGCCTCGTCGGTGCTGGCATAGGGGTAGAAGCGCGTGCCGCCCAGGGCCGGGCCCAGTGCCGTGGAGTGGATCGCGACGATGGCCCTGAGGCCGGTGGCGCGGTCGTTGCAGAAGACGACCTGCTCGTGCTCACCGCCGAGGTCGAAGACGTCGACGCCTGACGTGGGTGCTCCAGACATGCCTGGGTTCCTTTTCTGGTGGGTGCGGCCGCGGGGTGTGCGGACCTGGTCGGCGCGGTCGAGGGGTGGTGACCGCCGTCACGCTCAGGGTAGCCCCGGCGCTCGCCGCGCACCGCATCACGCAGGGGTCGCGGACCGCATCACCACGAGGTCGCCGTGGGTGCCGTAGCCGAGCAGCTCGCCACCTGCCCTGGTGCCGTCGAACGTCGCCATCAGCCACGTCCCGTCGACGCGCGCCAGCGAGGGCCACGGCAGGTTGGTGGGGTACGGCGCGTCGAGCAGCCCGACCTCGCGCATCGCGTCGTCGAAGACCGGGTACCGACCACGCTGGCCACGACGGGAGTCCCGCCCGTCGCTGGCCAGCACCCGGAGCTCCCCGTCGACCTCGAGCACCGTGGTGCCCTCGGTCGCGCGACGGTCGGTGGCCGCGCCGCGCAGGGCGAGCGAGCCGAGCTCCGGCCCGCCCGCGAGCGCCGGGTGGAAGTCGAAGAACCGGCGCGCGCTGACGAACCCGACCAGCCACTCCCCGTCGCGCCGCACCAGGTGCGGGTCCCAGGTCGCGATGGAGGCCAGCCCGTCGACCGGCAGGGGCAGCTCGCGGGTGTCGAGCACGTGGGTGCCGGCCAGCAGGTCGGCCGACGACTCGGCGAGGGTCACCCGCAACCCCGACGGCGTACGACGTCCGCCCCGGCCGCGCGGCACCTCGAAGTCGCCCCACGTGCTCGTCGCGACCAGCCAGCCCTGCCCGGAGCGGACGAGGTGGGTGGCGTGGTCACCGAAGACTCCCGGCACGTCGGGGCGGCGGAAGAAGAGGTCCGCGCGGTGCGCGAGGTCGTACGACGTCACGTCGAGGCGCCACACGCTCGTGTGCGCGGTGTCGAAGAAGCCCGGGCCGGCCGACGTCGCCGTGAGCCACACGGCGTCACCGTCGCGGACGGGGCTGCCGTCCTCCGTCGTCACCAGCCGCACGTCGCGCAGGCCCAGCTGACCGAACGGGCCCGCCTCGCCGCCGCCGGCGGGGAACCCGACGTGCAGGTCGGCCAGCAACGCCTCGTCGCGCACGTCCACGACCGGGGCACCCCCGTCGGGGTCGCGCAGGTCGTGCCGGGCGCGGGCGACCCAGCCGGCGGCCTCGCGCACCCACGCGGTCACGTGCGACCCGGTCAGGGTGAGGGCGAGCGCGGAGGGCGACGACGCGCGGTGGAAGCGTCGGCTGCGGAGGTCGCGCTCGCCGACGGGCCCGGGCACCCGGAGGTGGACCGACCCGTCCGTCAGCCCGGCTTCCAGCCGGTGCCCGCCGAGGTGGAGGGAGACGGTGCTGCCGTCGTGCGCGGCGGCGGTCGCGGCGACGTACGGCGCCACGGCGGGGAGAGGCACCGGGCCGGCGGACGAGGCCTCGATCGCGGCCCGGCCGCCGGCGAGCAGGTCGACGGGGCGCAGGCGGCGCGCGACCTCGAGGCGGGGGAGCACGCGCCCCATCATCGCGGCGCCCGGGACCGGGAACGCCACAGGGCCCCGATCGGGACGTGATCGGGGCCCTGCGGTGGTGGTGGCCAGGGGCGGGGTCGAACCGCCGACCTACCGATTTTCAGTCGGTCGCTCGTACCAACTGAGCTACCTGGCCAACGCGGAGGAGACTACAACAGGCGCACGGGGCGCGGTGAATCGGCTCGCGTCACGGACGTTGCGTCGACTGCGCCGGCAGCTCGAGCCAGAACGACGTCCCGGAGCCGAGCGTCGACTCGCCCTGGACGGCGCCGCCGTCGCGCTCAGCGATGGTGCGGCTGATCGACAGGCCGAGGCCGCTGCCCTTGGTGGACGGCCCGGCGAAGCGCACGAAGGGTTCGAAGACGCGCTGCAGCTGCTCCGGTGCCAGGCCGGGCCCGTCGTCGCGGACGATGACCCGCACCATCGGCCGGCCGCTCTCCCCGAGCAGCGTGGTCGCCGAGAGGTGCACCGAACCGCCCTCGGGGCGGTGGTAGGCGATGGCGTTGCCGAGGAGGTTGGTGAGGACCTGGCGCACGCCCGCCTCGTGCGCCCACACCGTGAGGGTGGGGTCGATGTCGGTGTGGATCGTGACGCCGGCGTTGCGTGCGGGTGCCCGGTGCCAGTGGACGACGTCGGCGACCGCGTCGGCGACCACGACGTCGTGGCGCTCGTCGTCGCTGGCCAGCGTCCGTCCGGCGCCGAGCAGGCTGTCGACGACCGAGACCAGCTGGTCGGCGGCGCGCAGGATCACCGGGCCGTCACGGAGCAGCCCCTTCGACACCGGGTCGTCGGGCTGCTGGGTCGCGTCGTCCATCAGCACCTCGGTGTAGCCGACGATCGCGGCGAGCGGGGTGCGGAGCTCGTGCCCGACAGCGGCGAAGAACTGCTGGTAGGCCAGCTGGGCCTCGGTGCCGGTGTCGATCGCCTCGGCCAGCGCACGGCGGGAGTGCTCGAGGGTGATCCGCGAGGAGACGGCCGCGGTCAGCAGCCGGACGTCCTCGACCAGCTCCTCGGGCCACGGCCCCGCCTCCAGGCTTATGGCCGAGAGGCTGCCGAACATCTCGCCGCGCGAGGTGAGGGTCGACCCGATGAGGCTGCGCACCCCGAAGCGCGCGAGCTCGTCGCGGTCGACGTCGGCGGCGGACGGCAGCAGGTCGCGGTCCATCAGGACGACGGTGTCCTCGCGCGCCAGGCGGGAGAGCCACGGCATGCTGAGCGCCGCCTCGGCGCCCGCGCCGGCCGGCGGCAGGCCCGAGAAGCCCGAGCCCGGGCGCACCCACTCCTGGACCCACGCGCGGCCGCCCAGCTGGATCCACCGCGACCGGTCCTCGGGGGAGAAGACGGTCAGCGCGCCCACCACGACCTCGACCCGCGGGTCGGTGAGGAGGTGGGCCGCCACGCGGGCGATCGACTCGCCGACCCCGGCGTCGCCGTCGAGGATCTCGCGGGCGAGCGCGGCGCCGTCCCCCGAGACGGGCGCCGCGGAGACGTCCTGCAGGGCAGGGTGCTGGATCACGTGCGCGCCTCCCTCCGGCCGACGACCCTCACGGAGCACGGTATCGGTGCGATGCCCCTGCTCTGGTCGATTCCCACGGGTTCGTCGAGCCGGAGCTGGTGCTCGACCGCCCAGGTGGCGAGGCTGACGAGCATCGCCAGGCCCAGCGTGCGGCCCGGACAGGCGTGCGGACCGGCGCCGAAGGGCAGCCACGCGCCCGGTCGGCGGGCGGCGTCGCCCCAGCGCGCCGGGTCGAAGCGGGGGAGCGTCTCCTCCTCGCCGGGCACGAGGTCGGGGCTCCGGCCGAGCAGGAGCGGGCTGACCAGCACCATGCCTCCGGCCGGCACCGCACGGCCGTCGAGCTCGCAGTCGCGGGTCGCCACGCGGGCGGTCAGCCAGGTGGGGGGCGTCAGGCGCAGCGACTCCCAGACCGCGTGCACCGGGTCGACGTCGCCGGTGGGGTGGTCGGCCAGCCACGCGAGCAGCCACGACCCCGCGGCGATCGGCACCTGGACGCCCGCGGCGAGCATCGCGGCGGCCTGCTGGGGCGTGCCCTCGAGGTCGGGGACCGAGCCGAGGGCGTCCTCGAGCGCCAGCCTGGTGCGCTCCTCGGCGCGCCGGGTCCGGCTCCACCGCCGCGGGGGGCGGCGGGCGGCGATGACGGGCCCGAGCGCGTCGACCCATGCCAGGACCAGCGCGGCGACCTGCTGCAGGCGGGCCTCGTCGGCTCGGGGCAGGACGGCGGTGGTGGTGCCGAGCGCGACGGGCCGTCGCAGCGCGCGCATGACGTCGTACGGCGCGGTGGGTGCGGTGCGCTCGTGCTCGGCGCACTCCGCGAGCCACTCGGTGGCGAAGCGCTCGGCGCCGTGCCCGACGTGCGGCTCGGCGAGCGGCGCGAACAGCAGGTGCCCCGAGCGGCTCTCGCCACGGCTGGCCGAGAGGTCCCCCGTGCGGCTGACGTCGCCGGGGAAGTCGTAGTCCGCAGGCGTGGTCAGGACGTGCCTGGCCAGGGCGGGGGTGGTGGCGACCCAGGGGCCGCGCGGTCCGAGGACGGCCAGCCCGGACCGCGGCAGGGAGAGGACAGCGCCGAGCCGGCCACCGGCCGACTCGGCGCTGCCCACGTGCATCACGGTGTGTGCCTCAGTGACGAGGCCGTGCCCGGCGGGTCAGCGGCGGCCCGGGGCGGGACGCCAGAAGTAGATCGACTGCGCCTGGGTGGCGGCACGCTTGGCGTCGAGGTGGGTGCGGATGCGCTTCATCATGGTGTTCTCCAGGGGGTGGGGGGTGGTGCACGCCAGGGAGGCGTGCGGTGCTTCCGCGCCACGCTGGGTCCTGCCCGGGACGAGAGCGTCCGGGGTGTCGGGTCAGGAGTCCATCGTGCGTAGCGTCTCCGTGATCAGGTCAGTCAGCTGCTGGATGCGCAGCGGCTTCTGCATCACGTTCTCGACACCGAGCTCTTGCAGGGTTGCTCGGTGCTCGCCGGCCCAGGCGCTGATCACCACGACCTTCATGGTCGGGGCGACCTCAGGGTGCTCCCGGAGCCAACGCACGACCTCCACACCGTTCATGCGCGGCATGGTGAGGTCGAGGAGCATCACGTCGAAGGTCTCCTGCTGGAGACGCTCGACCGCAGCCTGCCCGTCCTCGGCGGTGGCGGCCACATGGCCGGCCCGCTCCACGAGGCGGGAGAACACGTCACGAATGTCCTCGTTGTCGTCGACGACGAGGAAGTGCAACTGCCGAGACGCGCTGCTCACGTGGTGAAGGCTAGTCAGTTCAGGGGGTGTCTGGGGGGTCAATCCGGACAACTCGTCGAAATCTTCCGCAGAACTAGGCCAGTGCTCCTGGTCCGGAGTTGGGGGCCCGTCCGCGCCAGCCCCTATGCTGTGGCCGTCCGACCGGGTCCGCCCCGGACGGGCTGGCCCCCATCGTCTAGCGGCCCAGGACCCCGCCCTTTCACGGCGGTAGCGCCGGTTCGAATCCGGTTGGGGGTGCGACCCGGCACCGCGCGCCGGCAGCGACCGCACCCCGATTTGGTGGTCGCCGTCAGCCATGGGTTACAGTTCCACCGCTTCGCAGGAAGCACGCAGGAAACACCTGGCCCCGTAGCGCAGTTGGTTAGCGCGCCGCCCTGTCACGGCGGAGGCCGCGGGTTCGAGTCCCGTCGGGGTCGCAGGAGCATGCAGGAGAGGGAGAGCCGGACGGCTCTCCCTCTCCTGCATTTCGGCACCGCGCGGCTCGTCGCCGGTCAGGCCCGCCTCCCTACGCTGGCGCCATGCCCGTCGACCTCGATGCCGCCGCGTTCGACGCCATGGTCGAGCGCGCCCTCGACGGGCTGCCCGACGACCTGGCCGGTCTGGTCCAGAACGTCGTGGTGCTCGTCGAGGACGACGCGCCCGCCGACGACCCCGACCTGCTCGGGCTCT
>NZ_JBHLXH010000001.1:1464424-1500955 GCF_042432345.1 Nocardioides zeicaulis | reverse complement strand
GCGCGAGGCCAACCACGCGGGCTACCTGCCCGACCGCATCCTGCTGTTCCGCGGGCCGCTGCTGGAGATGGCCGACTCGGTCGAGGAGCTCGAGGAGGAGGTGCGGATCACCGTCGTGCACGAGGTCGCCCACCACTTCGGGCTCGACGACGCCCGGCTCCACGACCTGGGCTGGGGCTGAGGGCGGCCGCGGACGGGTCCTCGGCCGAGCCCGCCCTCAGCCGCCGAGCGCGCTGCCCAGCGCCCACCCGGCGGCGCAGGCGCCAAGCGCCAGCACCGTGGTGGCCGCGACGTAGCCGGCTGCCTCGCGCGCGGGGCGCGCCGTGGCCTGCACCGCGAACGAGGAGAACGTGGTGAACGCGCCGCAGAAGCCGGTGCCGAGCAGGGCCCAGCCCGCCCCGCCCAGCGACAGGGCCGCGACCAGTCCGAACAGCCCCGAGCCGACCGTGTTGACCGCGAGCGTGCCGCGCGGCCACGGCCCGTCGAGGAGGTGGGTGCAGGCGTAGCGCAGGGGTGCGCCCACCGCGGCACCGAGCACCACGAGCAGCGCGGTCACCGGGTGGTCTCTCGGCGGCTCATCCCATCGCCTCCTCGGGCTCCGCGCGTCGCGCGAGGTGCTGGCCGATCGCGGCGGCCCCGAGCCCGGCCGCCAGGGTGAGCGCGAGGTAGAGCCCGGCCGTCGGCGCGTGGCCGTCGGCGGCGAGGGCGCGGGTCTGCCCCGCCCACGCCGACACCGTGGTGAAACCGCCCAGCACGCCGGGCCCAAGGGTGGCCGCGACCGACGGCGAACGACGTACGACGGCCAGGAGCGGCAGCGCGCCGAGCGCGAACGAGCCGACGACGTTGATCGCCAGCGTGGGCCAGGGGAACAGCCCGGCGGGTGCGAGGACGTCGACCGCGTGGCGCAGCAGCGCGCCCAGCGCGCCTCCGACGGCGACGAGCAGGACGAGGTCGGGGCGCAGGGAGCGGCGGCTCACCCGGCCTGGCTCGCGGAGTGGTCGTCGGGCACCCCGGGCCAGGGCTGGGCCTCGCTGCCGTCGAGCTGGTTGATGAGCTCGCCCAGCATCCAGTTGTGGAAGCTCCGCTGGTGGGGCGTGCGGGCCATCGACAGCAGCCGCTCGGCGCGGCAGAACGCGTCGGCGACGTCGAACATCTCGGTCATCGTCACGAAGATCGGCGACGCCTCGCGCACCATCGGGAAGGCCACGTCGACCCGCGGGGCGCCGCGCTCCTCCGCGTCACGGACCTGCTCGCGGAAGGAGTCGGGGAACTGGCGCTCGAAGCTGGCGAACATCGACGTGAGGTCACCGGCCAGGGGGTAGTCGGTCTGGTGCGACAGCGACAGCAGCCGCAGCTCACGGCGCAGCTCGCCGTACTGGCGCGACAGCGACGCGTGCAGCGGGACGTCCATCCCGATGAGCCGCACCTCGAGCGCGGCCTCGCTGAGCGGCTCGGGGGGCAGCTGGTCGTGGACGTCCATCACCCACTCGGCCGTGGGCTCCTCGCGCATCTCCTGCGCCGGCTCGAACCAGACGATCTTGCCGTCGGCCTCGATGGTCGCCCCCCAGGCGACGGCGCACTGCGCCACGATCGACAGCCCGCGGCCGAAGGTGAGGAGCAGGTCGAGGTCGTCCTGCGCGATGGGGCCGGGCGGCGGCACGGGCGGGCTGGTGGAGCCGTCGACCACCTCGATGCGCGGGTGGCTGGCCGTGCCGCGCACGCGCACCTTGTAGGGGGCACGGGCATGGATGATCGCGTTGGCCACCAGCTCGGAGACGCCGAGCTCGGCGCACTCGACGAGGTCGTGGCGCTCCAGGCGACGGCAGATGTCCCCGACCCACCGGCGGGCATCGGCCGCTGCACGCGGCGACGACGCCAGGGTGAGCTCGGATGTCAGCGGCACTGGGACTTCTTTCAAGGGGGTGGGTAGTCCAGTGGGCGTCGACTACCCGCGCCACCTGTAGTTCAAACCTCGACCCACACCCTAGTTTCTGTCGGGCCTGGGTACAGGGTGTGAGCAACGAGACGCGCCCGGGATTTCGTCCTCACGGCCGACACGAGAGGATGATGGACCTCGTCCATCCCGCACCTACGACACGAGGAGCACCCATGACCCAGACGCAGGCAGCTCGCCACAAGGTCGTGGTGATCGGCTCCGGGTTCGGCGGCCTTTTCGGCACCAAGGCCCTCAAGCGCGCCGACGTGGACGTCACCGTGGTCGCCAAGACCACCCACCACCTCTTCCAGCCGCTGCTCTACCAAGTGGCGACCGGCATCCTGTCCGAGGGCGAGATCGCACCGCCGACCCGTGAGGTGCTCAGCGGCCAGGACAACGCCAAGGTCCTGCTCGGCGAGGTCGTCGCCATCGACCTCGAGGCCCGCACCGTCACCTCGCGCGTCCTGGGCCGCGACACCGTGACGTCGTACGACTCCCTCCTGGTCGCCGCCGGCGCCAGCCAGTCGTACTTCGGCAACGACCACTTCGCCGAGTTCGCCCCCGGCATGAAGAGCATCGACGACGCCCTCGAGCTGCGCGGACGCATCTTCGGCGCCTTCGAGATGGCCGAGCTCGGCGCCAGCCGCGGCGACGACGTCGACCACCTGCTCACCTTCGTCGTCGTCGGCGCCGGCCCCACCGGCGTGGAGATGGCCGGTCAGATCGCCGAGCTCGCGCACAACACCCTGCGCAAGGACTTCCGCTCCATCAACACCCGCCAGGCCCGCGTGGTGCTGGTCGACGCCGCCCCGCAGGTGCTCCCGCCGTTCGGCGCCAAGCTCGGCGAGAAGGCGAAGAAGGAGCTCGAGAAGCTCGGCGTCGAGGTGATGCTCGGCGGCATGGTCACCGAGGTCGACGAGCGCGGCCTCGAGGTGAAGTTCAAGGACGGTCGCGTCGAGCGGATCAACTCCGTCGCCAAGATCTGGGCCGCCGGCGTGCAGGCCAACCCGCTCGGCCGCACGCTCTCGGAGCAGACCGGCGCCCCGCTCGACCGCGCCGGCCGCATCGCGGTCAACCCCGACCTGACCCTCCCGGGCCACCCGGAGGTCTTCGTCGTGGGCGACATGATCGCCCTCGACAACCTCCCCGGCGTCGCGCAGGTCGCGATCCAGGGCGCGAAGTACGCCGCCAAGGAGATCCGCAACCGCGTCGAGAACAAGCCCCCGCAGGGCCCGTTCAAGTACTTCGACAAGGGCTCGATGGCGATCATCAGCCGCTTCCGTGCGGTCGCGATGGTCGGCAAGCTCCGCATCACCGGCATCCTGGCCTGGCTGATGTGGCTCGGCGTCCACCTCGTCTACCTCACCGGCTTCAAGAACCAGGTGTCCGCGCTGATGCGCTGGGCGATCACGTTCGCAAGCAACAACCGCTCCGAGCGCACCACGACCGAGCAGCAGATCTTCGCCCGTGCCGCCCTCGCGCGGCTGCGGCGCGGCGCGGCCGACCTGGTCTCCGATCCGGGCATGTACGACGCCACGCGCGCGATGGTCGAGGAGACCCGGCGTCAGGAGCTCGAGGCGGCGGCCCGGCACGAGGCCGAGCTCACCGACTCCGGCGCCCGCGGCGTCCCGGCCGAGCGCGTCGGCGGCGCCTGAGCCACGACGGTCCGTCCGTAGGTCCGTCCACGACGCCCGCCCCCTGTGCCACCGGCACGGCGGGCGGGCGTCGCTGCGTCGCCGGTCAGGCGCTCGTCGGCGCGGCCGCGGCGCCCCCGCGCACGACCCGGTGGCCGGTGGCCCACGCACCGACGCGGAACGCGACGACGGCGATGAGCGCGCCGGCCACGTCGTCGGCGAGGTAGTGCCACCCGAAGTAGAGCGTCGCCACCACGGTCAGCGCGAAGTTCACCCAGAAGAGCCGCTGCACGAGCCGGCTGCGCACGGTCTGGCGCGCCATCAGCGCCCACAGGAGCGCGATCGCGGTGTGGAGGCTGGCGAAGCCCGCGACGCCCTGGTGGTCGCCGTCGCCCCAGAGGAAGCCGTGGCGTGAGTGGACGAGGGAGTCCATCAGGTCGGAGGTGGCGTTGGGGGTCAGCTCGCTGGTCAGCCAGGGGTACATGATCCCCGGGCCCAGCGCGGGCAGCAGGTAGTACGACAGCGCGCCGAGGGTCCACGCCACGCCCTGCGCGGTCACGAACCACCAGCCGTGGCCGATGCTGCGCGACCAGACCAGCCACACCGTGACGAGGATGGCGACGAGCGGGACGTAGGCGAGGTAGACGGTCGAGAGGACGTGGGCCGACAGCTCCCGGCCGAGCAGGTCCTGCAGGACGGTGGCGGGGTCGTGGCCGAGGAGCAGTGCGCGGTCGAGGCGCCACAGCTCGCTGTCGTACTTCACCTCGCGCACCAGCGGCAGCAGCGACTTGAGGTTGCGGTAGGCGACGTAGACGACGTAGAAGCCGGAGATCCCGACCACGACGAGGAGCAGGCGGGCGCGGGTCCAGTGGGTCCGCAGCCGCGCGCGGGCCGCCGCGACGACCCGGCCGGGGTGCAGGCGGCCCTGCCAGAGCGCGCGGGGGAGCAGGTCGACGACGATCGCGGTCGCGCAGAGCACCGGCAGCCGGACCCACGACGGGCCGAGGAAGCTGCCCTCCGGGTCGGCGACCGGCCGGTCCAGCGCGAGGCTCGCCAGCGCCGTGGCGGCGCCGATGACGGCGGCGTTGAGGACGAGGAACAGCCACGGCAGGCGCCCGCCCGGGGCGGGGGCAGCGGTGGGGCCGGCGGCGGCTGTGGGCGTCGCAGCTGTCGGCGCTGCGGCGGGGCTCGGCGTCGGCACGGGGGTCGGCGTCGGGGGAGGCACGGCGTCTCCGGGGGTGGCGCGGGCGGTCGGGTCCGGCCATCCTCGCCGACAGGCCCAAGCCGCCCCCGGGCATCTGAGGACGGGGTGGGGGTCGACGGGGGTTCATCCCTCCCACCACGTCCTCAGATGACCTGCGGGAACAGGGGAGGGGGTCGCGCAGGTTGCCCAGGGACCGAACCACCGACGATCGAGAGGACGTACGCATGCGAGCCGTGGTCTACACCGAGAGCGGGGACTCCTCCGTGCTGGAGCTGGTCGAGCGCGAGGTCGCCGAGCCCGGGCCCGGCGAGGTGCGGGTGCGGATCGTGCGCGCCGGGGTCAACCCCACCGACTGGAAGTTCCGCGCCGGCGGGATGGGCGAGCTGGCCTTCCCCGAGATCGTGCCCGGCCAGGACGGCGCGGGCGAGGTCGTGGCCGTCGGCCCCGACGTCGACTCCCTCGCGGTGGGCGACCGGGTGTGGACGATGCTCGCGCAGCACCAGCGGCCGGGCGGCACCGCGCAGGAGCAGGTGGTGATCCCCGCCGACCGGGTGACCGTGCTCCCCGAGGGGGCGTCGTACGACGTCGGCGCCTCGCTCGGCGTCCCGGCGGTCACCGCCCACCGGGCACTGACCACCTCGGAGGACGGTCCCGACCGGCTGGCGCCGGGCGCGCTCGAGGGCTCCACCGTGCTGGTGGCAGGTGGCGCTGGCGCCGTCGGCAACGCTGCGATCCAGCTCGCGCGCTGGGCCGGGGCCACCGTCGTGACGACCGTCAGCAGCGACGAGAAGGCCGCGCTCGCCACGGCCGCGGGTGCGCATCACGTCGTGAACTACCGCGAGGGCGACCTCGTCGAGCAGGTGCGGGCGATCGCGCCCGACGGCGTCGACCTGGTGGTGGAGGTCGCGCCCGCGCAGAACCTGCGCACCGACCTCCGGCTGATCAGGCCGCGCGGCACCATCGCGATCTACGCCAACAACGGCGGCGACGAGATCACCCTCAGCGTGCGCGAGACCTTCTCCACCAACGCCCGCTTCCAGTGGGTGCTGCTCTACACGGTCGGCCAGGCGGCGCTGCGTGCGGCCGCCGAGGACATCACCGCGGCCCTGGCCGACGGTGCGTTCGGCGTCGGCGAGGAGCACGGGCTGCCGCTCCACCACCTGCCGCTCGAGGAGACGGCGGCGGCCCACGCCGCGGTCGAGGACGGCGCGGTCGGCAAGGTGCTGATCGACGTGGCCGAGGCCTGAGCCTCGCTCCTGCTCAGTCGGCGAGCAGCTCGCCCAGCAGCGGCACGTCGAGCGCCTGGCGCTCGACGTGCCGGTCGAGCACCGTGACCAGCGCGGCCCGCATCGCCGCCACCGCGTCGACCGAGCCGAGCAGCAGGTCGGCGGGGTAGTGGACGTTCCAGCGGCCGAAGGCGTGGCGGGCCACGACCCGCGGGGTGTCGGAGAAGGTGACCTCCAGCCCCTCCTCGCCGCGCTCGCGGAGGTAGGCCTCGAGCCAGTCGTCGATGGCGGGCTCGGAAGCCAGCCGGCGCCACGCCTCGCCGAGCGCCTCGTCCCAGCCGTCGACCTCGATGCGGGTGCCGCTGAGCTCGTCGGCGATCGTCAGGTGGTCCTCGGGACCCGGCCCGACCTCCCGGTGCAGGCGCAGGCTCAGCCACGCCACCCCGAAGGGCAGCTGCGGGTCGGACACCGGGACCATGGCCGAAGGCTAGGGCGCCGGCCTGCGGGTGCGGTGGACCAGTCCACGGCCGCATCCGTCCTGAGGTAGGCCTCCAGGGACTCGAACCCTGAACGAACAGATTAAAAGTCTGCTGCTCTGCCAATTGAGCTAGAGGCCCGCGGCAGGTCGCCCTGCGCGTGCGGAGATCATCTCAGAGCCGGTCCCGGCGGGCGCGGCAGGCCGCCCGGCTGCCCTACGGTGGCGGCCATGAGCGCGCTGGTCGAGGTCTGCCTGGAGGACGTCGGGGGTGCGGCCGTCGCCGCGGCCGCGGGCGCCGACGCGCTGGAGGTGTGCGCCGGGCTGGTCGAGGGCGGCACCACCCCCACACCCGGCTTCGTCCGGCACTGCGCCGAGCAGGCGCCGGGCCTCGACGTGCGGGTGCTGGTGCGTCCGCGCGGCGGCGACTTCGTGCACTCCGCCGAGGAGGTCGCGGTGATGGCCGACGACGTCACGCTGCTGCGGTCGGTCGTCCCCGACGGCACCCGGCTGGGCTTCGTCGTCGGGACGCTGACGGCCGACGGCGAGGTCGACGTGGCCGCCGTACGCCGGCTGGTCGAGGCCTGCGGCCCGGCTCCGGTGACGTTCCACAAGGCGTTCGACTCGGTTCCCGACAAGGCAGCGGCGCTCGACCTGCTCGGCGGCCTCGGTGTCACCCGGGTCCTCACCTCGGGCGGCCCGGGTCCGGCCCTCGACCACTTGCCCCTGCTGGCCGACCTGGTGCGTCGCGGTGGCGACGACGTGCGGATCGCGGTCGGCGGTGGCGTACGTCCCGCCAACGTCGCGCAGGTCGTCGAGGCCACGGGGTGCCGCGAGGTGCACCTGCGGGCGCCCGGCGTCGTCGTGTCGAGCGGGAGGTCCGCCGGCTACGACGACGGCGGCCGCTCGGTCACCGACGCGGGCGTGCTCGCCGAGGTGATGGGGGCGCTGGGCCGCTGAGGGTCAGGCGTCGGTGTCCGCGGTGTCGCCGGGGAAGAGCATGGCGCCCGCGAGCGGGTCGACGCCGGAGACGTCGTCGAGCGGGAACACCGGCCTGCGCACCCTGCGGTGCCCGAGCCGCGCGAGGTCCTGGTCGACGCCGCCCGGGGTGAGGGCGAGCATCCAGTCGGCGGCCATGTCGAACAGCTCGGGCTCCAGGTAGCCGATCTTGACCACGACGACGTCCGCGCTGCGGGGGTCGAGGCCGAGCCGGGTGAAGTCCGACTCGAGGTGGTAGGGCCGGCGGCGCCGCGTCACGACCACGTCGACCGACGGCGTGCGCACGACGACCTCGAGGTTGTCCTCGCCCGGCACGACCGCCACGACCTCGCCGGCCAGCTCCACCGGGGGCGCGTGGCGCGCGTCGATCCGGGCGCCCACCGTCAGCCGGACGTGCGCGCCGACCCCCGCCTCCGCGGCGGCCAGGGCACCCACGGCGTCGGGGATCGAGGCGTAGATCGCCCGCTTGCCGCTGCCGGCCAGCGCCTCGCTGCGCAGCAGCTCGGCGAGGGTCCAGGTGACGTCGCCGGCGCCACCCGCGGTCGGGTTGTCGCCCGAGTCGGAGACGAAGTAGGGCGCCACGTCGGAAGCGAGCGCGCGCTCCAGTACCTCGTGCAGCGTGCCGGTCGGCGCTACGAACCCGAACTCCTCACGGCGCCGCCACAGCTCGGAGGCGAGGGACGCCGCCTCGCGCTCGGCGAGCCCTGCGTCGTCGCCGACGACCATCACGACCGCGCAGTTGCGGGGCTCGTCGGCCCACGGGTAGCCGATCCAGATGCCGGCGTCGAGGACGCCGTCGAGGGCCTCGACCTCCGGCACCCGGGCGTACAGGCTGGTGGCCGGCTCCTGGCGGGTGCTGGTCATCTCGCCCGGCAGCAGGATCGGCACCGGCACCCAGGCCTTCGCCGGGCGCCGTCGACCGGGCGGCAGCGCGAGCCGGTCGAGCAGGTTGCGCGCGGCCCGCTCCTTGGTCTCCTGCCAGTCCACGTGCGGGGCGGTGCGGTAGGTGGTCAGCAGGTCGACGGTCTCGGCGAGGGTGCGCGAGACGTTGCCGTGCAGGTCCATGCCGCTGCTGATCAGGCAGTCGGGCCCCACCACCGCGCGTACGGCGAGGGCGAGGTCGCCCTCCATGTCGTCGAGGCCCACGACGCTCGCTGCACCGTGGATGTCGAGCACGACCCCGTCGAGCGGTGCGGCGGCCACGGCCGCGCGCAGCCCCTCCAGGATCTCGGCCTTGAGCGTGGCGTGGTCGTCGGCGGGGATGGCGCCGCCGGCGATGCTCCGGGCCTGCAGCACGCCGATCCACTCGGCGCGGTCGGCCAGCGAGCCGCCCTCGCGCCAGAAGTCCCACGCGTCGAGGACCTCGCGTCCGCGGCGGGGCGCGAGCATCGCCGCCGTGGTGAGCGCGGGGGAGAAGGTGGAGGCCTCGAGGCTGATGCCGCAGACGGCCACGCGGGGACGGGCGGGGCGGGTCACCGGGCCAGCCTGCCAGCCGCGCGGCGGGCGCTCGCCCCGGCCCCCGCGGACGGTGCGTACACCGACTGTTCACCACCCCGTGGATGACAGGGGGTGACGCCGGGGATTTTGTTGGTAGTGTCTGACGTGCAACAGGTGCAAGTTCCAGCAGGTCGACGCCCGCGGAGTTTGTGATCCAACGGCGTTTGAACTTCGGGCCCTGCCAGCTCGTGAGTCGCAAGCGGCGTGTCACCGCATCTGGTGCGGGTCGCTGAAGTGGCGACTCACGCCCCGACAAAGGAGTAACGAGCATCATGGCTCAGGGCACCGTTAAGTGGTTCAACGCCGAGAAGGGTTTCGGCTTCATCGCGCAGGAGGACGGCGGCGACGACGTCTTCGTGCACTACTCGGCCATCCAGACCAACGGCTACAAGTCGCTGGACGAGAACCAGAAGGTCGAGTTCGACGTCACCCAGGGCCCCAAGGGCCCCCAGGCGGAGAACGTCCGCCCGGTCTGATCGGCTGAGCTGGAAGCATCTTCCAGATCTGCTCAAGAGTCCGGCCCCATTCCCTTCAGGGGGGTGGGGTCGGACTCCATTTCGGGGGAGGATGGTGGTCCGAACAGGCCATTTCCCCCGGCCGTGTCGGTCGGGGAGACTTGTCCTCGTTGCTTACGATCGAGACAGGCCATGCGCACCGCGCACAGGAGGGAGGGTGACGTGCACGACCAGTTCGACGTGACCCTCGAGGACGGCGACCTCCTCGGCGAGGTGGAGCTGACCACGACCCTGATCATCGCCGCGAGCGAGTCCGAGGAGCACCTCTCCCAGGAGGAGATCGACCGCCTCCTCGGCGTCACCCCGCGCCGTCCCTCCGAGGACTGAGCGCGCTCCGCGCCTGCCTCAGCAGGTCGCGAACAGCACCGGTCCGCTGGTGAGGTCCGACAGGACGTACTCGCCCTGCTCGGGGTCGAGGTCGAGCACCACGTCGCGCCCCTCCGCCCCCGCGTCGGCCACCCGGAAGCGGTCGGTGAAGTCGCCGCCCTGTCCCGGTGCCGGGCCGCCGGCGAGCCGGGCCCGGGCCCGCGCGTCGCCGGGCGCGTCGTCGGCGTCCTCCACCTGCAGGACCGCGCGCAGGGCGCCGTCGCCGAGCAGGCCCATCGCGAACCCGGTCAGCGGGTGGACGCCGTTCGCGGCCTCGACCAGCTGCTCGCCCTCCGCCCGGTCGGCGTCGTCGGCCTGCGCCATGGCGAGCTTCTCGCAGGCGTAGTCGCCGTCGTAGGTCGCCGCCGCGACGGGGTCGCCGAGCGGACCGGCCAGGTCGGCGAGGTCGTCGGCGCCGTCGTCGTCGCCGTGCACCACGTCGAGGACGGTCTCGAGGTAGGGCGCCTGGTCGGAGGTGATCACCAGGCCCTCGTCGGCCAGGAGCGCGACGTGCTGGAGCTCGGGCGTGAGGTCGCCGACCGCGGAGAGCACGTCGGTGCCGCCCACCCACACGCCGTCCTCGTCACTCGGCTCGGTCCAGCCGTGCTCGGCCAGGTGCTCGGCCACGTCGTCGAACGAGACGTCCGGGCCGACGCCCATCACCTCGACGGCGCCGTCGGTGGACTGCGCCAGCAGCTCCCATGAGAGCGTCGCGGGGGAGAAGCCGAGCTCCTCCTGCATCAGCCCGGCCGAGGTGGACAGGGCCGACATGGACGAGAGGTCGCGGGAGAACGCGTCGGACACGAAGGCGTCGACCTCGTCGGCGTCGGAGCCGGACCCGACGTCGGCGCCGAGCTCGCGGCGCACGGCGTCCCAGTCGGTCCACGCGGCGCGGCTGGTCGCGGCCGGTACCAGCGCGAGCGCCTCCTGCAGCGGGGTGCCGCGGTGCGTGAGCCGCCAGCCGACCAGGCCGCCGACGACGAGTGCGAGCACGCCGACCACGGCCAGGGCTGCGCGACGCGACACGGACGGGGCTCCTCGGTGGTCGGGGACGGGTGTGAGACTACGTCCATGGACCCCCGCGACGTGCGCGCTGCCGGCGCCGTGGTCACCCGCAAGGGAGGCGAGGTCCTCCTCGTCCACCGACCGAAGTACGACGACTGGTCCTTCCCCAAGGGCAAGCTCGACCCCGGCGAGCACCACGTGAGCGCGGCGGTGCGTGAGGTGGCAGAGGAGACCGGGCTCGACGTGCGGCTCGGGCCCGCGCTGACCTCCCAGCGCTACCGGATGCTGGGCGGTCGCTACAAGCACGTCGACTACTGGACGGCGCGGGTCGTCGGCAGCGACGACGTCTCGCGCTACCGCCCCAACGACGAGATCGACGCCGTGGAGTGGGTGCCGTGGGACGCCGCCGCCACCCGGCTCACCTACCCCCACGACCGCGAGACGCTGGCCGAGGCGCGCCCCCTGCGCCGGCGTACGCGTGCGCTCGTCGTGCTCCGCCACGGCAAGGCCCGTCCGCGCAAGGCGTGGACCGGCGACGACCGCCTGCGTCCGCTCGAGGACGCCGGTGCCGCGCAGGCCGAGCGCCTGGTCCCGCTGCTCGCCGCCTTCGACGTGACCGCCGTGCACAGCTCGTCGAGCACCCGGTGCGTGCAGACGGTGACCCCCTACGTCGAGGTCACCGGGTGGCCGCTCGAGAGGCACGACCGGTTGAGCGAGGAGGACGCGACCGTCGACGGCGTCGTCGACCTCTGCCACCGCCTGCTCGACGCCAAGGAGGGGGCCGTGCTGTGCACGCACCGCCCCGTCCTGCCCACCGTGCTCGACGCCCTCGGTGTGCCCGACGTGTCGCTCGCGCCCGGCGCGGGGCTGGTCGTGCACCACCGCAGGGGCGGGGTCGTGGCCACCGAGGTCCTGCACCCCTGAAAGCCCACCGGGCCGGCCCGCGTCAAGGTTCCCGGGCCGAGTTCATGTGATCGCCGTCTCACGCACGGATCCGCGACGTCATCCGGCCCGGTCGAGTTCACCGCCCGTTCACCGACGGCGCCGTGGTCGTTCTCCTGCGCTGCCTACCTTCTCGGTCGTCAGCACTCATCAGACTTCACATCAGATCCCAGGAGCACTCGAAGTGAACCGCACTTCCTTCCGCAAGATCGTGGCCCCGAGCGTGGCCGTTCTTGCTCTCTCCGTCTCCCTCTCCGCCTGCGGCGCGGGCAACGAGACCGCTGCCGACTCGGGGTCCGACAGCGGCTCGAGCGAGTCGAGCGGCCTCTCCGGCGACCTCAACGGCGCCGGCGCCTCCTCGCAGGAGAAGGCCCAGGGCGCCTGGGCGACCGGCTTCCAGGGCATGAACGACGGCAACGTGACCGTCAACTACGACCCGGTGGGCTCCGGCGACGGCCGCACCAACTTCATCAGCGGCGGCGTCAGCTTCGCGGGCTCCGACTCCTACCTCACCGACGACGAGGGCGAGCTGTCCGGCGCCAAGGAGCGGTGCAACGGCGAGGACCCGATCGAGGTCCCGGCCTACGTCTCCCCGATCGCGATCGCCTTCAACCTCGACGGCGTCGACGCGCTCAACATGTCCGCCGACACGATCGCGCAGATCTTCGACGGCCAGATCACGAAGTGGAACGACCCGGCCATCGTGAAGGAGAACCCCGACGCGGACCTCCCCGACGAGGACATCACCCCGGTCCACCGCTCCGACGACTCGGGCACCACCAAGAACTTCACCGACTACCTCGGCAAGGCCAGCTCGTCGTGGTCCTACGAGGCCGAGGACGCCTTCCCGGTCAAGGGCGGCGAGGCCGCCGAGGGCACCTCCGGCGTCATCTCCGCCGTCTCCGGCGGCAGCGGCACCATCGGCTACGCCGACGAGTCGCAGGTCGGCGACCTGTCGGTCGTCTCGGTCAAGGTCGGCGACGAGTACGTCGCCCCGTCGGCCGAGGGCGCCGCCAAGGTCGTCGAGACCTCCCCGGCCGCCGAGGGCCGCGCCGACGTCGACATGGCCGTCGACCTCGACCGCACCACCACCGAGGCCGGCGCGTACCCCGTCGTCCTGCTCAGCTACCTCATCGCCTGCCAGACCTACGACGACCAGTCGGAGGCCGACCTGGTGAAGGGCTACCTGTCCTACATCGTCTCCGACGAGGGCCAGCAGGCCGCCTCCGAGGAGGCCGGCTCCGCGCCGCTGTCGGGCACCGTGGCCGAGAAGGCGCAGGGCATCGTCGAGGGCATCTCGGCGGGCTGATCCACCCGGCCGGGGCGCGCCCCGGCCAACGCGTGCCGCGTGCGGCGAGCCGGGGGACCGGCTCGCCGCACAGGCGCATCCGACTGAATGAGGTTCCCCCGTGGCAACGATCGTTGCTGACTCCACCGGTCCCGCCAAGCCGCGGCTCGGCGACCGGGTGTTCTCCCGGCTCGCGCTGGCCGCCGGCATCGCCATCCTGCTCGCGCTGGCCGCCGTCTTCGTCTTCCTGGCGATCGAGGGCCTGCCCGGCGTGGCCAAGCCCGCCGAGTTCTACGGCAGCGCCTCGACCTTCGCCGGCTACGTCGCGCCGCTGCTCTTCGGCACGGTGCTCGCGGCCGTGATCGCGCTGGTCGTGGCCGTCCCGCTCGCCTGGGGCATCGCGCTGCTGGTGAGCCACTACGCGCCGCGCGCGATCGCGACCCCCATCGCGTACGTCATCGACCTGCTCGCCGCCGTCCCCTCGGTCGTCTTCGGCCTGTGGGGCATCAGCGTGCTGGCGCTGAAGATCCAGCCCCTGTACGCGTGGCTCGACGAGCACATGGGCTGGCTGCCGTTCTTCGCCGGCCCCGCCTCGGGCACCGGGCGCACCATCCTCACCGCCGGCCTCGTGCTGGCGATCATGATCCTGCCGATCATCACCGCGCTCTCGCGCGAGGTGTTCGCCCAGACCCCGCGCCTGCACGAGGAGGCCGCGCTGGCCCTCGGCGCGACCCGCTGGGAGATGGTCCGGATGGCGGTCTTCCCCTACGCCCGCTCCGGCATGGTCTCCGCGGTGATGCTCGGCCTGGGCCGCGCGCTCGGCGAGACGATGGCGGTCGCGATGGTGCTCTCGGCCGGCGGCGGCATCTCGTTCAACCTCATCTCGAGCAGCAACCCGGCCTCGATCGCGTCCAACATCGCCTCCAACTACAAGGAGGGCACCCCGGGCAAGATCCAGGTGCTGATCGCGACGGGCCTGGTGCTCTTCATCGTCACCTTCCTGGTCAACTTCGCCGCCCGGTGGATCGTCTCCCGCAACGAGAGGAAGCTCGCCCGATGAGCGCCACGCAGACCGCCCCGGTGCAGTCGGTGCCCGCGCCGGTCTCCTTCACCGCCGCCCGGCTCCCGCGGATCGCGCCGGTCCTCGTCGCGGCGATCGCGCTGGCTGCGGCGGCGCTGCCCGTCCTCTTCCTAGGTTGGGGCCTCGTCGCCTGGGCCGTGCTCGCGGTCGTCGTCTTCGTGGTCGCCCTGCCCGCGTGGGCACGGGTCGTCGAGGGCCGCCGCGGTGCCGTCGACCGGCTGATGACCGCGCTGGTGTGGACCGCGTGCGCCGTCGCCGTCGTACCGCTGCTGTCGCTGCTGTGGACCGTCGTCGACCGTGGCCTGCCGCGGATCAGCTCGACGTTCCTGACCTACTCGATGTACCGCACCAGCCTCGACCAGGAGGTCGGGATCTACCACGCGCTGATCGGCACGCTGCTGATCACCGTGGGCGCGGCGATCATCTCGGTGCCGGTGGGCATCATGGCCGCGATCTACCTGATCGAGTACGGCAAGGGCAACCGCCTCGCGCGCTGGATCACCTTCCTCGTCGACGTGATGACCGGCATCCCCTCGATCGTCGCCGGCCTCTTCGCGTTCGCGCTGTTCATCCTCATCTTCGGGCCGAGCTACCGCTCGGGCCTCGGCGGCTCGGTGGCACTGTCGCTGCTGATGATCCCGATCGTGGTGCGCTCGACCGAGGAGATGCTGCGGCTGGTGCCCGACGAGCTGCGCGAGGCGTCGTACGCCCTGGGCGTGCCGAAGTGGCGCACGATCGTCAAGGTCGTGCTGCCGACGGCCCTCGGCGGCATCGTCACCGGCGTCACGCTGTCGATCGCCCGCGTCGTGGGCGAGACCGCGCCTCTGCTGCTGATCGCCGGCCTGACCACCCGCACGAACTTCAACCTGTTCGACGGGCGCATGACCACCCTCCCGGTGCTGATCTTCACCCAGAACGCCAACCCCGGCATCGCCGAGACGCCGGGCGGCATGCGCCCCGGCATCGAGATCGCGTGGGGCGGTGCGCTGGTCCTGATCGCGATCGTGATGGTGCTCAACGTCGTCGCGCGCGTCATCGGCAAGATCTTCGCCCCCAAGACCGGCCGCTGAGCCACCACCGAGAACGAGAGACCCACCCCCATGGCCAAGAGCATCACCGTCGACGACCTGGACATCTACTACGGCGACTTCCTCGCCGTGCAGGGCGTCAGCATGACCATCAAGGCGCGCTCGGTCACCGCCTTCATCGGTCCGTCCGGCTGCGGCAAGTCGACCTTCCTGCGCTCCCTCAACCGCATGCACGAGGTCATCCCCGGTGCGCGCGTGGAGGGCAAGGTGATGGTGGACGGCCAGTCGCTCTACGACTCCGCGGTCGACCCGGTCGCCGTACGCCGCCAGATCGGGATGGTCTTCCAGCGGCCGAACCCGTTCCCGACGATGTCGATCTACGAGAACGTGCTCGCCGGCAACCGGCTCAACTCCAAGAAGATGAAGAAGGCCGAGGCCGACGACATCGTCGAGCGCTCGCTCAAGGGTGCGAACCTGTGGAACGAGGTCAAGGACCGCCTCGGCAAGCCCGGCATGGGCCTGTCCGGCGGCCAGCAGCAGCGCCTGTGCATCGCCCGCGCGATCGCCGTCGAGCCCCAGGTGCTGCTGATGGACGAGCCCTGCTCGGCCCTCGACCCGATCTCGACCTCGGCGATCGAGGACCTCATCCACGAGCTGAAGTCCGACTACACGATCGTCATCGTCACCCACAACATGCAGCAGGCCGCCCGTGTCTCCGACGAGACCGGCTTCTTCAACCTCAAGGCCGCCGGCCAGCCCGGCCACCTCGTGGAGTTCAACTCCACCCAGAAGATGTTCGCCAACCCCGACAACGAGGCCACCGAGGCCTACATCTCCGGCCGCTTCGGCTGACCCCTCCGGGTGTCCCGAGCGTCCCGCGCACCAGGACATCCCTAGGAGGCCCGGCGAGGGTGGGCCGGGTGAGCGTCGGTTCGGCGGCCGGTGATGGGCGGCCCCGGGCGCGGGGTTTCTCGGGGTCGCCCCTCTCCGGCCGCCGCCCCGTGTCATCCCACTGACGCCCGACCCCGCCTTGGCCTCCTCTGCGGCCTCCTCCGAACCCGGCATCTGAGGACGTGGGGGGAGCAGATCCGTCGGTATCCCTCCCGCCACGTCCTCAGACTCCGGGCTGTGGACGACGGGAGCGGCGACACAGCCACGTTCGAGACCATGCCGGGATGGACGCTGCGTGGATCCCCGGGGCGTGGCCGTTGCGGGGGACCGGCCCGCGCGAGGGCGTACGCGCCGGAGTGACGTGGCCATCGCGGCGTGACCCGACCGGGGCTGACGGACCTGGGGACTGGGCGACGCGTTCAGGAGACTGGCGGCGCGCGGGGCACAACCTGTGGGTGCCGGCCGCGGTCGATCCGGGGGATCCCGACCAGCGCATCGTCGAGGCCGCCGCGCAGCTGCCGGGGCGCGGCGGTGTCACGGGGTGGGCGGGCCTGCGGTGGATGGGCGGCTCCTGGTTCGACGGCGTCGACCGCCACGGCACGCTGGCACCTGTCCCCCTCGCCGTCGGCAGCGGCCACCGCCGGCGGGTGCACCCCGGGTTGGTCGTCTCCCAAGAGGTCCTCGACCTCACGACCGTCGTGCGCCACGAGGGTGTCCGGGTGACGGTGCCGCTGTGGAGCGTCGCCTACGAGATGCGCAAGGCGACGTCGGACACGGCGGCCGTCGTCGCCTTCGAGATGGCGGCCTACGACGACCTCGTGTCGATCGAGGAGCTGACCCGCTTCACCGACTCCTCGCTGTGGCTGCGATGGGGGGTGGAGCGGGTCCGGCGGGTGCTGCCGGTCCTGGAGGAGAACTCGTGGTCACCGATGGAGCCGGTCATGCGCCTGGCGTGGACGTTGGAAGAGGTCCGGCCCCGCCCCTTGGCGAACTGGCCCGTCTTCGACCTCAACGGCCGGTTCGTCGGAACGCCTGACCTCATCGATCCGGTGGCGGGTGTCTACGGCATGTACGACGGCGGGCTCCACCTCGCCGGCGAGGTGCGCCACCGCGATGTGACCAAGGAGGCGGCGTACCGGCGGCTCGGGCTGGAGGGCGCCGTCATGATGGCGGGCGACCTGGCGGATCACAGCCCGTTCCTCGCGCGTCTCGACCAGGCGTACGCCCGGGCCGGCCGAAGGCGCGCGGACGACCGCCTGTGGATGGCGGGGCCACCTCGGTGGTGGGTGCCGACGTCGACCGTCGCGCAGCGGCGGGCGCTCTCTGACGACGAACGGTCGCGCTACCTCACCTACCGTCACGCGGCCTGAGCAAGGCCGACCCCGGTCATCTGAGGACGTGAGGGGAGCCGAACGGCCAATTTCGGTCCCATGGCGTCCTCAGATGCCATCCACAAGGGCGCTGAACAGCTGGCCGGGGGGAGGTCAGGGGAGGAAGAGGTGGGCGATCCAGTAGCAGACGGCCGCGGCGAGGCCGGCGGCCGGGAAGGTGAGGACCCAGGCGGTGACGATGGTCTTGGCGACGCCCCAGCGCACGGCGGAGAAGCGCTTGGTCGCGCCCGCACCCATGATGGCGGAGGTGATGGTGTGGGTCGTCGAGATCGGGGCGTGGTAGACGAAGGCCGTCGTGTAGAGCACCGTCGCGCCCACCGCCTCGGCCGCGAAGCCGCGCGCCGGGTCGAGGTGGATGATGCGGCGGCCGAGGGTGCGCATGATGCGCCAGCCGCCGGAGTAGGTGCCGGCCGAGATCGCGGTCGCAGCGGCCAGGACCACCCACAGCGGCAGCTCGTCGAGGGAGTACGACGCCGGGAACGCGGTCACCAGCGCCAGCAGGATGACCCCCATCGTCTTCTGGGCGTCCTGGAGGCCGTGCCCGAGGGCGAGGCCCGCGGCGGACAGCGTCTGGGCGACCCGGAAGCCGCGGAAGACGCGGTGCGGGTTGCGCCGCCGGAAGATCCACATGATGGCGAGCATCACCGCGAAGGCCGCCAGGAAGCCGAAGATCGGCGAGCCGACCATCGGGATGACGACCTTCTCGAGGATCTTCGCCCAGTGCACCCCGGCGCCGGCGGCGAGCGCGGCGCCGACCAGCCCGCCGATGAGCGCATGGGACGACGACGAGGGCAGGCCGAAGTACCAGGTGACGAGGTTCCACACGATGGCGCCGAGCAGGCCGGCCATCACGATGACCAGGCCGTGCGTGCCGTCGGGCGGGTCGATCACCTCCGACACCGTCTTGGCGACCTCCTGGCCGAGGAGGGCACCGACGAAGTTCATCACCGCGGCGAGGATCAGCGCCACGCGCGGGGTGAGCGCGCGGGTCGAGACCGACGTGGCGATGGCGTTGGCGGCGTCGTGGAACCCGTTGGTGTAGTCGAACACCAGGGCGACGACGACGACCGCGATGACGATCGCGAACTCCACCGTCAGGACTCCTTGACCGCGATCTGCTCCACGATGTTGGCGACCTTCTCGAAGGCGTCGATCGCGCCCTCGAGGGACTCCACGACGTCCTTGAGCTTCAGGACCTCCAGCGCCTCGTACTCGCCGCTGAAGAGGTTGGCGAGGATGCGCCGGTAGGACTTGTCGCCGGTGTTCTCGAGCCGGTTGATCTCGATCCAGTACTCGTCGAGCGCCGACATCGACTCCAGCGACGGCATCGCCGCGGCAGTCAGCTCGGCGCAGCGCTGCAGCACCTCGACCTGCTGGGTGGTCTCCGGCGGCAGCGAGGTGACCTCGTAGAGCAGGACCAGGTCGACGGCCTCGTCCATCATGTCCATCACGTCGTCGAGCGCCGAGGCGAGGTTGTAGATGTCCTCGCGGTCGAACGGGGTGACGAAGGTGCTGTTGACCCGTCGGACGATCGAGTGGGTCGTCTCGTCGGCAGCGTGCTCGGCCTCGCGCATGCGCTGGGCGATCTCGGCGCGCGAGGCACCGTCGGCGAGCATCTCGCTGAGCAGCTGGGCGCCGACGACGAGGTGCCCGGCCGCCTCGCTGAAGAGGTCGTAGAACGAGCTGTCGACAGGGCGGAACTTCAAACGCACGGTGAACTCCGAACGGGGGGCGGATGAACCGGCATCATGCTAGGGGGTGATCCGCTCGCGGGCGCAACCGTCAGCCACTTCCCGTCAGGTGGTCTGGCCGAGGTGGCGGCGCGGACGGGTCAGCGCCGGCGGTGGCGCTGCTGCGCGATGAGCTCGTCGTGGAGGTGGCGTACGCCGCGGTGCTGGTGCCACTCGCCGTCGGCGCCGAGCTCCCACGCGCTGGTGTCCTCGTCGAGGGCGAGGTCGAGCAGCCCGGCGACGGACTCCACGACCAGCGGGTCGCGCAGCCGCACCAGCACCTCCACGCGCCGGTCGAGGTTGCGGTGCATCAGGTCGGCCGAGCCGATCCACGCCGCCGGGTCGCCGTCGTTGTCGAACCAGAAGACCCGGCTGTGCTCGAGGAAGCGGCCGAGCACCGAACGCACCCGGATGGTCTCCGACAGCCCCGGCACGCCCGGGCGGAGCGCGCAGATGCCGCGGACGAGGAGCTCGACGCGGACGCCGGCCTGCGAGGCGAGGTAGAGGGCGTCGATGACGGCCTCGTCGACGACCGAGTTGGCCTTGATCCGGATCCCGGCCCGCCGCCCGGCCTGGTGGTGGGCGATCTCCTGGTGGATCTGGGCGACCAAGCCGTCGCGGACGCTGTCGGGCGCGACCAGCAGGTGGTCGTAGGTGGTGTTGCGGCTGATCCCGGACAGGTTGTTGAACAGCAGCGCCACGTCCTCGCCGATCTCCGGGTCGGAGGTCAGCAGGCCGAGGTCCTCGTAGAGCCGGGCGGTCTTGGGGTTGTAGTTGCCGGTGCCGAGGTGGACGTAGCGCCGGATGCCCTCGGGCTCGTCGCGCACCACCATCGAGAGCTTGCAGTGGGTCTTGAGCCCCACCAGGCCGTAGACGACGTGGCAGCCGGCGTGCTCCAGCTTGCGGGCCCAGCGGATGTTGGCCTGCTCGTCGAAGCGCGCCTTGATCTCGACGATGACCAGCACCTGCTTGCCGGCCTGGGCTGCGTCGATGAGCGCCTCGATGATCGGGCTGTCGCCGGAGGTGCGGTAGAGGGTCTGCTTGATCGCCAGCACGTGCGGGTCGGCGGCCGCCTGCTCGAGGAAGCGCTGCACCGAGGTGGCGAAGGAGTCGTAGGGGTGGTGCAGGAGCACGTCGTGGCGCGCCACCGAGTCGAACACGTCGACGGGGGAGGCCGACTCGACCTCGGCGAGGCTGGGGTGGGTCGAGGGGAGGAACGCGGCGTACTTGAGGTCGTCGCGGGGGAGGTCGGCGATCGAGTGCAGACCGGTCAGGTCGAGCGGGCCCGGGAGGGAGACCACCTCGTCGCGGCCCACCCCGAGCTCGGAGACCAGCAGCTCGAGCACCTTGGGGTCGATCGTCTCCTCGACCTCGAGGCGCACCGGGGCGCCGAAGCGGCGCCGGAGCAGCTCCTTCTCCAGCGCCTTGAGGAGGTTCTCCGCGTCGTCCTCCTCGACCTCGAGGTCCTCGTTGCGGGTGACCCGGAAGGTGTGCGCGCCGAGCACCTCCATGCCGGGGAACAGCTTCTTCAGGTGCTCGCCGATGACGTCCTCGATCGGCACGAAGCGCTGGTTGCCGAGGCCGACGAAGCGGCCGAACGTCGGGGGCACCTTGACCCGGGCGAAGTGCTCGGTGCCGGTCTTGGGGTGCCGCACGACGACCGCCAGGTTGAGCGAGAGGCCGGAGATGTAGGGGAACGGGTGGGCCGGGTCGACCGCGAGCGGGGTGAGGACCGGGAAGATGCGGTCCTTGAAGAGCTTCTTGCAGGTCTTCTGCTCCTCGCGGTCGAGGTCGGCCCAGCGGACGATCTCGATGCCCTGGCCGCCGAGCTCGGGCAGGAGGCCGACGAGCGCCGCGGCGTGCCGCACCATCAGCTCGCGGCACGCGTTCCACAGCACCTCGAGCTGCTCGCGCGGCATCATCCCGCTGGCCGCGCGCTGGGCCACGCCGGCGTCGATCCGGCGCTTGAGGCCGGCGACGCGCACCATGAAGAACTCGTCGAGGTTGCTGGCGAAGATCGCGAGGAAGCGGGCCCGCTCCAGCAGCGGCAGCTCCTCGTCCTCGGCGAGCTCGAGCACGCGCTGGTTGAACCGCAGCCAGGAGATCTCGCGGTCGATGAACCGGTCCTCGAACTTCTCGACCGCCGCGATCTCCTCGGCGTCCGGCGCGTAGGGCGGCTCGACGTCGAAGGTCTCGCTCGGGTGCCCGAAGGGTTCGGCCACCGGGCCCTCGTCCACCGACGGCGAGGTGGCGCTGGTCAGGGTGGCGGGGTCGTTCATGGACCAAGTCTGGCACCGTCGGGTGAACGGCAGGTGTCGTCCCACGAGACCCGCGGGACGTCGTCGGTCAGTAGACGAGCGCCTGCACCCCGTCGCCCAGCACCTGCTCGGCGAACACGGCCGCACCCGCGATGCGTACGCCGTCGCGCAGGTCGTCCTCGCCGATCGCGCGACGCGCGGCGCACTGCGAGCACACCGTCACCCTCCCGGCCCCGGTGACGACCTCCAGCAGCTGGTCGAGCGGGGTGGCCAGGGGCAGGTCGAAGGCCTCGGCACGGCCGGGCACGCCGAACCACGCGGCCTCGCCGGTCAGCCACAGCGAGACCTCTGCGCCGGAGGCGGCCGCCGCGGCAGCGACGGTGAACGCCTGGTTGCAGCGCTCGGCGTCCTCGGCGCCGCAGGTGACCTTGACGACCAGTGAGCGAGCCATGGCCCAACACTAGAGTGGGCCCATGCCCTTCGAGCTGCCCGACAACCTGCACCCCAACTGCGGCCCCGTCGCCTGGCTGCTCGGCACCTGGCGCGGCAACGGCCACGGCGACTACCCGACGATCGAGAAGTTCCAGTTCGGCCAGGAGCTGATCTTCACCCACGACGGCCGGCCGTTCTTCCACTACATGTCGCGCTCGTGGATCGTCGACGAGGAGGGCGAGATCGTGCGCGACGCGGCCATGGAGAGCGGCTTCCTCCGCTGCCCCGAGCCCGGCAAGGTGGAGTTCCTCCTCGCCCACAACACCGGGTTCGCCGAGATCTGGTACGGCGCGGCCGAGGGCGGCAAGGTCGAGATGCACACCGCCGGCGTCTCCTTCACCGAGACCGCCAAGGAGGTCACGGCCGGCTCCCGGATGTACGGCAACGTCGAGGGCGACCTCCTCTACGCCTACGACATGGCCGGCGTCGGCCAGGAGCTGCAGCCCCACACGTGGGCGCGGCTCCAGCGGGCCTGACCGCCCGGAGCGACGGTGGGAGCGCCGATGAGTGACGACCTCGCCGCCCGCCTGCGGGAGCAGGGGCTGCGGCTGACCCCGCAGCGCGAGCTGATCCTGCGCGCCGTCGAGGACCTCGGTCACGCCACGCCCGACGAGGTCCTCGCGCAGGTGCGCAGCCAGGTCAGCTCGGTCAACGCCTCCACCGTCTACCGCACGCTCGAGGTGCTCGAGGAGCTCGGGCTGGTCCGCCACACCCACCTCAGCGACCGGGCCCCGACCTACCACTCGAACCGCGAGCACGAGCACGTCCACGCGGTCTGCCGCCGCTGCCGCGCCGTGACGTCGTACGAGCCCGAGGTGGTGGCCCCGGTCGTCGAGCGGCTCGCGGCCGACGGGTTCGCCGTCGACGTCGGCCACCTGGCGATCTTCGGGGTCTGCGGCGACTGCGCGGCGAAGGACGTCGGGTCGGCGACGTAGGGACGCCACCTAGACTCGAGGACATGGCCAGCCCCCTCCTGTCCCTGCCCGGCGCCGTCGCCGGCGACGGCATCGACGCCCCGGTGGCCGCCCACTACGGCTCGTTCAACACCGAGCAGCGCACGCTCGCGCGCGGCGACGGCTTCGTCGACCTCTCCCACCGCGACGTGCTGCGCATCTCCGGGCCGGAGCGGTTGACGTGGCTGCACAACCTCACCACCCAGTACTTCGACGGGCTGGCGCCCGGCACCTGGACCCAGGCGCTGGTGCTGAGCCCGCAGGGCCACGTCGAGCACGCGTTCGCCGGCGTCGGCGACGGAGAGTCGTTCACCGCCCACACCGAGCCCGGCGCCGGGGCCGCGCTGGTCGAGTGGCTGGAGCGGATGAAGTTCATGACCCGCGTCGAGGTGTCGCTGGTCGACGACCTCGCCGTGATGTGGCGTCCGGGGGACGGGCCGTCAGGGGGCCCGGGCCGCTACGACCTCGTGCCCCGCGACCGGCTGGAGGCCTACGCCGAGGCCGCGGGGCCGGCGTGCGGGCTGTGGGCCTTCGAGGCGCTGCGCATCGAGCGCGGCGAGCCCCGGCTCGGCCTCGACACCGACCACCGCACGATCCCCAACGAGGTCGGCTGGATCGGACCGGCCGTGCACCTCGACAAGGGGTGCTACCGCGGCCAGGAGACGGTGGCGCGGGTGCACACGCTGGGCCGGCCGCCGCGCCGGCTGGTGCTGCTGCACCTCGACGGCTCGGAGAACCGGCTGCCCGCGGCGGGCTCGCCGCTGACGTACGAGGGCCGCGAGGTCGGGTTCGTCGGCTCCAGCGCCCGCCACCACGAGCTCGGCCCGATCGCGCTCGGGCTGCTCAAGCGCAGCGTCCCGGTCGACGCCGCCCTCGACGTCGACGGGATGCCGGCCTCGCAGGAGGTCCTGGTCGACCCCGAGGTCGGCCTGCACGTGCGCCCCAAGCTCCGCTGAGGCTCGCGGTCCCTGAGGGCTGGTTTCGAGGCTCGCTGCGCTCGCACCTCGACCAGCGAGGCTCGCTGCGCTCGCACCTCAACCCGCGAGGCGCCCCGCCCCCGGTGGTGTCTAGGGACGTTCTGGTGGGTCGAGGGCCCGTTTCACCCACCAGAACGTCCCTAGATACCAAGGGGCGGTCAGGGGCGGCGGGCGTACTGGACGTGCGTGTCGCTGGCGGCGTGGGTGAACCCCAGCCGGGAGTAGACGGCGACGGCCGGGGCGTTGTCGGCCTCGACGTAGAGCAGGACCTGCGCGACCCCGAGGCCGTGGAGGTGGTGCAGGCCCGCGAGGGTCAGCACCTTCCCGAGCCCGCGCCCCTGCGCCCGGGGGGCGACGCCCACGACGTAGACCTCGCCGAGCGTGGCGTCGTGCTGCTTGGTCCAGTGGAAGCCGAGGAGGCCGCTGTCGTCCTCGGCGACGAGCAGCCCGGTGGGGTCGAACCACGGCTCGGCCATCCGGCGGGCGAGGTTGTCGAGGTCCATCGAGCCCTGCTCGGGGTGGTGGGCGAACGCCGCGGCGTTGACCGCGACCACGTCGGCGGCGTCGTCGGCGCGGTAGCCCCGCACGGTGACGCCGTCGGGCACCACGAGCGGCGGCAGGGGGAGCGAGGCGTCGCGGCGCATCACCCACAGGTCGCGCACGCGCTCCCAGCCCTCGCGCGCCGCGAGTCGGGCGGCGGCCGGGTGGTCACCGTGCGACCAGGCGGTGAGCGCCCCGTCGTACGACGTCGTGGCGCGGGCGAGCAGCGCACCGCCCGTGCCGCGCCCGCGCGCGCCGGGGCGCACGACCAGCGACAGGTCGCCGTCGTGGAGGAGGGCGAACGCGTCGTCCTGGACCAGCACGCTGGCCTCGCCGTCCGCGAGCGCCATGCGGGTCGCCTCGTCGAGGGGGTCGGTGCCGTCGGCAGCCGCCGACTCGTCCGCGATCGCGATCACCTGGTCCACGCCCCGACCCTAGCGAGCCCGGGGAGGACGAGACGTCCGCCACGGTTCCGGCGAACCACCCACGCGCCGGCGTCGCAGCAGGCACCATTGCCCCGGAGGAAGGAGCACGGATGCTCGTACGCATGCGCACGGCCGCGGCCGTGGCCGTGCTCGTCGGCATCCCCTCGCTCGCCGTGCTCGTCCTCGTCGCGACCACGGTGGCCGTCGTGCGTCTGGTGGGCCCGGGCAGCGTGCCGGGGATGGCTGCGGTCGCCGTGCTGGTGCTCGCCGGGGCCCTCCTCGCGATCACGGTCGGGAGGGTACTGACCGCCCGACCCGCCCACCCCGACGGCGTGCTGCTCACCCGAGGTGCCGAGAAGGACCTCTGGGCGATCGTCGACCGGGCCGCCGAGGCGGCCGGCGCCCGCCGTCCCGACGAGGTCCGGCTCACGACCGGCGCCACGGTGAGGCTCGTCGAGGACCGCAGCCTCGGCTCGCGCCAGCCGGGCACCCAGGTGCTCGGCATCGGGGTCCCGGTGCTGCAGGCCCTCACCCGCGCCGAGCTGTGGTTCGTGCTGGCCCACGAGCTCGGCCACCTGAGCGAGCGGCACCCACCGGCCTCGGCGCTGACCCGCCGGGCCCTGGTGTCGCTGCAGGACGTCGCCGCCGGTCTCGAGGCCCGGCACCCGTTGCGCTGGCTCGTGAGCGCCCAGGCCGGCGTCCACGCCCGGCTGGCCGCAGCGGCGTGGCGGCGCCAGGAGCTGGAGGCGGACGCCTGGGCCGCCGCCCTCAGCGGCTCGGAGGTCGGGGTGTCCGCGCTGCGCGCGGTGCGGACGACGGGCGCGACCTGGTCGACCTTCGCCGCCGACTACGCCTCGGTCGGGGAGGACCTCGGCCTGGCCCCGGCCGGGCTGCACGCCGGCTACGCCGCCTTCCTGTCCGAGCCCGTGCGCGTGCTCGTCGACGTCGACCTGCTCGTCGAGGAGGAAGCCCGGAGGCGCTCCGCCACGCACCCGCCCATCTCCGACCGCATCGAGCGCCTGCACGCCTCGCCGCTGCCGGGCGTCCTGGACGACGCCACGCTCGACGACCACGAGCCCGCCCTGCTGGTGCTGGCCGACCCGCCGGCCTCCGTCGAGGCCGTGGAGCAGCACGACGCCCGCGAGCGGGAGCTGACCCGGGTCCCGTGGGAGCGCGTGGTGCCGCAGGGCAACCAGGCGCGCGACCGGGCCGGTGCGGCACGCCTGGTGGCGGCGGCCGACGACGTCGTCGGCGGACCCGCGGACCTCGCCGCGATCATGCACCTGGTCGCCGACGGCCGCGGCGACGAGCTGCTGACCGCGCTGACCGGCACGTCCCCCGATCCCGACGAGGTCCCCGAGCTGCTCGAGCAGTGCCTCGTGCTGCTGGTGCGCACCGCCCTCGTCGAGGCCGGTCACGCCACCCACGTGCTGCGCTGGGACCGCGCGGACGTCGTCGTCGACGACGCCGGCACGGAGGTCGACCTGCTGCCGCTGGTCGTCGGCGTCCCGGGCGACCCCGGTCACGCGGAGTGGCTGCTCGGCGTCCTCGAGACCGAGGACGTGCCGCGCAGCTGGCGCCCCGCAGGCGCGGCCGACGACGACGGGGACGTCGCCGACCCCGGGTCGTACCCGGCCCTCACCTCGGTCTGACGGGGCGCCGGGCCTCCGGCGGTGTCAGCCCTGGCGTCGGGCGTCGCTGGTGCGGCCGGCGCCCTCGTGCTCGGCGTCCTTCTCCCGGGTGGGCAGGACGAACCGGTAGCCCACGTTGCGGACGGTGCCGATGTGGTGCTCGTGCTCGGGGCCGAGCTTGGCGCGCAGCCGACGCACGTGGACGTCGACGGTGCGGGTGCCGCCGAAGTAGTCGTAGCCCCACACCTCCTGCAGGAGCTGCTCGCGGCTGAACACGCGGCCCGGGTGCTGGGCGAGGTACTTCAGGAGCTCGAACTCCTTGTAGGTGAGGTCGAGGGCGCGCCCGCCGATCCGGGCGGTATAGGTGGCGTCGTCGACGACGACCTCGCCGCGGTGGATGACGTGGGCCGACGGGTCCTCGGCCGCGGCGGCCGTGGCCCGGCCGATCGCGAGCCTGATCCGGGCGTCGAGCTCGGCGGGCCCGCACGTGTGGAGCACGACGTCGTCCATGCCCCAGTCGTGGGCGACGACGGCCAGCCCGCCCTCGGTGACCACGAGCAGCACGGGTGCGTCGGCCCCGGTCGTACGGATCAGGCGGCACAGGTCGCGGGCCGCGGCGAGGTCCTGGCGACCGTCGACCAGGACCAGGTCGGCGTCGGGCGCGTCGAGCAGCGCGCTGCCCTGCGCGGGGAGGATCCTCACCGTGTGGGCGAGCAGCGCCAGGCCGGGGAGCACCTCGGCCGAGGGCTGCAGGGCACCGGTGAGCAGCAGCAGTGTGCTCATGGTGGTCCTCCTCGTCCGCCGGGGATGAGGAAGGATATCCCGCATGGATGCCACGACCGGGCCCGATCAGGGACGTGAGACGGTGACCGTCCGCTACTGGGCTGGTGCGCGCGCCGCGGCGGGCACGGCCGAGGACACCTTCGAGGTCGACGGCGGCACGACCCTCGCCGACCTGGTCGGGCGCGTGCTGGAGCGCCACGGCGACGACCGGATGGCGCGCACCGTGGCGGTCTGCTCGGTGCTCGTCGGCGACCAGCCGGTGCGCTCGCAGGACCCGGCCACCGTCGTCGTGGAGCCCGGCGCGGTGGTCGAGCTGCTGCCGCCCTTCGCCGGCGGCTGAGCCGACCCGCCCGCGCGCACCCCTGTGGCGACGGTCACCCGATGCCCTAGGCTGCGCGCGCAGGCTGACGGGGGTTGCCTAACGGGGGAATTCTCCTCGGCTGCGTTCCGACACAAGGATCACAGTGAGAGGAAGCACGATGAGAAGCACGCGCGCACGCGCACTCGCTGCCTCGGCCATCTTCGGGATGGTCGGCGGCAGCCTTGCGATGACAGGGACGGCCCAGGCGGCCGTCATGCTCAGTGGCAGCCTGGTGGACGTCGCCGGCAACTACGTCGAGGGACAGGTGACCGTCCTCGGCCCGGACGGCCAGTTCGTCACCACGCAGGCCGTCACGGGCGGGTCGTTCGACATCCCGGTCGAGGACGGCACCTACAAGCTCGAGTTCGACCCGGCGTCGTCGGAGTTCGCCTCGGAGTACTACCGGGACAAGGCCGACCTCGCCACCGCCGACGTGGTCACCGTGGCGGGCGCCGCGCAGACCCTGCCGGCCTGGACCATCGACCGCCGGCCCAACGTGCTCGGCGTCGTCCGCACGGCCGACGGCCGCCCGGTCCCCGGCGCCTACGTCGCGGTGTACGACGCCGCCACGGGCACCCAGGTCGCCAGCGACTACGCCAACCGCGACGGATCCTTCCGCGTGGGCACGCAGGCGGCCTCGGTCAAGGTGCGCTTCTCGGGCTACGACCCGCGCACCGACGACCTCCTCGCCGCCGAGTGGTTCAACGACAAGGCGACGCTCGAGACCGCCGACGCGGTCACCCCGACGGCTGCCGGGGCCGACCTCGGCGTCGTCTCCCTCGGCGCCGGCGGCAGCATCTCCGGCACGGTGACCACCGAGGCCGGTGCACCGATCTACCGCGCCTACGTCTGCGCCGACCTCGGCTACTGCGACTGGACCAACGCCAGCGGGCAGTACCTCATCGAGGGCGTGCAGACCGGCACCAGCGAGGTGAGCTTCACCGACCCGATCGGCGAGTACGTCGGTGAGTACTGGGACAACGTGCCCCTGAGCTCGACGACCGTCGACCCGACGCCGGTGACCGTCGCCCCCGGCCAGGCCGTGTCCGGCATCAACGCCGCGCTGGCGGTCAAGCCCGCCACCACGCCCAACGGCACCGACCTCAGCGGCACGGTGCGCGACGAGATCGGTGGCGCCGGGGTCGGCTACCGGGTGCAGGTGCTGACCACCCCGGCCGACCCGCGCGACGCGTCGGTCGTCGCCGAGACCTACAGCAACCGGGTCGGCGCGTACCACTTCGACGGCCTCGACCGCGTCGGTGGCGAGACCGAGTTCAAGGTCCGCGTGGTGGGCGAGGCCGGTCGCGAGGACGGCGAGTTCGCCCGGCGCACCATCTGGGCCGGCGACAAGCTCGACTACGCGACGTCGACCACCATCACCGCCGCCCCGCGCACCCTGGACTTCCTCCAGCCGGTCGCCGGTGGCATCTCCGGTGCCGTGACCAGCGAGGCCGGCGGCGTGCCGGAGTCGCCCTACGCGTCGTTCCGCGACGTCGACGGCGACCTGGCCGGCTACGGCGAGCTGGAGGCCGACGGCACCTACGAGTCCCGCGACGTCTGGGCGGGCGACTACACCGTCTCGTTCGGCGCCTACAACCACGTCACCGAGTGGTGGAAGGACGCCACGTTCGACGAGGCGACCAAGGTCACCGTCCGTCCCGGCCAGATGGCCACGGGCATCTCGGCCGCGCTCAGCAAGGACGTCAAGGCGCTCGAGCGGCCGCAGGTCGAGGGCGACGCCTGGGTCGGCAAGACCCTCCGCGTCGACAAGGGCCGCTGGAACACCGAGGGCGGCTCGAAGTTCACCTACGAGTGGCTCGCCGGCAGCACCGTGGTGGCCACCGGCGACAGCCTCAAGGTCACCAAGGCGATGCTCGGCAAGAAGCTGACCGCCCGCGTCACCAACGACGCCGGCTTCGCCCAGGGCCAGGCCGTCACGGCCACCACCCCGAAGATCGGCTACAAGCCGAAGCTGAAGGTGAAGGTCACCGCCAAGCGCATCGCGATGACCCTCAAGGCCAAGCCCCTCAAGGCGAAGAAGGTCAAGGCCTCCGTCGTGGTCTACGAGGTGAAGGGCGAGAAGGCCGACGGCGAGCTCAAGCTGAAGAAGATCGGCAAGGGCGTCGTCAAGAAGGGCACCGGTGTCGCGACGCTGAAGAAGGCGCTCGGCAAGGGCAAGCACCAGCTCGTCTTCCGCATCAAGGGCAAGGGCAAGGTCGGCTCCGGCGACCTGGTCGAGAAGGTCAAGATCAAGCGCTGACCTCCGCCAGCAGCACGACGGGCCCCGGGGAGCACCTGCTCCCCGGGGCCCGTCCGCGTGCCTGGGCCCGACGTCCGCTCAGGACCCGATCGCCGCAGGCGCGTCGTTGTCGCTGCGCACCTCGATCTTGCGCGGCTTCGCCTTCTCGGCGACCGGGACGACGAGCCGCAGCACGCCGTCACGGTAGGTCGCGTCGATGTGCTCGAGGTCGAGGTTGTCGCCGAGCACGAGCTGGCGGCTGAAGGCGCCGCGCGGCCGCTCGCTGGCGAGCATCTGCCAGTCGCCGTTGCCGGAGACCCGCTCGGCGCGGATCGTGAGCACGTTGCGCTCGACGTCGAGGTCGACGGACTCGGGGCTGATGCCCGGCAGGTCGAACTCGAGGACGAACCGGTCGCCCTCGCGCCACGCGTCCATCGGCATCGCGACGGGCCGGTTGGTCGTGCCCATGAGCTGCTGGGTGATGCGGTCGAGCTCGCGGAACGGGTCGGCGTTGCGGATCAACATGGTGGCTTCCTCCTGGTTCTGGCTGGGCGGGTGGGGGCGCTTCGGCGCCGGCGCCCGATCTGTATTGCTCGTTACAGGTTTGTTGTAGCGCAGAGATCAGGCAAGATCAAGGCGGTACGACCCCGGACGTGACAGGAGGCGCGATGGCTCGCGACGTCGGTGTGTTCGCGATCTCGGTGGCGGCCGAGATGACGTCGCTGCAGGTGCAGAACCTGCGCGTCTACGAGCGACGCGGGCTCCTCGACCCCGACCGCACGCCCGGCGGCACTCGCCTCTACAGCCCCGACGACATCGACCGGCTCCACCGGATCCGCGAGCTGCTCGCGGCGGGGCTCAACCTCGCCGGGATCGCGGCGGTCCTGGTGCTGGAGGAGGAGAACGCCCGGCTCCGCGCCGAGGTCGAGCGCCTCGAGGCGCGCTGACCCGGGACGCCGGGCCGGGAACAGGGTGGGCCCCCCGGGTGTTGCGTCGGCGTGAGCACCGGAGCCTGGGTCGTCGTCGCGGCCGTCACGCTCGCCCTCGTGCTGGGGCTCTGGCGCGCGTCGACCGACGGTCGCTTCAGCGGAGCCCGCGCGGTGCACCGCACGGAGGCAGCCGAGGCGCAGGCCCCGGTCGACGCGGCCGGTGCGACGCCCGCCGGTGCGGCGCTGGTCGCGACCGTCGGGGGGTCGCTCGGCGAGCGCGCCACCCTGCTCCAGTTCTCCAGCGCGTTCTGCGCGCCCTGCCGGGCCACGCGCCGGGTGCTCGGCGAGGTCGCGGACCTGGTCGACGGCGTCGCGCACGTGGAGGTCGACGCCGAGCACCACCTCGACGCGACGCGCGAGTTCGGCATCCTCCGCACGCCGACCACCGTGGTGCTCGACCCCGACGGCCGCGAGGTCACCCGCGCGTCGGGGGCGCCCAGCCGCGACCAGGTGCTGACCGCGCTCGCGCAGGTCTGATCTCACTTGATGGACGTATGGACCACATGTTGAGATCCTTACGGGCCGCCGCGTATGTGCGGCCTACAGTCGTCCGCATGTCCTCGACCATGCTCACCCGCCGCCGCGCAGTGGACCACTGCCGCGTGCGGTCGGCGCTGTGTCGAATGCCCTGAGGGGCCGCCTGCAGGTGCTTCAAGTCTAGTGATTTTGTGGACTAACCTGAGGGTGAGCCCGAGCCGACCCGGCCCGACCACCCGTCCGCAGGAGAGACATGTCCAGCACCACTGCCCCGCGCCCCGGCACCCTCACGCCGCCGCGCGGCGCCATCGACCCGCGCGGCCCGCAGCTGACGGCCGCGCTCACCGCGGTCGTCCTGGCGGCGGTCCTGCTGCTGCCCGCCCCGTGGTCGACGGCGCTGCTCGCGGTGCAGGCGGGCCTCTTCGCGCTCGGCGCAGCGCGCGGCGTCCAGCACACCCCGCACGCGTGGCTGTTCCGCACCGTCGTACGGCCCCGGCTGGCCCCGCCGTCGGAGTGGGAGGCGCCCGAGCCGCCCCGCTTCGCCCAGGCCGTCGGCCTCGGCTTCTCGCTCGTCGGGCTGGTCGCGCTGCTGGCCGGCGCGACGCTCGTGGGCCAGGTGGCGGTCGGGCTGGCCCTGGTCGCCGCCCTGCTCAACGCCGTCTTCGCCTTCTGCCTCGGCTGCGAGCTGTACCTCCTGATCACGCGCGTCACGGCCTGACGCACCACCACGACTGTTCACCACCACCAAGGAGCACACACCCATGAGCCGCGAGAACTCGCTCGTCACCGCCCAGTGGGTCGAGGACAACCTCGACACCGACGGCATCGTCCTCGTCGAGGTCGACGAGGACACGACCGCCTACGACAAGGGCCACATCCGGGGAGCGATCAAGCTCGACTGGACCACCGACCTCCAGGACCAGGTCCGCCGTGACTTCGTCAACAAGGAGCAGTTCGAGGCGCTGCTGTCCGAGCGTGGGGTGTCCAACGACGACACGGTGGTGCTCTACGGCGGCAACAACAACTGGTTCGCCGCCTACGCGTACTGGTACTTCAAGCTCTACGGCCACCAGGACGTCAAGCTCCTCGACGGTGGCCGCAAGAAGTGGGAGCTCGACTCCCGCGAGCTGACCGACGAGCCCACCACGCGCGCAACGACGTCGTACACCGCGACCGAGCAGGACTCCTCGATCCGCGCCTTCCGCGACGAGGTCGTCGCCGCCATCGGCACGCAGAACCTGGTCGACGTGCGCAGCCCCGACGAGTACGCCGGTCGCCTCCTCGCCCCGGCCCACCTCCCGCAGGAGCAGGCACAGCGCGCCGGCCACATCCCCACCGCGGCCAGCGTCCCGTGGAGCAAGGCGGCCAACGACGACGGCACCTTCAAGTCCGACGACGAGCTCAAGGCCATCTACACCGAGGCCGGCGTCGACTGGGACAAGGACACCATCGCCTACTGCCGCATCGGCGAGCGCTCCTCGCACACCTGGTTCGTGCTCAAGGAGCTCCTCGGCCAGGACAACGTCAAGAACTACGACGGCTCGTGGACCGAGTACGGCTCCCTCGTCGGCGTGCCGGTCGCCCTCGGCGACGAGCGGGGCGAGGCCTGATGTGCGGCGCGACCGAGGGAGGCCTCTCCCTCGACGGCGTCAACGTCGCCAAGGAGGCCGTGATCCAGGGCCAGGTGCTGCGCGGCGGGGCGGGCGAGCCCGTGTCCAACGCCTACGTCCGGCTGCTCGACCGCAGCGGTGAGTTCACCGCCGAGGTGCCCACCTCGGCGACCGGTCACTTCCGCTTCTTCGCCGGAGACGGCGAGTGGACCCTGCGGACCCTGGCACCGAAGGCCGACCCGGTGGACACCCGAGTGGTGGCCGCCGTGGGCTCGGTGGCCGAGGTGCAGGTGCTCGTCGGCGCCTGAGCCGGCGCCCCGGCACCGCTCCGGACGGCCCGTCCCGACCTCGTCGGGGCGGGCCGTCCGCGCGCGTGGGTCATGACTTTCGTATGACTTCGGCGCGACTTCCGCCGAGTTCCGCCGATCCCCGCCCGCGGCTCGCGCACCCGTCGTACGGTGGCCCGGCACGTCTCGGGCAGAGCACGACGGGGGGAACGCATTTGGCGCCGACGCTGACGCCGGCGGAGCACGAGCTCTGGCGGCTCACGATGGAGCACTCACCGGTCGGCATGGCCCTGATGTCGCCCGACGGCCGCTACCTGCGGGTGAACCCCGCCTTCTGCCAGATGGTGGGCTACGACCGGGAGGCCCTGGTCGGGCTCTCCTTCCACCACATCACCCATCCCGACGACCTCCTCGACGGGGTCCAGCTGCACCAGGCGCTGCTCTCCGACAGCACCGCGGCGCACCGCACGCGCAAGCGCTACCTCCGCCCCGACGGGACCATCGTCCCGGTCGACCTGTCGATGGTGCTCCACCGCGACGACGACGGCACGCCGCTCCACTTCATGACCCAGGTCGTCGACCTCAGCGAGAAGCAGGACACCGAGCTGCGCCTCGGCCTGGTCGAGCGCCAGGTCGTGGAGGAGCAGATGCGGCGGCGCGCGATCCTCGACACCGACGCCGTGGGTCTCTCGCTGATCGACCTCGACGGCCGCTTCCACTCCGTCAACGCCACCCAGCAGCGCTTCTTCGACCTCGCCTTCCCCGACGGCCACTCCGGCCGCGTGGGCAGCCAGGGCTACATCTACGACGCCACCCAGACCTACCAGCTGCCGGCCGACGAGATCCCCTCCTCGCGCGCGGCCCGGGGCGAGGAGCTCGACAGCGTGCTCGTCTGGGCCGGGCGCGACCCGCTCACCCGCCGGGCGCTCGTGATCTCGGCGCGCAACGTCCGCGACGGCGACGGCAGGCGCACCGGGGCGGCGATGGTCTTCCAGGACGTCACCGAGATGATGCGTGCGGTCCGCGCGAAGGACCAGTTCGTGGCGTCGGTGTCGCACGAGCTCCGCACCCCGCTCACCTCGGCCCTGGGCAACCTGGAGATGCTCCACGAGGCCGACGACCTCTCGCCCGAGCGCCGTCGCCAGGTGGAGGTCGCGCTGCGCAACGTGCTGCGCCTCTCGCACATGGTCGCCGACGTGCTGCTGGCCAGCCAGGCCATGTCGGGCTCCGCGCTCGTCGACGCGCACGAGGTCGACCTCGCGATGGTGGTGCGCGACGCGGTGGCGGCCAGCGAGGTCCAGGCCGCGGCGCACGACGTGACGGTGACCGCCGACGTCCCGGAGCGGTTCGTCGCACGCGTCGACGGCCTGCGGGTCCGCCAGGTCGTGGACAACCTGCTCAACAACGCCGTCGTCTTCGCCCACGGCGCGCAGGTGAGGGTCCGGCTCGAGGAGCGCGGCGACGTCGTCGCGCTGGTCGTCGCCGACACCGGCGCGGGGATCGACCCCGACGAGCTGCCCCAGGTCTTCGACTGGTTCTTCCGCGGCGCCGACACCCACGCACGGCAGGTCCCCGGCGCCGGGCTGGGCCTCTCGATCGTGCGCACGATCGTCGAGGCCCACGGCGGTTCCGTGTCGGTGACCAGCACCCCCTCGGCCGGCACGACGGTCGAGGCGCTGCTGCCGCGCTGAGCCCGCCCGCCGTCGCCTGGTTCGTACATTTGGCGTCCCGCAGGTCGGGACCTCTCGCCAACGGCTGGCCGAGTCCCTACGGTGGCGGGAGGGGCCCCGGCTCGCACGGGGTGCGAAGGGGGTGTGTGATGCCGACGCAGCGCACGCGGCTGCCCGTCGCCGACGGGCTGTGGCGCCTGACGATGGAGCACTCGCCCGTCGGCATGGCGCTGCTCACGCCCGACGGGGAGTTCCTGTCCGCCAACGTCGCGCTGTGCGACATGCTCGGCTACGACTGCGAGACCCTCGAGGCGATGTCGTACCGCGACATCACCCACCCCGACGACCTCGAGACCGACTCGCGCCTGGCCGAGCAGGCGCTCGCGGGGGAGATTAGCTCCTACCGGATCACCAAGCGCTACCTGCGCGCGGACGGCTCGGTGCTCGTCGGCGACCTCTCCGTCGCCCTGCTGCGCGACGAGGACGGGACGCCGATCCACTTCATCTCCCAGATCGCCGACCTCAGCGAGCGCCAGGCCTTCGCCGAGCGCCTCGACGCAGCCGAGCAGACCACCCACGAGCTCATCAGCAAGGGCCAGGCGATCCTGGGAAGCGTGTCGGTCGGGCTGCTCCTGGTCGACGCGGACGGTACCTACAGCGCGTGGAACCAGCGCCAGCAGGAGCTGCTCGACATCGCCTTCCCCGACGGGCACGGCGGCCGTGCGGGCCAGGAGGGGTTCGTGTACGACGCCGACCAGCAGGCGGAGCTGCCGTTCGAGCAGTTCCCCTGCGCGCGTGCCACGGAGGGGGACGGGGAGGAGTTCGACGACCTGCTGATCTGGATCGGTGAGGAACCGGCCACCCGGCGCGCCCTCTCGGTCTCGGCGCGCTCGGTGCGCGACCGCGAAGGCACCTTCACCGGCGCCGTGCTGGCCTACCACGACGTCACCGACATGATCCGGGCCTCCGCGGTCAAGGACGAGTTCGTCAGCTCGGTCTCCCACGAGCTCCGCACGCCGCTCACGTCGGCGCTGGCCTACCTCGAGCTGCTCGACGACAGCCCCTCGGTCACCGACGACGTGCGCCAGCAGGTCGGCGCCGTGCGCCGCAACATGATGCGGCTCTCGCACCTGGTCGCCGACCTGCTCTTCGCCGCCCGCGTGGGCTCCGGCTCGCCGGTGGTCGACCCCTACAGCGTCGACCTGGTCAGGGTGGTGGACGAGGCGCTCCTGGCGGCCCAGGTCGCGGCCGCGGGGAGGGGCGTGGACCTCGAGGCCGACCTGCCCCAGAGCCTGGTCGTCGTCGCCGACGGGCTCCGGCTGCGCCAGGCGCTGGACAACCTGCTCGCCAACGCGATCACGTGGGCGCGCCAGGACGGCCGGGTGCGGGTCTCGGTCGAGGAGGGCGAGCGCGAGGTCCGGATCACGGTCGCCGACGACGGCGAGGGCGTCGCGGAGGCCGACCTCAAGGAGATGTTCGGCCGCTTCTACCGCGGCGAGAACGCCCGACGACGCCAGGTGCCGGGCACCGGGCTGGGGCTCAGCATCGTGCGCACGATCGTGGAGGCGCACGGCGGCGAGGTCTCGGCCGTCAGCGCGCCGGGCGAGGGGACGTCGGTCCGGGTCGTGCTG
>NZ_JBHLXH010000001.1:1416480-1464388 GCF_042432345.1 Nocardioides zeicaulis | reverse complement strand
GCCTCTGGGGAGCGCAGTGCCCTGGGTCAGCCGGGTCAGCTGCCGCTGTTGATCATGCCCGCGCCGACGGTGACGCCAGTGGCCTCGTCGATCAGGATGAACGAGCCCGTGGTGCGGTTCTTGGAGTACGGGTCGCACAGCAGCGGCACCGTGGTGCGCAGCTGGACGCGGCCGATCTCGTTGAGCCCGAGCTCGCCGGCGTCCTGGTCGCGGTGCAGCGAGTTGACGTCGAGGCGGTACTGGATGTCCTTGACCATCGCGCGACCCGTGCGGGTGGTGTGCTTGATGGCGAGCTTCTGGCGCGGGCGCAGCGGCTCGTTGGTCATCCAGCAGACCATCGCGTCGATGTCCTGGCTGGGCTTCGGCGCGTTCTTCACCCGGGCGATCATGTCGCCGCGCGAGACGTCGACGTCGTCCTCGAGGCGCACCGTGACCGACATGGGCGGGAACGCCTCGTCGACCTCCTCGTCGAACAGGTCGATGGCCTCGATCTTCGAGGTCATGCCCGAGGGCAGCACGATGACCTCGTCGCCCTTCTTCAGCACGCCACCGGCGACCTGACCGGCGTACCCGCGGTAGTCGTGGTGCTCGTCGGACTTGGGACGCACGACGTACTGCACGGGGAAGCGGGTGTCGACCAGGTCGCGGTCGGAGGCCACGTGCACGTGCTCGAGGTGGTGCATGAGCGTCGGGCCGTGGTACCAGGGCGTGTTCTCGGAGCGGTCCACGACGTTGTCGCCGTTGAGCGCCGAGATCGGGATGACCTCGAGGTCGGGGATGTTGAGCTTGGTCGCGAACTGCGTGAACTCCGCGTGGATCCGCTCGTAGGTCTCCTCCGACCAGTCGACCAGGTCCATCTTGTTGATGCAGAGGACCAGGTGCGGGACGCGCAGCAGCGAGAGCAGCACCGCGTGGCGGCGCGACTGCTCGGTGAGCCCGTGACGCGCGTCGACCAGCACCAGGCCGAGGTCGGCGGTGGAGGCGCCGGTGACCATGTTGCGGGTGTACTGCACGTGCCCGGGGGTGTCCGCGATGATGAACTTGCGGGTCGGGGTGGCGAAGTAGCGGTAGGCCACGTCGATCGTGATGCCCTGCTCGCGCTCGGAGCGCAGGCCGTCGGTGAGCAGCGACAGGTCGACGTAGCCGTGGCCCTTGTCGGTGGAGGTCTTCTCGACCGCCTCGAGCTGGTCGGCGAAGATCGACTTGCTGTCGAAGAGGAGGCGACCGATCAGGGTCGACTTGCCGTCGTCGACGGAGCCTGCGGTCGCGAAGCGGAGCAGGTCCATCTGGCCATCGGTGGCGCCCATCAGAAGTAGCCTTCCTTCTTGCGGTCTTCCATGGCCGCCTCGGAGAACCGGTCGTCGCCGCGGGTCGCGCCGCGCTCGGTCACCCGGGCGGCCGCGACCTCGGCGATGATCTCGTCGATCGTGCTGGCGGTGGACTCCACGCAGCCGGTGAGGGTGATGTCGCCGCAGGTGCGGAAGCGCACGGTGCGCTCCTCGGCGACCTCGCCGGCGCGCATCGGGTTGAGCGGGGTCTCGGTCATCAGCATGCCGTCGCGCTCGAAGACGCGGCGCTGGTGGCTGAAGTAGATCGAGGGGATCTCGATGCCCTCGCGACCGATGTAGTCCCAGATGTCCAGCTCGGTCCAGTTGGAGATCGGGAAGATGCGCATGTGCTCGCCGGCGTGCAGGCGGCCGTTGTAGAGGCTCCACAGCTCGGGACGCTGCATCTTGGGGTCCCACTGGCCGAACTCGTCGCGGTGGGAGTACACGCGCTCCTTGGCGCGGGCCTTCTCCTCGTCGCGGCGACCGCCACCGAAGGCGGCGGTGAAGCCGTTGGACTCGATGGCGTCGAGCAGCGTGGCGGTCTGCATCCGGTTGCGGCTGGTCTTGCCGTCGTCGACGACCACACCGCGCTCGATGGCGTCGTCGATCGAGGCGACGACCAGGCGCACGCCGAGGCGGTCGACCCAGTTGTCGCGGGTCTCCATCACCTCGGGGAAGTCCAGGCCGGTGTCGACCTGCATGATCGGGAACGGGATCTTGGCCGGGTAGAAGGCCTTCTCCGCCAGGCGGAGCATGACGATGGAGTCCTTGCCACCGGAGAACATCAGGACCGGCTTCTCGAACTCGGCGGCGACCTCACGGAAGATGTGGATCGACTCCGCCTCGAGCTGGTCGAGCTGACTCAGCTGGTAGTCGGCGTGGGTGTTGGTCATGTCGCAGCAGGGACCTCTCTTGTGACAGCAGCCCACATCGTAGCCACGCCGGGACCCCCGGAGAATTCGCGTGTCACGGGCGCGTCCGCCAAAATCCCTCGAATGAGTGAGACCCGACCGCTGCGACGCACCTCCCGCCTGCGCCGGCCCGCCGCCCTGCGCCTCGTCGCAGCACCCGCGGCCGGCCTGCTCGCCGTGTCGCTGGTCGCCGCCGGGTGCTCCTCCTCCGACAGCTCGGGGCCGCCGTCGTTCACGCCGAGCGACGACGTCTCGGTGCGCGTGCTGCCGCAGCTCGCCGCCGACGGCGAGGACACCGAGGCCGCGGCGGACGCCGCCTGGGTGGTCGAGGCGACGGTCGACGGCGCGGACGCCGGCACCGGCGTGACGCTGTGGTCGAAGGGCGACGACGGCTGGCACGACGTCGACGAGGCCGAGACCGACGACGAGGGCACGGTGTCGCTCACCACGCGCGACGAGGGCGACCTCCGGGTCGTGGTCGGCTCCGGCGACGACGCGCGCGGCGCGGAGGCCTCGACCGCTGACGCTCCCGAGGCGACGTTCACCGACGACTTCGACGAGGACACCGTCGACGAGCCGGGCTCCGCGTGGCACACCCGCGACCAGGGCTACACCGGGGTGCGCACCTGCTCGCGCGCGGACGCCGACGCGACCGAGGTCGCCGGCGGCGTGCTGCGGCTGACGGTGGCCGAGGACCCGACCCGCGAGGGCGACACGTGCCAGCTGCCCGGACGGCGCAAGCGCTACCCGTTCCGGGTCAACGGTCACGTCGGCACGCAGGGCACCTACGGGTTCACCTACGGCTACGCCGCCGCCCGCATCCGCACCCAGTCCGCCCGCGGCCAGCACGCGGCGTTCTGGATGCAGAGCGTCGACGGCCAGGAGCCGCTCGGCGCGAAGGAGGGCGGCGCCGAGATCGACGTGATGGAGTACTTCGGCGACGACCACCCCGAGGGCGGCCTGACCAGCTTCACCTACTTCCTCGACAAGGCCGGCAAGAAGCAGACCGTGGGCGGCTGGCTGCCCGACGTCGAGGACCTCGGCGACGACTGGTCGGAGCAGTACCACGTGTTCTCGGTGGAGTGGACGCCCACCGAGTACGTCTTCCGCATCGACGGGCGGGTGACGCAGCGCCTGGAGGGCGTGACCTCGGGCCAGCCCGAGTTCCTGATCCTCAGCCTGCTGTCGTCGGACTACGAGCTGCCGCGCTTCAACGGCGAGCTGCCCGAGCACATGGACGTCGACTGGGCGCGGGTCTGGGAGACCGGCCCGAAGGGCTGATCACGGGCTGTCGAGCACGAGGGTGATCGGGCCGTCGTTGACGCTCTCCACCCGCATGTCCGCACCGAACCTGCCCCGCTCGACGTGGGCGCCCAGCTGCTCGAGGGCGTCGCACACCGCGTCGTAGAGCGGCTCGCTGACCGAGCCGGGAGCCGCGGCCTGCCACGTCGGTCGCCGGCCCTTGCGCGCGTCGCCGTACAGCGTGAACTGGCTGACCACCAGCACCGGCGCCCCGACGTCGCTGGCACTCCTCTCCTCGCGCAGCAGGCGCAGGTCCCAGATCTTGCGCGCGGTCCACGACACCTCCGGCGCGCCGTCGTCGTGGGTCACGCCGAGGTAGACCAGCAGGCCCGGACCGTCGAGCGCGCCGACGACCTCCCCCTCGACCCGGACGCTGGCGGAGAGGACCCTCTGGATCACGGCGCGCATGGTGCAAGGATGCCGCCATGCCCTCCCAGATCACGGCAGACGCCCTGCTCATCACGGTCGCCCCCACCGGGGCCGAGACCGCGAAGTCCGACTGCCCGCAGCTCCCCACCACCCCGGAGGAGATCGCGCGCACCGCCGCCGAGTGCGAGGCCGCGGGCGCGGCGATGATCCACCTGCACGTGCGCGACGGCGAGCACGCCCCCACGCTCGAGCAGCCCCTGCTGCGCGAGTGGGTGGCGGCCGTGCGGGAGTCCTCGTCGCTGGTCGTCCAGCTCTCCACCGGCGGCTCGGTGCACGACCCGCTCGACGAGCGCCTGAAGGTCCTCGACGCCGAGCCCGACTCCTGCAGCCTGACGATGGGCACCACCAACTTCGGCGACGACGTGTTCCTCAACCCGTGGCCGTTCGTGAAGGACCTCTACCAGCTCGCCCTCGAGCGCGGCGTCGCGCCGGAGTTCGAGCTCTTCGACCTCGGCCAGGTCCACGCGCTCGGCCGCCTCATCCGCGAGCACGGCACCCCCGCCGGCGGCAAGGTCCACGTCGACTTCGTGATGGGCGTGCCCGGCGGCATGCCCGGCACCGCCCCCGCGCTCGTCGCCGGGGTCGCGGCCCTGCCGCCCGAGGTGACGTCGTGGTCGGCCACCGGCATCGGGCGCTCCACGCTGTCGGTCGCGATGGCGTCGCTGTCGATGGGCGGCCACCTGCGTGTCGGCATGGAGGACGTGCTCACGATCAGACGCGGCGTGCCCGTGGAGTCCAACGCCCAGCTGGTCTCCCGCGCCGTCGACCTCGGCCGCATCGCCCAGCGCACGCCCATGACGCCCGCCGGGTGCCGGGAGCTCCTCGGTCTCTCCTGAGGGATTGCGTCGGCTCGCCGGGGTGAGGGTGGCGGGATACGACATCGTGTCGGCCGTCTGGCGTGTCGGATGCCGCCAGGGTGGCGGCCCCCGGGGTGAGGGTGGCGGGGTACGACATCGTGTCGGCCGTCTGGCGTGTCGTATGCCGCCAGGGTGGCGCTCGGCCTACGAGTCGTCGACCTTCTTCATCCCGACGACGCCGGGGCGGTAGGAGGGGTCCTCGAGCTGGGCGATCGTGGGCGAGCCGAACATCGGCAGGCCCTGGGTCTTGCGGATGACGCCCCACACGATCGGGAGCACCAGCAGCACGACCAGGCCGACGCCGGCGATCAGCATCGGGTGGGTGTCGTCCTCGCCGGCGCCGAGCGGCGCCCAGCCGGCCTTGTCGAGCAGCGCGACGCCGCTCATCGTCAGCACCACCACGATGCCGCGGCGGATGAACGACTGCGGGACGCGCGGGGCGATGGCGGAGCCGATCAGGGTGCCGGGCACGGAGCCGATGACGAGGGGCACGAGGATGCCCCAGTCGAGCCCGTGCAGGGCGATGTTGGAGACGGCGGCGGCGAGCACCAGCGGGACGGCCTGGACGAGGTCGGTGCCGACGAGCTTCACCGCCGACAGGCCCGGGTAGAGCATCAGCAGGGCGATCATGATGACCGAGCCCGACCCGACGCTCGTGATGCCGACCAGGAGCCCGCCGAGGGCGCCGACGAGCACGGTGGGCAGCGGGCGGACCGGCGGGTTGTCGTCGGGGCGGGCGCCGCCGCGGACGCGGACGAGGTTGATGTAGAGGCGCAGCGCGTAGGTCGCGGCCGCGAGGAGCAGCGCGAAGCCGATGCAGAGCTTGAGGGTGTCGTCGATGTCCTCGGGGTCGACCACCCACGAGACGAGGTGGGGGCCGAGCAGCGCCATCGGGATCGACCCGATCATCAGCCACTTCGCGAGCTGCATGTTGGGCGAGCCCTCGCGCTTGTGCACGATCGCCCCGCCGGTCTTGTAGATCGCCGCGGCGGTGAGGTCGGCGGTGACGACCGTGGCGGCCTCGCCGACGCCGAGGAAGATGAGTGCGGGCGTCATCAGCGCGCCGCCGCCCATGCCGGTGAGCCCGACCACCACGCCGACGAAGAAGCCGGCGGCGAGGATCGAGAAGAAGGTGGCAGTGATCCAGTCCATCAGCTCTCCTGGGGGGTGCCGGTCAGGCGGGGGACGATCGCGCTGAGCATGGCAGTGATTGTGCCGGTCGCGGCGCGGGCGGCCGCCGTGCCCCGCCGGTAGGGGTCGGGCACGTCGTGCTCCGGCACGGCGCGGGCGCGCCGCGCGCCGGCCTCGCGGACCAGCTCCGCGCCGGAAAGGCCGGGCAGGTCGTCGATGGTCGCGGCGAACTGACCGAGCGTGAAGACCTTGCGGTGCAGCGCCGGGAAGTCGTCGAGCACGTGGCGGCGGTGGACGTCCTCGGCGGTCAGCACCAGGTCGGAGCCGGCCAGCAGGTCGGGGGTGAGGTGGCGGCTGCGGAACGAGTCGACGTACGCCGCCGGGCCGGTGGGCAGGGTCTCGACCATCTCGGGGTTCATCGGCTGGCCGTCGCGCGCGTGGGTGCCGGCGCTCGCCACCTCGACGGCGGCGCCGCCGACGAGGTCACGGGCGAGGAGCTCCATGGTGGGCGAGCGGCAGATGTTGGCGGTGCACACGAAGAGCACCCGCAGCGGGGCGCTCATGCGTCCGCGCGGCCCGCCTGCGCGAGGTGGAGGTAGCCCGCGTCGTCGAGCGCCACGAGGACGTCGTCGAGGGCGTCCTCGATCGTGCGGCCCGTGGTGTCCACGCGCACCGCCGGGTCGACCGGCTCCTCGTAGGGGGAGGAGATGCCGGTGAACTCGGGGATCTCGCCGGCGCGCGCCTTGGCGTAGAGGCCCTTGCGGTCGCGGCGTTCGCACTCCTCGAGCGGGGTCGCGACGTGCACGAGGAAGAAGGCGCCGCCCGCGTCCTCGACCATCTGCCGCACCTGCTCGCGCGTCTCGGCGAAGGGCGCGATGGGGGAGCAGACCGCGACGCCACCGTGTCGGGCGATCTCGGCGGCCACCCAGCCGATGCGGCGGATGTTGGTCTCGCGGTCGGCCTTGGAGAACGTCAGCCCGGCCGACAGGTGCCGGCGCACGACGTCGCCGTCGAGGCTGGTCACCGAGCGCCCGCCCTGCTCGAGCAGGAGGTCCATCAGGGCGCGGGCCAGGGTCGACTTGCCGCTGCCCGACAGGCCGGTGAAGAACAGCACCAGCCCCTGCTCCTCGGGAGCGGGACGGTCCTCCGCCACGACGTCCGCGATCGCGGCGGGGTACGACGGCTCGTCGGGGTGGTCGGCGTCCGGCCCACCGTCGGGCAGGGCGTGGACCGGGTCGGGGCCGGCGTAGGTCGCCACGACCCGGGCGCCCAGCTCGTGGTCGGCGGCCGCGTCGCCGTGGGAGGGCAGCGGGACCGCGACCACCGTCGCGTCGCCCAGCTCGGCGGCGGCGGCGAGGGTGGCGCGCACGAGCGCGACGGGGGACAGCGACGCCGTGCCGGTGCCGGTCAGCGCGACCAGCACGACCCGGCCCAGGCCGCGCAGCCCGTCGAGCTCGCGCTGGGTGAGGGCGTCGGCGACCGGGACGAACGTGGCGCCGGCGTGCTGCTCGCGCACCTGGGCGGGCGTGAGGTGCAAGCGGCGGAAGGGGCCGTACTGCGCGTGGGTCAGCGGCTCGAGCGAGCCGTCGGGGGCGACGCGCGCGAGGGGCAGCCCCTCGGGGTCGACCAGCTCCACCGGGTCGGGGCCTGCCGCCTCCGGCAGCTCCAGGGTGACCGGGCTGCCGGGCTCGTTGAAGCGGGTCAGGGGGGCGTACGCGCCGGAGACGAGGAGCTCCAGGTCGTCGAGCTCGGTCGGCGTCGGGCAGTGCTGGATCACCCGCGCATCCTCTCAGACCGGCGCTCGGTAGCCTGCCCGCATGCCTGCTGCAGACACGTCCGCCGCCGCACGTCCGATCGTGGCGGAGATCGTCCGCTCCGGATTCGTCGAGGGCCACCACTACGGCTCCCTGGTCGCGCTGGGCGCCGACGGGTCGGTCGACTGGTCCGTCGGCGCGGTCGACGTGCCGGTCCTGCCGCGCTCGAGCAACAAGCCGGTCCAGGCGCTCGCGATGGTGGAGCACGGGCTCGACCTCCCGGACGACCTGCTGGCCCTGGCCTGCGCGTCCCACTCGGGCGAGCCGTTCCACGTCGAGGGTGTACGCCGGATCCTGGCCGGCGCGGGGCTGGACGAGTCCGCGCTGCAGACCCCTGCCGACTACCCGCTCGACGACGGGGCCCGCGAGGACGTCCTCCGGGCCGGCGGCACGCGGGCGCCGGTGCTGATGAACTGCTCGGGCAAGCACGCCGCCATGCTCGCGACCTGCGTGGTCAACGGCTGGGACACCGCGACCTACCTCGATCCCCAGCACCCCCTGCAGCAGGCCGTGCTCGCCACCTTCTCGCGCCTCACCGGCGAGCCCGTCGACACCGTCGCGATCGACGGGTGCGGTGCCCCGCTGCTGTCCACCTCGCTGGTCGGCCTCGCGCGCGCCTTTGCCACGCTCGCCTCGGCCGGCGGCGGACCAGAGCGCCGCGTGGCCGAGGCGATCCGCCGCCACCCCGAGCTCGTCAGCGGCACCACGCGCGACGAGCTGGCGCTGCACCGCGCGGTGCCGGGCCTCATCGGCAAGGCCGGGGCGGAGTCCTGCTACGCCGTGGCGCTCCCCGACGGGCGCGCGTGGGCGCTGAAGACCGACGACGGGGCGCCTCGCGTCCGCCCGGTGCTGATGGCCGAGGCGCTGCGCCGCTCGGGCCTGCTGGAGGAGGACGGCGTGGACGCCGAGGCCGTCGAGGCGACCGGCCGGCACACGCTGCTGGGCGGCGGTCGCCCGGTCGGCGAGATCCGTGCTGCCTTCTAGCTAGCAGGCGGAAGGCACGGTTCTCTTGGACTTGTGAGCGCAGTCACCCGCCCACGACTTGAGTTTGCTAACTCTTGTTAGCACACTGGAGGCATGGCGAAGGAGAAGGGCGCCAAGCAGGGCGCCATGGGATCGACGACGAAGGCCGTGGCCGGGTCGCTCGGTTCCCTCGGCGACTACCTCAAGGAGCAGCGCCTCGGGGCGAGCCTGTCGCTGCGCCAGCTGGCCGACCAGGTCGGCGTGAGCAACCCCTACCTCAGCCAGATCGAGCGCGGCCTGCGCAGGCCCTCGGCCGAGGTGCTGCAACAGCTGGCCAAGGCGCTGCGGGTGTCCGCGGAGCAGCTCTACGTGCGCGCCGGCATCGTGCACCCCGACCCGGGGCAGGCGGGCTCCGTCGAGCTCGCCGTGCTCGCCGACGCGGGGCTCACCGAGCGGCAGAAGCAGTCGCTGCTCGACGTGTACGCCTCCTTCCTCGCCCTCAACGACCGGGACCAACCGGGTCCCGACGAGCTCTGAGACCACCCCGCCACCACCCCGCCACCACCCGCCATCACCTAGGAGACCCGACATGGCCACCGCCACGCTCGACACCATCAAGTCCGAGGCCCTCAAGCCCGTCCTCGCCGGGGTCGGTGTCACCGACCTCGCCGTGGGCGCCGTCCGTGAGGCCGTCGCCGACGTGCAGAAGCGCGTCGCCGCCGTGCAGAAGGACGTGACCGCCCGCGTGTCCGACGTCCAGCGCACCGCCGCCGACCCGAAGGCCCTGCGCGAGCAGGCCGTCACCGTCGTGAGCGCCCGCGTCGACGCCCTCGCCAAGGACGCCCAGTCCCGTCGCGCCGCCGTCGAGGCCCGCGTCGCCGAGCTGCAGGCCGAGGCGCGCGCCTACCCCGCCAGGGTCTCCTCGCTGGTCGACGAGAACGTCGCCGCTGCCAACGCCGCGTACGCCGAGCTGGTCAAGCGCGGCGAGACCCTCGTGGGTCGCATCCGTCGCCAGGAGTCGACGCAGGCCACGGTGAAGTCCGCGAGGACCACCGTCGCCAAGGCGAAGACCACCGCGACCCAGGCCGAGAAGGCCGCCGAGGCCGAGACGACCGCGACCAGGAAGGTCGCCACCGCCCGCACCGGCGCGGCCAGGAAGTCGCCGGCCACGAAGACCGCCGCCAAGAAGTCGGCCGCCGCCACGAAGTCCACCGCCAAGAAGTCGGCCGCCGCCACGAAGTCCGCCGCCACGAAGTCCACCGCCACGAAGACCACCGCCACGAAGACCACCGCCACGAAGACCACCGCGGCGAAGACCGCCAAGAAGGCCCCGGCCAGGAAGGCGCCGGCCCGCACGGCGCCGACCCGTCAGACCGAGGTCGCGCAGGCCAGCGCCAAGGCCACCGCCACCTCCGCCCAGAAGACCGCGGCCCACGCGGTGCAGGCCGTCGTCGACGCCGCCGAGAAGGTCGGTGACTGAAGGGACGACGAGCAGCTGACGCTGTTCTGACGCCTGTCGTCGGCCGAGGGCCCCGTCCATCCGGACGGGGCCCTCGTGCGTCCCCGGCCGGGGGTGGCGCCGGCGACTACGCTGGGGGCGTGTCCTTCTACGCCGTCCAGAGCACCACGATGCTGGTGGTGCTCGTCGTGCTCCTCGCGATCAAGGGCTTCGCGTTCGTCAACGCGCTGACCTACCGGGCCGAGGCCTACGACGCCGCCGGCAAGCTCACCAAGCCGGCGTGGTGCGCCATCACCGGCCTCGGCTTCGCCGCTCAGCTGATCCTGATCAGCTCGTCGCCGCTCGGCATCATCCACCTCGCCTTCACGATTGCCGCGCTCGTGTACCTCGCCGACGTGCGTCCCGCGCTGAAGGAGGTCACCTCCTACCGGAGGTGAGCCCCGCGGGTCAGGCGAGGTAGCGGTCGAGCGCGACCAGGGCGTCCTCGGGCTCGAAGCCGGTGGCGCGGATCTTCTCCAGCGACATCGCCGAGCCCAGCGGCCGCGGCGCGAACGGCCGGCCCTGCGCGAGCACGCCGTCGGCGTACTCCTGCGTCGTCGTCCCGGACACGTCGTCGCGGCTGCGGCCCGAGCGCTCGAAGACCGCCTGCGCCACCTCGCGCCACGACATCGCGGGGCCGCCGTTGGAGACGTGGTAGGTCCCGTAGGGGGCCGTGGAGTCGAGCAGGTGGCGCGTGGCGCGGACCAGCTCGTCGGTGAAGGTGAGCCGACCCACCTGGTCGTCGACGACGCTGGGTGAGACGCCCTTGCCGGCGAGCTCCTGCATCGTGCGGACGAAGTTCTTGCCGTCGCCGATCACCCACGACGTGCGCAGCACGTAGTGCCGCGGCGCGAGGCCGACCGCGACGTCGCCGGCCGCCTTGGTCTGGGCGTAGACCCCGAGCGGCGAGAGCGGCTCGTCCTCGACGTGGCCCGGGTCGACAGGGGCGGTGCCGTCGAAGACGTACTCGGAGGAGAAGTGCACGAGCGTGAAGCCGTGCTCGCGCGAGAGCCGTGCCAGGGTGGCCGGCCCGGTCGCGTTGGCGGCCCAGGCGGCGACGCGGCCCTCGGGCGTCTCGGCGGCGTCGACCGCGGTGTAGGCCGCGGCGTTGAGCACCGTGCCGTACTCGTGCCACGGCCAGGCGGCGACGGCCTCGGCGTCGGTGAGGTCGAGCTCGGCGCGGGTGACGGCGTGCGCCGAGGGGAGCGCGGCCGACAGGGCGCGCCCCAGCTGGCCGCCGGCGCCCAGCACCAGGGTGCGCCTGGGCGGCATCGGCACCACGTCTCCCAGGCGCGGGTTGGCGCGGTCCTTCTCGGAGAGCTCGGCCTCCTCGAGCGGGATCGGCCACGGGATCGCGGCGGTCTCGTCGCCGAGGTGGAGGGCGGGGTAGGCCACCCCGGGACGCCAGTGGTCGTTGACCAGGTAGGTGTAGGCCGTGCCGTCCTCGAGCGCCTGGTAGGAGTTGCCCACCCCGCGGGGCACGAAGATCGCGACCGACGGGTCGGCCTCGAGGTGGAACGTCGTGCCGAAGCTCTCGCCCTCGCGCATGTCGACCCACGCGCCGAAGATCCGGCCGGTCGCCAAGGAGACGAACTTGTCCCACGGCTCGGTGTGGATGCCGCGGGTGGCGCCGCGCGAGGCGTTGAAGGAGATGTTGTTCTGCACCGGCCCGAAGTCGGGCAGGCCCAGCGCCACCATCTTCTCGCGCTGCCAGTTCTCCTTGAACCAGCCGCGGGCGTCGCCGTGCACGGGCATGCGCACCACGAGGAGGCCCGGGATGGGCGTGGTCTCGACGGAGAGGTCGGTCATCGGGGTCCTCTGTCTCGTGAGGGGACGGGGTCCCTCCTCGACCAGCGGCGGCGGCTCACTGGCCCTTCTGCGCGTACTTCGCCTCGGTCGCGTCCTTGTGGGGGCGCCACCAGTCCTCGTGCTCGCGGTACCACGCGATGGTGTCGGCGAGCCCTGCCTCGAAGTCCTGGAACTGCGGCTGCCAGCCGAGCTCCTGGCGCAGCTTGCCCGACTCGATCGCGTAGCGGAGGTCGTGGCCGGCGCGGTCGTTGACGTGGTCGAAGGCGTCCTCGGGCTGGCCCATGAGGGTCAGGATCAGGCGGACGACCTCGAGGTTGTTCTTCTCCCCGTCGGCGCCGATGAGGTAGGTCTCGCCGATGCGGCCGCGCTCGAGGATCGCCAGGACGGCCGAGGAGTGGTCCTCGGCGTGGATCCAGTCGCGGACGTTCTCGCCGGAGCCGTAGAGCTTGGGCCGCACGCCGTCGATGACGTTGGTGATCTGGCGCGGGATGAACTTCTCGACGTGCTGCCAGGGGCCGTAGTTGTTCGAGCAGTTCGACACGGTGGCGCGCAGGCCGAAGCTGCGCACCCACGCGCGCACGAGGTGGTCCGAGCCGGCCTTGGAGGCGGAGTAGGGGGAGGACGGGTTGTAGGGGGTGTCCTCGGTGAAGCGCTTCGGGTCGTCGAGCTCGAGGTCGCCGTAGACCTCGTCGGTGGAGACGTGGTGCAGGCGCTTGTCGTGCTTGCGGACCGCCTCGAGGATCGTGTAGGTGCCGAGGATGTTGGTCCGGATGAACGGGCTGGGGTCGTTCAACGAGTTGTCGTTGTGCGACTCCGCCGCGTAGTGGACGACCGCGTCGTGGGCCGCGACCAGCGGGTCGACGACGTCCTCGTCGGCGATGTCGCCGACCACGAGCTGCACCCGGTCCTCCGGCAGCCCGGCCAGCGACTCCTGCGAGGAGGCGTAGGTCAGCTTGTCGAGGACGGTGACCCGCAGGTCGGTGTGGGCGACGATGTGGTGCACGAAGTTCGACCCGATGAACCCCGCGCCCCCGGTCACGAGAAGGCGTTCCATGCGCCGGAGTCTAGGGTGCCGGGCGGGCGCCGGACGATCCCACCACGGTGAAGCTCGGCTGGGTGACCAGGCCCGGGTCGGCCCACGTGGCGGTGCCCGCGGCGCTCCGGGTCCAGCCCTCGGGCAGGTCCGAGACGTCGTAGCCGGCGGGCCAGTGCACGGTCACCGAGACCGATTGGGGCACGACCATCCCCTGCGGCGTCGCGTCGAGCCGGTAGGCCAGCGTGCCGTCGCCGGGCGCCGTCGCCGCCTCGGGGACGACGTACTCCAGCTCCACCGTGCGGGTCTCGGTGGGCGGCAGGGTCAGGCGCAGCAGCTTGTAGGGGCGGCCGTAGTAGTCGAAGACGTCGGTGCCCACCGCCTTGCCGGCGACCGTGGCCGAGCCGACCTCGACGCCCTCGGGCAGGAACACCCCGAGGGTCATGCCGTTCCAGCGGGTGAGGCTGGTGCCGCCGCGGGGGTCGCCGAACGGCGCGATGTAGGGCGGCGAGTCGTTGTGCACGGTGACGGTCATCCGCACCTTCGCCGACCCGTCCTCGCGCAGCCGCACGTCGCTGGTGACCGAGCGCCGCTGCCAGTAGTCGGACTTGCTGGCGTTGGTGTTCTGGTTGAACACCGCGAGGTAGTCGTGGTCGGTGTCGGAGAGCTCCCCGGAGAGACCGACGTCGGTGATCGCGGCCTGCACGTCGGGGTCGCGCATCCACAGCGCGAAGTGGCGTCCGCGCGCGGAGTCGCGGATCGACTCGATCTTCTGGCGGCCCTGGCCGGGGGAGAACAGGCGGTCGGAGAACACCGGGACGAGGGCGAGGTTGAGGTCGTGCCGTGCGGCGTTGGAGGGGTAGGCGTCGTAGTCGCCGACCAGCTTCTGGACGAAGTTGGAGGAGTCGATGGTGCCGTAGACCGGGACGTCGACCGGGCCCGTGATGCGCAGCAGGTCGGCCAGCGCGACCACGTCGACCGCCACCAGGCCGTCCTGCGGAGCACCGCCGCGGCGCTCCCAGCCGCGCAGCAGCTCCTCGCCGGAGACCGACCAGTCGGGGGCGTAGGTGGAGGTGGAGATACGCAGCTTGCCGGTGTGGAACGGGTTGCCGTCGACGCGCGGCCAGCGCCCGACCTTGTAGAGGTCGCGGTCGGTGGTGTCACGGGCCTCGCCGACGGTGAGCCGCCCGTCGGAGACGGTGAGCGGGGCGAGGGTCAGCGGGGCGCCGCCGGAGAAGCGCTGCTCGCTGGGGTTGAGCAGGGCCAGCAGGTACGACCGGGGCTCGCCCGCGCCGAACAGGTCGGGCAGCGCGTCGGTCAGCGGCTTCGTGGCGCGGGCGGTCGAGGCCAGCGGGGTGACGACCTCCTCCGCCTGGTCGCGGGCGTCGGCGAGGCGGGTGCCGACGCCGAGCGCGGAGTCGTGCACCGCGCCCAGCTCGACCTGGGCGGCGTCGAGGTTCGCGCTCGCGGTCGACACCGCGTCGACCAGCACCCGCAGGGCGTCGACGTCGACCGACCCCCCGCGCAGCAGCGTCGCGTCCTTGCCGTTGACCGTCGGCCACGCCTCCACGGCCAGCTCGGCCGTGGAGGTCAGCCGGTCGAGCGCGTTGCCGAGGTGCCGCACGTCGGACACCGGTGCGCCCACGACCGGGACCAGGCTCCAGACGTCGCCGCCGATGCCCTGGATCGCGCCCTGCAGGTCGTCGGTGTGGGCCCGCGCCCCGGCGATGCTGGTGCGGGCGGCGTCGAGGTCGCCCGCCGAGAGCGCGTCACGGGCCGCCTCGAGGTCGGTCCGGGCGTGCTCGGCGCTGGCGGGCGCCGTGCGGAACGGGATCGCGAGGAGGGCCAGGACCACGAGCAGGAGCAGCAGGCCGCCGATGACGGTGGCCGGCCGGACCAGCCGTCGCGGCGTACGGCGACGGGAGGACGGCATGCGCACATGGTGCCAAACGGTGTGGAGCAGCACCTGCGGAACCGGACCTCTAGGGTGAGGCCATGCGCGGAATCATCCTGGCCGGTGGCACCGGCTCCCGGCTGCACCCGATCACCCAGGGCATCAGCAAGCAGCTGGTCCCGGTCTACGACAAGCCGATGATCTACTACCCGCTCTCGACGCTGATGCTCGCCGGCATCCGCGACGTCCTCATCATCACCACGCCCCACGAGGCCGAGGCCTTCCACCGGCTGCTCGGTGACGGCTCGCAGTTCGGGATCAACCTGACCTTCGCCACGCAGCCCTCGCCCGACGGGCTCGCGCAGGCGTTCATCATCGGTGCCGACCACATCGGCGACCAGCGGTCCGCCCTCGTCCTGGGCGACAACATCTTCTACGGCTCCGGCCTCGGCAGCCAGCTGCTGCGCTTCTCCGAGCTCGACGGTGCGGCCGTCTTCGGCTACCACGTCGCCGACCCCCGGGCGTACGGCGTGGTCGAGTTCGACGACCAGGGCCGGGCCCTGTCGCTGGAGGAGAAGCCGGAGAACCCCAAGAGCGACTACGCCGTGCCGGGTCTCTACTTCTACGACAACGACGTCGTGCAGTACGCCGCCGAGCTGGAGCCGTCGGCGCGCGGCGAGCTCGAGATCACCGACCTCAACCGGCGCTACCTCGAGGAGGGCCGGCTGCACGTCGAGGTCCTGCCCCGCGGCACCGCCTGGCTCGACACCGGCACGTTCGACTCCCTCAACGACGCCTCCAACTTCGTGCGCACCATCGAGGGCCGCCAGGGATTCAAGGTCGGTGCGCCGGAGGAGGTCGCCTGGCGGATGGGCTTCCTCTCCGACGACGAGCTCGTCGCCCGCGCCGAGCCGCTCCGCAAGTCCGGCTACGGGGAGTACCTCCTCGGGCTGCTGCAGCACGGCTGAGGCACCTCGCACCTCAACCAGCGGGGAGCGTGAGGTCGGCCTCGACCATGCGGCGCACGATCTCCTCGAACCCGACGGTGGGCTCCCAGCCGAGCACCTCGCGGGCGCGGGTGGCGTCGCCGACGAGCTCGGTGGGGTCGGCGGGACGGAAGAACGCGGGGTCCTGGTGGACCAGCGGCTCCCAGTCGTCGATCCCGGCGGCGCTGAAGGCGGCGGCGACGAGCTCGCGCACCGAGTGCGCGACGCCGGTCGCCACGACGTAGTCGCCGGGCACCTCCGCTCGTGCGGCGCGCACCATCGCGTCGACGTAGTCGGGCGCCCAGCCCCAGTCGCGGCGTGCCTCGAGGTTGCCGAGCGCGAGGCGGTCGGCGTCGCCGCGCGCGATGGCGGCGACCGTCGAGGTGATCTTGCGGGTCACGAAGCGCGCGGGCCGGCGGGGCGACTCGTGGTTGTAGAGCACGACGCTCGACACGTGCTCGTCGCGCTGGCGGAGCACGCCGGCGGTGAGGTGGGCGTAGGCCTTGGCCGCGCCGTAGGGGTTGACCGGACGTACGGCGGTCGCCTCGGTCTGCGGCGACTCGGCCGGCTCGCCGAAGATCTCGGCGCTGGAGGCCTGCACGAAGCGGACGCCGCCGACCTGGCGCGCCGACTCCATCAGCGCCACCGCCGCCTGCCCGTTGACCCGCGCGGTGAGGTCGGGCTCGTCCCACGACTGGGCCACCGAGCTGATCGCCGCGAGGTTGTAGACCTCGCTCGGCGCGACCTCGAGGAGCAGCCGCCGGGTGCCGTCGACGTCGGCGAGGTCGCCGCGGTGCAGCACGACGGCCTCCGGGCAGTGGGCGGGATGGCCGTCGGCGGCGAGCACCAGCGCGTGCACCTCGAGCCCGTCGGCGAGCAGGCGCTCGGCGAGGTAGGTGCCGTCCTGGCCGCCGATCCCCGTGATGAAGGCCCTCGCGGTCACCAGCCGGCCTTGGCGGCGGCGATGTCGCTGTCGACCATCATCGCCACGAGCTCGGCGAACGACACGGTGGGCGTCCAGCCGAGCTTCTCCTTCGCCTTGGTGGCGTCGCCGATGAGCAGCTCGACCTCGGCGGGCCGCATGAAGCGCGGATCCTGCTTGACCAGGTGGGCCCAGTCGTCGATGCCGATGTGCTGGAACGCCAGGTCGAGGTAGTCGCGGATCGACCACGTCTCGCCGGTGGCGATGACGTAGTCGTCGGCGGAGTCCTGCTGGAGCATCCGCCACATCGCCTCGACGTAGTCCCCGGCGTAGCCCCAGTCGCGGCGGGCGTCGAGGTTGCCGAGGGTGATGTCGTCCTGCAGGCCCAGGCTGATCCGGGCGACGGCCTGGCTGATCTTGCGGGTCACGAACTCCGGCCCGCGGCGCGGCGACTCGTGGTTGAACAGGATCCCCGACGAGGCGTGCATGCCGTAGGACTCGCGGTAGTTGATGGTCATGTAGTGGCCGTAGACCTTGCTCACGCCGTAGGGCGAGCGCGGCCACAGCAGGGTGCTCTCCGACTGGGGCACCTCCTGCACCTTGCCGAACATCTCCGAGCTCGACGCCTGGTAGAACCGGATGCTCCCCGGGTCGTCGCCGGCGTGCAGGCGCACGGCCTCGAGCATGTTGAGCACGCCCATGCCGGTCACGTCGCTGGTGACGAAGGCGTTCTCCCACGAGTACGCCACGAACGAGATCGCGCCGAGGTTGTAGACCTCGTCGGGCTCGGAGTCGCGCATCGCGCGCATCAGGCTCGACAGGTCGGTGAGGTCGCCGTTGTGGAGGGTGACGTCGGGGACGACCTTCTGCACGAGCTCGCGGCGGGGGTTGTTCTGGCCGCGGATCAGCCCGTGCACGTCGTACCCCTTCTCGAGCAGCAGCTCGGCGAGGTAGAGGCCGTCCTGGCCGGTGATTCCGGTGATCAGAGCGCTGGGCATGGTCACAGTCTGTCAGCCGCGGGAATCGTTAGGGTGACGTCATGAAGATCCTCGTCAGCGGCGGTGCCGGCTACATCGGCTCGCACACCGTCATCCAGCTCGTCGCCGCCGGCCACGACGTCGTCATCGTCGACAACTTCAGCAACGCGCACCCGACGGTGCTCGGCCGCATGGAGGCGCTGACCGGGACCGCGCTCACGTTGCACTCGTTCGACCTGTGCGACTACGACAAGACCGAGCACCTCTTCGCCGCCGAGGCGTTCGACGCCGTCATCCACTTCGCCGGCTACAAGGCCGTCGGCGAGAGCGTCGCGAAGCCGCTGGACTACTACGAGAACAACCTCGGCTCGACCTTCTCGCTGGTGCGCGCGATGCAGCGCCACGACGTCGACAGGCTGGTCTTCTCCTCCAGCGCCACCGTCTACGGCACCGACCAGGCCGGCGCCACCGAGGACCAGCGCACCTTCGCCACCAACCCCTACGGCTGGACCAAGGTCATGCAGGAGCAGATCCTGCGCGACGTCGCCGTCGCCGCGCCCCACATGCGCATCGCGCTGCTGCGCTACTTCAACCCGGTCGGCGCCCACGCCTCCGGCACGATCGGCGAGGACCCCTCGGGCATCCCCAACAACCTGATGCCGTTCATCGCCCAGGTCGCGGTCGGCAAGCGCGACAAGCTGTCGGTCTTCGGCGACGACTACGACACCGTCGACGGCACCGGCGTGCGCGACTACATCCACGTCGAGGACCTCGCTGCCGGCCACGTCGCCGCGCTCGAGAAGCTGACCGTCACCGACGAGCCGGTCAGCACCTGGAACCTCGGCTCCGGCCACGGCACCAGCGTCCTCGAGCTGCTCCACGCCTTCGAGCGCGCGGTGGGCCGCGAGCTGCCCTACGAGGTCGTCGACCGCCGCCCCGGCGACGTCGCGACGTCCTACGCCGACCCCTCCAAGGCCAACGCCGAGCTCGGCTGGAGCACCCAGCGCACGATCGACGACATGGCCGCCGACACCTGGCGCTGGCAGTCGCAGAACCCCCAGGGCTTCGGCGGCTGATGCTCCGCCGGCTGCTCGTCCCCCTCGTCCTCGCGCTCGCGCTCGCGGGGGTCGGCGGCGGCGTCGCCGGCGCGACTCGAGCGGAGATATCTCCGCTCGACGCACGCAATAGCGTGCGTCCAGCGTCAACGGCGGTCGACAAGTCCACCGATCCGCTCGCCGGACGGGTCGTGGTCATCGACCCCGGCCACCAGCTCGGCAACCACCACTTCCCCGAGGAGATCGGCCGCCCGGTGCCGGCGGGGGGCTTCACCAAGCCCTGCAACACCACCGGCACCGCCACCGACGGGGGCTACCCCGAGGCCACGTTCGCCTGGCAGGTCTCGCGGCTGGTCGCGAAGCGGTTGCGCGCGCTCGGCGCGACCGTGCGGATGACCCGGCACAGCAACCGCGAGGACCGCTGGGGGCCGTGCGTCGACGTGCGTGGGCGGGCCGGCAACGCGATCGGCGCCGACCTCAAGGTGTCGGTGCACGCCGACGGCTCGTACGCCGCCGGGGCGCGCGGGTTCCACGTCATCGTCCCGCCCGACCGGGCGCCGTGGACCGACGACATCGCGGCGCCCTCGCTGCGGCTGGCGGGGTCGCTGAAGGCTGGGTTGCTCGCAAAGCGGTTCCCGGTCGCGAACTACGTCGCCGGCGGCGACGGGCTCGACGTCCGCTCCGACCTCGGCACCCTCAACCTCTCCGACGTCCCGACCGCGATGGTCGAACTCGGCAACATGCGCAGCGCCGCCGAGGCGCGAGTGATGACGTCACCGCGCGGTCGAGCCCGCTACGCCCGCGCGCTGGTCTCCGGGATCCGCGCCTTCCTCGGCTGACCGCGAGCTCGGGTGATCGCCGCGCCCGGCCGACGCAGGGTCTGCCCGGACCCCGATCAGCCGACGCCGAGCTCGCTCATGCCGCGCAGGACCACGCGGAGGTGGGCGACCTCGTGGGTGCGCACCAGGTGGGTGCCGCCGAGGGTCGCGAAGACGGCGTAGAAGCCCTCGGCCTTGCGGAACTCGTCGCCGAAGACGTCGAAGCTGTGGGGCACGGCGTTGCACGTCGGCACGCCGAGCGGGCGCAGCCGGAAGCCCTGGGCGAGCACCTTCGTCTGGTGACGGGCGCGGGTCATCGGGTCGACCAGGTTGCCGTAGAAGAAGCCCATGCCGGGGTCGATGACGACCTTGTCGACACCGAGCGAGCGGGCGTGGGCGATGCGCGGCGCGAAGTGGTCGAGCAGGACCGGGATCGGATCGGCGTCGGGCGGGACGTCGGAGATCTCGCGGACGTTGGCGGTCTCGCCGAAGCAGAGCACGACCGCGGCGTCGTACTCCGCGGCGAGGGCGAGCATCTCATCCTCGTGCTCGCGGCCGGTCATGTTGAGGACCCGGGCGCCGGCCTCGAGGCAGGCGCGCACGACGGCGGGCTCGTAGGTCTCGACCGAGACGACCGCCTCGGCGGCCAGGCCCTCGACGGCGGGCAGCAGCCGGGCCAGCTGGTCGTCGACGCCGACGCGGGCGGCGGTGGCGTTGCTCGACTCGGCGCCGAGGTCGATGACCGCCGCCCCCTGCGCGGCCTGGATGCGGCCCATCCGGACGGCGTCGGTCGGGCTGGTGGCGACGCTCTCGCGGTAGGTGGAGTCGCGCGAGAGGTTGACGCACCCCATCAGCGTCACCGGGCCGTCGCCGATGGTGACGGGGCCGCGCGGGCCGTCGAGCACGACGGGCGCGACCGGGCTGCCCCAGGCGTCCCCGTGGGCGTGGTGCAGGGCGGCCAGGTCCGCAAGGGTGATCACGCTGCCGAGGGTAGAGGGGAGGATGGAACGGTGAGCGAGACCTTCGAGCTGCAGCGCCTGGCCGACCTGACCGACGAGCAGCTGCAGCAGGCCTACGCGCCGCGCGGCGAGCCGTGGATGCGGGTGAACTTCGTGAGCACCGTCGACGGTTCCGCCACCGGCGCCGACGGGCTGAGCACGAGCATCAACGACGACGCCGACAAGCGCGTGTTCGACACCCTGCGCAAGCACGCCGACTGCCTCGTCGTGGGCGCGGGCACGATCCGCGACGAGGAGTACGACGTCCCGAAGATCCCCGTCGTCGTGGTCAGCCGGCGCGCCGACGTCCCGCCGACGCTCCGCGAGGCGCCGCGCGGCCGGGTGCTGGTCGCCACCGTCTCGTCGGCCGAGGGGCTCGAGGAGGCCAGGGAGCTGCTCGGCCACGAGCAGGTGCTGGTGCTGGGCGAGGACGAGATCGACCTCGTCGCGCTCAAGGCCGAGCTGCTGAGCCGCGGCTGGAAGGACCAGCTGTGCGAGGGCGGGCCGTCGCTGTTCGGCGACCTGCTCGCCGCCGGCGTGGTCGACGAGCTGTGCTGGACGATCTCGCCCCGGCTGGTGGCCGGCGACGGCCCGCGCATCGCCGGTGGACCCGACGTGGACGTGGCCGTGCGCCCCGCCCTGCTGCTGGAGCAGGACGGGACGCTCCTGGGCCGCTGGCTGGTCGGCTGAGCCCTACGACGCCGGGTAGTCGGCGAGGTAGCTCGGCACGCCCGGTGCGCTGCTGTCGACGCGGGCGCCGGTGTCGTTGACGACGTGCTCGATGCTGCCCGCCTCGAGGTTGACCGTCATCACGTGGTGCAGGCGTACACCCGCCCGGTCCGGCACCTTGAAGCCGCGCGCCGTCGTGATGGAGGGGTCGTTGCGGTTGAAGACGTAGACGCCGCCGCCGTAGAGCTGGTGACGCTGCACGCGGTCGCCGACCTCGTAGCCGGCCCAGCCGAGCGTGCCGTCGGGCCGGGTCCAGTCGGCCTGGCTCGGCGGGTCGTAGGGCAGCTCGTTCTGGTAGAGCACGACGTGGCCGTCCTCGCCGTTCCAGATCGTGCTGTGCTGCTGGAAGTGCTCGACGAACAGGCCGGTGGCGTGCACGCGGTCGCCGTTGACGACCACCCCGACGGGCGCGGTGTTGGTGCGCCAGCGGTCGGTGTCACCGCTGACCCCGGCGGTGAAGCCCTCGACGCCGTGGTCGGCGCGCCAGACCCACGTGTGGTCGACGAGCACGTCGTCCGCGTCGATCACCAGCGCCGCGCGGGTGCGTCCGACGTGGGGTCCGCCGACGCGGAAGTAGACGTCGTTGAGCGTGGTGCTGGGCGTGGTCCCGCGGCGGCCGTGACCGCGCTGCGCCTCGATGTGCATCAGCGCGCGCGACTCCTGCACGCCGGCGTCGACGGTCACCCCGGCGACGACGACGTCGGAGGCGTGGCCGTCCACGACGACGGGCGTGGCGCCGCGCACCGAGGTGAGCGTGGCCTGGCCGAGACCGAGCACGACGGTGCCGCTGCGGCGGACCACCAGGCTGCGGTCGACGTCGTACACACCGGGGGTGAGCAGCAGGTTCTGGCCGCGGGAGAGGGCAGCAGCCAGCACCCGGGCGGGCTGGTCGGGGGAGGCGACGTGGAAGGACGAGAGCGGGAGGTCCCGGCCCGCGGTGGTGCCGCTCGTCCAGTCAGGTCCCTGCGAGTCGGTGCGTGGGTCCGGGACGCGGACCAGCCAACGGCCGGTGGTGTCGACGTGGAGGTAGGGCTTCTCCCGGCTGACCGGCGTGCGGTCGAGCGTGGTGTAGGGCTCCGTGGGGAAGTTCGCCTCGGACGGCGCTCCGACCGTGCCGGCGAAGACCTGGTTCCACACGCCGTTCGACCACGACCCGACCTGGGAGTTGCGGGTCAGCCACTGCTGCTGCGAGCCGTTGACCACGGTCTCCGCGCGGGAGTCGGCGAGGTAGCCGCCGCTGGCGTACTGGGGCCCCTCGGTGCAGTAGTCCATCAGCGACAGGTTGCCGCCGCGGACGTCGACGCGGCGCAGGGCCGAGGCCTGGCTGGCCGCCCAGAAGTTCGCGGACGCGCGGCAGCCGTCCTGCCCGGTGCCGTTGACCTGGATGGTGAGGTTGGACAGCGAGCGCCAGAAGTTGTTGAGGGCGACGCAGTAGGGCTGGGTGGGGCCGTCGGTGAGGCAGCGGTTGTAGACCTCGACCTTGCCGTTGACGACCGTGTTGGAGGGTGACGCGCCGAGCCCGGCGACCTCGGTGTAGTAGCCGACCTTGATCTGCAACGGGTCGTCGGCGGAGCCGTAGGTGCCCGGTCGGAACAGCAGGCTCCACCTCCCGGACGACATCTCGGCGTCGACCTGCTGCTGCCAGATCGCGTCGGCCCGCTGCTCGATCTCCGCGGTGGGCATCGAGGGGTCGAAGACGACGACGTGGTCGCCGAGGGCGGTGGCGGGAGGAGCAGGGGGAGCCGGCCGCGAGTGCGGCGCCGCGGCGCCGGCTGGTGCGGCGAGCGCCGCCGGGACGAGCCCGGCGACGGCGAGGAGGAGGGCGGCTGCGGCGGTGCGCAGCGGCGTACGGCGGGTGCGGGGGTGTGGACGTGTCATCGTGGGGCCTTCCCGAGTGTGAGAGCGCTCCCACGAAGCATGCCGCATGGATGTGACGTGCGCCACACCCCCGTCCCCGTCGTGGACGGACCGGCTCAGCCGTCGAGCGCGGAGAGCAGCTCGCGGTTGAAGGCGGGGATGTCGTCGGGGTTGCGGCTGGTGATGAGGTTCCCGTCGACGACGACCTCCTCGTCGACCCAGTCGCCGCCGGCGTTGCGCACGTCGGTCTGCAGGCTCGGCCAGCTCGTGACCCGGCGCCCGCGCACGGCGTCGGCCTCGACGAGGGTCCACGGGGCGTGGCAGATCGCCGCGACGGGGCGGCCCGAGCCGACGAAGTCGCGGACGAAGGCGACCGCGCCCTCGTCGGTGCGGAGTGCGTCGGGGTTGGCCACGCCGCCCGGCAGGACCAGGGCGTCGTAGTCCTCGACCGACGCGGCGGACACGAGCCGGTCGACCTTCTGGGTGGTGGACTTGTCGAGGTGCTGGAACAGCTGCACCTCACCCTCCTCGAGGGAGAGCAGCTCGGCGGTGTGGCCGGCGTCGGTCACGGCCTTCCAGGGTTCGGTCAGCTCGACCTCCTCGATGCCCTCGCCGGCGGTCAGGAACGCGATGCGCTTGTTGGTAGCCATGACCCCACGGTTGCTCGCCGGGCACGCCCCGAACACCCACCGAGGGGTGACACGTGCCGTGCCGGCGTTGCTGCGCGACGTACGACCAGGGGGCTGGGCCCGTCCACCGGCGCGGAACGGCCGGACTTCGCGGTCGAAGCTGCCGCTTCGTACGCGATGCTTCGGCCTCGAAGCGGCAAGTTCCCCGGATATCCGGGGACTTCGGGGGACGTCAGGCAGGTCAGCCGATCGCGCCGGCGTTGTCCTTGGCCAGCGAGCGGGAGATGACCATCCGCTGGATCTGGTTGGTGCCCTCGAAGATCTGCATGACCTTGGCCTCGCGCATGTAGCGCTCGACGGGGAAGTCACGGGTGTAGCCGTAGCCGCCGAGGACCTGGACGGCGTCGGTGGTCACCTTCATCGCGTTGTCGGTGGCGACGAGCTTGGCGATGGAGGCCTCGCGGCCGAAGGGCAGGCCGGCGTCCTTGAGGCGCGCGGCGTGGAGCATCGTGGCGCGGGCGGAGACGATCGCGGCCTCCATGTCGGCGAGCACGAACGCCAGGCCCTGGTGGTCGATGATCGGCTTGCCGAAGGTCTCCCGCTCGCGGGCGTAGGCCACGGCCGAGTCGAGGGCGCCCTGGGCCAGGCCGACCGCGACGGCGGCGATCCCGAGGCGGCCGGCGTCGAGGCCGGCGAGCGCGATCCGCAGGCCGTCGCCCTCCTCGCCGAGGCGGCGCGAGGCGTCGACGCGCACGCCGTCGAAGCGCATCGTCGCAGTGGCGGAGCCGGTGAGTCCCATCTTGCGCTCCGGCGGGTCGGCGGACAGGCCCTCGGCGTCGGCCGGCACGAGGAAGCAGGAGATGCCGTTGCGGTCGTCGGACGTGCGGGCCATCACCTTGTAGAAGTCGGCGTGGCCGCCGTGGGTGGTCCAGGCCTTGGCGCCGTCGAGGACGTAGGAGTCGCCGTCGCGTCGCGCGGTGGTGCGCATCGCAGCCGGGTCGGAGCCGGCGTGGGGCTCGGAGAGGCAGTACGCACCGAGCAGCTCGCCGCCGAGCATGTCGGGCAGCCAGCGCGCCTTCTGCTCCTCCGTGCCGAACTCGGCCAGGCCGAAGCACGACAGGGCGTGGACCGAGACGCCGACGCCCACCGACGACCACACGGCGCCGATCTCCTCGAGCACCTGGAGGTAGACCTCGTAGGGCTGCTCGCCGCCGCCGTGCTCCTCGGGGTAGGGCAGGCCGAGCAGGCCGGCGCGACCGAGCAGCCGGAAGACGTCGCGCGGGAACGTCTCGGTGGCCTCCGCCTCGGCCGAGCGCGGGGAGAGCTCCTTCGTCGCGACCTCGCGGGTCAGGGCGAGCAGGTCGCGGGCCTCGTCGGTGGGGAGCTGGCGGCGGGCTGTCATGTGGCGCACGTTACCCGCGAGGGGTGCACCGTCAGGCCGGGCCCCGGACCACTCCCTGCGCGGCCAGCACGGCGAGCGCGTCGGCGACCAGCGCGGGCGCGTCGGGGTGCTCGCCCCACCGCTCCCGGGACGCCTCGACCAGCTCCGCCTCGGTGCGCGGCTGGTCCAGCGACAGCCACAGCCCGACCCCGAGGCCGGCCAGCACCCGCACCTGGTCGTCGACCATGACGACGAGCTCGTCGGCGTACTCGACCGCGTCCTTCCAGCCGGTGCGCGACCAGGTGCCGGGGCCGCCGTCGACGAGGCTCGCGCGGTCGCGCGGGTGGTGGACGTAGGGCGCGGCCGGCTGGGGCGCGCGGTCGAGGAGCCCGACGACGTCGTCGGCCCAGTCGTCGAACTCGCGGTAGTGCAGTGCCCACACGCCGCCGCACTCCTCGATCGCCGAGGCCAGCCGGAGCATCGGGTGGTCGAGGTGCACCAGCGAGGAGGTCTGCGCGACGATCGTGGCGATCGCTCGCGCGGCCGGCAGCGGCACGAGGCCGGCGTCGTCGTCGCCGCGCTGGAGGACCACGATGCGGTGCAGCCGCGCGCTCGTCGGGGCGACGACCAGCCCGAGGTCGTCGGGGGAGACAGAGTCCTTGGTGCGGGGGGAGCCCGGGTCGGCGACGACCGACAGCGGCTTGGCGTGGGCGTGCACGCCGAGGCGGTGGTCGAGGGAGACCGTCTCGTCGGAGAGGTAGCCCAGGTCGCGGGCCAGGCGCAGGATCGCCGTGGTCTTGCCGGCGCCCGACGGCCCGACCACCGCCAGCGCCCGACCGGCCGGGTCGGCCACGGCGCCGGCGTGGACGTTGACGCGGCGCCCGGCGGTCGCGGTGAGCGCGGCGAGGGTGACGCGGGTGGTGACGGCGTAGTCGTGGGCGTGGTCGTCGAGGCCGGCGAGCTGGTCGAGGTCGACCGAGCTGGCCGGCGGCAGGTGGGTGAGCGCGCGGCTCCACTGGCGCGCGAGCCGCTCGGCGGCGTCACCGGTGGCAGGGATGCCGATCGGGACGCCCATCGCGTCGACGACCAGCCCGCGCGTCTGCCCGTCGTCGCTCACCCGGCCAACTCTAGGGTGGGCCCGTGGGGAGGTCACGCGGTCGCCGTACGGCGTGGGCGCTCGCCGCGGCCTACCTCGTCGGTCTGGTCGTGCTGCTGACCGGGCCGTGGGGCCTGGAGCTGAACCGGCTGACCGTCGGGCTCTACACGTTCTTCCGCTACGACTGGCCGGTCGCGCCCGACTGGGCGCTGCCGCACCACTACGGCTTCGTCCTCAACGTCGTGCTGTTCGTGCCGCTCGGGGCGGTCCTGGTGGTGCTGACGCGCCGGCCGTGGTGGGTCGCGACGCTGCTGGCGCTGCTCGGCTCGACGGCCGTCGAGGTCGCGCAGGGGCTCTGGCTCGACCGCGTCGGCTCGGTCGCGGACGTCGTGGCCAACACCCTCGGCGCGCTGGTCGGCGCGCTGCTGCTCACTCCTCGTCGACGACGCGGATGACCACGAGCTGGTCGACCAGCGCCGACACGTCGTTGCGGACGTCCTCGACCGCCAGGTCGGCCATCGCCGCGGTCGCCGCCGTCACCTCCTCCAGCGTCCCGCCCTCGGCCAGCGCGAGCCACACCAGGCACGCCGAGCCCTCGAGCATGATCGGCAGGCCCTTCGGCACGCGGGTGAGGTAGGCGGTGGGCTGGTCACCGACGTCGAGGTCCTCGAGGCTGACCCACGCCACGTCGTCGGCGATCCGGTAGGTGTGCGTCATCCGCGCCTCACCCGCTTGCCGACCTCCTCGGCCGCGCGACGTACGCGTACCCGCTGGCGTGCGCGCAAATCTCCCTTGGTGGGCGGACGCCCGAGCTCCATGCGGAGGTGGTCGCGGTTGACCCGCAGCGCCGACGTGACGAGGTCGAGGCGGGCGCGCAGCGTCCGTGCGGCCGCCATCCGCGCGACCCACTCGTCGAGCCGGCTGCCGCCCTGGGAGAAGTGCCGCCAGAGCCGGTAGGACGGGTCGCCGCGGTGCTGCTCGAGCTCGCCGATGCCCGCGGCCAGCGCCACCACGGCGTCCAGCTCGACGGCGAGGGCGCGCACGGCGTCCTGCTCCTCGGGCGTCGCGGCGGTCCAGGCCCGGTCGACGTCGCCGCTGCCGCGCGAGCGAGCGGCGTGCAGCACCAGGACGAGCCGCTGGGCGGTGCGGTCGGGGACCGGGCAGCCCCAGTGGGCGATCTCGCGCCACACGCGGTCGCGCTGGAGGACGTCGAAGGCCGCCTCCGGGTCGAGGCCGACCCCGGGCCACATCGTGTGGACGTCGATCCAGCCCCAGTCGTCGTGCCACCAGTTGGCGGCGTGGGCGAACGCCGACCCGGTGGCGAAGTCGGTGCGCTGCTCCCAGCCCACCGACTCCAGCGCCGCGACCAGCCGGGGCAGGTGGCTGGGGCGCACGAGCACGTCGACGTCGCTGGAGTGGCGGCCCTCGGCGCGCAGCCCGGGGAGGACGGCCGGACCCTTGAGGTGGAGCAGGTCCACGCCCGCGTCCTCGGCGAGCTTCTGGGCGATGGCGTGGGCCAGGTGGACGCGGGCGGCGATCGGGGCGTCCCGCTGACCGGCCTCCTCCGTCATGTCGACCATCGTGCCAGCCGACCTCCGCGGGTGTCGTCGAACGCGGCCGCACGCGCGTCGCACGCCCTAGACTCGCGGGCATGACGTTCGCGGACTTCGTGCGGCTGACCCGCGCCTACGTGTGGGTGCTGGTCGGCTGCACGGTCCTCGGCGCGCTGCTCATGATGGCCAAGACCACCCGCGACCCGGTGCTCTACTCCGCGACCTCGTCGGGCCTCGTCGTCGTCGGCAACGCGACCAGCGCCGGCGAGGAGCAGGGCAACTCGGCGCTGGCGGAGGAGAAGGCGGGGCTCTACGCCTTCCTCGTCAACTCCGAGCCCGTGGCCGAGAAGGTCGTGGAGGACCTCGGCCTCGACGTCCCGCCCGCGGAGATCGCCGGCCGCTTCTCCGCCACGGTCAACGCCGACGTCAACGCCCTCACCGTCACCGCCATCGGCAGCACCCCCGAAGAGGCGCGCGACCTCGCGACCAGCGTCGTCGACGCCGTCGTCGAGTACGCCCAGGAGGTCGACACGGGCGAGGCGAACCCCAAGCAGGACCCGCTGACCCGCATCGTGCCGGTCTCGCCGGCCCAGCTGCCCGGCGCACCCTTCACCCCCGACTACCGCAAGGCTGCGATGAAGGGCGCTGCGGGCGGCCTCGGCCTGGCCTACGCCTTCCTCATCGCACGCCGCCTCATCGACCGACGGGTCCGCTCGGTCAAGCACGTCGAGGACGCCACCGGGGCCTCCGTGCTCGGCATCATCCCCAAGGAGGACGCGCTCGACCGCGGCCACCGCGGGGTGCGCGGCGACCTGGGCCGCGCGGCCGAGGCGTTCCGCCAGCTCCGCACCAACCTGCGCTTCGTCGACGTCGACAACGAGCCGCGCAAGATCGTGGTGACCTCCGCCCTCGCCGGTGAGGGCAAGTCCACCGTCTCCTCCAACATCGCGCGCCTGGTCGCGCAGGCCGGCACGCCCGTGCTGCTCGTCGACGCCGACCTGCGTCGCCCGATGATCGCCAGCACGTTCGAGATCGACGGCGCGGTGGGCCTGACCCAGGCGCTCGCCGGCGACGTCGAGGTGCGCGACGTGATCGTCGACTCCGGCCTGGCCAACCTGCGGCTGCTGCCCGCCGGTCGCATCCCGCCCAACCCCAGCGAGCTCCTGGGCTCGCTGCGGATGAAGCAGTTCATCGACGACCTCGCCCAGGACCACCTCGTGATCCTCGACGCGCCGCCGCTGCTGCCGGTCACCGACGCCGGGCTGCTGTCGGCGTTCTGCGACGGCGCGCTGCTCGTGCAGGCCGCCGGCAAGACCCAGATCGAGCAGAGCCAGCACTGCCGGCGCATCCTCGACCAGGTCGGCAGCCGGCTGCTCGGCGTCGTGCTCAACAAGGCCCCGGTCAAGGGCGCCACCGCGATCGCCTACGGCGGCTACGGGGGCTACGGCGGCTACGGCGGCTACAGGGCCGAGGAGGAGACCCGCCAGAAGTACTCCACCGCCGGCAAGGGCCGCCGCAAGCTCGTGAAGTCCCTCAAGGGCTGAGCCGCTGCGCCCGGTGCGGGGTCAGTACGCCCCGCGGCTGGCGAGCACCGCGGTGACCGTGCGCGCCAGGATCAGCAGGTCCTGCACCATCGACCAGTTGTCGACGTAGTAGAGGTCGAGGCGCACCGTGTCCTCCCACGAGAGGTCGGAGCGCCCCGAGACCTGCCACAGGCCGGTCATGCCGGGCAGCACGTTGAGGCGGCGCAGCATGTCGTCCTCGTACTGCTCGACCTCGGTCGGAAGCGGCGGGCGCGGACCGACCAGGCTCATGTCGCCGCGGAGCACGTTGACCAGCTGGGGCAGCTCGTCGAGCGAGAAGCGCCGGATGAAGCGGCCGGGCCGGGTGATGCGCGGGTCGTCGGTGCTCTTGAAGAGCACGTGGTCGCGCGCCTCCATCGCGGCCAGGCGTGCCTCGGCGTCCACCGCCATCGAGCGCAGCTTGAGGCAGGTGAACTCGCGGCCCTCGCGGCCCACGCGGGTCTGGCGGAACAGGGCCGGGCCACCGTCGTCGCGCCGGATCCAGATCATCAGCCCGAGCAGGACGGGCCACACGAGCAGCAGCACCAGCAGGGCGCCCACGACGTCGAACGCGCGCTTCGCGTCGTTGGAGGCCAGCTGCGAGCGCGACCGACCCAGGTGCATCAGCGGGAGGCCGGCGACGGGCCGGATCCGGACCCGCTCGCTGGAGACGTCGGTGACGTTGGGGGCCACGATGATCTGCACGTGGGCGTTGTCCTCGAGCTCCCACGCCAGGCGGCGCAGCTGCGTGGACGACTTCACCGCCCCGGCGGTGAAGAAGACGATGTCGGGGGAGACCTCGTCGACCACCGAGCGGACGTCCTCGATGAGCCCGAGGACCGGCACGCCCGTGGTGGTGCTCGCCGTCTCCGCGTGGACCCCCGGCACCAGGCACCCCATGACCTCGTAGCCGAGCCACGACTCGCGGGCCAGCACCTGGCTGACCTCGGCGATGTAGATCGGGCTGCCCACGAGCAGCACCTTCTCGGTGAAGTGGCCTGCGTTGCGCAGCCGCTGGATCACCCGGCGGGTGAACAGCCGCCCGACGAGGAGCAGGGCGACGCCGATCGTGAAGAACAGCACGAAGAACCCGCGCGAGAGCGGGTACTGCATCAGGAAGGCCATCGTCGCGACGAGCGCACCGGTGAAGAAGGAGGCGTTGACGACGAGCTTGAACTCCTCGGTGCCGGCCCCGAAGACGTCGCGCTCGTAGGCCCCGAAGAAGGCCAGCATGACCAGCCACGTCGCGACGAAGAACAGGCTGGCCAGCGCGGTGTTCTCGAGCACGTCGCCGGCCGCGGAGAACACCGACAACGTGAGGCGGAAGCGCAGCGCCAGCACGGTGGCGATGCTGATCATCAGCAGGTCGACCACCCCGACGAGCCACGGGTGCAGGCGCTTGCCCTCGGGTCGCATGGTCACCCCGTCCCACCTTCCTCGAGTGCGACGGTGCGGATCCGCTCGATGAAGCGACCCTCACCGAACTCCTCCGACCGAGCCCGCAGCCGGGCGGGGTCCCACGTGACCTGGTCCGCCCTGGCCAGTCCAGCGGCAATGAGGTCGGGGTCGGGGCGGTCGAAGAACACGCCGGTCTCCTCCTCGATGACCGTCTCGAGGAAGCCGCCCCCGCGCAGGGCCACGGCCGGCACCCCGAAGGCCGCGGCCTCGAGCGGGGCCAGGCCGAAGTCCTCGTGGCTGGCAGCGACGAGAACGCCGGCGTCGCCGTACACCGCGCGCAGCTGGGCGTCGCTGAGCCCGCCGAGGAGGCGGGCGTTGTCGGGCAGGGTTGCGCGAAGTCGCGCCTCTTCAGGACCCCGGCCGACCACGACGAGTCGCCGCCCGGTCCCGCGGACTGCCTCGATCACGGCATCGACGTTCTTGTAGGGCAGCAGACGCGACACGACGAGGGCGTAGCCGGGCTCCCACCCGTCCAGCTCGGGAACCGGTTCCCGGGGTGCGGAGGCGTCCATCCCGTGCGGGGGCGGCAGCAGCTCGGCGTCGCGACCATAGGTCTCGCGGATCCGGCGCTGCACGACGCGGCTGTTGGCGAGATAGACATCGACGCGGTCGGCCCGCTCACGGTCCCAGCGCTTGAGGAAGGGGCGCATCGCCATGACCGGCGGCCCGAGCGGTGAGCGCCACGCGCGCCCGCCGAGGTACTCGTCGGTCTGGTAGAGCCAGCGCGCGGGGTTGTGGCAGTAGACCACCGTGCGCGTGCGGTCCGCGGTCTCGAACCCGTGAGCCCAGCCACTGCTGGATGCCACGACGACGTCTGCGTCGATCCGCAGCCGGGACGCCGCAGGGGCGAGGAGCGGGAGCGCCAGCCGGTGGTCGCGACGGAAGGCGCTGACCCGGTTGAGGGGCGAGACCCGCACGTCGGCCTGTGCGAACTCGGGGTAGGTGCCCTTGGGGTCGTAGAGCGTCGTGTGCACCGCGGCCTCCGGGAAGGCGCGCATCAGGGTGAGGACCACGCGCTCGGCGCCACCCCGCTGCGTGAGGTAGTCGTGGGCGATCGCCACGTGTGCGCGGGTCATCGGTCCAGCTCCTCGAGAAGGCGGCGTACGCGCTCGCGGCCGGCCCGCGGGGAGTACTCGGCCTCCCAACGCCGTCGTGCTCGATCGGTCACGGCCCGTACTGCATCGGCGTCGGTCGACAGGGCGGCCTCCAGGACCCTCGCCAGGTCGTCGACGTCGCCGTGGCGCGCGATCCAGGGGTGGTCGGGCCCGGCCACCTCGGGCATCGCGCCGGCGTCGGAGATCACGAACGGCACGCCGCTGGCCATCGCTTCCGCGATGACCAGACCGAACGGCTCGGCGGCCACGCTGGGGAAGACGACGAGGTCGACATGGGCGAGCACGTCGGCGCGCTCGACGTGGCCGAGCATCGTGACCCGGGCCGAGGTGTCGTCCAGGGCGCGGAGCACGGCGTCGCGGCGCTCCTGCGGCACGTGCCGGTCGTCGCCGCCCACGATCAGCTCCACCTCGTGTCCGCCTTCGGCCAGCCGGCCGGCGGCGCGGGCGAGCAGGTGGAGGCCCTTCTCGGTCGTCAGACGGCCCAGGAAGCCGAGGCGAAGCGACCCCGAGGCGTCCGGGCGCGGCAGCAGCGGCAGGTCCTCGGTCCAGTTCAGGTGGGCCCGGGAGCCCCGGACGTCGCGGGTCATCGCGACGGAGGGGACGACGACGCTGAGAGCCGGGCGTCGGGCGAGGAGCAGCGCGACGGCCTGGGGGTGCGACTGGGGCTGCTGGTGCAGATGGACGATCCGGCGCCGGTGCCCGGCGGTCGCGAGGGCCGGCACGAGGCCGTGGCACCACAGCAGGCCGCTGCGTCCCCGGTCCCAGGCCCGCAGTGCGCGGATGTAGGCCGGTCGGGCCGGCGCACCGACGAGGCGTACGTCGAAGCCCTCCGCCCTCGCCGTGGCGGCGAGCTCGCCCTCGGCGGTCACGACGTCGACCTCCCGCCCGAGCGCGCTCAACGCCTCCGCGTGCCGAAGGAGCATCCGTTCGCCGCCGCCGAGGTCGGGGTTGTTCGCCACGAGGTGCACAGGCTCAGCCATCGGGCGCGCCTTCCGGTCCGTCGCGCAGCGCACGGCCGAGCGCGACGGCGACCGCGATCGCCATCGGGGTGTCGAGCAGGACCTCGCCGAGGGTCACGGCCATCACGGCGACGCCGATGATGGCGGCCTGGGCGGCGGCCGCGACGAGGTCGCCGCGCCGCGAGCGCGCCGACAGCCGGAGGAAGGCGAAGGCCAGCAGCGCGAGCACCAGGAGGAGCGCGCCCCAGCCGCCCTCCTGCCGGGTCGCGAGGTAGCTGTTGTGGAAGAAGAACTCGAGGTCCTGGATCCGGACCTTCGCCGTGCCGGGACCGTGGCCGTACCACGGCGCACCCGCGATCTCGACGCGCTCCTGGGAGATGATCCGCTCGCGGAGCGCGTCGCTGCCGGAGCGGTTGGAGAACGGGCCGAAGGTCTGCACGTCGTCGGGGATGTTGCCGACGAGCCAGACGAGACCGGCGACCGCGAGGCCCCCGCCCGCGATGCCGAGGCGCCGGCCGAAGGCCATCCAGGCGAGCGCGAAGGCCGCGGCGAGGAGCCCCGTGCGGGAGTAGGTGAGCACCAGGCCGAGCACGATCGGTGCCGCGATCGCGGCGCGCACCTTCCAGCGCTCGTCGGCGAGGAAGACCGCGAGCACGCCCAGCACCGCGAGGAAGTACGCCCCGGCGTTGGGGTCGGCGAGGTAGCCGGTGAGCCGCCCGGAGTAGCCGCCGCCGCCGATGCCGGTGACGGCCAGCGCGACCGCGGCGACGAGCCCTGCGCCCAGGCCGGCGCCCGTCGAGCGCAGCGACAGGCGCCCGGTGCTCCCGGCCCAGACCAGGCCGCACAGGATGACGACGTGGCCGACCCGACGGGTCCAGTCGACCTGGTTGGCGACACCGGAGTAGACGAGCAGCGTGACGAGGAAGCCGAGGAGGAGGATGACCGCCTCGGGCACCTTGGCGCTGCCCCGCGCCGGACGGAACAGGCACAGCCCGACGAGGGCGGCCATGGCGAGCTCGTTGACCGGGAACCCGGCCACCTCCAACGCGCGGAACGGCAGCACGGCCATCAGCAGGAAGTCGGAGAGCCGGATCTCGCGGTCCGCCTCGTCGGCCCGCTCGACGGTGCGGTCGGGCAGGTCCCACGGGGACTCGACGCGCTTCACCGGCGGGCCTCGAACGGGGCGTAGACATCGGCGATCCGCTCGCACATGTCCGCGACCGTCGGCCATCCCACCAGGCCGGGCCGGGTCGCACGGGCCAGTCCCTGCTGCTCGAGCGCCGTCGCGACGGCACCCGCGTCGCCGGGGTCGACCAGGCAGCGCGACGGCAGCAGCTCGGGGTTGCCGCCGACGTCGCTGGCGACCACGCCGAGGCCGCGTGCGGCCGCGTCGAGCAGGGCGTAGGAGCAGTTCTCCCACACCGAGAGCATGGCGACGACGTCGTGCTCGGCCATGGCCGCGCCGGGGTCGGCGAAGCCGGGCAGGGTGACGACGTCGTCGAGGCCGCGCGAGGTGACGTGCGCACGCAGCGCCCGCTCCTCCTCGCCCGTCCCCGCGAGGGTCAGGCGTGCCTCGGGATGACGCTCGTGCAGGACGGCGAACCCGTCGACGAGCGCCGGCAGGCGCTTCTCCGGAGCCAGGCGCGCCAGCGACAGGATCCGTAGCCCGTCGCGGGGCGGGGTGGCCACCTCGACGGGGTCGACACCGTTCGGGATGACCGTGACCGGGGTGCGCGGGTGCCACTTGTCATGCATCGCCGCTGCGGTCGCCCGGCTCACGGCGATGACGGCGTCGAACCGCCTGAGCCGCGCCGCGTGCACCGCCGCCATCGCCCGGGCCTTCGCGGCCGAGCGGTGGTAGACGAGGTCGTCGCGCGCGATGCCGTGCTCGGTGGTCACCAGGCGGGGCCCGCGGGGTCCGACGGCCAGCGCCGCCACGACGTCGGCGTGCGAGAGGTGGCTGTGCACGACCGCCGGCCGGAGGGTGCGTACGGCGTGGCGCAGGGAGGCGACCGACGCCCGGGTGCCGTGGTCGGGACCGAACGGCTCCTCGACGACGGCGGCGCCCCGCTCGCGCAGCGCCTGCGGCAGGTCGCCGGGCGGCGTGAGGAACACGAGCTGCCAGCCGGGGATGCCGGCGCCCGCCACGTCGAGGACGTGGCGCGCGACCCCGGCCAGGTTGCTGACCGGGACGACCCACAGGGCCGTGGGTGCGGTCAGAACCATTGCTCCAACCGCTCCAGGGCGATCCAGAAGCCCTCGCCGTCGTTGACGTGGCCCTGCCAGATCTCCGGGATGAAGCTCACCCCCGGCGACATGGCGTCGAGCTGCTGGGCCAGGACCGCCCAGTCGATCTCGCCGTCGCCGACCTGGACGCCCTCGCCGTCGACGCCGGTCGCGTCCACGAGGTGGAGGTGCTCGGTGTGGGGTGCGAGGAGGTCGGTCGCCTCGGCGAAGGACATGCCGAGGTAGTTGGCCGACAGCTTGGAGTGGGAGACGTCGAAGCACAGGCGCCGGTCGAACTGCTCCGCGAAGGCCGCGGTGTCGCGCGGGTCGACGAAGAGGTTGCAGTAGAGCTGGCCGCCCATGTACCAGGGGTACGGCGGCAGGGTCTGGGCACACAGGCGCACGCCGGAGTCGTCGACGCGGGCCAGGCCCTCGGCCACCCGGGCGTACATCCGCTCGCGCTCCGCGGGGGCCACGAAGGCGTCGGTGGTGAAGCCGCCGAGGCTGGCGACGATCACCGGACCCTCGGTGGCGCCCTTCGCGTCGGCGTGCCTGGTGAAGTGCTGCTGCATCTCCCGCGTCGTGTCGACGACCCGCTGGAGCTCGCGGATCGAGCGTTCCCAGTGGACATCGTCCTCGGAGGCGAGGTTGAGCAGGAAGTCGCCGGCGAACAGGTCGGGCGAGTGGGTGGTGAAGCCCATCGGGAGGCCGCCGTCGTACTTCGCGAACACGTCGGCGACCGGGAGGTCGAGGTCCTTGTAGGAGAAGTGGAACTCGAGGAAGTCGGGGGTGGTGTCCTTCGTCATCGCGTCGATGTCGTGGTAGCGGACGGCCAGGCCCCACGGGCGGCGGAAGTCGTAGGCGCGACCCCTCGGCGCCGCGTCGCCGAGGTCGGTGGCGTAGAAGAAGTCGCCCGCGTCGAGCGCGCGGGTCGTCGTGCGGCCCACGAGCCGGTCGTACGCGTTGGGCTGGAGGCCGCGGCCGGGGCTCTTGATGTCGACGTCGGCGTCGGTGAGCACCTCGCCGACCTCGATGCGGCGGGCGGCGACCAGCGACTTGGCGAGGTTGACGCGGTTCATCATCTCGCCGGTGGACACCGCACGCGGGGCGTTGGTCCCGAGCGCCTCCTCGACCTCGCGGACCCGCTGCACCATCTCCTTGAACTCCTCGGGCAGCAGGCTGACCTTGTGGTCGTTGCCCTCGAGCCCGCGGTCGATGGTGAAGTGCTTCTCGATGATCCGCGCGCCCAGCGCGACCGCGGCGACCGGCACGTGGAACCCGCGCTCGTGGCCGGAGTAGCCGACCGGCGCCTGGGTGAGCTCGGCGAGCCGGGTCAGGTAGGCGAGGTTGATGTCCTTGAACGGCGCGGGGTAGGTCGACTGGCAGTGCAGGAAGGCGTGCGCGACGCCGGTGCTGCGCACGACCTCGACGGTCTCGCGGATCTCGCCCTCGGTGGACATGCCGGTGGAGATCACCATCGGCGTGCCGGTGGCGGCCATGTGGCGCAGCAGGGCGTGGTTGGTCATGTCGGCCGAGGCGACCTTGAGCGAGGTGATGCCGTAGTCGACGAGGCGGTCGACGCTCACCGGGTCCCACGCGGTGCACATGACCTCGATGCCGACGTCCTTGCAGTGGTCGAAGACCTCGAAGAGGCCGTCGGCGTCGAGGTTGTACTTCGCGAGCAGGTCGAGGGTGTACTGCGGGCCGAGGTCCTCCCCGCCCGAGCCCGAGGACCCCTGGCGGTAGAGCGAGTCCATGTCGCGCAGCTGGAACTTCACGACGTCGGCGCCCGCCTCGACCGAGAGGTCGACGAGCTGCTTGGCCAGCGACACCTCGCCCTGGTGGTTGATGCCGATCTCGGAGATCAGCAGCGCGGGAGCGTCGGGCGCGACGACGTGCCTGCCGATGCGCAGCTCGTCGGCGCGGTTGATCGCGACGGCGACCAGGTGGCCGCGCTCGACGACGAGCGCGACGTGGTCGATGCCCGAGCCGAACGCGTGGGCGATCTCCGCGGGGCTGCTGCCGACCGGGAGGCTGCGCGGGGCGGTGTTGGCCGCCTCGATCGCGGGCACGTCGGTGGTGAGGCTCGCCGCGCTGCTCACCCAGCGCCGGAAGTCACCGTCGGACAGCACGCCGTCGAGGTGACCGTGGGAGTCGACCAGGAAGATGACGCGGGCCTTGTTGGCCGTGATCTTCTCCAGGGCGCGCAGGACCGGGTCGCCCGAGTAGACGACGTACGGCGTGAGGTCACGCTCGATGATCAAGGCGGGGGCCTTCCTTCGGTGTACGTACGTGTACCACCGTAACCAGCCTGCGCGTCGGGCGTGGGAAGTCGGCTCAACGTCCCGTCAGCAGGCGCACCGCGAGCGCCACGTCGAGCTCGGTGTCGATGTCGATCCCCTCGTCCTCAGCCATCACGAACAGCCCGATCCGCCCGCCGAGACGGTTGTCGTGCTGCTCGTAGACCTCGGTGCGGGTGACGTAGAGCGAACCGGTCTCGCGGTAGCGCCGGGTGGCGTCCGTGAGGTCCTGGCGCCGGGGGCGGGCGGCGACGTCGTACGCCGCGGTGGGCGGGTCGCCGGCCTGCCAGATGAACGGCGGCTGCTCCACCACCCCGACCATCGAGTCGACGCCCGTGTCGGCGAACTCCGCGAGCGCCCGCGCCAGGGTGTCGTCGTGGCGCACGGGCGACGTGGCCTGCAGCAGCATCACGGCGTCGGGGCGGCCGCGCTCGGCCGTCACCGCCCCGATGGCGTGGCGCACCACCGGCTCGGTGGGGGTGGTGTCCTGCGCCAGCTCCGCGGGGCGCAGCCACGGCACCCAGGCTCCGGCGGACCGGGCGACCTCGGCGATCTCCTCGTCGTCGGTCGAGACCAGGACGTCGAGGCCGGGGGTCGCGAGCGCCTGCTCGATCGTCCACGCGATGAGCGGCTTGCCGCCGACGTCGAGCAGGTTCTTGCGCGGCACGCCCTTCGAGCCGCCACGGGCGGGGATCACGCAGAGGGTCATGACGCCGCCTCCACGACGGCCTGCGCCACCCGGCGTGCCGGCTCGACCTCCGGGCGGGCGGGCGCGGGCGTGGGGGAGTCGCCGAGAGGGTGCATGCCGTAACGCTCCCAGAACTCGCCGAGCCACGCGGGAGGTCGCGGGAAGTCCACCCACGCGTCGCGTCCGCGGGCCGCCGCCTCGAGCACGCCGGTGGAGAACACGCTCACGACGGGGGCCACCAGCTCCACGAGCGGCGGCCCGTCGGTGACCACCCGGACGCCAGCGCGATCGAACGCACGCAGCACGGCGCGCGAGGTCACGTCGCGCTCGGAGGGGTGCGGTCGGTAGACCGCGCCGTGCTCGCGGCAGGTGGACAGCGCCGCCCGGGCGAGCCGGGCGCGGGAGACCTCGGCGGCGTGGCCCTGGCCGAGGTAGGTGAGCGGTCCGGGGGCTCCGCCGGTCGGCGGCGCAGCCTCGGCAGCTGTCGCGAGCCCGGCGTTCCACAGCAGCTGGCTGCCCGTCACCGTCACGTCGATGTCGTGGCGCCCCGTCGTCCAGAAGCCGGCGTCGGCCTCGGTCCACGCGAGCAGGTGGGCGGCGCGTGGCAGGGGAGGGGCGTGCGGCGTCAGCGCGCCGTGCTGCGACACCAGGAACGGCAGCCCCCGCGCCTCGGAGAGCGCGAACGCCGCCTCACCGATGGGCGTGTAGTGCCCGGCGGCGAGCACGGCGCGCGGGGAGACGAGGCCGGCGAGGCGGTCGAGCGAGACGGTGCTCCGCCGGTGCCCGTCGTACCCGTCGGGCGGGGTCCAGCCCGCCGGTGCCACGACGGCCGTACGGTCGGCCGGGAGGTGGGCCAGGGGGGCGACGACAGCGCCGGCGAAGCTCGCGTGAGTGGCCTCGACCGCGACCAGGAGGTCCGCCCCCTCGGCCGGGACGTGGAGCTCGACGAGCTCGGGTCCCCGGGGCCGTAGACGTGCCCGGGCGCTGCGCACCGCGAAGCGCACGGCGTGCCGCGACTCGTGCCAGCGACGCCAGGCGACGAGGTCGGCGGGGTGCCTCAGGCCGTCGCCCACAGGTCCTCCAGGACGGCCACGCGCCGGTCGAAGGTGTGGTCGGCCAGGGTCCGCGCCCGCGCGGCGCGGCGGATCGCGGCGGTCCAGTCGCGGTCGGCCCGCACCCGCTGGCAGAGCTCGACGAGCTCCTCGCCGCCGGAGAAGGTGAGCACCTCGGTGCCCGGCTCGTAGAGCTTGCCGACGTCGTCGCGGTCGACCAGCTCGACGGCGCCGACACCCGCCGCCTCGAACGTGCGCATCGTGAAGCCGTCCTGGTCGCCGTGGAGGTTGAGGGTCGCGGCCGACGCCGTCATCACGTCGTAGGCCCGGGCCCGCGACACGTCACGCTCCGCCGGGAGGTCGGGCGTGGCGACCCGCCACGTGCGCAGGCGGTCGACCGGGTGGGAGGACCAGTCCCGGCCGTAGGCGCGGACCGGCACGCCGCGTTCGTGCAGGAGCGCGAGGATCGCCTCGCGGGACGGGTAGAGGGCGCCCACGAAGGTGACCTGGGGGGTGCGGAGGGCGGTCGGCTCAGGGACCAGGCGGTGGTCGAAGGCCAGCGGCAGGTGGCGGACGTCGAGACCGCACGCCCGCAGGTCGGTCGTGTCGTGCCCCGAGTACGTCGCGACGGGTCCGATGGCGGCGAGGCGCTCGGGGGTCCACTGCGTGCGGCGGATCTCGTCGTAGAGCCACGTCACCCGCGGCAGACCGTCGATCGCGTCCCAGAAGTCGGGGCCGAGGGTGTCGCCCTTGACGACCACGACGACCTGGGCGCGGGACCCGCGCACCGCCTCGACCGCACGGGTGGTCTGCTCCCGGACCAGCGCCTGGCTCCCGGCGCCGAGCCTCTGGGGGAGCTGGTGGCGCAGCTGGTGCCAGCCGCGCCCCGCCACGCCGCCGTGGTGGTCGTAGAGGTGGGTGGTGACAAGGTGCCCGCGCTCGGCGAGGGACGTCGCGATGGCGTCGTGGTAGCCGTGGAAGCGCGGGCTGACGAGGAGGACCCGCATGACTCAGCGGCCGCCGCGGGTGCGACCGCCGCGGGCAGACGCCTGGAGCGCGAGCGCGACGAGCTTGTGCGCGACGTAGTGGGGGAGTCGGTCCAGCACCCGGTCGAGGGTTCGGCCGGTGGCGGAGACCGAGCGGGCCGTGGCCAGGCGCGCGCCGCCCGCGACGAGGGTGTTCCACACCGAGCGCTCGGAGGTGGAGTCCGGCCACACGTCGCCGTGCTTCTCGACGAACTTCGCGAAGGCCGCGCCTGACGCGTAGGCACGCTCGAGACGCTCGACCGTGCTGGTCACCGGTCCGTGGTGGAGGGTCGTGAAGCCGGGCGCGACGAGGATCTCGCGGCCCAGCAGGTGCAGCCGGTAGCCCCACTCGATGTCCTCCCAGCCGTAGGCCCGGAAGTCCTCGTCGTAGCCACCGACGCGGTGGAAGTCGTCGGCCGTCGTCGACACGTTGCCCGACCACCACTGCCAGGTGCGCTCGGGAGGCGTGGCGAACGCGGTGGAGCGGATCGCCTCGTCGGCCTCGATGCCGTACGCGCGGGCGTACGGGGTGGGCGGGAAGACGTCGCGGCACATCGCGATCACCCCGCGCCGCGCCTCCTCGTGGAGGCGGACGTGGTGCGCGACGAAGTCCGGCTCGAGCTCGAGGTCGTCGTCGGCCCGGATCAGCACGTCGCCGCGGCTGTCGAAGAAGCCGGCGTTGAGCGCGGCCGCACGACCGCGGTTCTCCGGAAACACGATCGAGCGGACCGGGAGGTCGGCGGCGTGGCGGGCGACGACGGCGGCCGAGTCGTCGATGTCGCCGTCGAGCACGACGACCATCTCCACGTCCTGCTCGGTCTGTGCGCGCAACGACTCCATGAGGACGGGCAGACGCTCCGACCCGCCGCGCGAGGGGACGACGATCGATGCCCGGGTCATGGAGCGTGACTCTATCGGCGGGCGCCCGGACGGTAGGGCGGAACGCGGATAGGGTCGGCCCGGTGAGCGACTTCGAGGGGCTGAACGAGGCGACCTACCGCCGGGCCGGCATCGTCGAGGAGTACGCCGCCCACGACGAGCTGCACGAGGGCGAGGTCCGGGTGCTGGAGCGGGTCGGGGACCTCTCCGGCGTGCGGCTGCTCGACATCGGCGTCGGCGCCGGGCGCACCACCGGCCACCTCGCGCCGCGGGTCGCCTCCTACGCCGGCATCGACTACTCGCCCGAGCTCGTGGGGGCCTGCCGCGCCCGTCACCCCGGGGTGGACGTCTCGGTGGGCGACGCGCGCGACCTGTCGCGGTTCGGTGACGCGTCCTTCGACCTGGTCCTCTTCTCGTTCAACGGCATCGACTACGTCTCCGACGAGGGTCGTCGCCGGGTGCTCGCGGAGGTGCGCCGCGTCCTGGTGCCGGGCGGCACGTTCGTGTTCTCCTCGCACAACCGCGACTACGCGCTGCTCGGCAAGCTGCCCTGGCAGACGGGCAGGCCCGGACGCGCGATGCTCAAGCAGAGCGCTCACGCCCTGCTCCACACCCGGCGGCGGCGCCGCATGCGGCGGCGCGAGGTGGTCGGGCCCGACCACGTGCTCGTCAACGACAACGCGCACGACTGGTCCCTGCTCACCTACTACGTCTCCCCGCCCGACCAGGTCGCCCAGCTGCGTGACGCCGGCTTCACCGTCGTCGAGTGCTTCGACCAGTGGGGCGAGCCGGGGGAGCGCGACGAGCGCTCGGTCTGGCGCCACTACCTCGCGCGCTGAGGTCGCTCCCACGCGTCCCGGAGGTCGGCGGCCAGCTCTCGTGCCGGGTGCACCGGACGTCCGGCCGCGCGGCGGACGGCCGCGGTGGCGGCGTTGACCAGCGCGACGCCGGTCAGCAGCGCCCTCAACCGACCCAGCCCGCCCCACTTGGCGGCGTACGTCGTGCGCGACTGCGCGAGCCACGTGCGCGCACGCGCGGGGTCGGACGACGCCCCGCCGACGTGGTCGAGAACGACGCTGCCGAGGTAGACCCGTCGGATCCCGACGTCGGCGAGCCGGCGCTGCAGGTCGACCTCCTCGGCGTACATGAAGTAGCGCTCGTCGAACCCTCCGACGAGGTCGAAGGCGGAGCGCGGCAGCAACAGGCAGACCCCGGCGACCCAGTCGACGGGGCGGTCGCTGCCGGGACGGGCACGGAGGTCCTGCCCGATCGACCGCGCCCACCAGTCGGCGCCCTGGAAGCGGCCGAGCACGCGGACCCGCTCGACGGCCTGGTAGCGAGCGGCCGGGAACCGGCGCGCGGTGTGCTCGACGGCGCCACCGGTGCGGACGGCCGGCCCCGCCAGCGCCGGCTGCCACGGCGCTGCGGCAGTGGCGAGTCGTCGCACGAAGCCGGGCTCGAAGTCCACGTCGCTGTTGAGCACCAGCAGCAGGTCGCCGCGGGTGGCGGCGACGCCGGTGTTGACCGCGGCGCCGAACCCGCCGTTGGTCGCCCGCCGGACGACCTGCGCTCCCTCCAGTCGGCCCAGAGGCTCGGGGGAGCAGTCGTCGACCACGACCACCTCGGCGACGCCGGGCTCGTCGCGCAGCCGGGCGACCAGGGCCGTCACGCCAGCCGGGTCGCCGTAGTGCGGGACGACCACCGAGACGTCGGAGGACGCAGTCGGGAGGCTGGCAGGTGCGGCGTGCGACGGGGTCATGGCCTCGAGTTGGTCGGCGGGAGTGCCGCGCAGCCTAGCCCGGGCCGGAGCCCCGATCACTACGATCGGCGCATGCCCAGCCCTGTCCCGCGGATCGCTGCGCGCACGAGGTCCGCCCTGCCACCCGGCACGGTGCGTCGTCTGCAGTCGGCGAAGCACCACGCGGCGGTGTTCGCGAAGCGGGCGCGCTGGGGGTTCCCGCAGTGGCGCGGTCCGCTCCTGGAGCCGCTCCACGCGTGGCGGCAGCGACGCCCGCGCGCCTTCCCCTCCGACGACTACGCCGACACGTGGCTCGGACGGACGGTCCCGGCGCGACCCGTCGAGCTGGGCGAGCCGGTGCCGCGTCGGATCTTCGTCGTGTGGACCGGCGACAACGACATGTCGGAGCAACGAGCCAGGAGCCTGGCCGAGATCCGGCGGGTCAACGCCGACCTCGAGGTCGTGCTGGTGACGCCCCAGAACACGGGCGAGTGGCTCGTGCCCGACCTCGCCCTGCCGCCGCAGTACGAGAACCTGTCGCTGGTGCACCGCTCGGACGTGCTGCGGGCCTACCTCCTGCACGTCCATGGTGGCGGCTACAGCGACGTGAAGCGTCCGCTCCACGCGTGGGCCGGTGCCTTCGACCGCCTCGAGGCCTCGGACGCGTGGCTCCTCGGCTACACCGAGCGCCACCGTCTCAACGTCCCGCTGGTCGGCGGGTGCCTGCAGCAGGACCTGCGCTCGGCGTCGCGCCAGCTGCTGGGCTACGGGGGGCTCGTCGCGCGGAGCCGCACGCCGATCACCCAGGAGTGGTGGGACCGCGTCTGCGAGGTGCTCGAGGAGAACGACGCGGCGTTGGCCGCCCACCCGGGCAACGTGCGCGGGGACAACCCGGGCTACCCGCTCGGGTGGACCGAGGTGCTGGCCCACGTCGTCGCGCCGCTGACCTGGAAGCACCAGCAGCACGTCCTCCACGACGAGCGCGTCCTGCCCGAGCTGCGGAACTACCAGTGACCACCAGGCTGCTCGTCTTCAACGGCACCGCTGCACGCTCCGAGCCGCAGCCCTACGGGCTCGAGACGATGGAGGGCCTCGGCTACGAGCTCGTCGTCCCGCCGCCCGGCCGCGTCCCTGGCAAGGTGCGCGACGTGGTCCACCACCGGTGGGGCGTGCAGGTGGGGCAGCCCGGTCTCCGCGCGGCACGGGGCGCAGATGTGGTGCTGGCCTACCTCGAGCCGAACATCGCCTACCCCGCGCTGGCATCCCGGGTCCCGGGGTCCCCCCTGGCCCGGCGCCCGCTCGTCGGCATCTTCTGCTGGGCCGCCGAGGAGCTCCGCACGGCCGACAAGGTGCGCCGCCGTCGGCTGCAGCGGATGCTCGCAGCCTGCGACGTCGTCGGCTTCTTCAGCAGCAACCAGGCCGACGTGCTGGTCGCTCACGGGGTGCCCCGTGCGCGGCTCGCCCTCCTCCCGTTCGGCATCGACACCACGGCGCTCGCCACCGCCGCCGGGCGCGAGCGCGACATCGACGTCCTGTCCGTCGGGTGGGACCGCGGACGCGACTACCCGACGCTCCTGCGCGCCCTGGCCGGAACGGGCACCCGGGCGCAGGTCGTCGCCCCGCCCGACCGCTTCGCCGACCAGGTCCTCCCCGGGGAGGTGACCGTGCTCGGGACGGTCCCGCACGCGGAGTACCGCGACCTGCTCGCCCGTGCCCGCGTCGTCGTCGTCCCGACCCACGACCTCGCCTACCCCACGGGCCAGACCGTTGCGATGGAGGCCGCGGCAGCCGGATGCGCCGTGGTCGTCAGCCGCACGGCAGCGATGGAGGACTACTTCACCGACACCGTCACCGCCGAGATGCCCGAGGTCGGTGACGCCGACGGTCTGCGGGCGCGCGTGCGGGCGCTCCTGGACGACCCGGGTCGTCGGGGCGCGCTGGCCGCACGGTCCACCGCGCACGCCCTCGAGCACTTCGACCACGTCCACCTCTGGCGGGCCCTGGACCGTGAGCTGCGCGCCCGCCGCTTGGCCGGCCCGCCCCTGTCCTGACGGCTACACTCGCCCGGTGCCGCTGCTGGTCGTGGTCCCTCCCGGTCCGGTGGACCTGCGCGACGGCCTGTTCCGCACCACCGCCAAGTTCGCCGACGGCATGGCGATGTATGCCGAGCTGTGGCCGGGCGAGGTCGCGGTCGTCGGCACCCCGGCTGACGTCGCGGACGACTCCAACCTCGGCGCCGTGGCCCTCGACCTGGACGCCCTCCCCTACGACGTGGTGACCACCTCGGACGTCGCCGGGACGCTGCGGTCCCGCGCGACCGACGCCGCCGTGCTCCCGCTGGACGAGCGGCACGCCGACCTCATCGGGGCCGCGCACCGGACCGTCCTCGCGGCCGAGCACACCGGTCGATCCCGCCTGGAGATGCTGCTCGCCTCGCCGGTGGGCCCGGTCGACCGGCTGCGGGCCGAGGTCGGCTTCCGACGGCTCACGCCGCGCCTGCAGCGCCTGGTCTCGCGCGCCGACGGCGTGCAGTGCAACGGGCAGGTCGCCTGGGAGGCGTACGCCCCGCACAGCCGCGCTCCGCTGCGCGTCTACGACAGCCGGTTGAGGCTCGCCGAGGTGCAGGAGGCCCGGCAGCGCCGTGCCGGCCGGACCCCGGACGGGACGCTGCGACTGGCCTTCTCGGGGCGGCTGCTCCCCATCAAGGGGCCGGAGCACGCCGTCGAGGTCCACCGGCGCCTGCGCGCGGCGGGCCACGACGTGGCCCTCGACGTCTACGGCGACGGTCCCATGCTCGCCGGGCTGCGGGCCGACGCCCCCGACGTCACGTTCCACGGCAGCCTCGACTTCGCCAGCGAGTGGTGCCCCGCGGTCAGTGGGTCGACCGACCTGATGCTGCTTCCCCACGTGCAGTCCGACCCCGCGGGCACCTACCTCGAGTCTGCCGGGATGGGGGTGCCGGTCCTCGGCTTCGACAACGTCGCGCTCCGCCACCTGGTGGACGTGGCGGGGCTGGGCTGGACGGTCCCCCTGCGGCGGAACGACCTGCTGGCTAGGAAGGTCCAGGAGCTGGCCGAGCGGCCGGAGGAGCTGCAGAGGGCCGGCGAGGCGGGCATCGCCTTCATGGAGGAGCACTGCTTCGAGCACGACTTCGCTGCGCGGGTGGAGCACCTCCTCGACCTGGTCGGCTCAGCCGTCGAGTGAGCCCAGAGCCACCAGCCGGGCGAAGCCCTCGTCGCGTTCGCGGAGCTCGGCGAACGAGCCCTGCGCCCGGATCCGGCCGTCCTCGAGGAACACGATGAGGTCGCAGTCCTTGACCGTGGAGAGCCGGTGGGCGACCACGAGCAGCGTCACCTCGCCCCGCAGCGCTGTCATGGTCTGCGCGATCTTGTGCTCGGTCTCGTTGTCGAGCGCGGACGTCGCCTCGTCCAGGACCAGGAGCGAGGGGCGCCGGTAGAGCGCGCGGGCGATCCCGACGCGCTGCCGTTGCCCGCCCGAGATGCGGGCGCCCCGCTCGCCCACCTCGGTCGCGAGCCCGTCCGGGAGGCCTGTGACGACGTCGGCCAGGCCCGCCTGCGCCACCGCGCGGTCGAGGTCGTGGTCAGGCTCCGGGGCGGGTGCCGCGGTGAAGCGGATGTTGTCGCGCAGCGACTCGTCGAGGAGGTAGACGTCCTGCGGCACCATCGCGAGCCCGGCGCGCCAGCGAGGCAGGTCTCCGCGGACGTCGACGCCGTCGGCGAGGATCGCGCCGCTCGTGGGCTGGTGGAAGCCGAGGACGAGGTCCACCAGGGTGGTCTTGCCCGCGCCGCTCGATCCGACGAACGCGACCGACGAACCTGCCGGGATGCGCAGTGACACCTCGCGCAGCACGTCGCGGGCGGACCCGTCGTAGCGGAAGCTGACCCGGTCGAGAACGAGGTCGCGGGTCAGCGGCAGTCGCAAGGCCGCTGCCTGCTCGGTCTCCGGCTCCTCGTTGGCCAGCGCGAGGTCGGCCTCGACGAGGTCGAGCGCCGGGATCCCGGAGCGCACCAGCGTCAGCGAGGCGAGGCAGCGCACCATGCTCGGCAGGATCCGGAAGCCGGCCACGCCGAAGAGGGCGATCGTGCCGAGGGCCTGCTGCGGGTCGTTCTGGGCGTAGGCCAGCACCGTCATCAGGCCGATGCCGGCGACGAAGAGGATCTCGAGGACGTACTTCGGCAGCTCGCCGAGGAACGAGCTGGTCCGTTGGGCGGCAGCAGCACGGGTGCGGCTGGCGCGGTAGGCGTCGACCATCATGTCCTGCTCGTGCCGGAGCTGGATCTCCTTGATCCCGCCGAGCGACTGGAGGGTGATCTTGGTCGAGACCCGGGCCTCCTCCAGCAGCACCGTGGCAGCGGTCCTGATGCGCCGCTTCAGGCTGCGCTGCAGCAACCAGGCGGCCAGCGCGAAGTAGGCCCCTACCAGCAGCGTCGCGAGTGGGTTGACCACGAGCAGGGTGACGGTGAGCGCCAGCAGTGTGATGGCCTCGGTGGCGGCCGAGACCGAGCCGAGCACGACGGCCGTGTAGACGCCGCCGGCGCCCTCGTTGAGGACTCGCAGGAGGTCCGGCGCGCCTCGCCGGACGTGCATGGCGTAGGGCGCCTTGAGGTAGTAGTTCAGCAACCCTGTCGACGTACGGATCGACTGACGCATGATGAACCCGATGGACCACCATCGGAACGCCATCGAGCCGAGGCCCTTGACCACGAAACCAGCGAGCACGAGGCCTGCGACGTAGATCGCCAGCGTGGACGTGGGCGGGTCCCCGACGAGGCCGGACAGGATCCGCAGCTCCTTGTTGTCCTCAGCGGAGGCGCCCGTGGCGAGCGCCATCAGGGGCAGGACGGCCACCACGGCGAGGGCCTCGGCCACCGCGATCGCGAGGGAGCCGGCGAGGAGCAGCACGAGACGCACCCGT
>NZ_JBHLXH010000001.1:1404761-1416424 GCF_042432345.1 Nocardioides zeicaulis | reverse complement strand
TCTGGTCGAGTTCGGGGGTGGCCGGTCGGCGGCGAGTCTAGACTGCGCGCATGTTCGACGTGGCCCTCTCCGTTGACCTCGTCGGCGTCGCCGGATGACGACAGAGGTTCATGGCAGCACCACACCCGAGGTCACCGTCGTGGTGCCGCACTACGGCGCTCCCGGGCCCACGCTCGACGTCTGCGCGCAACTTCTCGCCCAGCGTGACGTCGACCTGGAGGTCGTGGTGGCCGACGATGCGTCACCCGAACCGATCGTCGTCCCCGACGGCGTGAGGCTGGTTCGTCGCGACGTGAACGGCGGTTTCGCCGCCAACGTCAACTCCGGTCTCGCCGAGGCCCGCGGCGCGCTCTGCCTGGTGCTCAACAGCGACATGCAGCTGCGTGACAGGGCAGTCGCCGACCTGGTGGAGGCCGCTCGTCCTCACCAACCCTGCCTGGCGGCTCCGGCCATCACCACGGTGGACGGACGGTGGGAGGAGTCGCGACACCGGTGGCCGAGCCCGCTACGGACCGCGGTCTCGTTGTCACGGCCCGTCCCGCACCTCACCCGGATCCCTCGTGTGCGCCGCTGGCTGCTCGAGTCACGGGCTGTGGCCACGGAGGGCCCGACGCCGTGCGACTGGGTCAGCGGTGCGGCCTTCATGGTCCCCACGCCGGTGATCCGCAGCATCGGGGGGCTCGACGAGCACTTCTTCATGTACGGCGAGGACGTGGATCTCCAGCGCCGACTACGAGCCGCAGGTGTGCCGTCCCTGCTGTTCAGGTCGGTCGAGATGGCGCACGTCGGTGGAGGGTCGACCGATCCCCTTCGCGCTGACGGGTGGTCGTTGCAGGCTCGCTGGGTCTACGCCGAGCGGCACGGCTACGCACGCAGGCTGCGTGCGATGCTCTGGGGCACCGCTCTGGTGAACGTCCTGTGGAACGTCGCGGCCCGTGCGGGGGGCAGGAAGGTGTCGGTCCGCCGCGAGCTCAGGCACGACGTGCTGCGCGCGCGGGGGCGCACCTACTGATCAGGAGCAGACACGACGCCGCGCCGCAGGGAGGCCGCGGCACGACAGCACGGAGGAACCGCATGCGGAGACTGGTGATCGCACCCCACATGGACGACGAGTCCCTGGGGTGCGGGGGCCTGCTCGCCAAGCATCCTGAGGACGCCACGGTCCTCGTGGTGACCGAGAGCGGTGAGCAGCGCCGTGCCGAGCACGCGCGCGCCATGGAGCTCCTGGGCGTGCGGGACACCCGCTGCCTGGACTACCGCGACGGCACGACGCAGCAGCACATGAGCGAGCTGGTGGGGCGGCTGGACGAGGTGATGGCCGAGGTGCAGCCCCACGAGGTCTACCTGCCGTTCCCGTCGCTGCACCAGGACCACATCGGTGTCTACGAGGCCGGCATGCGCTCGGCCCGCCTGTCGATGTCCCCAGGGCACTGGGTGCCGAACACGGTGCTGGTCTACGACATCGCGGTCTACGACGTGAACCTCTACCCCTCCGACCTCAGGTGGAACGTCTTCGAGGCGCTGACCGAGGAGCAGGCCGACCTCAAGGCCGCAGCCTGCGCGGCGTACGTCTCGGAGAACCCCGGCGGCGCTCACCCGATGAACTCGATCAAGGAGATCGCCGCGACCGTGGGCCACATGCGCAAGGTGCCGTTCGCCGAGCAGTACGCCCTGGTGCGGCAGGTGCGCCGGTGAAGGTCACGATCCACCAGCCCGACCTCCTGCCGTACTCCGGCTTCTGGTTCAAGATGGCGACCTGCGACCGGTTCGTGCTCTCCGTCCACGACCAGTTCCAAAAGCACGGCTACCAGCGGCGGGTGAAGATGCGCGACGCGTGGTGCTCCCACCAGCTGGTCGGCAAGCCGGCGCTCGTGCCGATCAACACCATCGAGGTCGCCGAGGGGTGGCAGCAGCGGATCGCCGACGTCATCCGCGGTCGTTACGCCGGGGCACGCCACTTCTCCACCCGCGGGGTGGAGCTCGTCGACGGCATCCTGTCCTGCCGGGGACGGATGCTCGACGAGGTCAACATCGCGATGATCGAGGTGGTGCGCGACATGCTCGGCATCACGACGCCGCTGGTGGTCACCGAGCCGCCCGTCGAGGCCGCGACCGAGCGGCTCGTCGAGCAGGTCCTCATGGTCGGCGGCACGTCCTACCTGGCGGGCCAGGGCGGGCGGGCTTACATGGGCGACGACCCGGAGGCGCGCTTCGCCGCCGACGGCCTGGGCCTCGAGTGGTCGGACCACCAGCACTCGACCGGCGACTCCATCGTCACCGTGCTGATGGACGAGGACGACCCGATGGAGGTCGTGCTCCGCCGCGCTGCCCGGTGACGGATTTCGCCGGACAGACGACCTCCGCCGATCGTAGGGTCCTCTGGTGAACCTGAGAGACGCGGTGGTGGCGCGGCCGAACGCCCTCAACCTCGTCCGCCTCGTCCTGGCGTCCTTCGTGATCGTGTCGCACACCTGGCCCATCGGCCGCTTCGGCGACCTCTGGGGCGGGGAGCCGCCGTTCGGCCGCTGGGCCGTCAGCGCGTTCTTCTGCCTCTCGGGGTTCCTCGTCGCCCGTTCCCGCCTGCGCCTGTCGATCGGCAGGTTCTTCTGGCACCGCGGCCTGCGCATCTTCCCCGCTGCGTGGGTGTGCCTCGCCGTGGTGGTGTTCGTGCTCGCCCCGCTGTCGTTGCTCAAGGGCGGCGAGTGGAGTCCCCGCGTCGTTGTCGGGTTCCTCGTCCGCGACGCCGACCTGGTGCACATGGTGTTCGGCATCAGCGGGACGGTGGCCGACGGCGCATGGGTCGGATCGATGTGGTCGCTCGAGTTCGAGCTCTTGGCCTACCTCGTCGCAGCGGTCCTCCTCGCGGGGTGGGCGCGACGCCACGCGGTGGGGGCGCCCGCTGTGGCCCTGCTCGTCCTCACCGTGTGGGGAGGTAGCGAGCCCCACGCCTGGCAGTGGCTGCTCGGCATGTTCGTCGCGGGGATGCTCGTGCAGGGCATCAGTGACCGGGTGCCCGTCAGTGGTCGACTCGCTGCGTTGAGCGTCGTCGCGTTGGTCGTCCTCCACATGGCGGGCTGGGAGAGGTCGCTCTGGCCGCTCCCGCTGTGCTACCTCGTGCTCTGGCTCGGCGTGACCGTCCCCGCGTCCTGGGCGCCCCGGTCCGACATCTCCTACGGCGTGTACCTCTACGGCTTCCCGGTCCAGGTGACGATCGAGTGGTTCCTGCCGGGCCTGCCGCTCGTGGGCCACATGGTCCTCGCGCTCGCGGTGAGCTACGTCCTCGCCTACGCCTCGTGGACGCTCGTCGAGCGCCCCGCCCTCCGGCTCAAGGACGTCGCCTGGTCCGACCTGCGTCGGCGGTCGCGGACCGCTGCGTCGGTGCGCTGAGGTCAGTCGAGGTCGAGCGGCGGAGCCTCCGCCAGCTGCTCCGCGACGTCGTCGACGAAGCGCTCGACGTCGCGCTCGCCCGCGACCGGGCCCCCGGCCATCAGTCCGTCCGCACCCAGCAGCACAGCGCCGGGTGCACCGACCGAGAAGACCCGGCGGACGTTGCGGTCGGGCTCCACCGCCGACAGGGTGTCGGCGTGGGTGGTCGTTAGACCGTCCTCGGCGTAGACCGCGACGAGCCCGACGGCCGGGGCGAGTCGCGCGGCCCACGCGTCGAGCTTCTCGGCGGTGCGCAGGCACGGACCGCAGTGGGTGTTGAGGACCACCAGGAGGCGTGCCTGCGTCGACGCGAGCTCGGCGAGGGTGGCGGTCGTGCCGTCCGGCATGCGGAGGACGCCGTAGGGGATCGGCTGGCGTTCGTACTCCAGCACCGGTTCGCCCGCTCGCTCGGGTTCGGCGTCGGGTCGGCCCCCGACCACGAGGACCGCCACGGCGACGGCTGCTGCCGCGGCTGCGAGCGTCCACCAGCCGTCCGACCCGAGCCGTCCGGCCGCCGCCGGCGCCGAACCTCCGTCGAGGGCGACCAGGGTCGCGACCACGGAGAGGGCGAGGAGCAGGAGGTTGCGCGCGACCGTCCGGCTGTCCACGCGGTGCTGGCCCAGGCTGCCGAAGCAGGCGCAGTCGACAGGGCCCTCGAAGCCGGTCGCCCGCGCGACGAGGACGGTGTACGTCGCCATCAGCGCGACCACCACGGCTCCGACCGCGACCAGCGGGCCGGCGGGGGAGAGCAGGAGCAGCGCCGCCAGGGCCAGCTCCAGCCACGGCAGGAGCCGGGCAGCCGCGCGCCGCGGCACCAGGGTCGGGACCCGGAGTGCGACGAAGGCGTCCTCGACGGCGAGAGGCGTCCGGAGCTTGGCCAGCCCGCTCACGGCGAGCACGTCCGACAGCGTGAGCAGGACGAGCAACGAGGCCACCGGTGCGCCGGACATGGTCGGCATCGTAGGAGCACGACCCCGCCCTCGCTCGCTTCGGCAAAATTTCGTTGAAAGTGCTCACAACGACGAAATCCGCACCCTCCTGAGGCCAAGTGTTACCGGACCGTGTTCTTGACCGACCTACCGTTGCTGACATCAGGCTGCCGTGGGGGCTGGCCGACTGCAGTGGGGAACAACATGACTGAGCTGGACGTGCGCGACTCGAGCGGCCTCTCCCGACGCACCGTCGTCCGTGGCGCCGCCTGGAGCGTGCCCGTGGTCTCGATGGCCGCGACGGCTCCCGCCTTCGCCTCCTCCACCTGCAAGGACGGCGCTTACCAGGTCCGCTGGAGCCTCGACTACGACGGTGCGACCGACGTCGCCACGGCCAACCGCACGACGACCTCCGGCACCGGTACTACTGGCAACGCGGCCCTCACGCTCACCGTGCTCAGCACCTTCAACGGCCGCATGCAGGCGGGGTCGGCCAACGTGCAGAACGTCGGCACCTACTCGAACCTCAATGTGTCGCCGGCGAACATCGGTGGGCTCGGCCAGCGCGGTCTGACGATCATGCAGCGATGCCGGGACACGTCGTTGGGCACCCCTCGTCGCAACAACAACCAGGTCATCACCTTGAAGTTCAACCGCCCGGTGTGGGACCTCAAGTTCACCCTCACCGACATCGACTCGAACAGCGGGCAGTACCAGGACCGCATCGAGATCAGCCCGGTTCCGCCCAAGTTCACGCTGGGCGGGGCCATGCAGGGATCGGGGACGCAGGCTTCGCCCTGGAGCCCGAAGACCACCAACCTGGACCAGGACCCGGTCAGCGAGGGCGGCGGCAACGTGGTCCTCGACTACACCGGTGCGGCGCCCGCAGCCGAGTACACGATCACCTACTGGAACGACCAGAGCGGCACCCTGACCAGCAACGGCCTGCAGGGGGTCTTCGTCTCGAACGTCACTTGCGCGGCCGAGACCTGCACCGTCTGACCCAGTTCCCCGCCACGCGCCCGTTCGACCGCATGGATCCCTGCCCGTAGGGTAAAGACGTCCTCTGACGCCTCTACTCGGGTAGGTGATCTGCGTGGCCGACCTCGTCAACCCCAGCCGTCGCACCGTCGTGCGCGGTGCGGCCTGGAGCGTGCCGGTCGTGGCGGTCGCGGCCACGGCTCCGGCGTTCGCGGCCTCGCCGTGCGCGACGCTCTACGACTTCCGCCTCGACTGGGGGACGACGCCGTACAGCCGCGCGAGCGCGCGGAGCGCGACCGCGACCGTGTCCTCGGCCGGATCCACGCCGTTGACCGTGACGTTCGCCAGCACGTCCTCCTCGACGGGCAACGTGCCCGACCCGGCCCGCAACCTCACCGTCCCGGCGAACACCGGAACGGGCACGACGGCGGACCCGGTCGTCACCAGCCTCGGCGGGCGGCCGGGCGAGCGCGGCGTGATGCTCTACCACCAGTCGAGCACGATCGGACGCGACAACCGGCAGGACGTCGTCATCACGTTCTCGCGACCGGTGCGCGGGCTCCAGTTCTACGTCACCGACATCGACACCATCACCTCGCCCGCCTACTCCGACCGGGTCGAGCTCGTCGGGCGGAACGCCTCCGGGACGGCCGTGACCTACAGGTCGACCAACGACGGCATCCTGGGCACCGGCGCCAACGGTGACGCCTGGCGCCGCACGGACAACTCCAACGTCAACGAGAACGCCGCCGGAGCCCAGACGTTGGTCGACTTCACGACGGCCGCCCCGGGCGCCACCACGGACGTGAAGTCGCTCGTGCTGACCTACTGGAACGCCACCGGCGGCACCCAGTACCACCGCGTCTTCCTCGGCGACATGACGTTCAGCGCCTTCGGCTGCTGACGGTCCGGACACGCCGGCGGGGGAACAACCCCGTCCGGCTGCCGGTTGTCGGTCCTTGATGACCGCCACGACGCACACCCCACCCACCACCGCGCAGGCCGACGACTCCCGTCGGGTCTCGCTGCTGCTCGGGCTGCTGTTCGGGCTGGCCGGCATGGGCTCCTCGAGCGCGGCCGTGACCCTGCCGCTGCTCGGCCCGGACCTCGGCGTCGGACCCGGTTTGGCGGCGTGGACGATCAGCCTCTACGTCCTGATGCTGGCGGTGACCACAGCCCTCTACGGTCGGATCTCCGACCTCGTCGGCGTCCGCGGGCCGCTGCTCGCAGGGCTGGTGCTGATGTCGGTCGGTGCGCTCGTGGCCGCGGTCGCACCGACCTTCGAGGTCCTCCTGGGCGCCCGCGTCGTGCAGGGCGCCGGGGCAGCGGCCGTGCCGACGCTCGGCGTGGCGATCCTGTCCGCCCGCTACGAGGGCTCGGTGCGTGGCCTCGCCTTCGGCCGCCTCGCCGGCACGGCGGCCGCGGTGTCGTGCCTGGGGCCCCTCGTCGGCGGGCTGGTCGAGGACGCGTTCGGGTGGCGTGCGGTGATGGCGCTGCCCGTGCTGGGCGCGCTCGTCGTCCCGTTCCTGTGGCGTGCGCTCCACACCGGGGGCAGCGGCGCCCGCCTCGACGTGGTCGGCGCCGTCCTCGTCGCCCTCACCGCCTCCGGGATGGTCCTGGTCGTGCAGTCCCCCTCGGCGGGGCTCCTCGTGGCCGGACTCGGGGCCGGGCTGCTGGTCGTGGGCGTGCCTGCCGTGCGTGCGTCCGTACGCCGCCGTCCCGACGGCTTCCTGCCGGTCGAGGTCGTCCGCAACGACGCCGTGATCCGCAGCGCCGTCGCGGCCGCGGCGGTCCCCGCGTCCTGGTTCGCCATGCTCATCGCGCTGCCGGCGGTGCTCCTCTCCCACGGCTGGGAGGCGTGGCAGGTCGGCCTGGCCATGCTGCCGAGCGCACTGGTCGCGCTGGCGGTGCCGCAGGTGACCGGGCCGCTCCTCGACCGGATCGGGCCCTCGCGCGCGCTCGCGATCGCGGGCGTCGTCGCGTCCGGAGCCTTGCTGGTCGCCGCCCTCGGTGCCGGTATGACGAGTGCCCCGGTGCTCGTGGTGGCGATCATCCTGGTCACCTTCGCCTTCGGGCTCGGCCAGCCCGCGCTCAGCGCGGCCGTCGGCGACGCGGTGCACGAGGACGTGCGCGGCGTCGCGCTGGGCGTGTCCACCCTGCTGTTCCTCATCGGCGGGAGCATCGGCTCAGCGGTGGTCGCGGGCCTCGGCGGACCGCTCGGGATGCCGGGCGCGCTGCTCGTGCTCGCCGTGCTCCCGGTCCTCGGCCTGGCGGTCCTCGCGCCGACCCTGCGCACGACCGCGCGCTAGGCGTCACACCCCGACGACGGTGGACGCCGTCGGTGGTCGGACCTAGGCTCCCCCCACCACGACCAGGGGAGACACACCGTGACCAGATCCGGCACCCGACGCATCGCCGTCCTCGCCGCGGCCGTCCTGGGGCTGGGGGTGCTGCCGGCTCTCTCGACGTCGACGGCCTCCGCTGCCCCCGACGACCAGGCCTTCACCGCGCTCCGCGCCTTCACCCCGACGGGGGGCAAGGTCCGCGTCGAGCCCCGGCAGTACGCCGCGAGCCGCGTCGACCTCGGCGCGCTGCGCGCCGAGCTCCCGGGCGGCGACGGCTCGACCGTCGTCGAGATCCCCGGCCCCGACGGGCGCCTCCAGTCCTTCCGCGTCCAGCGCACGCAGCGGATGGAGTCCGGCCTGGCCGGTCAGCACCCGGAGATCTCCACCTGGTCGGGTCGGGGCATCACCGACCCCTCGGCCACCGTCGCCCTCGACATCACGCCGATGGGCTTCCACGCCTTCGTGCGCACTCCTGGCGGTCGCGGCGACTGGTACGTCGACCCGGCCTACAACCAGCGCGGCACGACCGTGCACCTGAGCTACCGCTCCGACGCGCTGCCCGCGCCGGCCGCGCGCCGCGCGGAGGGCGAGGTGGCCGCGATCCGCGACACCGTCGAGGCCGCCGCGGCGGACCGCTACGCCGGTGCCGGCAAGCCGGTCCAGCGGCACTTCTTCCGCCTCGCGCTGACGTCCGACCCGTCCTACGCCGCCTACTTCGGCACCGACAACGTCCTGGCCGAGAAGGTGACCCTGATCAACCGGGTCAACCAGATCTACAACGACGACCTGGCCACCGAGCTGCGCCTGGTCAACGGCACCGACAAGCTCAACCTCGACACCGACGCCAAGGCCACCGGTGCCAACGGCCCGTGCGGCGTGGCGCCCTGCTTCCAGCCCTACGACGACGCCGGCACGCCGGGCGACGACAGCGACGACGTGCCCGGCGAGCTCGACTTCTGCGACGTGTCCACCCTCGGCAAGAATCGCACCGTTCTCGGGCAGCTCATCGGCGCCTCCAACTACGACGTCGGCCACATCGCGCTCGGCGTCGACGGCGGCGGAATCGCCTACCTCGGCGTCGTCGGCGGCGACTACAAGGGCGGTGGCTGCACCGGCCTTCCCAAGCCCCAGGGCGACTTCTTCGCCATCGACTACGTCGCGCACGAGCTCGGTCACCAGTTCGCCGGCAACCACACCTTCAACGGCGCGACGGGCAACTGCGGCGGCAACATCTCCGACGCCGACGTCGCCGTCGAGCCCGGCTCGGGGTCGACCGTGATGGCCTACGCCGGCATCTGCGGCAGGGACGACCTCCAGCCGCACACCGACCCCTACTTCTCGTTCCGCACCATCGACGAGGTCGACGCCTACCGGGGCAACCCCTACGACAACGTCGAGGTGCAGACCGTCTCGCTGACCGACGCCTTCGGCGCCGGCGACGACCTGGTCCTGGGCTTCGACGGCGACACCGTCACGATCCCGTTCGCCGACTACGACGCCGACGGCCTTGACGCCGCGATCGAGGACCTCACCGGTCGCGACGTCTCCATCGCCCAGTGGGGCTACGACCAGTTCAACTCCTACGAGGTCGACTACGTGCCGCCCACGGAGCCCGACACGACCGGCTTCCAGGTCATCTTCAACGACGAGCCGTCGATCATCCCGGGCGCCGACACGGTCCTCGAGGACGTGGACCAGCTGACCGTCGAGCCGGGCGGCGTGAGCGGCTTCGTGGGAGAGACCTCACGGGGCGGCCCGTCGCAGCTCAACGGCATCTCGGTGCCCGGCACGCCGGACGTCGCCGACAACACCGCCCCCGAGGTCCAGGCGCCGGCCGACAAGACCATCCCGATCCGCACCCCCTTCGCCCTCACGGGCGTCTCCGGCACCGACGCCGACGGCGACGCGCTCACCTACCTGTGGGAGCAGACCAACTTCGGCAGCGGCACCGCGCTCCCGGACAACAAGAAGGTCTACGGGCCGCTGTTCCGCGTGTTCGGTGACGACGCCGTGGTCAGCCCCGAGGACTCGCTGAAGTCGCCGTCGCCCGGTGAGAACGTCGCCGACGGCAACCTCACCCGGGTCTTCCCCGACATGGCGCAGGTGCTCGCCGGCAACACCAACGCCGCCACCGGGTCCTGCCCGTCCGCGGCCGGCCTGCCCAACCGGCAGCTGCCGAACTCCCTGCTCGACTGCTACTCCGAGTTCCTCCCGACCGCCGACTACCTCGGCAGCCGGGGCAGGACCGACGCGGTGATGGGCTTCCGGCTCACCGCCCGCGACGGCTACCCCAACGGTGGCGGCATCGCCTGGGACGACGTCGCGCTGACGGTGGACAAGACCGCCGGTCCGTTCGTCGTCACCTCGCAGGCCGCCGGCGGCACCGTCACCGGTGGCTCGACGGTCCCGGTCACCTGGGACGTCAAGGGCACCGACCGGCTCGCGAAGCAGGTCAAGGTCAGCGTGTCGACCGACGGCGGCGCGACGTTCGGCACGGTCCTCACCGAGGCCACGCCCAACGACGGCTCGGAGAGCTTCACGATGCCCAACGTCGACGCGAGCGCCGTACGCATCAAGGTGGAGGCGGTGGGCAACTACTTCTTCTCCGTCAACGCCGCGCCGTTCGCCCTCAAGGCCACCCCGGCTCCCGAGACCACGATCACCTCCGGTCCCGCTGACGGCTCGGTCGTGGTCAAGCGTCGCCAGAAGATCGGCTACACCTCCAGCGTGGCGCCGGCGACGTTCGCCTGCACCGTCGACGAGGAGCCGGCGGCGTGCGACGCCTCGGGCCTCACGGACACCTTCCGCGCCGGCACCCACCGGGTGACGGTCGCGGCAGTCAACGCCGCAGGGGTCGCTGACCCGACGCCCGCCGTGCTCACCTTCACGGTGCCGCGCAACGACAGCACGTTCGCCCGCAAGGGCACCGGCACCTGGAAGCGGGTCAAGGACGCCCGGGCGTTCTCCAACCACTTCCTGACCACCCGGTCGAAGGGTGCGGTGCTGGTGACCCGGGTGCCGTCCACGCAGCGCATCGTCCTGGTGGTCGGCAAGCTGCCCCAGGGCGGCGAGGCGCGGGTCTACCTCGGCAAGGACAAGCTGGGCACGGTGAGCTTCAAGGGCAGGAAGGCCTACAGCACGCTGCGGACCTTCCGCCTCGACGAGCCGCAGAAGGGCAAGCTGCGCATCGTCGTGACCAGCAAGGGCAAGCCGGTGCGCGTCGAGGGGATCGCGATCGTCACCGACTGACCGCCGTCACGTCACAGCGCACGCGGCCCCCGACCTCGCCAGGTCGGGGGCCGCGTGCCTGCTGCGCCGGGCTGCACGGCGCGTACGCCGGGTGCGGCGGGGCGTGCTCGGCGTGTCAGCGACGGGTGGGGCGGGCCCGCTCGGCAAGGGCCACGGCCGCCCGCTGGACGAACGGCTGCTCGTCGGGGTCGCGCGCCAGCTCGTGGGGCACGGCGCCGGCGAGCAGGGCGGCGGGCGAGGTCAACCAGATCCAGGTGCGCCACGGGTCGACCTTCGCGGCGATGAGCGGCTCGATCACCGCGAGGAGCTCGGCGCGCACCTCGCCCTGCTCGTCGAGCTGGAAGCGCGGCACGAGCGTGCGTCCCTGCTCCTGCACGAGCAGGAGCGCGCGTCGCTCGGCGGCCTTGTGGACCGCGAACCGGGCGGCGTTCTCCGACACGCCGCGCAGGGCGGCGACGCCGGCGTAGTCGAGCCAGCCGCCGTCGAGCAGGGCGGCGCGCAGCCGGCCCTCACGGCGCAGCCGCACCAGCTCCACCGGCACGCCGTGGGCGGGGTCGTCCCCCACCGAGCGCAGCGCGGCGTCGAGCTCGAGCAGCCGGTCGTCGGCCAGGGGCTCGCCGCTGAGCGGGTCGCGCCACCGGACCTGGTCACCGTCGCGGACGTAGGTCGGCAGCCCGGCCGGCGCGAGCTGCTCGGCGAGCCCGAGCTCCTCGAGCCAGGACGCGAGCACCGC
>NZ_JBHLXH010000001.1:1374962-1404714 GCF_042432345.1 Nocardioides zeicaulis | reverse complement strand
CGGTGCTGTCGTCGGGAGCGGGCACGAGGGCTACTTGTTGGCCTTGCGCGCTCGGCTGGCGGTCTTGGCGCGCGCGTTGGCGTCGAGCACGACCTTGCGGATGCGCACCGTCTCGGGCGTGACCTCGACGCACTCGTCCTCGCGGCAGAACTCCAGGCACTGCTCGAGGGAGAGCTTCTTCGGCGGGATCAGCTTCTCGAAGTTGTCGGAGGTGGCGGACCGGATGTTGGTCTGCTGCTTCTCCTTGGTGATGTTGACGTCCATGTCGTCGGCGCGCGAGTTCTCGCCGACGATCATGCCCTCGTAGACCTCGGTGGTCGGCTCGACGAACAGCACGCCGCGCTCCTGCAGCGACGTCATGGCGTACGCCGTGGCCGCGCCGGCGCGGTCGGCGACCAGCGAGCCGTTGTTGCGCGAGCGGATCTCGCCGGCCCACGGGAAGTAGCCCTCCGAGATGTGGTGGGCGATGCCGGTTCCGCGGGTCTCGGTGAGGAAGTCGGTGCGGAAGCCGATCAGGCCGCGCGCCGGCACGACGAACTCCATCCGGACCCAGCCGGTGCCGTGGTTGGTCATGCCCTCCATGCGGCCCTTGCGGACCGCGAGGAGCTCGGTGATCGTGCCGAGGTACTCCTCCGGCGCGTCGATGGTGAGCCGCTCGAACGGCTCGTGCACCTTGCCGTCGATCTCGCGGGTGACCACCTGCGGCTTGCCGACGGTGAGCTCGAAGCCCTCGCGCCGCATCTGCTCGACCAGGATCGCCAGGGCCAGCTCGCCGCGGCCCTGCACCTCCCAGGCGTCCGGGCGCTCGGTGGGCAGGACGCGCAGCGACACGTTGCCGATGAGCTCGGAGTCGAGGCGGTCCTTGACCAGGCGGGCGGTGACCTTGCTGCCCTTGACCTTGCCGACGAGCGGCGAGGTGTTGGTGCCGATGGTCATCGAGATGGCCGGCTCGTCGACGTGGATGAGCGGCAGGGCGACCGGGTTCTCGGCGTCGGCGAGGGTCTCGCCGATCGTGATGTCGGGGATGCCGGCGATGGCGACGATGTCACCGGGGCCGGCGGACTCGCCCGGCTTGCGCTCGAGGCCCTCGGTCACCAGCAGCTCGGTGATGCGGACGTTCTTGACGTCGCCGTTGCGCTGCATCCAGGCCACGGTCTGGCCCTTCTTCAGGGTGCCCTGGTGGATGCGCAGGAGCGCGAGGCGGCCGAGGAACGGCGAGGAGTCGAGGTTGGTGACGTGCGCCTGCAGCGGCGCGCCCTCGTCGTACTGCGGGGCGGGGATGGTCTCGAGGATCGTCTTGAAGAGCGGCTCGAGGTCGGTGCCCTCGGGCATGGAGCCGTTCTCCGGCTGCTCGAGGGAGGCGATGCCGGCCTTGCCCGAGGCGTAGACGACGGGGAAGTCGAGCGCGTCCTGGCTGTGGGAGTCGTCGAGGAGGTCCATGAAGAGCTCGTAGGACTCGTCGACGACCTCGCTGATGCGCGCATCGCTGCGGTCGGTCTTGTTGACGACCAGGATCACCGGCATGTCGGCGTTGAGCGCCTTGCGGAGCACGAAGCGGGTCTGGGGGAGGGGGCCCTCCGAGGCGTCGACGAGCAGCACGATGCCGTCGACCATGGACAGGCCGCGCTCGACCTCGCCACCGAAGTCGGCGTGGCCGGGGGTGTCGATGATGTTGATGACCATCGGCTCGCCGCCGCCGGCGGGACCGGCGTAGTGGACCGCGGTGTTCTTCGCGAGGATGGTGATGCCCTTCTCGCGCTCGAGGTCGCCGGAGTCCATGACGCGCTCGGCGACGCTCTCGGCCTGGTGCGCGGTGAAGGCACCGGCCTGGCGGAGCATGGCGTCCACGAGGGTGGTCTTGCCGTGGTCGACGTGGGCGACGATCGCCACGTTGCGCAGGTCGGAGCGGGACTTCGAGGACATGCAGGAGCCTTCCGGGCGGAGACGAGCGGCCTGGGCGGCCGGGGGCGCGGCCGACACGGCCGCAGCGCGACCGAGTCTAGTGCGGGTCGGCGGATATCGGGATTTCGTGGGCCACCGACCCATCCGGCCCGGCACGGGCTCCGAAGGGGTGGCGGACGTCTCACCCCTCTGCCCGCGTTCGCAGGACGGGCGGGCCGAGGCTCCTTACCCTCAGTAGTACGACGCGCACCCCCCACCTCGCGTCCCGTTCCCTGGAGCAGCCATGCAGCACGACCCCACCTCGACCGACCAGCGCCCCTCCCGCCGCACGGTGACCCGTGCCGCCGCCTGGAGCGTCCCTGTCGTCGCCGCCGCCACCGCTGCGCCCGCGTACGCCGCCTCGTGCCCGGCCGTCAACGTGACGTCCGCGAACATCACGACCTACAACCGCGTGTCGGCGACCGAGTGGACCGCCACCTTCGACCGGGACGGGAGCGGCCCGCTGCTCTCCAACGTGCTCACGGCCAGGGCGACCTACGACAACGGCATGAGCGTGCGCAACGACGCCGGGACCGCCGCGGGGGGCACCAACGACAACTTCACCCTCGCCACGTCCGTCGGCGGTCTGGGCGTCTCCGGCCTCGTCATGGCCCAGCGCCCGACGGTCGACACCCCGAACGCGCCGCTCAACGCCTTCGGCCACTACGCCTTCACCTTCACCCGGGCGGTGACCAACCTCTCCTTCACGCTGACCGACATCGACTCGACGAGCGGGGACTTCTGGGACTCCGTGTGGCTCACCCCGGGCTTCACGCTCAGCAACAAGGCGGCCGGGTTGCAGGGCGACGGCTCGGCGGGCTCGCCCCTCAAGCAGACCAACGGCAACGTCGCGGTAGACAACGCCAACGGCGGTGCCGGCAACGTGACGGTGACCTATCCGGGCCCGATCACCGCCTTCACCATCAACTACTCCAACGCCGCCACGAGCTTCGCCGCGAACGTCGACCAGGACCAGGTCGTCACCATCACCAACTTCACCTTCGACTACAAGCCCTGCTGAGCGCCTCCCTTCCCGCTGTCGGCGGCGAAGGGTAGACAAGGTCCCATGACGACGTCTCGGGACCTCCAGCCGCGCTGCACCTTCATCCCGCCCTGGCTCGCCGACCGGGTCGCGTCCGCCCAGGTCCCCGTCGACCGGGAGCTCCGCGCCGCCCGTGCCGCGGCCGACCGGTCCGCGCGACCGGCGCTGGCGGGAGGCACCGCCGCGTGGACCGTGCACGATGCCGGGTCGACGACGCGGCTGCCCGGCACCCCCGTCCGGTCCGCGGGCCAGCCGGCGACCGGCGACGAGGCGGTCGACGAGGCCGCCGACGGCGTCACGGCCACGCTGGCGATGTGGGCCGAGGGCTTCGGGCGCGACTCCTTCGACGGGGCCGGCGCGCCGGTGAGCCTCACCGTCCACTACGGCGCCGACTACGACAACGCCTTCTGGGACGGCACCCAGCTGGTCTTCGGCGACGGTGACGGTCGCGTCTTCGACCGGTTCACCAAGCCGGTCGACGTGCTCGCCCACGAGCTCGGGCACGCGGTCGTCGAGCACACCTGCGACCTTGCCTACGAGGGCCAGTCCGGCGCGCTCAACGAGTCGGTCGCCGACGCCTTCGCCTCCTGCCTCAAGCAGCGCGTCCTCGGCCAGGACGCCGCCGCGGGCGACTGGCTGATCGGCGAGGGGATCTTCCGGCCCTCGGTGCAGGCGCGGGCGCTGCGCGACATGGCGGCACCCGGCACCGCCTACGACGACCCGGAGCTCGGGGCCGACCCGCAGGTCGGCCACATGGACGACTACGTCGACACCACCGACGACAACGGAGGCGTCCACCTCAACTCCGGCATCCCCAACAAGGCCTTCCAGCTCGCCGCCGTCGCCATCGGCGGCACCTCGGTCGAGGGGGCCGGACAGGTCTGGTACGCCGCGCTGACCGGCGGGGCCGTGTCCTCGACGGCCGACTTCGCGCAGTTCGCCGCCGCCACCGTGGCCGCCGCGGGGGAGCACGCCGACGCGGTGGCGCAGGCCTGGGCGCAGGTGGGCGTCGAGCCGTCGGCCGCTGGTGGGGCCTCCCGCCCCGGGCCGGACGGGTCCGCGGCCCGGACGCTCCGCGTCGAGCGCAGCGGCGGCTTCGCCGGTCGCACCCAGTCGGCCGAGGTCGACCTCGATGACCCCGCGGCCGGCGACCTGCGGGGGCTGGTCGACGAGGCCGGGATCGCCACCCTGCGCGCCCCCGCCGACCCCACGCCGAAGCCCGACATGTTCGTCTACGGCTTCTGCGTCGACGGCGGCGACGTGGTCCGGGTGCCCGAGCACCTCCTCACCGGCGCCCAGGCGGAGGTCGCCCGGCGCGTGCTGCGCACCGCGGACGGCACGCGGTGACCGCACGGGTGACCCTCGTCGAGGGCGACATCACCGCGCAGCAGGTCGACGCGGTCGTCAACGCCGCCAGCCGCCGCATGCGCGGGGGTGGCGGGGTGGACGGTGCCATCCACGCCGCAGGCGGGCCCGAGGTGCTCGCCGACTGCGTGCGCAGGTTCCGCGACGGCCTGGCCACCGGCTCCGCCGGCTGGACCACCGCTGGCCGGATGTCAGCACGCTGGGTCATCCACGTCGTGGGCCCGAACTGGACCCGCGGGGAGCGCGACCGCGGGCTGCTGACCTCGTGCTACTCCGGCGCGCTGGCCGTCGCCGACGAGCTCGGCGCCCGGACGGTGGCGTTCCCGCTGGTCAGCGCGGGTGTCTACGGCTGGCCCCGGGACGACGCGATCCGCGCGGCGGTCGAGACCCTGCGCGCGACGGCCACCGACGTGGAGGAGGCGCGCATCGTCGCGTTCGGCCGCACCGCCCACGACGAGGTCGCGGCCGTGCTGGCCGGGTGAGCCCCTCCCTCTGGGTGTCCGCCGCCCGGCCGGGGCAGCAGTAGGTTCGGCCGCATGCCCCGACTGCGGCGAACCTCCCCCGACCAGCCGGGCTGGACCAGGCGTCGTGCGGGCAAGGGGTTCACCTACCTCGACCAGGACGGCGGCCGGCTCGACGCGGAGGCCGTGCAGCGCTGCAAGGACCTCGTGATCCCGCCGGCCTGGCGCGACGTGTGGATCACCCCGCACCCCAACGGCCACCTCCAGGCCGTCGGCACCGACGACGCAGGACGACGCCAGTACCTCTACCACCCGCAGTGGCGCACCAGCCGCGACGCCGCGAAGTTCGACCGGATCCTCGACTTCGGCAAGGCCCTGTCGAAGGCGCGGGAGCGGGTGCTGTCCGACATCGGCTCGGAGGGGATGTCGCTGGAGCGGGCCTGCGCGGTCGCCGTGCGGCTGCTCGACCTGGGCTACTTCCGCATCGGCAACGACGTCTACACCGACACCAACGGCTCCTTCGGCCTCACCACCATGCTCAAGGAGCACGTCTCGCGCCACGGCAGAGGCATGCGGTTCTGCTTCGTGGGCAAGTCGGGCGTCGAGCACTGCATCGACATCGACGACCCCGCGGCCGTCGAGGCGCTCGAGGTGATGCGCCGGCGCCGCGGCGGCGGCGACGAGCTGCTGGCCTGGAAGGACGGCACGACGTGGAAGGACCTGTCGTCCTCCGACGTCAACGGCTACATCCGCAGCTGCTTCGGCATCGAGGCGACCGCGAAGGACTTCCGCACCTGGCACGCCACCGTCATCGCCGCGGCCTCGCTCGCGGAGTCCGACGAGCCCGGCCAGACCAAGGCGTCGCGCAAGCGGGCGGTGGCGGCGGCGATGAAGGAGGTCTCGGCGTTCCTCGGCAACACCCCGACGCTCGCCCGGACCTCCTACGTCGACCCCCGGGTCGTGGAGGCCTACGAGCGCGGCCGGACGGTCAAGGTCCGTGGGTCGTACGACACCGACGACGCGCGCCAGGCCGCGCTCGAGCGCGCGGTGCTCAAGCTGCTCAAGTCCTGACCGTCCGGCCCGGGGGCCGGACCGGCTCAGCCGTTCTCGACGACGAAGTCGATCGCGGAGGTGAGCTTCTCCACGTCGGACGGGTCGATCGCGGGGTACATCGCGATCCGGAGCTGGTTGCGGCCCAGCTTGCGGTAGGGCTCGGTGTCCACGACGCCGTTGGCGCGCAGGGTCGCAGCGATCGCGGCCGCGTCGATCGCGTCGTCGAAGTCGATGGTGCCGATCACCAGGGAGCGGTCGGCCGGCTCGGCGACGTAGGGGGTGGTGTACGCCGTGCGCTCCGCCCAGCCGTAGAGCGCGTCGGAGGAGGCGGTCGTGCGCTCGACCATCCCCGCCAGGCCGCCCTGCGCGTTCATCCAGTCGAGCTGCTCGGCCATCAGGAAGAGCGTCGCGACCGACGGGGTGTTGTAGGTCTGGTTCTTCGAGGAGTTGTCGATCGCGGTCGGCAGGTCGAAGAACGGCGGGACGTAGCGGTCGGTGGCGGCGATCTCCTCCACCCGGGCCAGGGCACGCGGCGACATGATCGACACCCACAGGCCGCCGTCGGAGGCGAAGCACTTCTGCGGGGCGAAGTAGTAGGCGTCGACCTCGCGCAGGTCGACCGGGAGGCCACCCGCGCCGGAGGTCGCGTCGACCAGGACCAGGGCGTCGTCGTCGATCCCGGCCGGGCGGCGTACGGGTGCCATCACCGCGGTCGAGGTCTCGTTGTGGGCCCAGGCGTAGGCGTCGACGCCGTCCTCGGCGACCGCGTCGGGGCGCGAGCCGGGCTCGCTGGCGATCACCGACGGGTCGGCCAGCCACGGCGCCTTCTTGGCCGAGGTGGCGAACTTGGAGGAGAACTCGCCGAACGACAGGTGCTGGCTCTTCTCCCGGATGAGGCCGAAGCACGCCACGTCCCAGAACGCGGTGGCGCCGCCGTTGCCGAGCACGACCTCGTGGCCCTCGGGCAGGTCGAACAGCGCCGCCAGGCCCTCACGCACCCGGCCGACCGTCTTCTTCACCGGCGCCTGGCGGTGGGAGGTGCCCATCAGCGTGTCGCCGGTCGCGGCGAGGGCGTCGAGGTGGCTGGTCTGGATCTTGGACGGGCCCGCGCCGAAGCGGCCGTCGGCAGGCAGGAGCTCGGCGGGGATCTTGAGGGCGTCGGTCATGGGAGAACCTCACGTGGGATCACGGACGGATGCGGTGGCTGGTCCTGACGACGCTGTCAGCACGCCTATTGTGGCACCCGTCTCAGCACCGACCACGAGGGGGACGAAGCATGGACCAGCAGCAGGGGCCGGGCCTGGCCCGTCAGGAGCAGGTGCGCACTGCCGCCCGCGTCCTCGCCGTGGTCCTCCTCGTCACGGGTGCGGTCATGCTCGTGCGAGGGCTCTCGGCGTTCGCCTCCGAGATGGACAACCCGTCGTTCGACGACGGACCGGGATCGGTCCTCACCGCCGCTGCTGGAGGTTTCTGCCTGGTCTTCGGGCTCGCCGCCGCCAGCGTGGGCTGGATGCGCGCCCACGCGTCGTACGTCGCGGGCGAGACGATGCCGGTCGTGAAGGACTCCGCCACCTACCTCAGCGACGGGCGCGGCGTCGCCGGCGTCGGCAGGACCGAGGAGGCGGCCGCGGCCACCGGTCCCTACTGCCGCCAGTGCGGCACCCGCAACGATGCCGAGGCACGGTTCTGCGACTCCTGCGGGCAGTCGCTTGCCTGAGCCCGCCGGCGACCTGCGCATCGAGCGGGTGCCGATCACCCATCCCGACGCCCAGCTCCTCGTCGAGGCCGTGCAGGAGGAGTACGTCGTGCGCTACGGCGGCCGCGACGACTCGCCGATCGACCCGCGCGACTTCGAGGACCCGCTCGGCCGGTTCTTCGTCGGCTACCTCGACGGCGTGCCGGTCGCGACCGGGGCGTGGCGCCGCAGCCCCGTGCACGCGCTCGGCGCGGAGACCACCGCCGAGGTGAAGCGGATGTACGTGGTCCCCGCGGCGCAGCGGCGCGGCATCGCCCGCCGCATGCTCGCCCACCTCGAGACGACGGCTGCGGCAGAGGGCGTCCACGCGCTCGTGCTGGAGACCGGCATCAAGCAGCCGGAGGCCATCGAGCTCTACCTCTCCAGCGGCTACGAGCCCGTCCCCGGCTTCGGCTACCACCGCGACTCCGCGCTCAGCCGCTGCTTCGCCCGCCGCATCCTCGGGTAGTCCACCGGGTCCTGGCTGCCTCCGCGGCCCCGGGGACGCCACGTCCCGGTGGACTACCCGGAACGGGCCGGCGAACTACAGGTCTGTACTTCCCTCGAACCCCGGACGGGCCCCGGGAGGGGCACGTACGTTCGCTGCGCCGCGAGTGGTCCGTGGGGAAGGTGGTGCGTGGTGGGTGCAGCTGCACGTCGGGTCGGTTTCGTCTGCGCGACGCTGGTCGTGACGTTCCTCGGAGCCGGCGTCGGCCCGGCCTCGGCCGCCGACAGCCGCAACGCCCGCACCGTGACCAGCTCGGCCCCCTACGTGATGCCGCTGGAGGACTACGCGTCCTACCAGCCGCAGACGAAGTGCCGCCAGAAGCCGAAGGCAGGCATCCTCGCGCTCGCCGACTGGCTCGTCGCGCGGGGCGGCGGCTACGGCCCGATCAGCCGGCCCTGCGACGGCACCTCGACCAGCGAGCACCAGGAGTCACGGGCCTTCGACTGGCTGCTCGACGCCGACGACCCGGCCGACAAGGCACTGGCCGAGGCGTTCCTCGACGAGGCCTTCGCCCCCGACGACACCGGCGCCCCGGCGGCCCTCGCGCGCCGGATGGGCATCATGTACGTCATCTGGAACGACCGGATCTACGCGTCGTACGACCAGTTCCAGCCCCGGGCCTACCTCAGCTCCGGCTGCCGCACCAAGCGCCGCTGCTCGCCGACCCTGCGCCACCGCGACCACGTGCACGTCTCGCTGACCCGGCAGGGGGCCAAGGGCCTGACGTCCTGGTACGCCGCGCAGCCTGTCGGCTGACGAGCGCCTCCCGCGGTCGACGTAGGCTCGCAGCATGGAGCGCGGGCTGATGCTCAACGACGGTGACTGCGGCTTCTGCATGCGTGCGGGCGCGCTGGTGCCGCGGCTCGGTGTCGACGTCGACGCCGGCACCGTCCAGTCCGTCGACCTCGAGGCGCTCGGCGTCGACCCGTCCCGCGCGGAGGTCGAGCTGCCCTACGTGCACCCCGACGGACGCGTCGAGTACGGGCATCGCGCCGTCGCCGCAATCCTCCGCACCGGACCCCTGCCCTGGCGCGTCGTGGGTCGGCTGATCACCACCCGCCCCGTCGACCCGGTGGCACGCCGGGCCTACCGCTGGGTCGCGGCCAACAGGTCGCGCCTGCCCGGCGGCACGCCCAGCTGCGCGCTCTGACGCCACCCACCCGCCGTACCTGGGGACGTTCTGGTGGGTGAAACGGCTGTCCGACCCACCAGAACGTCCCTAGATACCGGGTTAGGTGCCGGGCTGGAGACCGGGCTCAGGCGCCCCAGGCCTCGTCCCAGCCCTCGACCTCGCTGGCCGAGCGGGTGCTTGGGCCGGCGTAGACCGCGGACGGCCGGATCAGCCGGCCGGTCTGCTTCTGCTCGAGGATGTGCGCCGACCAGCCGCCGGTGCGCGCGCAGGTGAACATCGAGGTGAACATGTGCGCCGGCACCTCGGCGAAGTCGAGGACGATCGCGGCCCAGAACTCCACGTTGGTCTCGAGCACGCGGTCGGGGCGGCGCTCGCGCAGCTCGGCGAGCGCGGCCTTCTCGAGGGCCTCGGCGACCTCGTAGCGCGGCGCGTCGAGCTCCTTCGCCGTGCGCCGCAGCACGCGGGCGCGCGGGTCCTCGGCGCGGTAGACGCGGTGGCCGAAGCCCATCAGCCGCTCGCCGCCGTCGAGCAGCTCCTTGACGTAGGACGAGGCGTCGCCGCGCTTCTCGACCTCCTCGATCATGCCGAGCACCCGCGACGGGGCGCCGCCGTGCAGCGGGCCCGACATCGCGCCGATGGCGCCGGAGAACGCGGCGGCCACGTCGGCGCCGGTGGAGGTGATCACGCGGGCGGTGAACGTGGAGGCGTTCATGCCGTGCTCGGCCGCCGACGACCAGTAGGCGTCGATCGCGTGGGCGTGCTTGGGGTCGGCCTCGCCGCGCCAGCGGATGAGGAATCGCTCGGCCAGCGTGCGGCCCTGGTCGACCTCGGCCTGCGTCACGACGGGCCTGCCGAGCCCGCGCGCGGACTGGGCGGCGTAGGAGAGCACCATCACCGCGACGCGCGAGAGGTCCAGCCGCGCCTGCTCGTCGGAGATGTCGTAGGTCTGGCCCATGCCCAGCATCGGGGCGAGCATGGCCACGCTCGCCTGCACGTCGGCGCGCACGTCGCCGGTGTGGATGGCGATGTTGTACGGCTCGGCCGGCGGCAGGCCCGGGGTGTAGGACCCGTCGACCAGCAGGCCCCAGACGTTCTCGAACGGGACACGGCCCACGAGGTCCTCGATGTCGACACCGCGGTAGCGCAGCGCCGACCCCTCCTTGTCCGGCTCGGCGATCTGCGTCTCGAACGCGACCACGCCTTCGAGGCCGTGCTGGATCTCGGTCATGGACCACTCCTTCGTGGGCGAGGGCGTCCCGGGAACCGCACGGGACGGCTCATTGTGCACCCTGCTGCGACGTCTACCCTCGGGAGCATGGACCTCACCAGCCTGCGCGAGGAGTACGGCCGCGGCGGCCTCGACCTGCCCGACCTGGCCGCCGACCCGGTGACGATGTTCGAGCGGTGGTTCGAGCAGGCCGCCGCCGCCGGGGTGCACGAGCCGAACGCCATGGTGCTGGCCACGGCGACCCCCACCTGCGTCCCGTCGAGCCGGATGGTGCTCCTCAAGGGCGTGGGGGAGGACGGGTTCGTCTTCTTCACCAACCACGCCTCGCGCAAGGGCGGCGAGCTCGCCTCCAACCCGCGCTGCGCCCTGCTCTTCCCTTGGCACCCGCTCGAGCGGCAGGTCCGCGTCGAGGGCACCGCGGTGCGCCTCGACGCCGAGCGCGTCGAGGCCTACTTCCACTCCCGCCCCCGCGGCGCGCAGCTCGGCGCCTGGGCCTCGGCCCAGTCCCAGCCGGTGTACTCGCGCGCGGCCCTCGCGGCGTCGTACGCCTCGGTGCAGGAGCGCTTCGGCGCCGAGGACGCCGACGGCGAGGTGCCGGTGCCACCCGACTGGGGCGGCTACCGCGTGGTGCCCGAGGCCGTGGAGTTCTGGCAGGGCCGGCCCGGGCGCATGCACGACCGGCTGGTCTACCGCCGCGACGGCGACGGCTGGGCCACCGAGCGCCTCGCCCCCTGACCGACTCGCTGGTCCCGTGGCTGCGCTCCGAGGCCGGCCGAGCCTCCTCGACCTCCCTGTCCGTCCGAGGCTTCGCGAGCTCGGCTTCGCGAAAGTGACTTGTGAGTGAGCGCTCACTCACTTACCCTCGACGGGTGACCCCCCGCGCTCGCCCGATGGCGCCCGAGGACCGGCGCCAGGCGCTGGTCGACGTGACGATCCCGCTGCTCCTCGAGCACGGGCGCGCCGTGACGACCCGGCAGATCGCCGACGCCGCCGGGGTCGCGGAGGGCACGATCTTCCGCGTCTTCGACACCAAGGAGGACCTGGTCGCCGCGGCGCTCGACGACGCGCTCGACCTGGCGCCCTTCACCGACCAGCTCGCGGCGATCGACACCGACCGGCCGCTCCCCGCGATGCTGCTCGAGGTCGTCGAGCTGTTCCAGCAGCGCTTCGAGCGGGTCTTCGCCCTGATGACCCGCATGGGCATGGTCGGCCCACCGCGGGCGCGCCACCACATGGAGGCCGAGCGGGCGAAGGTCGCGCTCATCCTCGAGACCATGGCCGAGCCGCACCGCGACGCGCTGCGCGTGGCCCCGGCCCAGCTGATGCACATGGTGCGGCTGCTGACCTTTTCCGGCACCCACCCCCACATCTCCGACGGCCACCCGCTGACCGCCGAGGAGATCGTCGACACCCTGCTCCACGGCGTCCTGCGGACGCCCCCGACCACCCAGGACTCCTGAATGCTGCTGCGGATCGTCCGTACCTACCTGCGGCCCTACGCCGCCCCGCTCGCCGCCGTCGTCGCGCTGCAGTTCGTCGGCACGATGGCCGCGCTCTACCTGCCGAGCCTCAACGCCGACATCATCGACAAGGGCGTCGTCACCGGCGACACCGGCTACATCCTGCGCCACGGCGGCCTGATGCTCGCCGTCTCGCTGGTCCAGATCGTCTGCTCGGTTGCCGCCGTCTGGTTCTCCGCGCGCAACGCGATGGGCTTCGGCCGCGACCTGCGCGCCGCGATCTTCCACCGGGTCGGCTCCTTCTCCACCCGCGAGGTGCAGCAGTTCGGTGCGCCCTCGCTGATCACCCGCGAGACCAACGACGTCCAGCAGGTGCAGATGCTGGTGCTGATGGGCGGCACCCTCATGGTGTCGGCGCCGATCATGATGGTCGGCGGCATCATCATGGCCGCCCGCGAGGACGCCGGGCTGTCCTGGCTGGTGCTGGCCGTGGTGCCGGTGCTGGCGGTGTCGATCGGGCTCATCGTGCGCCAGATGGTGCCGAGCTTTCGGCTGATGCAGGAGCGCATCGACGAGGTCAACCGGCTGCTGCGCGAGCAGATCACCGGCGTACGCGTGGTGCGCGCGTTCGTCCGCGAGGAGCACGAGACCGCCCGCTTCCGCGACGCCAACGAGCAGCTGACCGAGGTCGCCGTGCGCGCCGGCCGGTGGCAGTCGGCGATGTTCCCGACGGTGATGATCGTGGCCAACGTCGCCACGGTCGGCGTGCTGTGGTTCGGCGGCCACCGGGTCGAGGCCGGCCAGATGCAGGTGGGCGCCCTGACGGCCTACATCTCCTACCTCATGCAGATCGTCATGTCGGTGATGATGGCGATGTTCATGCTGATGATGGTGCCGCGCGCCTCGGTGTGCGCCGACCGCATCGCCGAGGTGCTCGACACCGCCTCGTCGGTGGTCCCGCCCGCCGCTCCCGTGACCACCCTCCCCGAGCGGCTCACCCTGGAGCTCGACGGCGTCACCTTCGCCTACCCCGGCGCCGAGGAGCCGGTGCTGCGCGGCGTGGACCTGCGGGCCTCGCCCGGCGAGACCGTCGCGATCGTCGGGTCGACCGGCGCCGGCAAGTCGACGCTGGTCAACCTCGTCCCCCGCCTCTTCGACGTCACCGGGGGAGCCGTGCGCGTGGGCGGCGCCGACGTGCGCGAGCTCGACCCCGAGACGCTCTGGTCGCACATCGGGCTGGTGCCGCAGAAGGCGTTCCTGTTCCGCGGGACCATCGCCGACAACCTCCGCTACGGCAAGCCCGACGCCACGGAGGAGGAGATGTGGGCGGCGCTCGAGATCGCGCAGGCCAGGGAGTTCGTCGAGGCGATGCCCGACGGCCTCGACTCCGACGTCGCCCAGGGCGGCAGCAGCCTCAGCGGCGGCCAGCGCCAGCGGATGGCGATCGCCCGCGCGGTGGTGCGGCGCCCGAGCCTCTACCTCTTCGACGACTCGTTCTCCGCGCTCGACCTCACCACCGACGCCCGGCTGCGGGCGGCGCTGCGCCCGGTCACCCGTGACGCGACCGTCGTCATCGTCGCCCAGCGGGTCGCGACCATCCGCCACGCCGACCGGATCGTGGTGATGGAGGACGGCGCCGTCGTCGGCACCGGCACCCACGACGAGCTGCTCGACGGCTGCGACACCTACCGCGAGATCGTCCAGTCCCAGCTGACCGCCGAGGAGGTGGCATGAGCACCACGCAGACCCCGGCCGGCCGGCCCGGCCAGCTCAAGGAGACCGAGCGGGTCCAGTCGGGCCCGGGCGGACCCGGCCGCGGCCCGATGGGCGGCGGGATGATCGGCCAGAAGGCCGACACCTTCTGGCCCTCGCTCAAGCGGCTGCTCGCGCGGCTGCGGCCCGAGCGCCACAAGGCGTACGCCGTCGTCGCGCTCACCCTCGTCAGCGTCGTGGCGATGGCCGTCGGCCCGCGGATCCTGGGGCGCGCCACCGACCTCATCTTCGCCGGCCTGCTCGGCAAGCAGGTGCTCGGCGGTGGAGCCACGCAGGAGCAGGCGATCGAGGCGCTGCGCGCCCGCGGGGAGGACCGCCAGGCCGACATGCTGGCCTCGATGGACCTCACCGACGGGGTCGACTTCTCCGCGGTCGCCGACGTGCTGCTGCTGGTGCTCGCGATCTACGTCGCCGCCTCGCTGCTCGCGTGGCTCAGCGGCTACCTCCTCAACGACGTCGTGCAGGGCACCGTGCTGCGGATGCGCTCGGAGGTCGAGGACAAGGTGCACCGGCTGCCGCTGGGCTACTTCGACAAGCAGCCGCGCGGCGAGCTGCTCAGCCGCGTCACCAACGACATCGACAACATCAGCCAGACGCTCCAGCAGACGATGAGCCAGATGCTCAACTCGCTGCTCACGGTGCTGGCCGTGCTGGCGATGATGTTCTGGATCTCGCCGCTGCTGGCGCTCGTCGCGCTGGTGTCGGTGCCGGTCACGATGGTCGTCACCGGCGCGGTGATGAAGCGCTCGCAGGGCATGTTCATCCAGCAGTGGCGCCGCACCGGCACGCTCAACGCCCACATCGAGGAGACCTTCTCCGGGCACTCGATCGTCAAGGTGTTCGGCCGCCAGGCCGAGGCCGAGCGGGTGTTCGCCGAGCAGAACGAGGAGCTCTACCAGGCGTCCTACGGCGCGCAGTTCGTCAGCGGCCTGATCATGCCGATCATGATGTTCGTCGGGAACCTCAACTACGTCGTGATCGCCGTCCTCGGCGGTCTGCGCGTGGCCAGCGGCACGATGTCGCTGGGCGACGTGCAGGCGTTCATCCAGTACACCCGGCAGTTCACGCAGCCGCTCACGCAGGTGGCCTCGATGCTCAACCTGCTCCAGTCGGGCGTCGCGTCGGCCGAGCGCGTCTTCGAGCTGCTCGACGCGCCCGAGGAGTCCGTCGACGAGCAGGGCCGGCCGGCCGCGGCCGAGCGTGCCCGCGGCGAGGTGCGCTTCGAGGACGTGTCCTTCTCCTACGACCCCGAGCGCCCGCTCATCGAGCACCTCTCGCTGGTCGCACAGCCGGGGAGCACCGTCGCCATCGTCGGCCCGACCGGCGCCGGCAAGACCACGATGGTCAACCTGGTCATGCGGTTCTACGACCCGCAGTCCGGGCGGATCACCATCGACGGCGTCGACATCACCTCGATCCCGCGCGGTGTGCTGCGCAGCCGGATCGGGATGGTGCTCCAGGACACCTGGCTCTTCGCCGGCACCATCCGCGACAACATCGCCTACGGCCGCCCCGACGCCACCGACGACGAGGTGCTCGAGGCCGCTCGCGCGACGTTCGTGGACCGGTTCGTGCACTCCCTGCCCGACGGCTACGAGACGCTCATCGACGAGGACGGCTCGAACCTCTCGGCGGGCGAGCGCCAGCTGGTCACGATCGCACGGGCGTTCCTCTCCGACCCGGCGCTGCTGATCCTCGACGAGGCGACCTCCTCGGTCGACACCCGCACCGAGCTGCTGCTCCAGCAGGCGATGGCCGCGCTCCGCTCCGATCGGACCTCGTTCGTGATCGCCCACCGGCTCTCCACGATCCGCGACGCCGACCTGATCCTGGTGATGGAGGACGGCTCGATCGTCGAGCAGGGCTCGCACGACGAGCTGCTCGCCGGCGACGGGGCGTACGCCCGCCTCTACCGCTCGCAGTTCGAGTCCGCGCCCATCGGGTGACCCGGTCCGGGTCCAGACATCGGTGCATCTGAGGACGTGGTGGGGGCCGGGAGGTCCCAATTGCCCCCACCACGTCCTCAGATGGCGGGCGTTAACCCGTTGAGCGGCCTCGGGTCGCGACGTACGGTTGAGGTACACAGAAGGGAGGTGATCCGAGGAATGAGTTCTTTTCGGATGAGTGAGGTGGCTGCCCGCTAGGCAGCCCGGTCCGCCGACAGCTGCCGGCGAATCCACTGCAGCCACCCGACCCGCAGGCTCCCGGTCACATCCGCCGGGGCCCCTCTCCGAGGGGCAGCAGCCTGCGGGTCGCTGCATGTCCGGGGTGTGGGGCGGGTCTCACCCGCGCCCGCTTGGGCTCGGCGACGTGTCGACATATAGTTGTGGAGCACAACTATTGCGATCAGCAACCGAGTTCGACCTAAGGAACGTACGTGACCCAGGCACCCACCGTCTCCGCCGAGCGGGGCGGACAGATGACGCACCGCGAGGTGCTCGAGGCCCTCAGCGGCCTCCTCCTCGCGATGTTCGTCGCGATGCTGTCCAGCACCATCGTCAGCAACGCCCTCCCCACGATCGTGGCCGACCTCGAGGGCAGCCAGACCGGCTACACCTGGGTCGTGGTCGCGACCATGCTGGCGATGACCGCGACCACGCCCATCTGGGGCAAGTTCGCCGACCTCTTCGACAAGAAGCTGCTCGTGCAGTCGGCGCTGGTGATCTTCTCCGCCGGGTCGCTCATTGCCGGCTTCGCCCCGTCGATGGAGGTCCTCATCGGCGCCCGCGTCGTCCAGGGCCTCGGCGTCGGCGGCCTCACCGCGCTGGTGCAGGTCGTCATCGCCTCGATGGTCTCCCCGCGCGAGCGCGGCCGCTACAGCGGCTACATCGGCGCCGTCTTCGCCCTCGCCACGGTCAGCGGCCCGCTGGTCGGCGGCGTGCTGGTCGACACGGTCGGCTGGCGCTGGTGCTTCTTCGCCGGGCTCCCGGTCGCGGCCCTCGCCTTCGTCGTGCTGCAGAAGACGCTGCGCCTGCCGGTGGTCAAGCGCGAGGTCACCATCGACTACCTCGGCGCCTTCCTGCTCGTCGGTGGCGTCTCGATCCTGCTCATCTGGGTCTCCCTCGGCGGCATCAACTTCGACTGGATCTCCTGGACCAGCGCGCTGCTCGTCGTCGCCGCGGTCGTCGTGACCGCCGCCGCGATCCACGTCGAGGCCAACGTCGCCAAGGACCCGGTCATCCCGCTGCGCCTCTTCAAGGACCGCACCCTCACCCTCGCCACCGTCGCGTCGGTGCTGATCGGCGTCGCGATGTTCGGCTCGACGGTCTACCTCAGCCTCTACTTCCAGCGCGCCAAGGACATGAGCCCCACCGAGGCCGGCCTGATGTCGATCTGCATGGTCGGCGGCCTGCTCGTCTCCAGCATCCTCAGCGGCCGGATCATCTCGGCCACCGGCGTGTGGAAGCGCTGGCTCGTCGGCGGCATGGTCGCCGTCATCCTCGGCATCGGCCTGCTGTCGACGATCGACGCCGACACCCCGCTGTGGCGCACCGGCATCTTCATGGCCGTCCTGGGCCTGGGCCTCGGCGCCACGATGCAGAACCTCGTGCTCGCCGTGCAGAACACCATCGCCCTGGCCGACATGGGCTCCGGCTCGTCGGTCGTCGCGTTCTTCCGCTCGCTCGGCGGCTCGGTCGGCATCGCCGCCCTGGGCGCCGTCCTGGCCCACCAGGTCGCCGACGCCGTGAAGTCCGGCCTCGCCGCGCTGCTGCAGGTGCACCCGGAGTACGCCGACGCGGTCAGCCACCAGACCGGTGCCGTGCCCGACATCTCCACGCTGCCCGCCCCGATCCGCGCGATCTTCGAGAGCGCGTACGGCGACGCCACCGGTCACATCTTCCTCGTGGCCCTGCCGTTCGCGATCGGTGCGCTCATCGCCGTGCTCTTCATCAAGGAGGTCCCGCTGCGCACCTCGGTGAAGCGCGAGGACGAGCTCGTCGGCGAGGTCGCCCCGGCCTCCCCGCAGGCCTGAGCGCGATGAGCACGGCCACCGACACCCCCGCCCGCGGGGTCACCGCGCGGCACCGTGACCTCCGGGCCATCGAGTCCGAGGTCGGCAGCCTGATCCGACGGGTCAAGCGCGTCATCGGGGAGCGGGCCCGCGAGGTCCACCCCGAGCTCCACCCGATGACGTACTTCATCCTCACCCACCTGGCCACCCACGGGCCGCAGCGCGGCGCGGACCTGTCCGACGCCTTCGGCATGGACAAGGGCGGCGTGAGCCGGCAGGTGCAGGCGTTGGTGGACCTCGGGCTCGTCGAGCGCAAGCCCGACCCCGAGGACCGCCGCGCGATCCTGCTCGACGCCACCGACGAGGGCCGCGCCCGGCTCGACGAGATGAGCCGTCAGCGGCGCGACCGCTTCGACGAGCGGCTCGCCGACTGGTCCGACGAGGAGCTCGCCACGTTCGCCCGCCAGCTGGCGGCGTACAACCTGGCCCTCGCCAAGGACTGACCCCCCGGGTAGTCCGTATCAAATGGGTCCCTCAGCCGCTGGCTGGGGGACCCATTTGATACGGAACTACCGGGGGACCGGCGTCAGCGGCGGAGCCAGGCGGCTGTGTCGCCGGGGAGCTTGCTGCCCTCGAGGGGGCTGCTGGCCAGCAGCAGGTCGCCCTCCGGCAGCTCGACCGGGCTGTCGCCGCAGTTGAGCACGACCGTGATCGGCCCGCGGGTGAAGGCCAGCACGTCGTCGCCGAGGTCGACCAGGGTCACGTCGGCGCCGGCGGTCCAGGCGAACTCCCGGCGGGCGCGGAGGGCGGCGCGGTAGAACTCCAGCGTCGAGTCCTCCACGCCGGTCTGCGCCTCGACCGTCAGGGCCTCCCAGCCCTCGGGCTGCGGCAGCCACGGCTGCGCCGTGCCCGGGCCGAAGCCGTACGGCGCGGCGTCGCCGCTCCACGGCATCGGGACGCGGCAGCCGTCGCGGCCGACCTCTCCGGTGCGGAGGTAGGAGGGGTCCTGGCGGAACTCCGGCGCCACGTCGACCTGCTCCAGGCCGAGCTCCTCGCCCTGGTAGAGGTAGCTCGAGCCGGGCAGCGCCAGCATCGTCAGCGTCGCCGCGCGGGCGCGGGCCAGGCCCTGCACGCCGCCGCCGTAGCGGGTCACGTGGCGCACCACGTCGTGGTTGCTCAGCACCCACGTCGGCGAGGCGCCGACCGGCGCGACGGCCGCGAGCGTGTCGGTGATGACGCCGGCGAACGACTCGGCCGACCAGTCGGCGAGCAGCCAGGCGAAGTTGAAGGCCTGGTCGAGCTCGTCGGGCCGGACGAACCGCGCCATCGACTCGGGGGTCTGCGTCCAGGCCTCGGCGACCGCCATCCGGTCGGGGCCGGCCTCGTCGAGGACCCGGTTCCACGCGCGGTACACGTCGTGCACCTCGGGCTGGTCCCACATCGGCTCGTCGTTCAGCGACCGCTCGATCATCTCGTGGGCGTCGCTGGACGTGGTCGTCCCCTCGGGGACGACCTGGTCGCGCAGGCTCGCCTCCTTGAACAGGCCGTGCGCCACGTCGACGCGGAAGCCGTCGACGCCGCGGTCGAGCCAGAAGCGCAGCACGTCCTCGAACATCTCCGGGACCTCGGGGTTGCGCCAGTCGAGGTCGGGCTGTGTGGAGTCGAAGAGGTGGAGGTACCACTGGCCGTCGTCGACCTGGGTCCAGGCGGGACCGCCGAAGACCGAGCTCCAGTTGTTGGGCAGCTCGCCCTCGGGGGCGTCGCGGAAGAGGTAGCGGGCGCGCTCGGGGCTGCCCGGTCCGGCGGCGAGAGCAGCCTTGAACCACTCGTGCTCGTTCGAGGTGTGGTTGGGCACGAGGTCGACCACGACGCGCAAGCCGAGCTCGTGGGCCCGGGAGATGAGGTCGTCGGCGTCGGACAGCTGGCCGAAGAGCGGGTCGACGTCGCGGTAGTCGGCGACGTCGTAGCCGTGGTCGTGCTGCGGGGAGGTGTAGAACGGCGTGATCCACAGCGCGTCCACCCCGAGGTCCGCGAGGTGCGGCAGCCGCGAGGTGATGCCGGGCAGGTCGCCGACGCCGTCGCCGTCGCTGTCCGCGAAGCTGCGGACGTAGATCTGGTAGACGACCGCGTTGCGCCACCAGTACGTCTTTGGATCGTTCAAATCAGCCATGTCGCCCATTCTTCCAACATCTTCGGGGCGCCGGTCAACCGCCGGTCGGCCTCCGGCCACCGAACAGCGCCGGGTCCACGGCGATCCAGGTGTGCTCCGCGGTCGCCACGACGCGCCCGTCGGCGTCGTACAGCGTCGCGGCGGTGAAGGTCTTGCGCCCGTCCTGCCCGCGGCCCTCGCCGACGACGACGTGGCGCTCGCCGACCACGGGCAGGTCGTCGACCCGGGCCGTCATCCGGCCCAGCACCATCAGCCGCTCGGTGAGGTCGCCCGCCCAGCCGCCGATGCAGTCGAGCGCGGCCCACGTCGCGGCGACCGAGGCGCGGCGCAGGTCGTCGGCGTAGGTGTGCCAGTCCTCGGCGAGGCTCACGTGGGGCGTCCAGGTCGCCGCGACGCGGTCGCCGCCCGCGCTGCGGTCCACCGGGCCGGGGAACACGCGCAGCCCGTCGCCCTCCTCGCGGGCGGTGCCGCACACCACGCAGGTGGGGAAGGGATGGAAGGACAGCCCGGGGTACGCCGCCTCGGCGACCGCCGCCTCGTCGGGTCCGACCGGCTCCACCTCGACCAGCGCCGCGTCGGCGCGGCGGGCGGTCGCGACGACGTCGTCACCCGCGCGCGCCGACCAGACGCCGTCCTCGACGGTCACCGGCATCGGGGTGTCCAGCGGCGGCGGCCTGCGCAGGGACACCTCGACCACCGGCCAGTGGTCGGTGTGGTCGCCGGGGGAGTCGGTCTCGTCGAGGGCGGCGAGCGCTCCCGCGGTCCAGCCGCCGTTGCCCGAGTCGGGCGGTCCGCAGAAGCGTCGGGGGACGATGAGCTCGGTCACCCGGCTCACTGTGCCAGAGCCCGCCCGGGTGCCGGGGGCGTGGCGGGGTCCTGATGGGGCCGGGGTCGAGCCGGGGTGGGTCGGGGAGGCGGCGGTGGTTGCCGGATGGGGAACAATGATCCTCGTGAGTGACCTCATCGACACCACCGAGATGTACCTCCGCACGATCTACGAGCTCGTGGAGGAGGGGATCGTGCCGTTGCGCGCCCGGATCGCCGAGCGCCTGCACCAGTCCGGACCGACGGTGTCGCAGACGGTCGCCCGGATGGAGCGCGACGGGCTGCTGACCGTGCAGGGCGACCGCCACCTCGAGCTGACCGAGGAGGGCAGCCGGCTGGCGACCCGCGTGATGCGCAAGCACCGCCTCGCCGAGCGCCTGCTCACCGACGTCATCGGCCTCGACTGGGAGCTGGTGCACGCCGAGGCGTGCCGCTGGGAGCACGTGATCTCCGAGAACGTCGAGCGCCGTCTCCTCGAGCTGCTCGACCACCCGACCGAGTCGCCCTACGGCAACCCGATCCCCGGTCTCGACGAGCTCGGCGACCGGCTCTCGGAGGAGTTCATGACCGACGTCGAGCCGCTCTCGGCCGCCGCCGGGAGCGAGGACCAGATGGTCCACGTGAAGCGGATCTCGGAGGAGATGCAGAAGGACGAGGAGCTGATGGGCCTGCTGCGCCGCGTCGGCGCCCTGCCCGGTCGCACGGTCACCATCGCCCGCACCGACGAGGGCATCCTGATCGGCTCCGGCGGCGAGAGCGCCGAGCTCGTCGCGGAGGCCGCCGAGCACATCTTCGTGCGCCGCTGACGTTCCCGGGGTCCCCTCGCCCCGCCCCCAATCTGGTGTCGTCGGGTTCCCCCGGCTAGGCGGGGGAGCTCGCGGTTCTCGGGGTTTGCAAACCCCCAGAACCTCGGAGAACCCCGGCTAGGCGGGGGAACCCGAGAGGGGATGCGCACCCGCGCCGCGGGCGGCGAGCCGGGTCAGGAACTCGCTGCACCCCACCTCGAGCTTGTACGTCGCCAGGGCGTCGCCGCGGGTCGACCCACGGTTCACCACGACCACCGGGGTGCCCCCGGCAGCCGCGCGCTTGACGAACCGCAGCCCGCTCATCACGGTCAGCGACGAGCCCGCGACCAGCAGCGCACCCTCGGTGCCGAGCGCCTCGACCGCGGCGTAGCAGCGGGCGACCCGCTCGGGCGGGACGTTCTCGCCGAAGAACACGACGTGCGGCTTGAGCGGTCCGCCGCAGCCGCAGCGCGGCACGACGAAGTCGGCGGTGTCGTCGAGGTCGACGTCGCCGTCGGGACGCGTCTCGGCCCACCCGTGCCGCTCCAACCAGCCGGGGTTGAGCGCGTCGAGCTCGCGCTCGAGGTCGGCGCGCGAGGACGTCGTGCGGCAGGACAGGCACACGACCTCCGAGACCCGGCCGTGCAGCGCGACCACGCGCCGCGACCCGGCGGCCTCGTGCAGGCCGTCGACGTTCTGGGTGATCAGCAGCTCGGGGTCGAGCCGGGCGAGCGCGCGGTGGCCGTCGTTGGGCAGCGCCCTGCCCATCCGCTGCCAGCCGAGGTGGCTGCGCGCCCAGTAGCGCTGCTGCGCCTCGGGCGTCGCGACGAACTCCTGGTAGGTCATCGGCGCCCGCACCGGCGCCCCGGGGCCGCGGTAGTCGGGGATGCCCGAGTCGGTCGACAGCCCGGCGCCGGTGAGCACCACCAGGGGCCGCGAGGAGAGCAGGTCGAGGGCCTCGTCGACCAGCGCGGGGTCGGTCGCGGCAGGCGCGGACGCCTCGGCCGGGAGGTCGTCGTAGGCCGAGCGGAGCGTCACGCGCCGTACCGCACCCGCGCCCGGGCGCGCGCCTTCTCGACCTCGACCTCCCGGTTCTTCGGTGGCGCGGTGGTCACCAGGTCGTCGAGCAGGTGCTGGGTGATGTGGGCGATCTCCCGCACGGCGGCGTTGAACGCCTCCTCGTTGGCCTGCGACGGCTTGGTGGTGCCGGCGACCTTGCGGACGTACTGCAGCGCGGCGGCCGTGACCTCGTCGCGGGTGGCCGGCGGCGCGAAGTTGTTGAGGGGGCGGATGTTGCGGCACATGCCTCGAGCGTACGCCGCCGGCCGCCCCGGAGGGGGTGGTCGAGCGTGGCACGATGGCGCGATGAGCGACCCCCGCGACCCCGGCCGTGACCGTGAGCTCGATCGCGAGCTGGACCTGGTGCTCTTCGGCGCCACCGGCTTCACCGGCGGCCTCACCGCCGACTACCTCGCCGCCCACGCGCCGGCCGACCTGCGGTGGGCGATCGCCGGCCGCAACGCCGACAAGCTGGCCGCCGTGCGCGAGCGCCTCGGCGTCGACGTCGAGGTCCTCGTCGCCGACTCGACCGACGACGCGGCGCTGGCCGACGTCGCGCGCCGCACCCGCGTCGTGGCCACGACCATCGGGCCCTACCTCCAGCACGGTGCCCCGCTGGTCGCCGCGTGCGCCGAGGCCGGCACCGACTACCTCGACCTCACCGGCGAGCCGGAGTTCGTCGACCGGATGTACCTCCAGCACCACCGCACGGCCGAGCGCACCGGCGCGCGGCTGGTGCACGCGTGCGGCTTCGACTCCGTCCCGCACGACCTCGGCGCGTACTTCACCGTCCAGCAGCTGCCCTCCGACGTGCCGATGAAGGTGCGCGGCGTGGTCCGCTCCGGCGGCACCTTCTCCGGCGGCACCTTCCACTCCGCTCTCGACCAGTTCTCCCGCGCGCGGGAGATGAAGAAGGCGTACGCCGAGCGGCGCCGCGCGGAGGGGCGTCCGGAGGGGCGCTCGTCGCGCTCGGTCGGGGGCCGGCCGCACCGCGACCCGCTGCTCGGCTGGTGGCTGCTCCCGCTGCCCACCATCGACCCGGTCGTCGTCGCGCGCAGCGGTGCCGCGCTCGAGGCGTACGGCCCCGAGTTCCGCTACTCGCACTGGGCCGGCACGAAGACGCTCCGGTACGCCGCCGCGGGTGCGGTCGGCGTGGGCGCGCTGTCGCTCGCCGCGCAGGTGGGCCCGGTGCGCGACTTCCTCAAGGGCAAGGTGCCGCAGGGGTCGGGCCCCGACGAGGCGAAGCGCGAGCGGTCGTGGTTCACCGTCGACCTCGTCGGCGAGGCGGGCGGCCAGACCGTGCACACGCGCGTGTCGGGTGGCGACCCGGGCTACACCGAGACCGCGAAGATGCTGTCGGAGGCAGCGCTGTGCCTCGCGCTCGACGACAACCCGGCCACGGCCGGCCAGGTGACACCCGCCCAGGCGATGGGCGACGCGCTGCTGGCCCGGCTGCAGGCGGCCGGCATCTCGTTCGAGGTCGTCGCCTGAGGCGCGGTCAGTCGCGCGGACCCGGGATGGTCACCAGGAAGCGCGACCCCTGCCCCGGCGTGCTCTGTGCGGTGATGGTCCCGCCCTGCGCGGCGACCAGCTGCTTGGCGGCGGCCAGGCCCATGCCCAGCCCCGGCGACACGCTCCGGACCGACGCCTCGGTGCGGTAGAAGCGGTCGAAGACGCGGCTCAGCTCGTGCTCGCTGAGCCCGATGCCCGTGTCGGTGACGGCGACGGTGAAGCCGCGCCCGCACGGCCGGTCGCTGGCGAAGGCCGGTGACCACGGGCTGACCTCCACCGTCACGCCACCGGACCTCGTGCTGGCGACCGCGTTGTCGAGGAGGTGGTCGAGCACCTGGCGCAGCGCGTCGGCGTGGGCGACGGTCGGCAGGCTCTCGGGGCCCTCGAGGGACAGCGTGAGGCCCGCGGCGCAGGCGCGGGCGCTGGCCGCGTCGACCGCGGCCCGGGCGACCGCCACGACGTCGACCTCGGCGGTGCGGAGCTCCGCGGGCTGGGCGGTGACCAGCAGGTCCTCGATGTGGTCGGCCAGGGCACGCACGTTGCGCCGCACCCCGTCCAGGTACGTCGGCGCGTCGCCGCCGTCCCGGCCCTGCTCCTGCTCGAGCTCGTGGTGCAGGTCGAGGTAGCCCAGGATCGCGGTGAGGGGCGTGCGCAGCTCGTGGGTGATCGTGCCGAGGAACTCGTCGCGCACGCGGGCGGCGTCGAGCGCGTCGGTGGCGTCCCACGCGACGAACACCGTGCCGACCACCTCGTCAGCGGCATCGTGGGCGGCTCCGTCGGAGGCATCGTCGTCCCGGACGATGCGTCGCGCGCTGCAGACCATCGCGCGCCGGTCGTCGTGCGGGCCGGTCCACTGCACGAGGCCCGTGAACTCCTCGCCGCGCCGGGCGCGCAGCAGCGCCTGGTCGGCGGGCGCCGCCACCGTCACCCCGTCCGCGCCCACGACCTCCCACGTCGACGGCACGACGTCCTGCTGCGCCGGCTCCGGCCGCACCTCCAGGCCGTGGCCGAGCGCGGTGGCGGGCGCGTTGAGGAGGACGTGGTCGTCGGGGAGGAGCACCACGATCGCGGCGTCGACCGAGTCGAAGACGGCGCGGGTCGTGGCGACCTCGTGCTCCAGCCGCCGACCGCGCGCCACGAGCTCGGTCTCGGCGCGCCGCAGGATGCGTCCGGCGTACCAGGTCAGCAGGACCATCGTGGTGAGGCCGACGAGCGCGACGACGTCGTCCCACCGCTGCAGCCTGTCGCGGGTGTAGGCCTGCCCCGCGACGTACGGCGTCGACGCGACCGCCCACATCGCTGCGATGGCGGCGGCGGCTCCCCGGCCGCCGAGCTCGAAGCCCATCCAGCCCGCAGGCATCCCGGTCACTAGGAAGGAGGAGCCGATCGAGGCGCCGTCGGAGCCGTGCACGAAGGCCGTCGAGGCCAGCAGCACCAGCGGCACCACCCACCGGGTCGCGCGCCACTGCGCCCGCTCGCCCACCACGGCGACCGCGCCGGAGCCCGCGACCGTGGCCAGCATGCCGGCCACGGCCCACGACGGGAGCGTGGTCGGGTCGACGAGGGTGCTGCCGACGCCCGTGAACACGATGAAGGCGGCGCTCGGCGCGAACCACACCCAGATCGGGATCCGCATCGTCACCGCCCCTGCTCCTCTCGGCGCGGCCCCTGCGCGCCCCGCGTCGGAATGTACGACGTCCAACGACGCAGCGCCTCGAAACGGCACGGTCCGGCCGGACGGACGGCGGCGTCGCGGGCCGGGCTCAGCGGCCGAGGAGCCTCGACAGGAACGAGCCGCCGGTGCCGCGCGCTGCCTTCGCGGCCGCCTTCTCGGCGTCGGTGTGCTGGCCGTTGCACCACTGGTCGCTCGGCACCATCGCCCTGACGTCGGCGACGTGCTGGCCGCACCCGGCCCAGGTGGTCCTGCCGCAGGCCCTGCAGGTGGTCGGTCGGCACATGGGGTGGCTCCTTCCGCGTCCGTGCCCCAGGCAAGAGTCGAACTTGCGACCTTTCGCTTAGGAGGCGGCTGCTCTATCCACTGAGCTACTGGGGCGGTGCCGCACGTCGTACGGCGGTGAGCATCCTGCCACGAGCCGGGGGCGGACCGTGCGTCAGTGGGAGGGGAGCGAGCCCGAGAGCCGCTCGTGGCGCTCGGCGCTCCGCGGGTCGAGGCCGGTGATCTCCACCCGCGCGCCGCGGCGGGCGTACTTCGTGGTGATCGCGTCGAGCGTGGCCACGGTGGAGGCGTCCCAGACGTGGGCGGCGGACAGGTCGACGACGACGCGGGCGGGGTCGGCGGCGTAGTCGAACTGCGTGGCGAGGTCGTTGCTGGAGGCGAAGAACAGCTCCCCGGTGACCCGGTAGAGCGCGGTGGCGCCGCCGTCGGTGCCCTCCACGAGCTCGCGGTGCACCTCGGTCACGTGGGCCACCCTGCGGGCGAAGAGCGTCATCGCGGTCAGCACCCCGACGCCGACGCCGATCGCCAGGTTGTGGGTCGCGACCGTGACCACGACGGTCGCCACCATCACGGCGGTCTCCGAGCGCGGCATCCGGCGCAGCGTCGCGGGGCGCACCGAGTGCCAGTCGAAGGTGCCGACCGAGACCATCACCATCACCGCCACCAGCGCGGCCATGGGGATCAGCGCGACCACGTCGCCGAACCCGACCACCAGCACCAGCAGGAACACCCCGGCCAGGAAGGTCGAGAGCCGGGTCCGCGCCCCGGAGGCCTTCACGTTGATCATCGTCTGCCCGATCATCGCGCAGCCGCCCATGCCGCCGAAGAGCCCGGTGACGAGGTTCGCGCCGCCCTGGCCCCACGCCTCGCGGTTCTTGTCGGAGGGGGTGTCGGTGATGTCGTCGACCAGCGTGGCGGTCAGCAGCGACTCGAGCAGGCCGACCAGCGCCATCGCGACGGCGTACGGAGCGATGACGCGCAGCGTCTCGAGCGTCCACGGGACGTCCGGCAGCCCGAGCGTCGGCAGGCTGTCGGGCAGCCGGCCCTCGTCGCCGACGTCCGGCACGCCCGTGCCCGTCGCCAGGGCGAAGGCGGTGAGCAGCACGATCGCGACGAGCGGCGCCGGCACGGCCGTCGTCAGGCGCGGCAGGCCGACGATGACCGCGATGCCGACGGCGACCATCGGGTAGACCGCCCACGGCACGTCCACGAGGTGGGGGAGCTGTGCGGTGAGGATGAGGATCGCCAGTGCGTTGACGAAGCCGACCATCACCTGGCGCGGCACGAAGCGCATCAGCCGGGCAACGCCGAGCAGGGCGAGCACGACCTGGATCGCGCCGCCCAGGAGCACCGTCGCCACGAGGAAGTCGAGCCCGTGGTCGCGCACCACGGGTGCGACGACCAGCGCCACCGCGCCGGTGGCGGCCGAGATCATCGCCGGACGCCCGCCGAGCACCGCGATGGAGACCGCCATCGTGAAGGAGGCGAACAGCCCCACCCGCGGGTCGACGCCGGCGATGATCGAGAACGAGATCGCCTCGGGGATGAGCGCCAGCGCCACCACCAGCCCGGCCAGCACCTCGGTGCGCAGGCGGGCGGGGGAGCGGAGCGCCGCGCGCACCGACGTCACGTCGGAGGGGGGCGTCGGGGACGATGGGGTGGTCACAGGCACGCGGAGCAACCCTACCCTCACGTGAGGGTAGGGTTGGGATCGAGGGAGCAGGGATGAGCGAGCGGGCGACGATGCACATCGGCGAGGTCGCCACACGCACCGAGCTGTCCCTGCGCAGCCTGCGCCACTGGGAGGAGGTCGGGCTGCTGCGGCCCTCGGGGCGCACCGACGGCGGCTTCCGGCTCTACACCGACGACGACGTCGACAAGATCCTCGTGATCCGCCGGATGAAGCCGCTGGGGTTCAGCATCGAGGAGATGAAGGCGGTCATGGCCGACATCGAGGTGCTCGACGACCCCGACGCCCCCACTGCCGACCTCGCGGCGGCTCGTGAGCGCCTGGCTGCAGTCGCCGACGACGCGACCGCCCGGCGCGCGAGGCTCGAGCGCCAGCTCGCCATGGCCGACGAGTTCATCGGTCTGCTCGACGCCCGTAGGCGGTGACAAGACGCGCCGACAAGGGGGTCGATGTTGCCTGGGTGAAGTAGGTTCGGGTGCGGTCAGTTCTGTCCCTCGAGCACCAAGGTGGGCCCCGTGTCCGATGAGTCGCGCCCGGAGTCCCCGGCATCCCCGGAGACCGAGCCCCACGACTCCGCGCCCAAGCGCCGCGGCAAGGCCGCCCGCAAGCACACCGTCGGACGGGTCATCCTGATCACCGTCGTGGTGCTCGCGCTGGTCACCGGCCTCAGCACGGTCTACTTCATCCGCCACCTCAACGGCAACATCGAGAGCATCGACATCGGTGACCTCGGGGACCGTCCCGAGGAGGTCTACAAGGGCAACGGCGAGCCGCTCGACATCCTCGTCATGGGCTCCGACTCCCGCGAGGGCGCTGGCAACGACATCGACCAGGAGAGCGGTGGCGGCTCCGACACCACGATCCTCGTGCACCTGTCGGCCGACCGCTCCCGGGCGTACGCCGTCTCGATCCCGCGCGACTCCATCGTGGACAGGCCGGGCGACGGCTGCAACGGCGACGCTGCCAGCAACGTGATGTGGAACGCGGCCTACAGCGTCGGCGGTCCGGTCTGCACCCTCGCCCAGCTCGAGCAGGACACGGGCATCCGGGTCGAGCACTTCGTCGTGGTCGACTTCGCCAGCTTCGGCAGCATGGTCGACGCCGTCGGCGGCGTCCCGGTGTGCGTGCCCGAGGACATCGTCGACAAGCCCCGCCAGATCTTCGTGCCGAAGGGTGACCCCTCGGTCCTCACCGGCGACGAGGCGCTCGACTACGTCCGGGCCCGCTACGTCGGTGAGAAGATCCAGCAGAACGACATCTCCCGCATCCGTCGCCAGCAGGAGTTCATCGGGGCCCTGGTCACCAAGGTCAAGTCGGCCGGCACGCTGACCCGCCTCGACAAGGTCGTGAAGTTCCTCAACGCGGCGACCCAGGGCCTGACCACCGACGCGGAGTTCGCCAACGTCGGACGCCTCGGCAAGGTCGCCATGCAGCTGCAGGGCATCGGCCTCGACAAGATCAAGTTCATCACCCTGCCGACTGCCTACTTCCCCGTGGGCGGCGAGTTCAGCGGCAAGGTCTACTGGACGCCGGCCGCCGACCAGATCTGGAAGCTGATCGCGGCCGACAAGGTGATCCCGCCGAACCTCCTCAAGGGCACGTCGGTCGCGGCCGGTCCGGCCGACACCCCGTCGGAGTCGCCGTCCGCCACGCCGTCGGAGACCCCCAGCGAGACCCCGTCCGAGACCCCGTCGGAGACCCCGAGCCAGACGCCGTCGCAGAGCCCGTCGCCGTCCGACAACCCCACCACCGAGGCGCCCACCGACACCGAGGACAACATCTTCGGGGTGTGCGCGTGACCCCAGCGGACGACGGCGACCAGCCTGCTCCCGCGGAGCAGGCGGCGCCCGAGCCCGAGTGGAAGCGCCGGCAGCGGCTCGCGGCGGTCTTCGGCGAGGGCCTGCCCGAGCAGACCAGCGACGACCGCGACCGCGGCGCGCAGACCGGCAAGGGCGACGACTGGTACCGCGAGCAGGTCCCGCCCCACCACGGCTGAGCGGCCGCTCCTCCCGACCGACCACCCCCCACCTCTCGGTAGTCCATGTCAAATGGGTCGTCACCGGCCCTGTCCGGCGACCCATCTGATACGGACTACCCCGGGGCC
>NZ_JBHLXH010000001.1:1306004-1374923 GCF_042432345.1 Nocardioides zeicaulis | reverse complement strand
GTGGCGGGCGTCAGACCTGGCCGCCGCGCGCCTTGAGCAGGTCGCGGATCTCCTCGAGCAGGGCGACGTCGGCGGGGGTGCCCTTGTCCTCGGTGGGGAAGAAGCGCTCCTTGGCCTTGGTGTAGGGCACGACCACGAAGAAGTAGACGACGGCGGCCAGGATCAGGAAGGCGACGAGGGCGGTGAGGAACGGTCCCACGAGCACGCCACCGGGTGAGTAGCTGTCGAAGTTGACCTCGGCCCCGTTGGTGATGCGGCCGATGGCCGACAGCAGCATCTCGGTGAACGCGGTCACGACCGCAGCGAACGCCGTGCCGATGATGACCGCGACGGCCAGCTCGACCAGGCTCCCGCGGAGGATGAAGTTCTTGAAGCCAGTCATGGTGCCTCTCCCTCTCGGTGCGGAAAGGGGCCCGAGTCGAGCCCGACCCCGCTCACGCTAGCGGTTCCACGAGACGGTGAGGAACTGCGCCAGGGCGGCGGACGAGACGGCCACCGCCTCGTCGTCGTCGACGCCCACCACCACGAGCGCGCCTCCGGATCCGGTGGGGCCCTCGGGCACCTCGGCCGCCCCGGCCAGCACGTCGACGTCATGGCCGACGACACGCGACTCCCCGCTGCCGGGGTCGGTGGCGACCAGGTCGACGACGTCGCCGGGCGCCAGCAGGGCGGCCATCCCGGCGTCGGGCAGCCGGACCGGGAGCACGGTCCGGCCCGGCTCGATCTCGGCCAGGCCGGGCCCGACGACGCGGACGTCGGTGAGCACCTCGCCCGCGGCGAGCGGGGCGGCGAGGACGCGGCCGGCCCCGGTCGTGCTGGCAGCAGCCGGCGCGAGGTCGGCGGGGAAGAGGCGCGTGGTCAGGTCGCCACGGCCGAGCGTCGCGCCGGAGGGCAGGTCACGGGCCGCGACGAGCACCGGCACCGTGGCGGGCGCGGGCGGCGCGACGACGCGCAGCCCGGCGAGCAGCGACCCCGCCAGGAGCACCGCGGCGATCGGGCGCCGGCGGCGGCCCAGGCGGTGGCGCACGGCACGCAGGCGGCGGCGGGCAGGAGGCAGTCCCGGGAACATCCCGCGACCGTAGGCCGGGTCGGCCGGGCGCCGCCCGGCCTCTCCACAGGCGAGGTCAGTCGGAGGACGACGTGGAGCTCGAGCTCGACGACGAGCTGCTCGAGGAGCTCGAGGACGACGTCGAGGACCCCGCCGAGTCGGAGGAGGACGAGCCGGAGCCCGAGGCGGGCGTCGAGGAGGACGACGAGGAGCGGCTGTCGGTGCGGTAGAAGCCCGATCCCTTGAAGACCACCCCGACCGCGTTGAACAGCTTGCGCAGCTTGCCGTCGCACACCGGGCAGACGGTCAGCGCGTCCTCGCTGAAGCTCTGGAACTGCTCGAAGGAGTGGCCGCACTCGGTGCAGGCGTACTGGTAGGTGGGCATGTGGGTCCTCGGGGATTCCGATGCGTGTGCGGGCGACCGGCAGGGCCGGCGCGACGCGCTGGCACTCTGGCCTGTCGACTGCCAATGGTACGGCACAATGGGGAGGACGATGAGCGAGCAGGCACCCACCCCGGCCCCCGACCCGACCCCCGCCGCCGACGGCGCGGCCCGGTCCTCGCGCTGGCAGGCCTTCCGCCGTGCCCCGCGAGGAGTCCGCTGGGCGGCGTGGACCGCTCTCGGTCTCGTGCTGGTGCTGGTCGTGCTCGCCGCCACCGTCGTGGTCGTCGTACGCCGCCCGCTGCCGCAGACCAGCGGCGAGGTGGGGGTGCCGGGCCTGGGTGCCGACGTCGAGGTGATCCGCGATGGCCACGGCATCCCGCAGCTCTACGCCGACACCGACGCCGACCTGATGCGCGCGCAGGGCTACGTGCACGCCCAGGAGCGCTTCTTCGAGATGGACTTCCGGCGCCACGTCACCGCCGGGCGGCTCTCGGAGATGTTCGGCGAGGACACCCTCGAGACCGACAAGCTCATCCGCACGATGGGCTGGCGTCGCGTCGCCGAGCGCGAGTGGGCGCTGCTCGAGCCCGCCACCCGGGACGCGCTCACCGCCTATGCCGAGGGCGTCAACGCCTACCTGGCCGACCGCAGCCCGTCGCAGCTCTCCGCGGAGTACTCCGTCCTGGGCCTCACCGGCCTCGACTACACGCCCGAGGAGTGGACACCCGTCGACTCCCTCGCCTGGCTCAAGGCGATGGCGTGGGACCTGCGCGGCAACATGGACGCCGAGGTCGACCGGGTGCTGCTGTCCCTCGACCACACCCCGGCGGAGATCGACGAGCTCTGGCCGTCCTACCCGTTCGACGAGCACCCGCCGATCGTCTCCGGCGGCGGGGTCGTCGACGGCGTCTTCGAGCAGAACGCCTCCGGCAACGGCACCCGCAACCCCCGCCGGCCGGCGTACCCCCGCGGGGTCGTCGAGGCGCTGGAGCGTGTGCAGCGGAGCGTCGACGACGTGCCCGAGCTGCTCGGCTCGGGCCGCGGCATCGGCAGCAACTCGTGGGTGGTCGACGGCGAGCACAGCGCCACCGGTGCCCCGATCCTCGCCAACGACCCCCACCTCGGCACCAGCCAGCCCGGTATCTGGATGCAGATGGGCCTGCACTGCCGCGAGATCTCCGCGGACTGCACCCTCGACACCGCCGGCTTCACCTTCTCCGGCGTGCCCGGCGTGATCATCGGCCACAACGCCGACATCGCCTGGGGCTTCACCAACCTCGGCCCCGACGTGACCGACCTGTTCCTCGAGCAGACCGAGGGCGACGACCGCTACGTCCGCGACGGCGCCACCGAGCCGATGCAGGTGCGCACCGAGACGATCGAGGTGCGCGGCGGCGACGACGTCGAGCTGCGGGTGCGCGAGACCGTCCACGGGCCGCTGATCAGCGACGTGTCGTCGGAGTTCGCCACCGTGGGCGCCAACGCCCCCACCGACGAGCCCGGCGAGCGCGGCAGCGGGTACGCCGTCGCGCTGGCGTGGACCGCACTGCAGCCGGCCCCCACCGCCGACGCCATCCTCGAGCTCGACCGCGCCTCCGACTGGGACGAGTTCCGCGCGGCCGCCGCCGACTTCTCGGTGCCCGCGCAGAACCTCGTCTACGCCGACCGCGAGGGCCACATCGGCTACCAGTCGCCCGGCCGGATCCCGATCCGTCCGGCCGGCAACGACGGCACCATGCCGGTCGAGGGCTGGGTCAGCGCCAACGACTGGACGGGGGACCACGTCCCCTTCGACGGCCTGCCGTCGGTGCTCGACCCCGAGGAGGGGTTCATCGCCACCGCCAACCAGGCGGTGATCGGCGAGGACTACCCCTACCTGCTGACCCAGGACTGGGACTACGGCTACCGCTCCACCCGGATCCGCGAGGTGCTCCAGGACGAGGGCGAGCTGTCGGTGGAGGAGATGTCGCGGCTCCAGCTCGACACCACCAACCCGATGGCCGAGGAGCTCGTCCCCTACCTCCTCGACCTCGACGTGCCGTTCGGCTACTACCGCAACGCCCAGGACCTGCTGCGCGACTGGGACTTCACCTCCCCGGCCGACAGCGCGCCGGCGGCGTACTTCAACGTCGTGTGGCGCAACCTGCTCGACCTCACCTTCCACGACGAGCTGCGCCGGCGCACCTGGCCCGACGGCGGCGACCGGTGGTTCCTGGTGGTGAGCCGGATGCTGCGTGACCCGGCCGGTCCGTGGTGGGACGACGCCCGCACCGACGAGGTCGAGACCCGCGACGACGTGCTGCGCCGGGCCCTGCTCGACGCCCGCGACGAGCTGACCCGCGCGCAGTCGCGCGACGTGCGGCTGTGGCAGTGGGGCCGGCTGCACCGGATGGACCTCCACAACCCGACCCTCGGCGAGTCCGGCGTCGGACTGGTCGAGCGGCTGTTCAACCGTGACGGCTGGGAGGTCGGCGGCGGCTCCTCGATCGTCGACGCCACGTCGTGGGATGCCGTCGACGGCTACGCCGTGACCGCCGCACCGTCGATGCGCATGGTCGTCTCGCTCGCCGACCTCGACGACTCGCGCTGGATCAACCTCACCGGCGTCTCCGGCCACCCCGCCTCGTCGCACTACTCCGACCAGACCGAGCTCTACGTCGAGGGCCAGACCCTGCCCTGGGCGTTCAGCCGCGACGCCGTCGATGCGGCCGCGGAGGACACCCTGGTGCTCACGCCCGCTCCCGGCTGAAGTCCGGGGACTCCGGGAGCGGCACGACGCCCGACGGCGTCAGCGCGAAGCCGACCCGTACGTCGTGGGGGTCGGCCGGGACGTCGCGACCCACCTCGTCGTCGTGGAGCACGACGGCCACGGGGGTGCCGGGCACGACGCGGGCCAGCGCCCGGTCGTACGACCCGCCACCGCGGCCGAGCCGGTCGCCCGCGGCGGAGACCGCCAGTCCCGGGACGAGCACCACGTCGGCGCCGGTCACCGCGTCGCGTCCGAGCCGGTCGCCGGCGGGCTCGAGCAGGCCGCGGCTGGCCCGCACGGTGCTCGCCGACCCGGCGTAGACGGCCCAGTCGAGGTCGTTGTCGGGCAGCAGCACCGGCAGCACCACCCGCTTCCCGGCAACGAGCAACGCGTCGAGCAGCAGGCCGGTGCCGGGCTCGCTGCCGACCGAGACGTAGGCCGCCACGGTGGCCGCGCGGCGCACGGGCTCCCAGCCGAGGGCCACGCTCGCGAGCGCCTCGGCGTCGTCCGCCGCGGCCGCGAGCGGGCGCCGTCGGCGTGCCGCCAGCACCTGGTCGCGCAGGGCGGTCTTGGCGACCGACCTGTCCCCGCCCGCTGACGTGCCCACCCGAGCAGCCTACGATCGAAGCATGGCAAGCAAGGGCACCGCGCACGGCCTGGACCTGGCGCGCGAGAAGATGCGTCAGGCCGGGGTCGACGAGGTCGCGATCGACACGTTCGCGCACTACTACCGCCTGCTCGAGCACGGCGAGACCGGGATGATCCCCGAGGACACCATCGACCCGCTCGACATGGAGTCCCTCGCCGACATCGACGTCCCCGACGAGGTGGCCGCCGACGCGATCCGCCACACCGCGGTCATCAAGCTCAACGGCGGCCTCGGCACGTCGATGGGCATGGACCGGGCGAAGTCGCTGCTGTGCGTGCGCCGCGGCCTGAGCTTCCTCGACATCATCGCCCGCCAGGTGCTCCACCTGCGCCAGCAGCACGACGCCCCGCTGCCGCTGATGTTCATGAACTCCTTCCGCACCTCCGCCGACACGATGGCCGCGCTCGGGCGCTACGACGACCTCCCGGTCGACGGCCTGCCCCTGGAGTTCCTGCAGAACAAGGAGCCCAAGCTGCTCGCCGCCGACCTCATGCCGGCGGCGTACCCCAAGGCCCCCGACCTGGAGTGGTGCCCGCCCGGCCACGGCGACATCTACACCGCGCTGCGCGGCACCGGCCTGCTCGCCACCCTGCTGGCCGCCGGCTACCGCCACGTCTTCGTCTCCAACTCCGACAACCTCGGCGCGGTGCCCGACGCCAAGGTCGCCGGCTGGTTCGCGCAGAGCGGCGCGCCGTTCGCGATCGAGGCCGTGCGCCGCACGCCGTCCGACCGCAAGGGCGGCCACTTCGCGCGCCGCAAGGCCGACGGCCGCATCGTGCTGCGCGAGTCCGCGCAGACCCTCGACGCCGACAAGGACGCGCTGGCCGACCTCGACCGCCACGTCTTCACCTCGACCAACAACCTCTGGTTCGACCTGCAGGCGATGGTCGACACCCTCGACGCGCGCGGCGGCATCCTGGGTCTGCCGCTGATCCGCAACGTCAAGCACCTCGACCCCAGCGACCCGTCCACGCCCGAGGTGATCCAGATCGAGACCGCGATGGGCGCCGCGATCGAGGTGTTCGAGGGGGCCCGCACCATCGAGGTGGGGCGCGACCGCTTCGTGCCGGTGAAGACGACCGACGACCTGCTCGTGCTGCGCTCCGACGTCTACGACCTCGGCAAGGACTTCGTGCTCGACCAGGCCTCCGACGAGGTGCCGTTCGTCCAGCTCGACGGCGAGTTCTACAAGCTCGTCGGCGACTTCGACAAGCGCTTCCCCGAGGGCGCGCCGTCGCTGCGCGAGGCGGACTCGCTGAAGGTCGCCGGCGACTGGACCTTCGGCAAGGGCGTCAAGGTGGTGGGCGACGTGGCGCTGACCTCCAAGGCCGCCCAGCGCGTGGAGGGCGGCACCGTGCTGTCCGAGCAGGACGCCGATGCCTGAGCTGCTCCCGGTCGCCGACTACGTCGAGCGGATCCTCGCCACGGTCTCGCCGCTGCCCGCCTTCCCGCAGCCCCTGATGGAGGCGCTCGGCCTGGCGCTCGCCGAGGACGTCGTCGCGCCGATCTCGCTGCCGAGCTTCGACAACTCCTCCATGGACGGGTACGCCGTCGTGGCCGACGACGTCGCGTCCGCGACCGACGACGACCCGGTCGTGCTCCCGGTGGTCGGCGAGATCGGCGCCGGCCAGTCGTCCATCCTCGCGCTCTCGCCCGGCACGGCCGTCAAGATCATGACCGGTGCACCCGTGCCGACCGGGGCCACCGCGGTCGTCCCCTACGAGTGGACCGACCGCGGCGTCGCGTCCGTGCGGATCAGTCGCCCGGCCACCGCCGGACAGCACGTGCGCCCCGTCGGCGACGACATCTCCGAGGGCGACATGCTGCTCGAGGAGGGCACCGTCCTCGGCCCGCGCCACCTGGGGATGCTGGCCGCCGTCGGCCGCTCGACGGTCCGCACCCGCCCCCGCCCGCGGGTCGTGGTCATCTCGACCGGCTCCGAGCTGCGCGACCCCGGCACGCCGCTGGGCCGCGACTCGATCTACGACGGCAACTCCTACCTCCTCGCCGCGGCCGCCCGTGCGGCCGGCGCCATCGCCTACCGCGTCGGCATCGTCCCCGACGAGACGCACGCCTTCACCGAGGCGCTGAGCGACCAGCTCGTCCGCGCCGATCTCGTGGTCACCAGCGGCGGGGTCAGCGAGGGCGACTTCGACGTGGTCAAGGAGTCGCTGTCGCACCACGGCTCGATGTGGTTCGGCGGGGTCGGCATGCAGCCGGGCAAGCCGCAGGGCTTCGGCACCATCGGCGACGACGACACCCCGGTCTTCACCCTGCCGGGCAACCCGGTCTCCTCCTACGTCTCCTTCGAGATGTTCGTGCTGCCCGCGATCCGCCGGATGATGGGCAAGCTGCCCTACGCCCGCCCCACCGCCCGCGCGCGGCTGACCCACGGCATCTCCTCCCCGGAGGGCAAGGTGCAGCTGGTGCGCGGGCACTACGACACCGACCGCGGCGGGGCGTTCGTCTCGCCGGTCGGCGGCCACGGCTCGCACCTCATCGGCGACCTCGCCGCCGCCAACTGCCTGATCGAGGTCCCGGCCGACACCACCTCGGTCGCCGCGGGCGAGATGGTGCAGGTCCGCCGCCTCGACGAGGAGTTCTGATGGCCCACCACGAGGCCGGGCAGGACCGGCTCACCCACGTCGACGAGTCCGGCGCCGCCCGGATGGTCGACGTCACCGGCAAGGACGTCACCGCCCGTACGGCCACCGCCTCGGGCCGCGTGCTGGTCAGCCCCACCGTCGTCGGCCTGCTGCGCGGCGAGGGCGTCCCGAAGGGCGACGCGCTCGCGGTGGCGCGGATCGCCGGGATCATGGGCGCCAAGCAGACGCCGTCCCTGATCCCGCTGTGCCACCCGCTCGCGGTCTCGGGGGTCGAGGTCGACCTCACCGTCAGCGACGAGTCGGTCGACATCTCCGCCACCGTCCGCACCTCCGACCGCACCGGCGTCGAGATGGAGGCACTCACCGCCGTCTCGGTCGCCGCCCTCACCGTCGTCGACATGGTCAAGGCCGTCGACAAGGCGGCCGTGATCACCGACGTCCGGGTCGAGACCAAGACCGGCGGCAAGTCGGGGCCGTGGACCCGATGAGCGAGCCGGTGACCCTGCCCGCGGCGGTCGTGGTGGCGTCCAACCGCGCCGCGGCGGGGGTCTACGCCGACGAGACCGGCCCACTCATCGTCGACTGGCTGCGCGGCCAGGGGTTCGCCTGCGACGACCCCGCGGTCGTGCCCGACGGCGACCCGGTCCGCGACGCGATCGCCGCCGCGGTCGACGGCGGTGCCCGCCTGGTCCTCACCACGGGCGGCACCGGCCTCACGCCCACCGACCGGACGCCCGAGGCCACGCGCGCGCTGCTCGACCGCGAGGTCCCGGGCATCGCGGAGGCGATCCGCGCGGCGGGTGTCGCAAAGGGCGTCCCGACCGCCATGCTGTCCCGGGGCACCGCCGGCCTGGTCGGCGCGTGCCTGGTCGTCAACCTGCCGGGCTCGCGCGGCGGCGTGAAGGACGGCCTCGGCGTGCTCGAGCCGGTGGTGCGCCACGCCGTCGAGCAGGTCGTCGGCAGCGACCACTGACCAGACCACGACACCGCGACCGACACCGAGACCGACATCGACACCGAGGCGACCGAGACCTGATGACCGCACCCGGATGGCCGGCCCGCCTGGAGTCCCACGGGGTCGTCGTGCGCTCGCTGCGCCGCGGCGACGCCGGCCCCTGGCAGGAGGTGCGGGCCCGCAACCACGCCTGGCTCGCGCCGTGGGACGCGACCGTGCCGCCCGGTGGTCCGGCGCGCCCGTCCTCCTACCGGGTCGTCGTGCGCTCCCTGCTCCACCAGGCGCGGCAGGGGCTCAGCCTGCCGTTCGTCGTCGAGGTCGACGGCCGGTTCGTCGGCCAGGTCACGGTGAGCAACGTCGCCCGCGGCTCGGCCCAGTGGGCCTCGATCGGCTACTGGGTCGCCGCCGACGTCGCGGGTCGCGGCATCGCTCCCCGCGCGGTGGCGATGGTCATCGACCACTGCCTGGGCCCCGTCGGGCTGCACCGCGTCGAGATCTGCGTCCGCCCGGAGAACAGCAACTCGCTGCGCGTGGTGGAGAAGCTCGGGCTGGGGGAGGTCGGGTTCGCGCCGCGCTTCCTGCACATCGACGGCGACTGGCGCGACCACCGGATCTTCGCGGTGACCCGCGAGGAGGCACCGGCCGGCGTCGAGGTGCGGCTGTCGACACACCAGTCACACCAGTAGTTCTGCGACACACCTCTTGACATCCGCCCCGCGGGTGCTCCGCGCTCCTACGCTGCACGCGTGGACCTGAGCGCGCTGATCTTCGTGGCCCTTGCCGTCGCGTGGGCCGTCTACCTGATCCCCAAGGCCCTCCGGCACCACGACGAGGTCGTCCGCAGCCGCTCGGTGGACAAGTTCTCCCACACGATGCGCGTGCTCGCCCGCCGCGAGCCCGTCGACCGTCGCAACGCCCGCCTCGTCGTCTCGCCCGTGCGCGCCTCGCTGCGTCCGCCGGTGGAGACCAAGGCGCGGATCCTGCCGGACCCGGTGCCCGCCCCGACCGCTGCGCAGCCCGCCGCGCAGCCCACCCGCCCCGCCCCGTCTCGTACGACGTCACCGCAGGCCGAGCGCGCGTCCGCCCGCCGCGCCGCCAGGCGCCGTCGCAACGTGCTCGCCGTCCTCGTCGCGCTCAACCTGCTCGTCGTCGGCCTCGCGGCCGGCGCGGTCGTGGCGTGGGCCTGGACGGCCGTCCCGGCGACCCTCCTCGTCGCCTGGCTCGTCGCCTGCCGGGTCTCGGTGCGCTCCGAGCGCGTACGGCGCGGCCGGTCCGCGATCGAGGTCGGCGCACCCGACGAGGTCGACGCCGAGGTCGAGGACACCGACGCCACGGGTGAGGTCGTCGCCGTCACCGTCGACGCCGTCCCGGCTGCGCCTGCCGCAGCCGGTGCCGACCCCGCCGCGGAGGCGCCCGCCGTCACCACCGGCGAGATCCCGGTCGTCGGCGGGTGGGACATGGTGCCCACCACGCTGCCCACCTACGTCAGCAAGCCGGCCGCCCAGCGGCGCACCGTCTCCACCATCGACCTCGACTCGACCGGCGTCTGGTCGAGCGGTCGCAGCGACGAGGACTCCGCCCTCGCCCGGTCGGCCGAGCAGTCCGCCCGCACCGCCCGCGAGGCCGAGGAGCGCCGCAGCGCCTCGGGCGCCTGAGCCGATTCGGACACCGTCGGGCGGCTCGTGTATCTTTCACCACGCGTCCTCGGGCGCTTGGGGCTGTGGCGCAGTTGGTAGCGCGTCTCGTTCGCAATGAGAAGGTCAGGGGTTCGAATCCCCTCAGCTCCACCACACGGACCGCCCGTCACCTGCGAGAGCAGGTGGCGGGCGGTCGTGCGTTCCCTGACGCTCAGCAGCCCCCTACCCCCGATGCATGGGTCGCGCCAAGATGGGGTATCGCGACGCCACAGGACGGGGGGACCTCCATGATCGAGCTCGGATTCGACGGCCGCCAGGACCGCACGCCCGTGGGCTACTTCACCTTCGCCGTGCGGGAGGACCGCTGGACGTGGTCCCGCGGCCTGTTCGAGCTGCACGGGTACGACGACGGCGGCGTCGACCCGTCGACCGAGCTGCTGCTCCGGCACAAGCACCCCGACGACGCGCTACGTGCCTTCGAGGTCCTCGAGGCGGCCGTCGTCGACGGTGCCCCGTTCAGCTGCTACCACCGGATCGTGGACACCTCGGGCCTGGTCAGGTACGTCCTCTCCGTCGGACGCGGGGTCAGGGGTGCCGACGGCCAGGTGGAGCAGGTCACGGGGTTCTTCGTCGACCTGACCGGCGTCCGCACCGGTGAGGTGCGCGACGCGGGGGAGCAGGCCGGCGGCGACGTCGAGCTGGTGCGGCTGGGCGAGCGCCGCGCGACCGTGGACCGGGCGAAGGGCATCATCATGCTCGCCCGCGGGTGCGACGCCCAGGAGGCGTTCCGCGTCCTCCGGGAGGCCGCGGCCCTCCGCGGGGCTCGGCTGCACGACCTGGCCGACCTCGTCGTCGCGCGCGCCGGCGAGCCTGCTCCCCCGGACGGTCGTCGCGCCGCGGTCGAGAAGCTGCTCGACACCAGTCGGCCCTCACCGCTGTGGTGACGGTCCGCACGCCCTGACCCGGGAGGTCCTGACCAGCCGGGACTTTGGTCCCGTCTTCGGCGTCTTCCCTTCCCCGCGAGGTCACGCGCTGGGAGGATCTTCCCGGTCCGCACCCGGACCCGAGCTCCTGAGATCGAGGCGACGTGGCCCACCTCTTCGTGGTCGATGACGACGACGACCACCGTGACTTCCTGACGATGCACTTCCGGCACGTCGGGCACGACGTGGTCGCCCTCGCCGACCCCGTCGCCGCCATCGAGCTCGCCCCCGTCCTGCCGCTCGACCTGCTCGTGCTCGACTGGGTGATGCCCGGCACGGGCGGCGGCGAGGTGTGCCGAGCGCTGCGGGCCGTGCCGTGGCTCCGCGAGCTGCCGATCCTCGTGCTGACCGCCCAGTGGACCGTCGAGACCCGCGCCGAGGCGATGATGGCCGGGGCCTCCGCGGTGGTGGCCAAGCCGTTCGCGCTGACCGAGCTCTCAGAGCGGGTCAGCGAGCTGCTGCCCCGCTCCGACCAGCCCGCCTGAGGGCATCCGGTCGGCTACGGCCGGGTCAGCAGCCCGTCCGCGAGGACCTCGAGCATCGGGCGCACGAAGGCGTCCTCGAGCTCGGACTGGTCGGCCACGGTGGCGACGCCGCCGACCATCCGGGCGACCTGCAGCGACGTCACGTCCGAGCGCACGGCCTGCTCGGCGCGCAGCTGCTCGAGCACCCGCTCGTTGGCGGCGCGCAGGACCTCGCACTTGGTGCGGATCGGGGAGCCGTCGTCGCCCATCGCGCTGGTGATCTTGGCCGGACCGCCCTTGTGCACGCTGATCAGCCGGACGTACTCCTCGAACCAGTTGAGCAGGAGCTCGCGCGGACCGCCCTCGTGGGCGAGCGCCTTGTCGGTCGTGTCCTCCACCCGGTCGACCCAGCTCTGCATGACGGCGTCGATGAGGTCGTCGCGGGTGGGGAAGTGGCGGTAGAGGGTGCCGGGGCCCACGCCGGCGAGCTTGGCGATCTGGTCGAGCGAGGCGTCGTAGCCCTGCTCACGGAACACCTGGCGAGCCGTCTCCACGATCCGGTCGTAGTTGCGCTGGGCATCGGCACGCACAGGAAATTCACTCCAAGCCTTGCTAACCGGAGACAGTCTCCGTATTGTGGGTGAGGAAGCGGAGTCATCCTCCGGATCTACTGTACCTCGGCCCACGAGGCCAGAACAGGACCGCACCTCATGTCATCGACCACCTCTCTCCGGGCGCACCGCACGCTGCCGACCGAGCTGCCGCCGAACGCCGGCCGCGCCGCCGCCGGCATCGCCGTCGTGCTGGTCGCCCAGCTGATGATCGTGCTCGACGCGACCGTCGTGAACGTCGCGCTGCCCCTCATCGACACCGACCTCGGCTTCGGGCCCGCCTCGCTGTCGTGGGTCCTCAACGCCTACACCCTTGCCTTCGGCGGCCTGCTGCTGCTCGGGGGCCGCCTCGGCGACGTCCTCGGCCGCCGTCGGGCCTTCACCGTCGGGCTGAGCGTATTCACCCTCGCCTCGGCGCTCGGCGGCCTGGCCCAGACCCCCGGGCAGCTCGTCGTCACCCGCGCCCTCCAGGGCGTCGGCGCCGCGCTGGCCGCCCCCAGCGTCCTGGCGCTGCTCACCACCAGCGCACCCGACGACGCCGCGCGCAACCGCGCGTTCGCGCTGTTCGGGGCGGTGTCCTCGGGCGGCGCCTCCATCGGCCTGATCCTCGGCGGCCTGCTGACCGACGTCGGCTCGTGGCGCTGGACGCTCTTCATCAACGTGCCGCTCGGCCTCGCCGTGCTGCTCCTCGTCGGTCGCTTCGTCGACGAGACGCCGCGCCGCCCCGGTCGCTTCGACCTCGTCGGCGCCGCCAGCGCGACGGTCGGCTCGGTGTCGCTCGTGTGGGCGCTCATCTGGGCACCGGAGCACGGCTGGGCCTCGGTCCGCACGATCGGCGGCTTCGTCCTCGGCGTCGCCCTCCTCGTCCTGCTCGCCCGCACCGAGGTGCGCCACCCGCACCCGATGGTGCAGCCGCACCTGGTCCGCAGCCGTCGCCGCATCGGCGCCCTGGCCTCGATGGCCCTGGTCATCGGCGCGAACCTGTCGATGTTCTTCCTCGTCGTCCAGTACACCCAGCGGGTGCTCGGCTTCGGCCCGCTCACGTCTGGCTTCGCGTTCCTGCCCTTCAGCCTCGGCATCTTCGCGATGTCGCGCGTCACGCCGTGGCTGATCGCTCGCGTCGGACCGCGCACGATGCTGCTGACCGGCACCGCGGCCCTCACCGTCGGCTACGCGTGGCTCAGCGGCGCGGGCGTGGGCGACACCTACCTCGGTGCCGTCTTCGGGCCGATGCTCATCGCCGGGCTGGCCACCGGGCTGGTGTTCATGCCGATCACCGTCACCGTGCTCTCGGGCGTCGAGCCCGAGCACGCCGGCTCCGCCTCGGGCCTGCTGCAGACCACCCAGCAGCTCGGCAGCGCCATCGGCGTCGCGGTGATCGTCTCGGTGTACGCCGCCGGCGCCGTGCCGGGTGAGTTCGTGCCCGGCCTGCAGGCCGCGTTCCTCACCTCCGCCGGCTTCGCCGCCCTGGCCCTGCTCGTGGTCGCGACCCTGCTGCGCACCCCGCGGCCCGAGGTCGTCGAGCTGGCCGCCGGCCCCGACCGGGAGCCGGTCGCCGAGGCGGCCTGACCTTCGCACTCCTCCGGTGTCTAGGGACGTTCTGGTGGGCGTTCGCCCCGTTCCTCCCACCAGAACGTCCCTAGATAGGTGGCGAAGAACGCCCCCGACGCCGACCATCAGGTCGGTGCCGGGGGCGTCGTACGTCGTGGGTCAGGGCTCCAGGTCGCCGATGTCGTGCCCGGCGTCGGCGCAGTCGGTCTCCACGCGTCGGTCGGCGTCGAGGAAGCCGTCGTCCTGGGCGGCCCGGAGGTCGAGGGAGGCCTCGACGTCGTGCCCCAGGTCGTCCCAGCGTGCGTCGAACGCCGCCGCGGCGCGGGCGTTGCTGCGCGCGAGGTCGAGCAGCGCGGTCCACTGGTCGCTGGTCGTCGCGACCGGGTGCCGGGTGACGCGGTCGTAGGCCTCGCACGCGGACCGCGCATGGTCCGAGGGCGCCGCGCCCGTCGTCCCGCACCCCGCGAGCAGACCGGTGGCGGCCAGGACGACGTACGCCAGCGGCCTCACCGCTCGCCGCCGAGCAGGTGCCACTCGCCCTCCGAGACCACCTCGACCCGGTCGCCGTCGACGACGACAGCGGACTGCTCGTCGAGGACGTAGCCGGGGTTCTCCAGGGAGGCAGCCCACTCGCGGGCCGCCTCGAGGGTGTTGTCGGGGAAGAGTCCGAGGTGCGGGAAGATCGAGAAGTCCACGAGCCCGAGCGTCGTGTCGGGCTCGTCGGGGCGCCAGTGGACGAAGTCGGCGCCGATGCGGGGGGCCATGACCATGCTCCCGGCGCTGACGCCGACCCACACCGTGTCGTCCAGCTCGGGCAGCAGGTCGAGCAGGCCGGACTCCCGGACCCAGTGGGCGAGGAAGACCGCCTCGCCGCCGTCGACGAGCAGCACGTCCGCCTCGCGCACCCACGGCGTCCACCGCTCGGGTGCCACGTGGGGGAGCGCGGTGAGCTCCAGCAGCCCGACCGAGGACCAGCCCAGGCCGGTCATGGTCGGCGGCGTGCGGTCGGTGACGAAGGACCGGAGCGAGCCGGGGCCGCACATCGGGTGACCCCACTGCGCCGAGGGGATCGCCAGCGCCGAGGACTCCTCGACGGGCTTGCCGAGCAGGTCGACCAGGGCCGACCGGATGCTGGTGTTGGTGACGCCCCCGGAGGTCAGCAGCAGCTTCATCCCGCCATGGTGGCAGCACCGGTGACCCGGCAGCGAGCACCTCCTACCCGAAATTGGCGCTAGCGCACCGGACCGGCTCGAGGGCGGGCGCGGTGTGCCTACCGTCACGGAGCGGTCCGCCACGCGCCGGGGACCGCCACCCCCGACCAGGGCGCGGAGAAGTGCGAGGAACCCGATGCGTCGTCCCACCGGAGCGACCGCGGCCACCGCCGCGGCGCTCACCTCCCTGCTGCTGGCAGCCGTGCCCGCCGCGGCCGTCAACGCCGACCACGGCGACCGGATCGTGTCCGCGACCCCCGCGGCCTTCACCCCCCACGTCATGAACGGTGCGGTCACCGCCATCACGCAGGTGGGCAACCGGGTCGTGGTCGCCGGCACCTTCACCAAGGTCAGCCCGTCGGCCACCTTCTCCAACACCGCCGACGACGTGACCCGCAACCGGATCTTCGCCTTCGACGCCACGACCGGCGCGATCGACCCGGCCTTCAACCCCAACCTCGGCGGCGCCGCCAACTCCCTCACCACCGACGGCACCAGCGTGTGGGTCGGCGGCTCCTTCAGCTCCGTCGGTGGCAACACCGCCATCAAGCGGGTCGTGAAGCTCTCCGCGACAGGGGCGGTGGTCAGCGGCTTCCGCTCGGTGCCCAACAAGACCGTCAACGAGGTCGTCTACCAGGGCGGTCGCGTCTACGTCGGCGGCTCCTTCACCTCGGTGGCCTCCGGCGGCACCACCTCCGCCCGTGGCGCGCTCGCCGCGCTCGACCCGACCACCGGTGCCACGCTCCCGGCGGTCAACGTGCCGTTCACGGGGAAGTACGACCCCGACAACGGCGGTGGCGGCACGACCAACATCACGCGCTTCGACGTCTCCCCGGACGGCTCGAGGCTCGCCGCGATCGGCAACTTCGCGACCGTCGGCGGCCTGCCGCGCGTGCAGGTCGCGCTGCTCGACACGAGCGGTCCCACCGCGAGCGTCGCGGCGTGGGCGACCAACCGCTACGACCGCGCCCACAACAGCTGCGCGAGCGTCTTCGACACCTTCACCCGCGACGTCGACTTCTCGCCCGCCGGCGACTACTTCGTCGTCTCCGCCACCGGCGCCTTCGCCGGTGGCGCAGGCTCCGGCACGATGTGCGACACCGTCTCCCGCTGGAACACCGCCAGCTCGGGCAACGACCCCGAGTGGTCGGACTACACCGGCGGCGACACGACCTACGGCGTCGCGGTCACCGGCAGCGCGGTCTACGTCGGCGGCCACATGCGCTGGCAGAACAACCCGTTCCAGGGCGACCAGGCCGGTCCCGGCGCGGTGCCGCGCGAGGGCATCGCGGCGCTCGACCCGGTCAACGGCCTCCCGCTCTCGTGGAACCCCGGTCGCGCCCGCGGCGTGGGCGCGCAGGCGCTGTTCGCCACGCCGCAGGGCCTGTGGGTGGGCAGCGACACCACGCGCCTCGGCGGGGTCACCCGCGGACGCCTGGCCTACCTGCCGCTCGCCGGTGGCAAGCAGGTCCCGTCGGTGGCGGCCGCCACGCTCCCGGACGACCTGTTCCTCGCCCAGCGCACCTCGGGTGCGGGCGCCAACGTGCTCTACCGCGTCGACGCGGCCGGCCCGGCGATCCAGTCCGGTGACGGCGGCTCCGACTGGTCGACCGCCGACGGCTTCGTCAGCGGCGGCAACGTCGCCGACTGGGGCTCGACGGTGCCCCGCGACGCGACCGTGCCGGCGGGCACCCCGGCCGACCTCTTCTCCTCCGAGCGGTGGGGCGAGCAGGACTGGAGCTTCCCGGTGGCGGCCGGCCGGCACCTCACCGTGCGGCTCTACTTCGCCAGCCAGTACGACGGCACCTCGCAGGCCGGCCAGCGCGTCTTCGACGTGCTCGTCGACGGGGTGGCCAGGCTCGACGACTTCGACATCGTCGCCGCCGCCGGGCACAAGACGGGGACGATGCGCTCGTTCGACGTCACCAGCGACGGCAACGGCCTCGACATCGACCTGCGGGCCGTCGTGGAGAACCCGCTCATCAACGCCATCGAGGTCCTCGACGCCGACGCCCCGACCGGCACCGGCGCCGCCGGCGTCCTCCTGCGCCGCCCCGTCGACGCCTCCGCCAGCCCGACCGCGCCGGCCACGACCGCCAACAGCTCCTTCGACTGGTCGACGGTCCGCGGCGCGTTCCTGGTCAACGGGTCGGTGTTCTACGGCCTCGCCGACGGCCGGCTCTACCGCCGCACCTTCAACACCGCCACCGGTGCGACGGGCGCCCAGCAGGTCGTCAACCTCTACGACGACCCGGACACCGGCGAGCGGATCCCCTTCGCCATCTCCAACCTGACGGGCATCGCGTACGACACGACCACCCACCGGCTCTACTACACGCTCTTCGGTGACAGCCGCCTGCACTACCGCTACTTCACGCCGGAGAGCACGGTCGTGGGGGCGCAGGACTTCATCGGCGACAACGGCGGGGTCGACCTGTCCCGGGTGGCGGGCATGACCCTCGCGAGCGGCCGGCTGCTCTACGGCTCGTCGGCCGACGGGGCGCTGCGGTCGGTGACCTTCGCCGGCGGCCGGGTCACCGGCAGCCCCGTGGTCACCAGCAACGACGGGACCTGGCGCTACCGGGCGATCTTCGCCGGCTGACGCCGGTGACGAGGCGGTGCGCCTGCCGCGACGGCGGGCGCACCGCTACGGTCGGGACGTGAGCGACCACCAGCCCATCTACGTCGTCAGCACGGGGGCGAGCGACGACGACGTCGCCCGCCTCCGGGCCCGGCTGGGCCGCGGAGCGGCGGTCCTCACCGCGCCCACGGCCGAGGCCCGCCGCGTCGTCGAGCCGCTGGTCAGCGGGCTCGGCATCAAGCCGCGCCCGGAGGTGGAGCTGGCCCCCGTCCGGTTCCCCGACGTCGACCGGGGCCACCGCCTCGACGACCTGGTGCGCGCCCACGCCGTCCACGACCGCTTCCGTGACGTCGTCGTGGTGGCCGACCCGGCGACCGTGACGCTCCTGCTGCGCGTGCTCGCCCCCGACCAGCTCCCCGAGTCGGGCCCGGTCACCCGGGTGGGCCTGCCCCGCGGGAACCGGCCGGTGCCGTTCGTGCCGACGCTGGTCGCGGGCGTCCTGCTCGCCCTCGTCGCGGGCGTCATGGCTATCGTGCTGCCCTGGTGGCTGGTGCCGCTGCTGGTCGTCGGGACGGGCCTGGTCCTGCTGGTCGTCCCGGGACAGCGCACCACCGGCCTCACCGTGCTCGCGGCCTCCGGCGTCGCGGCCGTGGTGGAGTTCTTGGGCATCGCCGGGTCCTCCCGCTTCCCCGGGAGCTGGTGACGCCTCCGGCCCACCTCGCGCCGGCACGCCGACGAAGGTCCCGCCCGGGCTGGATCGGGCGGGACCCGCGTGCGCGTCGGCCGGGCGGAGGGCTCAGCCCTTGCGCGGTCCGAACAGCAGGGCGCGGCCGGTGCGGCGCGGCTTGGGCAGCGGCGGGGCCTGGAACCAGTCGTTGGTCAGGCCGCCCCCGCGGTTGAAGCCCTCGTGGAAGACGTAGTTGAGTCCGCACTCGCAGATCCAGCGGTCGCCGACCTCGTGGTCGCCGAGTGGGTCGGGAGCACCGGCGGTCTCCAGACAGATGTGCAGCAGCGTCGAACCCATCGTGCCCCTCCCCATGGTGCCGGCCACCGTCCTCGGTGGCTGGTCCCATCGTGGAGCCGCGTTCCGCGGCGGACGAGGGCCTGAACCGAAGTTTCCGTCGATCTTGACGGAACGTGGGTTTTCGCCGGCGGGTGGGCTAGTCGCCCCGCGAGCACCGGCCCGGCGCGGTCGCGACGGCGCTCAGATCCAGCGCCGGAACCAGATCCGGGCGTCCCACTCCGACTTCGTCAGCAGCACGTCGGTCCAGATCGGCCAGAACCAGGCGAAGGCGACCACCGCGAGCACGGTCACCGACCCCGCCGCGACGACGCCGGCCGTGCGCCGCGGGCTGGGCCCGTCGGACGTGCCGACGAGGTGGCCCATCGCGAGGGCCAGCGAGAGCACGATGAACGGCAGGCAGGCGATCGCGTAGAAGACGAAGATCGGCCGGTCGTCGTACATGAACCACGGCAGCCACGTCGTGGCCAGCCCGACGACCGCGACGCCGTGGCGCCAGTCGCGGGCGGCCAGCCACATCACCAGCGAGACCAGCATGGCCAGGCAGCCGCCCCACCAGATCACCGGGTTGCCCAGCAGCAGCACCTGCCGGATGCAGGTCGACCCGCTGGGCGCCTCGCAGCCCTGCGACCCCGGCTGGATCTCGGTCTGCGCGTCCACGCCGACCGGGCGGCCCATGACCAGCCAGCTCGACGGCTTCGAGGCGTACACGTGCGTCGAGTCGTTGAGGAAGTGGCTGTGGAAGGTGTAGACGTCCTGGTGGTAGTACCAGAGCGAGCGCAGCGACTGGGTGACCTCGCCGAGGCCGCTCGCGTCGGGCTCGGTCGCCGTCGGCCACTGCTCCCCGCCGTCGTACGTCGTGTACTGCGTGTTGCTGAACGCCTGTTCGTAGGCGTCGGCGTGCAGGAGCCAGCCGGTCCACGAGGCGACGTAGGTGGCGAGCGCGACGCCGATCAGCGCGAGGAAGGCGGGCAGACCGTCGAGGAGCACCGAGCGCAGCACCGGCCGGCGCTCGCCGAAGGCGCGACGCGCGCCCGCGCTCCACACCCATGCCAGCAGCCCGAAGGCGGCCAGGGGGTAGAGGGCCGACCACTTGGTCCCGCAGGCAAGGCCGAACGACAGCCCGCCGAGCAGCAGCCACGGCCGCCACCACGCCTGCCACCAGCGGCTCGTGCGCCCGGCCGCCAGCCGGTCGCGCAGCCACTGCCGGTCGGCCACGACGCAGTGCACGCCGCACAGGATGAAGAAGGCCAGGAAGATGTCGAGCAGCGCGAGCCGGGAGAGCACGAGCTGGAGCCCGTCGAGCGAGAGCAGGAAGCCGGCCACCAGGCCGATCACCGTCGAGCCGCTGACCCGGCGCACGAAGCGGCACATCAGCAGCACCATCAGCGACCCGACGACGGCCGAGGCCATCCGCCAGCCATCGGGGTCCATCCCGAAGACCTTGATGCCCGCAGCGATGAGCCACTTGCCGACCTCGGGGTGGACGACCATCGACGGTCCGTCCTGCCACAGCCCGGTGACCTGGCCGTTGAGGATCGTCTTGTCGGCGTCCTCGACGTAGGCCCGGACGTAGCCGAAGTGCAGCAGCGACCAGGCGTCCTTGGCGTAGTAGGTCTCGTCGAACGAGAACTGGTGGGGCGTGCCGAGGTGCCAGCGGCGCAGGAAGAAGGCGAGGGCCGCGATGCAGATCGCGCCGACCCACCCGGTGACCGGGTCCTCCGACCGCCAGCGTGGCCGGTTGCGCTCCGCTGCGGTCGGGATCACGTCCGGAACTCTAACCACTGCCCTCGTGAGTCCCCGGATATCCGGGGAGACTCCTGCTTCGCACCCCGGATCTCGGGTGCGAAGCACGAGAGTCACCGGATATCCGGGGACTCTCGTGCCGGACCGCCGGGGCTCGGCTGCGATGATCGACCCATGGCTGGCGTCCTGGTCCTCGCGGGCACCCCGATCGGGCAGGCGGGCGACGCCCCGCCGCGACTGGCCGAGGAGCTGTCCGGCGCCGACGTGGTCGCCGCGGAGGACACCCGGCGGCTCAAGCGGCTGTGCGCCGACCTCGGCATCACGCTGCGCGGACGGGTGGTGTCCTACTTCGAGGGCAACGAGCAGGCCCGCACCCCGGTGCTCCTCGACGCCCTCCTCGCCGGTGAGCGCGTCGTGCTGGTGACCGACGCCGGCATGCCCAGCGTCTCCGACCCGGGCTACCGGCTGGTTGCCGCCGCCGTCGAGCGCGACGTGCGGGTCACCGCCGTCCCCGGCCCGAGCGCCGTGCTGACCGCCTTGGCGGTGAGCGGGCTGCCGGTCGACCGGTTCTGCTTCGAGGGCTTCCTGCCCCGCAAGGCCGGCGAGCGCGGCCGCCGTCTCGCCGCGCTCGCGGCCGAGGAGCGGACGATGGTGTTCTTCGAGGCGCCCCACCGCACCGAGGCGGCGCTGGCCGCCATGGCCGAGGCGCTCGGCGACGACCGCCCGGCCGCCGTGTGCCGCGAGCTGACCAAGACCCACGAGGAGGTCCGGCGCGGACCGCTGGGCGAGCTGGTCGCGTGGTCCGCCGAGGGCGTCCGGGGCGAGGTCACCATCGTGGTCCAGGGCTCGAGCGGCGGCCCGTCGGTCGCCACCGACCCCGGCTCGCTCCGCGCCGCCGTGGCCGAGCTCGAGGCGGCCGGGTCGACGAGGAAGGAGGCGATCGCCGAGGTCGCCCGCCGTGCCGGACTGCCCAAGCGGGAGGTGTACGACGTTGTCCACCGCTGACCCGGGGGAGGGGCCCACCCGCAGCCGGGCCGCCACCGAGGAACGCTCGGGCGCGCGCCGCGACCGCGAGCGCCCGCCGGCCCCCGACCCGCTGCCCCACCCCGTCGTCGACAACCACTGCCACCTCGACATCGCCGACGGCGACTGGCTCGCCACCGAGGACGCCCTGGCCGCGGCCGCGGCGGTCGGCGTCACCCGCATCGTGCAGATCGGCTGCGACCTCCCCGGCGCGCGCTGGGCGGTGGCCGCGGCCGCCGAGCACGCCGCGCTCGTCGCCGGCGTCGCGCTCCACCCCAACGAGGCCCCCCGCCTGTCCGAGGCCGGCCGGCTCGAGGAGGCGCTCGCCGAGATCGAGCAGCTCGCCGCCGCGCACGACAAGGTGCGGGCGGTGGGCGAGACCGGCCTCGACACCTTCCGCACCGGCGAGGAGGGCCGCGCCGTCCAGGAGGAGAGCTTCCGCCGTCACGTCGACATCGCGGCACGGCTGGGCAAGACGCTGGTGATCCACGACCGCGACGCCCACGACGACGTGCTGCGGGTGATCGACGAGGAGGGAGCGCCCGAGCGCTGGGTGATGCACTGCTTCTCCGGCGACGCCGCGTTCGCGCGGGCCTGCCTCGACCGCGGCGCCCACCTCAGCTTCGCCGGCACGGTCACGTTCAAGAACGCCGCCCACCTGCGCGAGGCGCTCGCCGTCGTCCCGCTCGACCGGGTGCTGGTCGAGACCGACGCGCCCTACCTGACTCCGACGCCGTGGCGCGGGCGACCCAACGCGTCCTACCTCGTGCCGCTCACCGTGCGCGCCATGGCGGAGGTCCGCGGCGACGACCTCGAGACGCTGTGCCGGGCCATCGACGCCAACACCGAGGCCGCCTTCGGGGGCGCCTGGTAGGTCCGCGCCGCGAGGGACGGAGCCACCTTGGCAGGCTCTTCCGTGACCCGGATCTCGCACGGATTTCGCCGTTCGAGTTTGCGGAGGGCCTCCTCGTCGTTATCGTCCTGTGATTGTTGGCCGGGATCGGGAGCGTTTCCGGCAGCACGAGGACTGGTTCGGGCCGGTCCTGCGAGACCCCCGCTCGCACCGTCGCACGGCCTCACCCCCCTGTTGCACCGTGGCCGCGGCACCGCACGCCGGGGTCGTGCTGCCACCCGAGGCCCGGGGAGTACGACGTTCGGAGAATCGTGCGCTCTCGTCTCGCGCAGCTCAGCAGGTCCAGGACCGCCCTCGCCGTCTCGTCGGCGGTGGTCGTGGCAGCCGTTGCCGGCACCACCGCCGGCTACGCCGCCCTCAGCAAGGACGTGACCCTCAGCCTCGACGGCCGCACCACCCACGTGAGCGCCATCGGCGGCACCGTGGGTGACGTGCTCGCCGCGCAGGGGATCACCGTCACCGACAAGGACCTCGTCGCCCCCGCGATGGACGAGCCCGTCTCCGACGGCTCCGCGATCGCCGTGCAGTTCGGCCGGCCGCTCGAGCTGTCCGTCGACGGCGACACCGCGACGTACTGGGTCAACTCCACCAACGTCGCCAGCGCGCTCGGCGAGATCGGCCGCCGCTTCGACGGCGCCGACCTGTCGGCGAGCCGCAGCGCCTCGATCGGCCGCAGCGGCCTCGCGCTCTCGGTGGTCACGCCGAAGGTGGTGAGCATCAAGGTCGGTGCCCACGACCTCCGGAAGCGCCAGGTCGCCGCCGTCACCGTCGCCGACGTGCTCGACTCGATGGGCGTCGAGGTCGACCGACACGACAAGGTCACCCCCGCCCTCGACACCGAGATCGCCGACGGCGACCGCGTCGTGGTGACCGACATCCGCATCACCACGAAGAAGGTCGCCCGCGAGGTGGTCCAGGCGCCCGTGATCGAGCGCGAGGACCCCTCGATGCTGCAGGGCGAGGAGGAGGTCGTGCAGGCCGGCCGCGACGGCGTCCGTGCCGTGACCTACCGCCTGCGCTTCGTCAACGGCGACCTCGTCGCGCGCAAGGTCCTCGCCGCGGACGTCAAGGTGAAGGTCGTGCCGGAGATCGTCAAGGTCGGCACCAAGGAGGAGGTCACCTCCAACTTCGCCGACGGCAACACCGTCTGGGACGCCCTCGCCCAGTGCGAGTCCGGCGGCAACTGGGCCATCAACACCGGCAACGGCTACTACGGCGGCCTCCAGTTCAACGTCGGCACCTGGCAGGCCTACGGCGGCACCGGGCTGCCCAGCCAGGCGTCCCGCGAGACCCAGATCGCCATCGCGACCAAGGTGCGCGACGCCTCCGGCGGCTACGGCGCGTGGCCCGGCTGCGCGGCCAAGCTCGGCCTGCCCCGCTGACCCGGAGCCGCCCCACTAGGCTGGCGCCATGACCACTGACCCGGCCGGCCCGAGGCTCCTCGGGCCGGCCGAGGTACGTCAGCTCGCGGCCGAGCTGGACCTGCGGCCCACCAAGCAGCGCGGGCAGAACTTCGTGATCGACGCCAACACGGTGCGGCGCATCGTGCGGGAGTCGGCCGTCACCGGGGACGACGTCGTCGTCGAGGTCGGCCCAGGGCTGGGGTCGCTGACCCTCGCGCTGCTCGAGGTCGCCCGGCGCGTCATCGCGATCGAGGTCGACCCCCTGCTGGCCGGCAGGCTGCCGGCCACCATCGCGTCGTACGCCCCCGGGCAGGTCGACCGGTTCGAGGTCGTGCTCGCCGACGCGATGCGCGTGCAGGAGCTGCCCGGCCCGGCGCCGACCGCGCTGGTGGCCAACCTGCCCTACAACGTCTCGGTGCCGGTGCTCATCCACCTGCTCACGCTGCTGCCGTCGCTGGAGCGTGGCCTGGTGATGGTGCAGGCCGAGGTCGCCGACCGGCTCGCCGCCGGCCCGGGCTCGAAGACCTACGGCGTGCCGTCGGTGAAGGCCGCGTGGTTCGCCGACGTGCGCCGCGCCGGCGCGATCGGCCGCAACGTCTTCTGGCCGGCGCCCAACGTCGACTCCGGCCTGGTCGCCTGGACCCGCCGTGACCCGCCGGTGACCACCGCGACCCGCGAGCAGGTCTTCGCGGTCGTCGACGCCGCGTTCGCCCAGCGCCGCAAGCAGGTGCGCGCCGCGCTGCGCGGGCTCGCCGGGTCGGCCGAGACCGCCACCGCCGCGCTGGAGGCCGCCGGGGTCGACCCGACCGCCCGCGGTGAGGTGTTGACCGTAGACGACTTCGCCCGCATCGCCGAGGGCCTGGCCGCCCACGCCGCCACCGCATGAGCATCACGGTCCGCGGCGCCGCGAAGATCAACCTGCACCTCGGCGTCGGGCGGGTGCGTGAGGACGGGTTCCACCCGCTCGACACCGTCTACCAGGCGATCGGGATCCACGACGACCTCACCGTCGCCACCGCCGACGCGCTCTCGCTCCTCACCCACGTCGCCGACCACATCGACCCGGCGTCCGTCCCCGACGGGGACGACAACATCGTGCTGCGCGCCGCCCGGCTGCTGGCCGCCCGGACGGGTGCGCCGGCCACCGGCGCCTTCGTGGTGCGCAAGGACATCCCGGTCGCCGGCGGCATGGCCGGCGGCTCCGCCGACGCCGCCGCCGCGCTCGTGGCCCACGACCGCCTCCACGACCTGCACACCCCCGACGACGTCCTGCTCGCCCTGGCCGCCGAGCTCGGCAGCGACATCCCGTTCAGCCTCGTCGGGGGCACCGCGCGCGGCGTGGGTCGCGGCGAGCTGGTCACCCCGGTCGAGGACCGCGGCGCCTGGTGGTGGGTCGCGGTGCCGTCCACCGTGGGCCTGTCGACGCCGGTCGTCTACCGCCACTTCGACGTCCTGCACCCCGACGCCCCCGAGGTCCCGGCGTCGGCCGAGCCGCTGCTGGCCGCGCTCGCGAGCGGTGAGCCCGTACGCCTGGCGCGGGCGCTCCACAACGACCTCCAGGAGCCGGCCATCGACCTGCGACCCGAGCTGGGCGACCTCATCGTCCGCGGCGAGGCCGAGGGGGCGCTGCGCGGCATGGTGAGCGGCTCCGGGCCGACGGTGGTGTTCCTGTGCGAGTCGGCCGAGGGTGCGCGTGAGACCGCGCTCGGCCTCGCCGGGTCCGGCGAGGAGGTCGTGCTCACCGCCACCGGGCCCGTCGCGGGCGCGCACGTCCTCACGCCCGTCTGAGCTCCCCCTCCTCGTGCCGGGAGGCGTCGCACGGCATGAACTGAGGCGGGCGGGGAAGCATCCCGCTATGTTGTGCGCGACATCCGCGCACAGCGGGTGACTGGGGGAGGATCGTGACCGCGTTCTTGGTCATCGGCGCGCTCGGCGTCGTGCTGCTCGTCGTGGCGCTCGTGCTCGGCGACGTGCTCGACGGCGCCCTCGAGGGGCTGAGCTCCGGCTTCTTCTCCACCGAGGCCCTGGCCGGCTTCCTCGGCGCGCTCGGCTTCGGCGGCGCGCTCGCGCTGTCCGCCACCGGCTCGACGAGCCTCGCGGTCGTCATCGGCCTGGTGCTCGGCGTCGGGCTCGGCTGGCTCGCGGCGCGAGCCTCGGCGTTCCTCCACGGCGACGGCGAGACCGACACCGTCCGCACCTCCGACGTGCTCGAGAAGATGGGCTCGGTCGTCAGCGCCATCCCCGAGGGCGGCTTCGGCGTCGTCCAGCTCTCGGTGGGCGGCCACCTCACCCGCCTCAACGCCCGCTCCAGCGTCGCCGTGCCGGCCGGCACCCGGGTCAGCGTGACCCGCGTGCTCTCGCCGACCGCCGTCGAGGTCGAGCCGCTCTTCCTGCCCTGACCAGCCGGTCCCGCACCTCCGTCCCGTCCACGCCCGTCCACACCCGTCCTCCCGTACGACTCACCGCAAGGAGCACCCATGTCCGGTCTGTCCCCGGTCGTCACCGCCGTGATCGGCCTCGTCGTCCTGCTGGTGCTGCTCGCACTGCTGGTCACCACCCGCTACAAGGTGGCCGGGCCCAACGAGTCGTTCATCATCACCGGCCGCAAGGGCAAGGGGGAGGTGCGCAACCCCGAGACCGGCGAGATCTCGACCGACCTGTCGGGCCAGAAGGTCGTCATGGGCGGCGGCGTCTTCGTCATCCCGTTCGTGCAGCGGCTGGCCACCCTCGACCTGTCCTCGCGCCGCATCTCGGTGCAGATCCGCGGCGCGGTGTCGGGGCAGGGCATCAAGCTCAACCTCGACGGCGTCGCGCTCGTCAAGGTCGGCGGCAACGAGGACTCGATCCGTGCCGCGGCCCAGCGCTTCCTCAGCCAGCAGGCCGAGATCGAGACCTTCACCCAGGAGGTGCTCGCGGGTGCGCTGCGCTCGATCGTCGGCTCGATGTCGGTCGAGCAGATCATCCGCGACCGCGCTGCGTTCGCCCAGCGCGTGGCCGAGGAGTCGGAGTCCTCGCTGACCGGGCAGGGCCTGGTGCTCGACACCTTCCAGATCCAGGACATCACCGACGACGGCTCCTACCTCGCCGACCTGGGCCGCCCCGAGGCCGCCAAGCTCAACCAGATCGCCGCCATCGCCGAGGCCAACGCCCGCCAGGCCGCCGAGCAGGCGCGCATCGCCGCCGAGCAGGAGATCGCCGTCGCCCAGCGCGCGCTGGTGCTGAAGAACGCCGAGATCAAGGCCGAGACCGACGCCGCGACCGCGACCGCCGCGGCCTCCGGCCCGCTGGCCCAGGCCGACCGCGACCAGGCGATCCTGCTGGAGCAGGAGAAGGTCGCCGTGCGGCAGGCCGCGCTGAAGGAGCGCCAGCTCGACACCGAGGTCCGCAAGCCCGCCGACGCCGAGCGCTACCGCGTCGAGACCGAGGCGCAGGGTCGCCGCAACTCCTCCATCCTCGAGGCGGAGGCCCGCAAGGCCGCATCGATCGCCAACGCCGAGGCGGAGGCCGAGAAGGCCCGCCTGACCGGTGAGGGCGAGAAGTCCCGCCGTTCCGCGCTCGCCGAGGCCGAGGCCATCGAGGGCGCCAAGCGCGGTGAGGCCGAGAAGGCCCGCCGTGTCGCCGAGGCCGACGCCCTGCGCGCCGAGGGTGAGGCCCAGGCGGCCGCGATCCTCGCCGCCGGCCAGGCCGAGGCCGAGGCGATGGACAAGAAGGCCGCCGCCTTCGCCGGCTACAACGAGGCCGCCGTGCTGCAGATGCTGATCGAGGTCATGCCCAAGGTCGCCGCCGAGCTGGCCCGCCCGATGGCCGGTATCGACAAGCTGACCGTCATCTCCGCCGACGGCGCCGGCGAGCTGCCCCGCCAGGTGACCAACAACCTCGTGCAGACCATGGAGCTGCTCAAGGCCACCACCGGTCTCGACGTGGAGCAGCTGATCCAGAAGTACGCCCGCACCGACGCCGCCGCGCCGTCGCTCGGCACCACCCCGGCCGCCTCGGCTCCCGCCGACGGGGGCCAGCCGGTCAGCTGACCGTGCCGTGAGCGGTGAGTGAGACACGTTTTCCGACCCTCGGAACGTGTCCCACTCACCGCCACGTCCCCGGTCGCCGCCGGGGCGGTGAGTGACGCAGGTTCCGGGCGCGCAGAAGGTGTCTGGCTCACCGCGCCAGCACCGGGGCGTACGCCGATCCGTGCCCGCTGGGGCGCACCTGAGAGGATCGGTCGGTCATGGCGAACTTGATCAACCTCGAGCGCGTCTCGAAGTCCTACGGCGTCCGGCCGTTGCTCGCCGACGTCTCCCTCGGCATCTCCCTCGGTGAGCGTGTCGGCGTCGTCGGACGCAACGGCGACGGCAAGACCACGCTGCTGGAGGTGATGACCGGCCTCGAGCAGCCCGACACGGGCCGGGTCTCGCGCACCCGCGGCATCGAGGTGGGCTACCTCCACCAGGGCGACGAGCTCGTCGACAGCCACACCGTCCGCGAGGCGGTGCTGGCCGGTCGCCAGGACCACGAGTGGGCCGCCGACCCGACCACCCGTCAGGTCGTCGAGGAGCTCCTGGCCGGCGTCGCCCTCGACCGTGCGGTCGTCGGGCTCTCCGGTGGCGAGCGCCGTCGCTGCGCGCTGGCCGCGCTGCTGCTCTCGCGCCACGACCTGATCGTGCTCGACGAGCCGACCAACCACCTCGACGTCGAGGCCGTCGCCTGGCTCGCCTCCCACCTCGTCACCCTCCCGAGCGCGCTGATCGTCGTCACCCACGACCGGTGGTTCCTCGACGCGGTGTGCCAGACGACCTGGGAGGTCCACGACGGCGCCGTCGACTCCTACGAGGGCGGCTACGCGGCCTACGTCCTGGCGAAGGCCGAGCGGCAGCGCCAGGCCGCGGCCACCGAGACCCGCCGGCAGAACCTCGCACGCAAGGAGCTGGCGTGGCTGCGGCGCGGTGCCCCCGCCCGTACGTCGAAGCCGAAGTTCCGCATCGACGCCGCCAACGCCCTCATCGACGACGTGCCGCCGCCGCGCGACCGGATGGAGCTCCAACGCTTTGCCAGCCAGCGGCTCGGCAAGGACGTCATCGACATCGAGGACGTCGACCTCACCCGCGGCGAGCGCAAGCTGCTCGACCACGCGACCTGGCGCATCGGCCCGGGCGACCGCGTCGGCATCGTCGGGGTCAACGGCGCCGGCAAGACGACGCTGCTCTCCCTGATCGCCGGCACGCTGGCGCCCGACGTCGGCCGCGTGAAGCAGGGCCGCACGGTCGACCTGCGCCACCTCACCCAGGCGCTCGACGAGATCGACCCCGAGGCGCGGGTGCTGCCGACCGTCGAGTCGATCCGGCGGGTCACCAAGACCCTCGACGGCCAGGAGCTGACCGCGACGTCGCTGCTCGAGCGCTTCGGGTTCACCGGCGACCGCCTGACCGCGCGCCTCGGCGACCTGTCGGGCGGCGAGCGGCGTCGCTTCCAGCTGCTCAAGCTGCTGCTCAGCGAGCCCAACGTGCTGCTGCTCGACGAGCCCACCAACGACCTCGACATCGACACCCTCAACGTCCTCGAGGACTTCCTCGACACCTGGCCCGGCACCCTGGTCGTGGTCTCCCACGACCGGTACTTCCTCGAGCGGGTCACCGACTCGGTGTGGGCGCTGCTCGGCGACGGGCAGGTCTCGATGCTGCCGCGCGGCGTCGACGAGTACCTCGAGCGGCGTACGGCGATGCAGGCCGCCGCCGAGGCGTCCGCCGCTCGCGCGGTCGCGACCGCGCCCACCGGCCCGGCCCCGTCCGACGCGGCGCCCGGCGACCCCAAGGCCCGGCCCGGCAGCGCCGAGGACCGCGCCGCCCGCAAGGTGCTAGCCCGGGTGGAGAAGCAGCTGGAGCGGATCGCCGCGCGCGAGGCCGAGCTGCACGCCGAGATGGAGGCCCACCTCACCGACTACGACCTGCTCGCCCGCGTGGGCGCCCAGCTCGGCGAGCTCGCCGCGGAGAAGGACGACCTCGAGCTGGAGTGGCTGGAGGCCTCCGAGGTCGTCGACTAGCCCCCGGCGGCGTTCCCGCCGTTGTCGGCCCGTTGTCGAGGTCCCCGCTCGTGCGGGGACTTCGTCACGTCGTGGGCGTCGCCACCCCCACCACGTGAGGGAGTCGCCCACGCAGTCGTCAGCTGAAGGGCGCGAGCAGCGAGCGGAGCAGCCCCGCGAGCCGGGTGCGCTCGGCGTCGGGCAGGTCGGCGAGCAGGTCGGCCTCGGCGGCGAGCAGCGCCTCGAAGGCGCCGTCCACCGCAGCCTTGCCCTCCACCGTCAGCCGCACCAGCACCCCGCGACGGTCCTTGGGGTCGGGCAGCCGCTCGACCAGGCCGCGGGCGGTCAGCCGGTCGACGCGGTTGGTCATGGTGCCGCTGGTCACGAGGGTCTCGCGCAGCAGCCGGCCGGGGGAGAGCTCGTACGGCGTCCCCGCGCGGCGCAGCGCGGCCAGCACGTCGAACTCCCACGACTCGATGCCATGGGCGGTGAAGGCGTCGCGGCGGGCGAGGTCGAGGTGGCGGGCCAGCCGGCTGATGCGGGAGAACACCTCGACGGGCGCGAGGTCCAGGTCGCCGCGCTCGCGGCCCCAGGCCTCGACCAGGTCGTCCACCTCGTCACGCATGCCGACATCCTGCCAGACCGGTCGAGAATCTTGACATCGAGATGATTGGGGTCGAGGGTGGAGTATCTCGACATCAAGACACTTTGCCGGGTAGTCCAGTGACAATCTGCTGTCAGGGGGACCGTCCCACGACAGTCCGCCACTGGACTACCCCGCGCACCGGCACGAGGAGGAGCACGCGCATGAGCCACACCTGGGACCCCGACCGCTACCTCGCGTACGCCGACGAGCGCGGCCGCCCCTTCGTCGACCTGCTGGCCAGGGTGCACGCCGAGCGGCCCCACGTCGTCGTCGACCTCGGCTGCGGCCCGGGCAACCTGACGGCGTTGCTCGCCGACCGCTGGGCGGGCGCGCGGGTGACCGGGATCGACAGCAGCCCGGAGATGATCGACGCGGCCCGCGAGATCGACGGCATCGCGTGGGAGGTCGCCGACCTGCGGGAGTGGGCGCGCCCCGACCCGCTCGCACTGCGCGCCCCCGTCGACGTGCTCGTCAGCAACGCCACGCTCCAGTGGCTGCCCGACCACCTCGAGCTGCTGCCGGCGCTCGTCGACCGCGTCGCGCCGGGCGGCTGGCTCGCCTTCCAGGTGCCGGGCAACTTCGGCGAGCCGAGCCACACGATCCGCACCGACATCGCCGGGCGCGAGCCGTACGCCGCCCACGTGCGCGACGTCGCAGTCCCCGCCAGCCACGAGCCGGCCGACTACCTCCGTGTCCTGCTCGACCTCGGCTGCGAGGTCGACGCGTGGGAGACGACCTACCTCCACGTCCTCGCCGGCCCCGACCCCGTCTTCGACTGGGTCTCCGGCACCGGCGCGCGTCCGACGCTGCAGGCGCTGCCCGACGACCTGCGCCCGCTGTTCGAGGAGGAGTTCCGCGAGCTGCTCCGCGAGGCCTACCCCGCCGACCCGTCGGGGCGCGTCGTGCTGCCGTTCCGGCGGATCTTCGTGGTCGCGCGCAAGCCCGGCGGCGTGACGGTGGACGCGTGATGCGCCTGCACCACGTCCAGGTCGCCTGCCCGCCCGGCGGCGAGGACCTCGCGCGCCGGTTCTACGGCGAGGGCCTCGGGATGAGCGAGGTCGACAAGCCCCCCGACCTGGCGGCGCGCGGCGGCTGCTGGTTCCGGACGTACGACGACGCGGGCGCGGTCTCAGCGGAGGTCCACGTCGGCGTGGAGGACCCGTTCGCGCCCGCTCGCAAGGCCCACCCGGCGTTCGTCGTCCCCGACCTCGACGCCGTCGCCGACCGCCTGCGCGCGATCGGCGCCGAGGTCGACGAGACCCAGCGCACGACGTTCCCCGGCCACCTGCGCCTGCACACCTTCGACGGCCACGGCAACCGCGTCGAGGTCCTCCAGGCCGTCTGATCCGTCCCGGTCGGGTTCCCCCGCTGAGCCGGGGGAACCCGGGGTTCTCGGGGTCTGCAAGCCACGAGAACCGCGAACTCCCCCGGTGAACCGGGGGAACCCGACGCCGATACCCAGGTGCGGAGGAGGGGGACCCCGCGGCAGGATCGCGCCATGCTGCTGATCGTGCTCGGGCCCCCGGCGGTCGGGAAGATGACGGTCGGCCGGGCGATCGCCGACCGCTCGGACTTCCGGCTGTTCCACAACCACCACTCGATCGAGCTGCTGCTCGAGGTCTTCGACTACGGCACGCCGCCGTTCCGCACGCTCAACACCGAGATCCGCCGTCGGGTCATCGAGGAGGCGGCCGCGACGGGCACCGACCTGGTGTTCACCTTCGTGATGGGGCTGGACGAGCAGGACGAGGCCGACTACCTCGCTGGGCTCGCCGAGCCGTACGGCGACGACGTCGCGGTCGTGGAGCTCGTCGCCGACCTGGACACCCGGCTGATCCGCAACCGCACCGAGCACCGGCTGGCGGAGAAGCGCTCCAAGCGCGACGTGGAGTGGTCGGACGCCAACGTGCGCGAGCTCGAGGCCGACTACCGGATGGTCTCCGAGCGGGGTCGTGACGCGCCGGGCGAGCGGCTCCTCGCGCGCTGGCCCCACCTCGTCGTCGACAACACCGACGTCCCCGCGCACGAGGTCGCCGAGCGGGTGCTCGCCTGGCTCGCTACTCAGCAGTAACATCAACGGCATGCCTGCCGTCCTCGACCTCTGGAAGAAGTCCACCGCGCTGCCCCTCGGCGACCGGCTCTTCTCCCTCGCCTTCAGCCAGAAGGCGCCCTACTTCGCCAGCATCCGTCCGCGCTTCGCCGTCGTCGAGCCCGATCGGGCCGAGCTGGTGATCCACAAGCGCCGCCGCGTGCACAACCACATCGGCACGCTCCACGCGATCGCGCTGTGCAACGGGCTCGAGGCCGCGATGGGCGCGCTCGCCGAGTCGACGATCCCGCGCGACCGGCGCTGGATCCCCCGGGGCATGGAGGTCGCCTACACCGCCAAGGCCGACTCCGACGTCACCTGCATCGCCGAGACCGACCCGGAGCAGTGGACCGCCGAGCTGGGGGAGGGGTACGACCTCCCCGTGCGCGTCCGCGGCGTGCGCGTCGACGGCACGACCGTCATCGAGGGCGAGATCCGGCTGTGGATCTCGCCCCGCAAGCGGTGACCTAGCCGATCGCGGCGCTGCGCTCGGACTGCGCCTCGCCGACCATCGGGACGTCGAGCATCTTCTTCTCGCCCACGAGCCGCTTCTGCACCCGGATCGCGATGAAGGTGAGCACCAGGTTGACCGCGACGTAGAGCGCGGTGATGACGATGGCCGTCGGCACCTGGTTGCGGAACTCGAGGTAGATCGGCTTCCCGACAGCGGTCAGGCCGGGCGCGAGGATCGCGTAGCCGAGGCTGGTGTCCTTCAGCGCGACCACCATCTGGCTGATGATCGAGGGCAGCATGATCTTGACGCCCTGGGGCAGCAGCACCGACGTCATCACCTGCGACTTGCGCATGCCGATGGCGTACGCCGCCTCGGCCTGGCCGCGCGGCACGGCGTTGATGCCGGCGCGGAAGACCTCCGCCAGGACCGAGCCGTTGTAGAGGGTCAGCGCGATCACGACGCACCAGAACGGGCTGAACGGGCCGCTGCCGATGGCGAGCAGGTAGAACAGGAAGATCATCAGCAGCAGCACCGGGGCGGCGCGGAAGAACTCCACGACGAGCCAGGCCGGCCACCGCACCCACCGGTGGTCGGAGAGCTTGGCGATGCCGAGCAGGAGCCCGATCGCGACGGCGAGGACGATCGAGAAGAACGCCATCTTGAGCGTCTCGAGCAGGCCGTCGACCAGGATGAACTGGATGTACTTGGGCGTGAGGAACGGCTCCCACAGCGCGTACTCGAGCTGGCCGCGGTCGTACATCGTCCAGACCGCGAAGGCGACGAAGGCGAGCAGCGCGAGCAGGCTCACGACGGTGTAGACGCGGTGCCGCGCGACGGTCCGGGGACCGGGGGCGTCGAAGAGGACGGAGGAGCTCATCGCGCGACCCTGACCTTCCGCTCGACCGCGAGGGAGGCGAACGAGACCACCTCGACGATGACGATGTAGCCGATCGCGAAGACCAGGAAGATCCCGATGCGCTGGTCGGCGTTGTTGTTGGTGAGCGCGCGCATGGTCGCCACGGCCTCGGCCATGCCGAAGGCGGCAGCCACGGAGGTGTTCTTGATGAGCGCGATCAGCACGCTGGTCATCGGCGGGATGACCGCCCGCGCAGCCTGCGGCAGCACGATCTCGGTCATCGACTGGCCGAACGTCAGGCCGATCGCGCGTCCGGCCTCAGCCTGGCCGAGCGGCACGGCGTTGACGCCGGAGCGCATCGCCTCGCAGACGAAGGCCGAGGTGTAGAGCGTCAGCGCGATGCAGGAGCGGACGAAGAACGCCGAGACGTTCCAGCCCCCGATCTCGACGTCCTCGACGAACGTGAAGTTGTAGCCGAGCACCGGCATCGCGATCGCCATGAAGATGAAGATCATCAGCAGCGGCGTGTTGCGGAAGAGCGTGACGTAGACCGCCGCCGCCTTGTTGAGGATCGACACCGGACCGACGCGGAAGACCGCGAGGACCGTGCCCCAGACGAGCGAGGCGATGCCGGAGACGACGAACAGCCCGATCGTCAGCCCGAAGGCCTTCAGGTAGTCGTCGAAGTTCGAGAACACCGCATCCATGCGGGGCGCTCCTCTCTGGAGGACGCCGGCGGGCACGAGGCCCGCCGGCGTCCGGTCAGTGCTGGTTCAGCCGGGTGTGGGGGGTCAGGCGGCCGGGCACTCGTCCATGGCCGGCGGCTCCGGGGTCTCCACGCCGGACTGGCCGAGCGTGGCCTCGAAGGCGGCGTCCCAGTCGCCGTCGTCCTCTGCCTCCTTCAGCGTGTCGACGATCCACTGGCACATTTCCGGCTTGTCGAGGCTGTAGCCCACGCCGTAGCGCTCCTCGGAGAACGGGTCCACGACGACCTTGAGCTGGTCGGGGTTCTCCGCGGCGTAGCCGAGGAGGATCGCGCCGTCGGTCGTCATCGCGTCGACGGTGCCGCTGAGGACCTGGTCCACGCACTCGGAGTAGGTGTCGAAGCCGCGCGGCTTGGCACCCTCGGCCTTGATGTTGTCGAGCGAGGTCGAGCCCGTCACCGAGCACACCTCCTTGCCCTTGACGTCGTCGAGGCTCTCGATGTCGCTGTCGGAGGCGACGAGGAGCTGCTGGCCGGTCTGGTAGTACGGGCCGGCCTGGCCGACGACCTGCCGGCGCTCGTCGGTGATGGAGTACGAGGCGATGACGAGGTCGACCTCGCCCTCCTGGAGGAACGGCTCGCGGTTGTCGGAGATCGTCTCCTTCCACTCGATGTCCTCCGGGGCGATGCCGAGGGAGGCCGCGAGAATCTTGCCGATCTCGGGGTCGAAGCCCTTCGGCATGTCGTCGGTGGCGCCCTTGAACCCGATGCCGGGCTGGTCGTACTTCACGCCGATCGTGATCGAGCCCGCGTCGGCGAAGTCCTTCATCGCGGTGCCGTCGTCGAAGCTCTCCGCCGCGTCGTCCGCGACCTCGACGTCGGGGCCGCTGGCCTCGTCCTCGCCCGCGTTGCCGCAGGCGGCGAGCGACAGGGCCAATCCCGCCGTGGCGATGACCGCCTTGGTCCTGATGAGTCTCATCCTTGCTCTCCTTCGTTGGGCGGCCCGAGGCCGTCTGGGGGTTCCTGGGGATGGATGTGCTGTTGTGTCCCGAGACTGGGTCCTCGCGCTCGGTCAGTGCGTGAGGATCTTGCCGAGGAAGTCCTTGGCGCGCTCCGAGGTGGGGTTGGTGAAGAACTCCTCGGGGGTGTTCTCCTCGACGATCGCGCCGTCGGCCATGAAGACCACCCGGTCCGCGGCGGTGCGCGCGAAGCCCATCTCGTGGGTGACCACGACCATCGTCATGCCCTGCTGCGCGAGGTCGACCATGACGTCGAGGACCTCCTTGATCATCTCCGGGTCGAGCGCGGAGGTCGGCTCGTCGAAGAGCATCACCTTCGGCTCCATCGCCAAGGCGCGCGCGATCGCGACGCGCTGCTGCTGGCCGCCGGAGAGCTGCGCGGGGTACTTCTCGGCCTGGTGGCCCACGCCGACGCGGTCGAGGAGCTCGCGCGCCTTGCGCTCGGCCTCCTCCTTCTTCAGCCCGCGGACCTTGATCGGCCCGAGCGTGACGTTCTCGAGGATCGTCTTGTGGGCGAAGAGGTTGAAGCTCTGGAAGACCATCCCGACCTCGGCGCGCAGCGCGGCGAGGGCCTTGCCCTCCTGCGGCAGCGGCTGGCCGTCGAGGGTGATGGTGCCCTCGTCGATGGTCTCGAGCCGGTTGATGGTGCGGCACAGGGTGGACTTGCCCGACCCCGACGGCCCGATCACGACGACCACCTCACCGCGCTTGACGGTGAGCTCGACGTCCTTGAGCGCGTGCAGCTGTCCGTAGTGCTTCTGCACGTGGCTGAGCACGACGAGCGGCTCGCCCCGGCCGGCGCTGACGGTTCCCGATTCCTGCGCGGTCATGGCGGCAACCTATCCGTGACCGGTCCAGACAGGCCATCGCACCTCCCCCCGCCGGGGGCAACCGTGACCCGACCGTGACCGCCGGGCACCCGTCCCGCGGGCGCTCAGAGGGCGCGTACGACGCCCGCGTCGGGGTCCCAGCGACGCAGCGACGACAGCGTCAGCACGGCGTCGTCGTGGCCCAGCGCGTCGAGGACTCCGGGGACGTCGGCGCGCGGGACGCGGCGCGCCAGCGTCACGTGGGGGAGCCAGCCGAGGTGCTGTGCGGCGGGCACGGCGGCCCGGACGTCGAGCACGGCCCGCACGAGCGCGTCGGGGGCGTCGAGCAGGCGGACGACGGTGACCCTGGCGCCGCCGAGCAGCGCCACCCCGGCGACGCGGACCTCGACCGGCAGGAGCGTCCCGAGCACCTCCGCGGCCACCTGCTCGTCGGCGGCCCCGAGGCCGGGGGCCGCGACCACGGTGACGTGCGGGGTGTTGGTCGCGCCGCGGTGGTCGAGCTGGGAGGGCAGTCCCGCGTCGTGCAGGACCTGCCAGTCACGGCGTACGACCTCGACGCCGGCCGCGTCGGGCAGCAGCTCGAGGGCGTGCATCCGGGGCATGGTCCGAGCCTAGGCGGCGGACCATGCCCCGGTACGTGTCCTGAGGTGGGGGCTCAGGAGGCCTGAGGTGGGGGCTCAGGCGGATCAGGCGGCCTTGCGGCCGGTGGAGCGACGGCTGGACTCGATCGAGGTGGCGTCGAAGACCCGGACCCAGTCGACCTGGGCGGCGTCGCCCAGCTCGTCGGCGGTGAGCTCGTCCAGCTCGTAGTCGGAGGTGAGGTTCGACAGGACGAGGTACTCGTCGGCCTGGGACACCGCGTCGGTCTCGCGGTAGTACTCGCGGCCGTCGACGCGGAAGACGTACTCGGTGGGGGTCCACTCGACCGAGAAGACGTGGAACTCGTCCCACCAGCTCCTGTTCTTGCCGAGCACCTGGCGGGTGGCCGGGAACAGGTCGCCGTGGCTGACCTTCTGCCAGCCGGGCTGGTAGTAGTGGACGTGCGAGCCGACGGCCTCGTTGCCGCGGCCGTTCTCGCCGAAGAACTCCATCACGTCGATCTCGGCGCCACCGGCGGCGTCGCCGTCGACGTACTTCGTGCCGGCCGGCAGCATCCAGAGGCCGGAGTGCATGCCCTTGGCCTGCTGGGGCTTGATGCGGGCCGCGACGATGCCGTGCTGGAAGAAGCGGGTGTACTCGGTGGAGACCTGGCTGTTCAGCAGGTACTGCTGGGTGCCGGGCGTGCCGTTCCAGGTGTAGCTGCACGGGGTGCCGGCCAGCGCCGGGTCCACCGCCACGCCGAGGCGGAGGACGCCGCCGCCGACGCTGCGGGCGGCGGGGTCGACGCGGGCGCAGGTGCGGGGGGCGTACACGCTCTCGTGCTCGCGCTTCTGGTCGTTCCAGACCGACGTGTCGAGGGTGGTGCCGGAGAAGGTGTCCTCGAACTCGGGGGTCCAGCTGCGGGCGGTGACGGTGCCGGAGGTCCAGGCGCGGCCGACGGCCACGGTGGAGGCGCGGTAGGTGCCGGGGGAGGCGGAGAAGGTGGCGGTTCCCCAGGTGTCCTCGCTGGCGGTGTCGACGATCTTCCAGCCCTTGCCGGACTTGCGCTCCAGGGTGACCTTCTGGCCGGGCGTGGCCGGGCTGAAGGTGGCGACGAGGGCGGCGGCGTCGGACGGCGCGGCGGGCGAGGTGCCCGGCTGCACGACCGGCGGGAGGGCCGACAGCGTCGCGGTGACGCGGGTCTTGCGGTTGGCCTTCGCGGGCCGGCCGGTCTTCGCGGGGCCCGCCTTCGGCTTGGCGGCGGCCTGCGCGACGTCGGCGCCGGCGTTCTCGGCGGCGTGGGCGGTGGCCGGGAGCGACATGAGGAACATTGCGGTAACAGATGCCGCAAGGGCTCCCGCGCGGGCCGCCCGCAGGCTGATCGACCGCTTGTTCCGCGTGTTCTGCTCGTTCTTGCGCATCCGTGCACCCCCACCGTGACCGGTAACCCCAGGTTGTCCACGTCCGTGTGGCACTGGTTGTTACCGCTTTGTTGACTTATGTAGGGAGTGTGAATCCGGGTGAAACCGAAATCCAAGGAATCTGAGGGTTAATCCTCAAAAGTGCCTACTGGCCTAGTCCGATCGGGTCAGCCCGGGGGGTGGGGGACGGGGCCCGAACCTCGTAGCGTCCGCCCCGCGCCCGCCGAGCGATTGCCGCCGCCCGCGCTCGCCGCCGTACGCTGGAGCGGTCATGAGCGCAGTCGACGAAGCCCCCGCACGCACCTACGAGGTCCGGACCCACGGGTGCCAGATGAACGTCCACGACTCCGAGCGGCTCGGCGGCCTGATGGAGGCCGCGGGCTACGTCCGTGCCGCGGGCGAGGAGCCGGCCGACGTCGTCGTGTTCAACACCTGCGCCGTGCGCGAGAACGCCGACAACAAGCTCTACGGCAACCTCGGCCACCTCGCGCCGGTCAAGGCCGCGCGGCCCGGCATGCAGATCGCCGTCGGCGGCTGCCTTGCGCAGAAGGACCGCGAGACGATCACGACGCGCGCGCCGTGGGTCGACGTCGTCTTCGGCACCCACAACATCGGCTCGCTGCCGGCGCTGCTCGAGCGCGCGCGGGTGGCCGACGAGGCCCAGGTCGAGATCCTGGAGTCGCTGTCGGTCTTCCCCTCGACGCTGCCGACCAGGCGGGAGTCGGCGTACGCCGCGTGGGTGTCGATCTCGGTCGGGTGCAACAACACCTGCACCTTCTGCATCGTCCCGGCACTGCGCGGCAAGGAGAAGGACCGCCGACCGGGCGACATCCTCGCCGAGGTCGAGGCGCTGGTCGCCGAGGGCGTCACCGAGGTCACCCTGCTGGGCCAGAACGTCAATGCCTACGGCGTCGAGTTCGGCGACCGCCAGGCCTTCTCCAAGCTGCTGCGGGCGTGCGGCTCGGTGCCGGGCCTGGAGCGGGTGCGCTTCACGTCCCCGCACCCGGCCGAGTTCACCGACGACGTCATCGAGGCGATGGCCGAGACGCCCAACGTGATGCCGTCGCTGCACATGCCGCTGCAGTCGGGCTCCGACAAGGTGCTGCGCGACATGCGCCGCTCCTACCGCCAGGCGAAGTACCTCGGGATCATCGAGCGCGTGCGTGCTGCGATCCCCGACGCCGCGATCACCACCGACATCATCGTCGGCTTCCCCGGCGAGACCGAGGACGACTTCCAGGCCACCCTCGACGTCGTCCGCGCCGCCCGGTTCTCCTCGGCCTTCACCTTCCAGTACTCCAAGCGCCCCGGCACCCCCGCCGCCGTGCTGGAGGACCAGGTGCCGCCCGAGGTGGTGAAGGACCGCTACCTGCGACTCTCCGCCCTCGTCGACGAGATCGCGTGGGAGGAGAACAAGGCGCTCGTCGGTCGCACCGTCGACCTCATGGTCGCCGAGGGCGAGGGCCGCAAGGACAGCGCGACCCACCGCCTGTCGGGCCGCGCGCCCGACAACCGCCTGGTCCACTTCGCGGCCGACTTCTCCGCCGTCCCCGAGTCGTCCGTGCGCCCCGGCGACGTGGTCACCGTCGAGCTCACCTACGCCGCGCCCCACCACCTCGTCGCCGACGGCGCGATCCGTGCCGTGCGCCGCACGCGGGCCGGCGACGCGTGGGAGCGGCGTACGTCCGGTGGCCCTTCCTCTCCGTCCTCGGTCGGGCTCGGGATGCCCTCGGTCGGCGTCCCCGCCCCCCTGCCCCCGGCTCCCGCCTGCGGCTGAGGTGCCTGCGGCTGAGGTGCCAGCGGCGCGCGCGGGCCGCCGTACCGCGCTGCCGCCGCTCCGCCGCCGAAGTCCCCGGATATCCGGGGACCTCGGAGGTTGCGCGGTCGTGGTGACGCACCAGGTACGTCACCACGACCGCACAGTGCTCAACCGGCGAACGACAGACCCGGACGGCAGGCGGGGCACGGCCTTAACGAGCCCTGCCACCCGTGGGCGTTGAGCAGTCGCGCGACCCGGTCTGCCGTCTCGCAGGGGCGGCCGTGCACCTGGCCCCACCCGACCCGGACGGTGACCTGCCCGCACACGGCCGCGTCGAGGTCGCGGTCGAGATCGAGGTCGCGTTGCCGTGGGGTGTCGTGCCACAGCCGTCCGTCGAGCTCGACCAGCACGCCGTAGTCGACGTACGCCGCGTCGCGGTAGACCGGCCCACGCGCCGAGTCGCGGAGCTGTCGATGTGCCATCGGCAGGCCATGGGGCCGTTCGACCAGCGTGAGGTACCCCTGCTCGAGCGCCGACCACGCGCCGAGGTGGAGGTCGGTCAGCACGGCCCGCAGGAAGTCGCGTCGAGGTGCACGAGGACGCGCGTCCAAGCAGTCGCGCAGCCGGATCGGCACCGTGCGCCGAGCCTGCACGGCGTCCGCCAGGACCGCAATCGCTGCGAAGTCGTCAGGGGCGGTGCACGCGACGTCGATGAGGGCATCCTCGACCCGCACACGGGGAGGGCTCGCGTTCCAGACGACTCTGTCGTGCAGTGCGGACACCCGGTGCAGGCGGTAGCCGGACGGGAGGGCGACACGTCGGTGCCGGCCGACGGCGATGTGGATGAGGTCGCCGTCGTCGTGGCCGACCCGGCCCGGGCCGTCCGCTGCCCGGAGGGCGCTCTTGCGAGCGAGCGCCGCGGGCCAGGCGATGAGCACCCCGACCCAGGCGCGCTGGAGCCACGACGGCGGGCCGGTGTGGTCGAGGAAGACCCCGTCGTGCACCCGTACCAGCTCGCGGCGTCGCAGCATCCGCTCGATGTCGTGGGGCGCGACGCCCCGCTTCGTCAGCTGCCGCCGCGCCACCACGCCCGACTGGAGCGCCAGGAGGTCGTCGTACGTCGTCACGAATCCGATCGTGCGACGTGGGCAACCTCGTGGGCGAGGGGATGGCGCAGGGCTGTGGACAGTGCTGTGCGGTGCTGGTGACGTACGTGGTGCGTCACCAGCACCGCGCAAGGCCCGAAGTCCCCGGATATCCGGGGACTTCGGCGGCAGCAGGCAGGGGGCGGCCGGCCGCCGGCAGCCCGTCAGGCGGGAGGCTCGGCGGAGCCGTCCTCGGCCTCCTGGCCGGCGTCGGGCTCGCCGGCGGAGGCGGCCTCGTGGTCGTCGGCGCGGCCGTCGGGGGCCTGGGACTTGTCGTCGGGCTCGGAGATCTCGCCGGGTGTCGCGTCGTCGACGGCGGGGTTGTCATCAGGGTTCAGGTCACGGCCGAGGCCGTCGTCGGCCGGGTCGGTGTGGAGCGCGTCGGCGTCGACGCCGCCGGGCAGGAGCTGCGGCTCCTCGGTCGTCGGCTCGGGGATCGGGCCGAGGTCCTCGTCGGTCATGGGTGCCTCCTGTGGTTCGGTCCCCTCGATCGTGCCCCGGGCACCGGGTGGCGACTACCCCCGTGCGGGCGACGCCGGCCACCCGAAGGTCAGGTAGCGCTCACCGGAGAAGAGGTGGGCGATCGCGTGGGCCTCGTGCGGCACCATCGGCTCGGGCAGCGCGTCGACGCCGAACCAGCCGAGCCCGTCGGCCTTGTGCTCCTCCACGACCCGCGGCTCGCCGGTCCACGAGCGCGCGGTGAAGAAGAAGTCGACGCGCTCCTCGACCGCCGGGCCGAACTGGCTGCGCTGCATGGTGAAGGCGAACTCCAGCGCCAGGTCGGTGATGCCGAGCTCCTCGACGGCCTCGCGGCGCGCGGCGTCGTACGCCGTCTCGCCGGGCTCGACGTGCCCGGCGGCCGCCGCGGCCCAGTGCCCGGGCATGTAGGGGACGGGCCCCCGCTGCTGGAGCAGCACCTCGGTCCCCGCCTCGCCGTCGCGCAGCAGGTAGACGTAGGAGGCGGGGACGAGGGCGAAGCGGTCGGTCACGCGGGCGACCCTAGAGGGGTCAGCGGATGGTGGTGCCCGGCGGGATGTCGTCGTCCTTGCCGTCGAGCTTGTCGAGCGCGTCGCGCGCCTTGCCGGTGGCCTGGTCGATCTTGTCGGCGTGCTTGCCGCCGGTCTTCTCGTTGGCGAACTTGCCGGCCTTGTCGATGCCCTGGGCGATCTTGTCGCCGTGCTGGTCGACCGCGTCGGTCAGCTTGGCCTTGGCCTTGTCCAGAAAGCTCATGGGTCCTCCTGCAGGTCGCCGCCCCACCCGGACAGGTGGGGACTCCGGCACGACCGAGCGTAGCCACGCTGCGACAATCGGCCCATGCCTCGTCCCGTCGTCGCGATCGTCGGCGCCACCGCCTCGGGCAAGACCGGGCTGAGCCTCGACCTCGCCGAGCGCCTCGGCGGGGAGGTCGTCAACACCGACGCGATGCAGGTCTACCGCGGCATGGACGTCGGCACCGCCAAGCTCCCCGAGGCCGAGCGGCGCGGCATCCCGCACCACCTCCTCGACCTGATGGAGGTGACGGAGGCCGCGAGCGTCGCGGAGTTCCAGGGGTGGGCGCGCGAGGTCGTCGCCGACGTCCGCGGCCGCGACCGGGTGCCGGTGCTCGTCGGCGGCTCCGCGCTCTACACCCGCGCGATCCTCGACCGCTTCGAGTTCCCCGGCACCGACGAGGCGCTGCGGGGCGAGCTCGAGGCCGAGCTCGAGCGGGTCGGCAGCGCCGCGCTCCACGCCCGCCTCGCCGGCGTCGACTCCGAGGCCGCCGCCCGGATCCAGCCCGACAACGGTCGTCGGGTCGTGCGGGCGCTGGAGGTGGTCACGCTCACCGGGAGGCCGTTCAGCGCGAGCCTCCCGCGCCTGGAGTACGCCGACCCGCGCACGCTGCAGGTCGGGGTCGACATCGACCGACCCACCCTCGACGAGCGGATCGCTCGGCGGGTGGAGGAGATGTTCGAGCACGGCTTCGTCGAGGAGGTCGAGGCGCTGCTCGCCCGCGGGCTCGCCGAGGGGCGCACCGCGAACCGCGCCATCGGCTACCGCGAGGTGATGGGCCACCTCGCGGGCGACCGCACGCTCGAGCAGGCGCGCGAGCAGACGATCGTGGCCACCCGGCGGTTCGCCCGGCGCCAGGACGCGTGGTTCCGCAAGGACCCGCGCGTGCTGTGGGTCGCGCACGACGACCCCGACCGCGTCGAGGTCGCCCTGGCCGCGGTCGCCGGGCTGGCCGCGGAGCACGATCAGGCCGACTGTCGGTGAGCGGTGCCATGGTGGGTCGATGGCGACGATCTACTACACCGGCTGCTCCCTCGACGGCTTCATCGCGACCGAGGACCACTCGCTCGACTGGCTGACCTCGCGCGACATCGACGACGAGGGCCCGATGGCCTACCCCGCCTTCAGCCAGCGGGTGGGGGCGTGCGCGATGGGCGCCAACACCTGGCAGTGGATCCTCGACCACGACGACGACCCGTGGGGACCCAAGCCCACCTGGGTGCTCACGCACCGCGCGTTCGCGCCGTCGCCGCAGGTGCGCTTCACCTCCGCCGGCGTGCGCGAGGTGCACGCGGAGATGACCGAGGTGGCGGCCGGCAAGGACGTCTGGGTCGTCGGCGGCGGCGAGCTGGTGGGTGCCTTCCACGACGCTGGGCTGCTCGACGAGGTGTGGATCCAGTACGCCCCGTGCACGCTCGGCGGCGGTGCGCCCGTCCTGCCGCGGTCGATCGAGCTGCGCCTCGAGGAGGTCGCCCGCAACCGCGACTTCGCCTGCGTGCGGCACACCGTCGTCCGCTGACACCCACCCCTGCGGGTCGTGGACATCGTCCGCGGCCGGAGGCAGGGTGGGACCCACGACCCACTCGGGAGGACCCCCATGCGCATTCGTACGCCCCTCGCCGCGGCGACCTCGGCAGGCCTGCTCGCCGCCCTAGCCGTCGTCTCGCCCACCGCCGTCGCCGACGACGCCGCGCAGCAGCCGGCCGCGCGACCGACCGCGAAGAAGCCCACCGCCATCGGCACCGGCGGCGCCGTCACGACCGTCGACCCGGAGGCGACCGCAGCCGGCCTCAAGGTGCTCAAGGCCGGGGGCAACGCCGTCGACGCCGCCGTGGCCGCGGCCGCGACGCTCGGCGTGACCGAGCCCTACAGCGCCGGCATCGGCGGTGGCGGCTACTTCGTCTACTACGACGCCAAGTCCGGCAAGGTGCGCACCCTCGACGGGCGCGAGACCGCGCCTCGCAAGATGCCGCAGGACGCGTTCATCGACCCCGCCACCGGCAAGCCCTACCCCTTCACCCCCGACCTCGTCACCAGCGGCGTCAGCGTCGGCACCCCCGGCACCCTCGCGACCTGGGACAAGGCGCTGGCCAACTGGGGCACGCTGTCGCTCGCCGACGCGCTCGCGCCGGCGACCAGGGTCGCCACCCGCGGCTTCGTCGTCGACGAGACCTTCCGCCAGCAGACCCTCGACAACGAGGAACGCTTCCGCGCGTTCAAGGACACCAAGAAGCTGTTCCTGCCCAAGGGCGACGCCCCCAAGGTCGGCTCGGTCTTCCGCAACCCCGAGCTCGCCGCGACCTACGACTCGATCGCGCTCCACGGCACGGACGCGTTCTACCGCGGCCCGCTCGCCCGGCTGATGTCGTCGGTGGTCCGCAACCCGCGCACCACCAAGAACACCGACCTGCCCACGCCGAAGGGCTACCTGACGCCACGCGACCTTCGCGACTACAAGGTCCGCTCGCAGAAGGCGACCCGCACCACCTACCGCGGCCACGACGTCTACGGCATGGCGCCGTCGTCCTCGGGCGGCACCACCGTCGGCGAGGCGCTCAACATCCTCGAGCGCTACGACCTGTCGGCGATGACCACGGAGCAGGCGCTCCACCACTACCTCGAGGCCAGCGCCCTCGCCTTCGCCGACCGTGGCAAGTACGTCGGCGACCCCGCCTTCGTCGACGTGCCCGTGAAGAAGCTGCTCGACGACACGTTCGCCGCCGAGCGCGCCTGCGGCATCAACCCCGCCAAGGCGGCCACCAAGCCGGTCGCGGCCGGCGACGTGAGCTCCTACGACGGCGTCTGCGGCCCGGCCACCGCCAAGGGCACGACCGACACCGACACCGAGAACATCTCCACCACCAACATGACGGTCACCGACAAGTGGGGCAACGTCGTCGAGTACACCCTCACCATCGAGCAGACCGGCGGCTCCGGCATGGTCGTGCCCGGCCACGGCTTCCTGCTCAACAACGAGCTGACCGACTTCTCGACGGTCTACGACGCCGCCGACCCCAACCGGATCCAGCCCGGCAAGCGCCCGCGCAGCTCGATGTCGCCGACGATCGTGCTCAAGGACGGCAAGCCGTTCCTCGCCCTCGGCTCGCCCGGCGGCTCGACGATCATCACGACCGTGCTGCAGGTGCTGGTGAACCGGATCGACCTCGGCATGACGATCCAGGACGCCATCGCCGCGCCGCGCGCCAGCCAGCGCAACACCGCGAGCGTCACCGCCGAGCCTGACTTCATCACCCTCTACGGCCCGGCCCTCACCGCCCTCGGCCACACCCTCGCCCCGGCAGGTGACGCCTTCACCAGCGCCTCGGAGATCGGTGCGGCGACCGCGATCGAGTTCGGGCCGCGCAAGCGCCTGACCGCGGTCGCCGAGCCCGAGCGGCGCGGCACCGGGTCCGCGGCCGTGGTCTCGCCCCGGTGACCCACGGCCCGGCTGCCACACTGGAGGCGTGAGCTACCCCTTCCTGAAGGGCCACGGCACCGAGAACGACTTCGTGGTCCTGCCCGACCCCGACGAGTCGGTGCACGGCGACCTGGACCCTGACCGGGTCCGGGCGCTGTGCGACCGGCGCGCGGGCATCGGCGCCGACGGGGTGCTGCGCGCCGTACGAAGAGACGACGGCTGGTTCATGGACTACCGCAACGCCGACGGCTCGATCAGCGAGATGTGCGGCAACGGCGTGCGGGTCTTCGCGCGCTACCTCCACGAGCGCCACGGCGAGGACTTCCCGGTCCGCGTGCAGACGCGCGACGGGGTCAAGGTGGTCTCGCGCGACGGCGCGGGCACGGACCTCACCGTCGACATGGGACGGCCGTCCGTCCGCGGTGCGACCGAGGTGTCGGTCGGTCACCTGACCTGGCCGGCCCGCAGCGTCTCGATGGGCAACCCGCACGCGGTGGCGTTCGTCGACGACCTCGCCGACGCGGGTCCGCTGCTCGAGGCCCCGGGTCACGACCCGGCGGTCTACCCCGACGGCGTCAACGTGGAGTTCGTCGTGCGCCGGGGCGCCCACCACGTCGCGATGCGGGTGCACGAGCGCGGCGCGGGGGAGACCCGGTCGTGCGGCACGGGTGCGTGCGCCGTCGCGGTCGCGACCGCGCTGGCCGACGACGCGCCGCGCGGGACGTCGTACCGCGTCGACGTGCCGGGCGGCACCCTGCGCGTCGTCTGGACCGTCGACGACCGGGTCCTGATGACCGGCCCGGCTGAGCTCGTCGCCGAGGGCACCACCGACCTCTGAGGCGGTGCTCGGACGTCCTAGGATCCGAGGCATGGACATCACCGGATCCACCGCCATCGTCACCGGCGGCGCGAGCGGCATCGGCGCCGCCGTCGCCCGAGCCCTCGCCGCGCGCGGCGCGACCGTCATGGTCGCCGACCTCAACGCCGAGAAGGGCGAGGCGCTCGCCGCCGAGATCGGTGGCGTGTTCGCCTCCGTCGACGTCACCCGGACCGAGCAGGTCTCCGCGGCCGTCGAGGCCGCCGCCGAGATCGCCCCGCTGCGCGCGTGCGTCAACTCCGCCGGGATCGGCTGGGCCCAGCGCACGATCGGCCGCGACGGGCTGCTGGAGCAGGCCCACGACCTCGACGCGTTCCGCAAGGTCGTCGAGATCAACCTCATCGGCACCTTCGACATGACCCGCCAGGCCGCGACCGTGATGAGCCGCAACGAGCCCGACGCCGACGGCCAGCGCGGCGCCATCGTCAACCTCGCCTCCGTTGCCGCGTTCGACGGCCAGATCGGCCAGGCCTCCTACTCCGCCTCCAAGGGCGGCGTCGTCGGGATGACCCTGCCGGTCGCGCGCGACCTGTCCGCGGCGGGCATCCGCCTCAACACCGTCGCGCCCGGCCTGATCGACACCCCGATCTACGACGCGTTCCCGAACCCCGGCGAGTTCAAGGCCAACCTCGGCCAGAACGTCCTCTTCCCCAAGCGCCTCGGCCACCCCGAGGAGCTGGCGAGCATGGTCGTGGAGTGCCTGACCAACTCCTACATGAACGGCGAGACGATCCGCGTCGACGGCGGCATCCGGATGCCCCCCAAGTGAGCCCGAAATGAGCCCCGATATCCCGTTCATCCGCCCGAGCCTGCCCGAGACCGCGGCGGTCGCGGCGGCGTACGAGCGGATCGTCGAGGCGAACTGGTTCACCAACTTCGGGCCGACCGAGCGCGAGCTGGCGCGCTTGATGGCCGAGGCGGTCGGCCCGCACCACCACACCTCCACCTTCGCCAATGCCACCCTCGCGCTGGTGGGCGCGCTCTCGGGCGCGCTCGGCAGGGGGGACGGCACGCGCTTCGTGCTGGTGCCGTCGTTCACGTTCGCGGCCGGCCCCCAGGCTGTCGTCTGGTCGGGACACCGTGTCGCGTTCGTCGACGTCGACCCGGTCACCTGGCAGCCCGACGCCGCGCACGCCCGGGCGCTGCTGGAGACCGTTCCCGGTGAGGTCGCAGGCATCCTGCTCGGCAACACCCTGGGCGTCGGCAACGCCGCCGTCGCGGAGTGGGAGCGACTCGCCGCGGACCACGACCTGCCCCTCGTGATCGACTCGGCAGCGGGTTTCGGCTCCTGGTACGACGACGAGCGCCGGGTGGGCGACGCCGGCACCTGCGAGGTGTTCTCGCTCCACGTGACCAAGCCCTTCGGCATCGGGGAGGGCGGTGCGGTGCTCAGCCGCGACGCCGAGCTGGTGGCGTGGCTGGACCGGTTCCAGAACTTCGGGTTCAGTCCGGGGCGCGAGGCCGAGATCCTCGGGCTCAACGGCAAGCTGCCCGAGCTGAGCGCGGCGATCGGACTGCTCCAGCTCGAGCGGCTCGAGGGACGGCTGGCGGAGCGGAGACGCGTCCTCGCGACCTACGTTGCCGAGCTGGCGCCGCTCGGGCTCACGCCGCTGCCCAACTCAGAGCGCGCGGCTTTGGGCAGTGCCTCCCTGCGGGCACGCGACCCCGGGCAGCGCGACCAGATCCTGGCGGCGCTCACCGCCGCCGGAGTCCAAGCGCGGGCCTACTACAACCCGCCGGTGCACCGGCACCCGTGGTTCGTCGAGCACGACGACGTCTGGGCAGGCGGCGCACTTCCGGCGACCGAGGCGCTGTGCTCCGAGGTGCTCTCGCTCCCGATCCACGACGAGATGTCCGAGGCCGACCTCGGACGCGTGATCGAGGCGGTGCAGTCGTGTCGGTGACTCCTCGGCCCAAGGTGAGCGTCGTGACGATCACCTACAACCACGAGGCATTCATCGAGCAGGCGCTCGAGAGCATCCTCGCGCAGGAGACCGACTTCCCGGTCGAGCTCGTGGTGGCCGACGACGCCTCCACCGACGCGACCGCGGGCATCGTGCGGGAGGTCGCCGGGCGCTACCCGGACCGGGTGGTGCCGCTGCTGCGGCCACACAACCTCGGGATCCACGCCAACTTCGTGTCGGCACTCGAGGCCACCCGGGGCCACTACGTCGCCCTGTGCGAGGGCGACGACTACTGGACCGATCCCCGCAAGCTCCAGCGGCAGGCGGACCTGCTCGACGCCCGGCCCGACGTCGCGCTGTGCGCGCACCCGGTCCTGACCACCTGGGAGGGGGGCGAGGAGCCTGACGTGGTGTGGCCGACCGAGTCCGAACGTGCCGACCTCAGCTACGCCGCGTTGCTGCGCGGCAACTTCGTGCCCACCAACTCCACCCTGGCGCGGCGCCTGGACTCCTACGCCATGATCCCGGACATCCTCCCGCTGGACTGGTACGTCCACCTCCTCCATGCACGCGGTGGCCCGATCGCCATGATCGAGGAGACGATGGGCGTGTACCGGCGGCACCCCGGCGGGGTCTGGTACGGCTCGTACGGCGACCCGGACGCGTTCTGGATCGGGCGGGCGCACGGCATGGCCGGATTCGCCGACGCCGTGATCGCCCTGGTGGGCGACGACGAGGAGCAGCGGGCGGCGATCCAGGACTGGACGCTGTGGGTCGCGCGGCTCTTCGCGGTGCGCAGCCGGACGGCTCCCGCCGAGGAGACCGCCGCCGTCCTCGCGGCGCACCCCGGGTTCGCGTCGCTGCTCGCGCGTGCATTCGCCGACCGGGTGGACGACGTCGAGTGGCTCAAGGGCCAGCTCGAGGAGCGTGACGGGCGGGTCGCCGAGCTCACCAGGAAGCTGCGCCGGGCACGACGACGGCTGGAGCAGGCCGAGCCGACCGGCGGCTCCGAGCCGGCGCCACGCCGTACACCGCGCTGGCGCCCCGGGTCCTGAGCGCCCCGCCCGCCGAGGACGTCCGGCTCAGCGCGCCAGTGGCCGTGCTGGCACCCCGACCGCGGTGGTGCCCGCGGCCACGTCCGACACGACCACGGCGCCCGACCCGACGACAGCCCCCCTGCCGACCGTGACCCTCGGGTTCACCACCGCTCCGGCTCCGAGGAACGACGCCTCCTCTAGGTGCACCCCGCCGCTGACGATCGCGCCGGGCGACACCGTGGCGAGGTCGTCCAGCACGCAGTCGTGTCCGACGACCGCGCCGGCGTGCACCTGCGCGTGTCGCCCGACGACGACGTGCGTGGTGAGGGAGGCGTGGGAGCACACGACCGCACCGGCGCCCAGGCGGACGTGGCGGCCCAGCGCCGCGGACGGGTGCACCAGGGTCGCGTAGTCCCGGCCGGAGCCGATCCTCGCCACGAGCGCGCGCCTCGCGTCCGGGTCGCCCACGGCCACCACCAGCGAGACGTCTGCATCCAGGCGCGTGTGCGCGTCGGTGGCGCCGAGGTGGGCGACGTCCCAGGAGTCGAGGAAGTCGTCGTCGGGCACCCAGTCGGCCAGCACCCCGACGACTTGCCAGACCGGCGATCCGGCAGCGGCGTTGCTCGCCTCGACGAGCGCGAGCACCTCGCTCGCGAAACCTCCGGCACCCACCACTGCCAATCTGCCCATGGCGACAACCTAGACCGGGCGGCTCCGCGGCGATCGGTCGTGCGGGTGCGTGGAGGTCGCGACCCACGGCTCCTCGCGAGACGGGCCCGGCTCAGAGCCACGCGTCGGCGCCGAGGTCGTAGCGGTCGCTGTCGCCCTCCTCGCGCAGCCAGGTGGGCACGCCGACCTCACGGCCACCGGCGGCGTCGAAGACCTCGACCACCCAGTCACCGATCGCGTCCCGGACGTCCCCGTCGGAGCGGAAGCGCCCCGGCAGGGCATCGGGCGCGTCGGTGCCGATCCGGTCCGCCCACCCCGGCAGCAGCACCACGCCCGCGCCCAGGTCGTCGCCCACGACCGGGCGCACCAGGACGGCGTGGTCGAGCTCGTGCAGGTGCGTGACCTCGAACGCCGTCGCGCCCGGGTGAGCGGCGTACGTCCGGCGCAACGCCTCGACCGCGGCGGGCCGGTGGCGCTCGAGGTCGGGACGCACGAGTGCGACGAGGTCGAGCGGCGGGCGAGGTTCCACGGCGCGCACGCTAGTCGTCGCGCGCGCGGTGGTCTGGACCGAACGTCCTCAAATCGGATACAACGCCGCGCCGCGCTTGCGGGTCGGGGGATCGTTCGTCGAGGACGAGCGGGGCCGAGCACAAAGTGGGTGGGGGCGCACATGACGCAGATGACCAACAGGGTGGGCACGGCGGACATGGCGGACACCTCGACCGGACTGCGTCAGGGCCAGGGGGCCGACGCGGCGGAGCAGGACCGCCACCAGGGGGACCTGGCCACGCTCGTCCGCAGCTGGATGGCGGCGGGGACGCGTGCGCAGGACCGGGTGCGGGGCGAGGGGTCGCTCCGCGTCGCACCGGCGCCGGCCGAGCACGACGAGCAGGTCGCACCGGACGAGCAGGACCAAGGGGACGTCACGGTCGAGACGCTGGTCGACCCGTGGGGGGTCCCGGGCGGGGAGGACGGGCCGGTCGCCCCGCCCCGGGAGCGACCGGAGGCGGACCCGGCGAGCGACGTGGTGGGAGACGTCGCCGCGCCCGGGTCCGCCCCGGTCGTGCCCCGCCTGCCGCAGCGCCCCACCGGCGAGGAGCTGGACCAGGCGCAGCGGGTGGCGGTGCTGATCGATGCCCGGCGGGTCTCCGCCGACGCGGCCACGGGGCTGCTCGCGATGCTGGCGGGGCGCGGCGCCGTCAACGTCTGCCGGGCCTACGCCGACTGGAGCCGGGCCGAGCTCGGCGACTGGGTGGGCCGGATGCGCCGCGAGGGCCTGCACTCCTTCCACCACTTCCCCGACGACGACGAGCAGGCGCTGGTCGCGATGGCCATCGACGCGATCGACATCGCCCGCGACGCCTCCGTCGACGAGGTGGTGCTCGCCGGCGACCTCACCTCGGCGCTGCCGCTGGTGCACCGGCTCCACGCCGCCGGAGTACGGGTGGTCGCGGTGGGCGCCGGCCACACGCCGCACGACGTACGGTCCGCGTGCGACGAGTTCGTCGACACCGCGACCATCGCCGGGGAGCAGGCTCCGGTCGTCGGGCGCCACCGCGCCCACTGACCCCCTCGTCCCACCCGTCACTCTGGTCGAAGTCGTTCGCGCAGGTCGGGCGCGGCGACCTATTCTTGAGCGCATATGACGAACGCACCTGACTTCAACCTCAGCGACGCCCTCGACGCCACCCGCGGCTGGGACGACGACTCGATCGAGCTCGACGACGACCTGCTCGAGGACGACGACGTCGAGTCCGGCTACGCCGAGGACACGTCCTACGACGACGCCGACCCCGAGGAGCTGACCCTCGGCGCCCAGGAGCTGGCCGAGCGCCACGCCCTGCGCCGCGTCGCGAGCCTGCGCACCGAGCTCGAGGACATCACCGAGGTCGAGTACCGCCAGCTCCGCCTGGAGAAGGTCGTGCTCGTCGGCGTGTGGACCGAGGGGTCGGTCGCCGACGCCGAGAACTCCATGGCCGAGCTCGCCGCGCTGGCCGAGACCGCCGGCTCCGAGGTGCTCGAGGCGGTCTTCCAGCGCCGCCAGAAGCCCGACCCGGCCACCTACATCGGCCGCGGCAAGGTCGAGGCGATCCGCGAGATCGTGCAGGCCACCGGCGCCGACACGGTGATCTGCGACGGCGAGCTCGCGCCGAGCCAGCTGCGCAACCTCGAGGACAAGATCAAGGTCAAGGTCGTCGACCGGACCGCGCTGATCCTCGACATCTTCGCCCAGCACGCGAAGAGCAAGGAGGGCCAGGCCCAGGTCGAGCTGGCCCAGCTGCAGTACATGAAGCAGCGCCTGCGCGGCTGGGGCGGCAACCTGTCGCGCCAGGCCGGTGGTCGCGCCGCGGGCGGTGACGGCATCGGTGGCCGTGGCCCGGGTGAGACCAAGATCGAGACCGACCGCCGGCGGATCAACACCAAGATCGCCAAGCTGCGCCGTGAGCTCAAGGAGATGCGCGGCACCCGCGAGGTCAAGCGCCAGTCGCGCCGCCGCAACCACGTCCCGAGCGTGGCCATCGCGGGCTACACCAACGCCGGCAAGTCGTCGCTGCTCAACCGGCTGACCGACGCCGGGGTGCTCGTCGAGGACGCGCTGTTCGCCACCCTCGACCCCACCACCCGCCGTACGACGACCGCCGACGGCCGCGTCTACACGATGTCCGACACCGTCGGCTTCGTGCGACACCTGCCGCACGGCCTGATCGAGGCCTTCCGCTCGACGCTGGAGGAGGTCGCCGAGGCCGACCTGCTGCTCCACGTCGTCGACGGCGCCCACCCCGACCCCGAGGGCCAGATCGCCGCGGTGCGCGAGGTCCTGGCCGAGATCGGCGCCAACAAGGTGCCCGAGATCATCGTGGTCAACAAGGTCGACGCCGCCGACCCGCTCGTGATCAGCCGGCTGAAGGCGCGCGAGCCGCACCTGGTCGTGGTGAGCGCCAAGACCGGCGAGGGCATCGAGGACGCGCTGCGCACCCTCGAGTCAGAGCTGCCGCGGCCGCAGGTCGAGTTCGACGTGCTGCTGCCCTACGAGCGCGGTGACCTGGTCAACCGGATCCACCAGGAGGCCGAGATCGGCTCGATGGAGCACACCGGCGACGGGACGCTGGTGGTCGGACGGGCCAATGCCGACCTCGCGGGCGAGCTGGCGGCGTACAGTCGCTGACGTTTGTCTCGGGCGAAACCTTCGCGGGTGGTCGCACGTTGACCAGTCCGGTGCCCTGATGCGGGGCTTCGCAGTCGTGTAGTAGAGGATGTCGCGCATGTCACGAGGTGTCTGGATCCGCTTTCTCCTCGTGCTCGGCCTGCTGGCCGGGTGCGCGGCGCTCGCGATCAACGTCAAGCCCCAGCTCGGTCTCGACCTCAAGGGCGGCGCACAGTTCGTCTTCCAGGCCGAGGGCACCGACCAGACGCCCGCCAACGCGGAGAACGTCGACAAGACCCTGAGCGTGCTCAGCGGCCGCGTCAACGCCCTCGGTGTCTCCGAGCCCACCCTCGTCCGCCAGGGCCAGGACCGGATCCTCGTCGAGCTGCCCGGCGTCACCTCCGACAAGGAGGCGCAGGAGGCCGAGGACAAGATCGGCCAGACCGCCAAGCTGACCATCCACGAGGTCATCGCCGCCGCTGCGTCCCCCGACGCCAAGCCCACCAAGAAGGACGACCAGGTCCTGCCGTCCGACCAGGGCGACGTGATCGAGATCGGCCCCACCGTCATCCCGGGCGACGAGATCACCTCCGCGGCCGCCGAGCAGCCGCAGAACAGCGTCGAGTGGGTCGTGTCCATCGACTTCAACGGCAAGGGTGGCGACACCTGGGCCGACATCACCGGCAAGGCCGCCTGCAACCCCGACGGCGACCCCAAGCGCCGCATCGCGATCGTGCTCGACGGCGAGGTCATCTCCTCCCCGCAGGTGCAGACCTCGGTCGGCTGTGACGTCGGCATCCGCGGTGGCGGCACCCAGATCACCGGCGGCTACACCGCCGCCCAGGCCAAGGACCTCGCCGCGCTGATCGAGGGCGGCTCGCTGCCCCTCGAGCTCAAGCCCATCTCCGACCGCCTCGTCGGCCCCTCGCTGGGTGCCGCGGCGATCGACGCCTCCATCGAGGCCGGCATCATCGGCATCGCGCTGACCGGCCTGTTCATCATCTTCGTCTACCGCCTCGTCGGTCTTGCTGCCACCGTGGCGCTCGCGTCGTACGCCCTGCTCGCCTACGCGATGCTGGTCGGCCTCGGCTCGACACTGACCCTGCCCGGCCTCGCCGGCTTCGTGCTCGCGATCGGCATGGCGATCGACGCCAACGTGCTCGTGTTCGAGAGAGCCAGGGAGGAGTACGTCGCGTACCCCTCCGCCGGCCTCCGGCGTGCGCTGGCGGTCGGCTTCAACAAGGCGTGGAGCGCGATCATCGACTCCAACGTCACCACGCTCCTCGCGGCCGGCCTGCTGTTCTTCCTCGGCTCGGGCCCGATCAAGGGCTTCGGTGTCACCCTCACCATCGGTGTCGTCGCCTCGATGGTCTCCGCGCTGATCATTGCCCGCGTGCTGTGCGACCTCGCCGTCGCCAACAAGCCTGTCTCGCGCCACCCGGCCGTGAGCGGCTTGAGCCACCTCGGCCGGGTCCGCACCTGGCTCGACCGCAAGAACCCGCAGCTGGTCCAGCGACGCAAGATCTGGCTGGGCATCTCCGGTGTCGCACTCCTGCTGGCCGTCACCGGCATCGCCACCCAGGGCCTGCAGCTCGGCGTCGAGTTCACCGGTGGTCGCCAGCTCGACTACTCGCTGAGCAAGAAGATCGACGTCGACCAGGCTCGCGAGGCCGTGGCCCAGGCCGGCTTCCCCGAGGCTGTCGTGCAGACCGCCGACACCGCGGACTTCACCGTCCGCACCGGCACGATCTCCAACGACGAGGAGCAGACGATCGAGGACGAGCTGTCCAAGGTCGGCGGCACGGTCACCAAGGTCGACGACCAGACGATCGGCGCCTCGCTCGGCAAGGAGCTGCGCAACAACGCGCTCATCGCCTTCGGCGTGGCCTTCCTCGCCCAGCTGCTCTACCTCGCGGTCCGGTTCAAGTGGACCTTCGGTGTCGCGGCCGTCCTCGCGATGGCGCACGACGTGATCCTGGTGGTCGGTCTGTTCGCCTGGTTGCAGAAGCCGATCGACGGCATCTTCCTCGCCGCCGCCATGACCATCGTCGGTCTGTCGGTCAACGACACCGTCGTGGTCTTCGACCGCATCCGCGAGCGCTGGTGGGGCTCCAAGCCGGAGGACGACTTCAACTCCCTGGCCAACAAGGCGTGCGTCGAGACCATCCCCCGCACCGTCAACACCGGCCTCGGTGCGATGTTCATCCTGGCGGCGCTCGCCGTCCTCGGCGGCGACTCGCTCCAGGACTTCGCGATCGCCCTGCTCGTCGGCCTCGTCGTCGGCACGTTCTCCTCCGTGTTCGTCGCCACCCCGCTGCTGACCTTCTTCCAGCCGCGGTTCCCGATGAGCCGGGTGAAGAAGGAGAAGGTCGTCCGCGCCCCCGAGGACTCCGGCGCCGTCGTCTGACCCCGCCTGCCGGCCGCTCGTCCGTACGTGACCGGGAACCCCGGGTTCCCCCGCCTAGCCGGGGGAACCCGGGGTTCTCGCACCTTGCAAGCCGCGATAACCGCGGGGAACGCACGAGGAGTTGCCGCCACGGCGTACCTTCGTCCCATGCTGTGGCTCCTCCTCATCGTCGTGCTGGGCGTCGTCGCCTGGAAGTACCGCGTCAAGCTGCTCGCCCGGATCCTCGGCCAGCCCGAGCGCCGCATCGAGCGCCAGATCGGCCGCAAGAAGTACTGACCGACGCCGACTGGACGCACGCTTTTGACGCTTGACGCACGCCATGGCGTGCGTCGAGCGGACACAGGTCCGCTCGAGTAGCCCCGTGGACGCGGCGACCCGCACCCGCCACGGCGCGTTGTGGATGGCGTACGTCGCGGTGTCGGGGCGGCCCCGTAGGGTTCTCTGGTGCCCGAGACCGCCACCGCCGCCAGCCCCGTCACCGAGGTCCTGGCGAAGGCCGTCACCGCGCTCGGCGGGCAGCAGCGCGACGGCCAGGTGCAGATGGCCACCGAGGTCGCCGAGGCGATGGAGGAGGGCCGCCACCTCCTCGTGCAGGCCGGCACCGGCACCGGCAAGTCCCTCGGGTACCTCGTGCCTGCGCTCCTCCACGACAAGCGGGTCGTGGTCGCCACGGCGACCCTCGCGCTGCAGCACCAGCTCGTCGAGCGGGACCTGCCGCGGCTGGTCGAGGCGGTCAAGGACGTCCCCGGCATCGACACCTCCTACGCCGTGCTCAAGGGCCGTTCCAACTACGCCTGCCTCCACCGCGTCCGCGCCGGCGTTCCCGACGACCAGGGCACCCTCGTCGACGTGCCGATGGGCTCGATGGCCGAGAAGGTCCTCGAGCTGCGGCAGTGGGCTGAGGACGAGTCCGAGGCCGGCGGCAGCGGCGAGCGTGACAACGCCCCGCGCCACACCGACCGCGAGTGGCGCCAGGTCTCGGTCAACCACCGCGAGTGCCTCGGCGCGACCAAGTGCCCGTTCGGCCAGGAGTGCTTCGCCGAGCTCGCCAAGGAGAAGGCCCAGCGCAGCCACCTGATCGTCACCAACCACTCCCTCCTCGCGATCGACGCGATCGAGGACGTGCCGATGATCCCCGACTACGACACGGTCGTGATCGACGAGGCCCACGAGCTGGTCGCCCGCGTCACCCAGGCGGCCACCGACGAGCTCGGCGCCGGTGACGTCGAGCGGGCCGCGCGCCGCGCCAGCCGCTGGGCCGACGACGCCGGGGGCGACCCGGCCGGAGACCTCGAGGACGCCGCCGGCCAGCTCGCGGAGGCGTTCGCGGCCCTGCCGGCCGGTCGCATCGACATGGTCCCGCCACAGCTCTCCGACGCGCTCGTCGCGGTCCGTGACGCCGCCCGCGCGACCCTGTCGGCGTTCCCGCGCGAGTCGGGCAAGGAGGGCAAGGACGGCGACGCCGACGCCGGGCGCACCCAGGCCAAGGGCATGGTGCAGGAGGTCTTCGTCAACGCCGAGCGGATGGCGGCCGGCTCGGACCGCGACGTGCTGTGGCTCGGCGAGGCCCGCGACCGGTTCCCGGCCCGGCTCCACGTCGCGCCGCTCCAAGTGTGGGGGCAGATGCGCGACAAGCTGCTCACCGACAAGACCGTCGTCTTCGCGAGCGCGACGCTGATGCTCGGCGGCGAGTTCGGCGCGGTCGCCACCTCGCTGGGCCTCAAGCCCACCGAGCGGCTCGGGCACCAAGTCGCCACCACCGACGCCGAGGGCGCGCTGCCGTGGAAGGGCATCGACGTCGGTTCGCCGTTCGACTACGGCCAGCAGTCCATCCTCTACGTCGCCCGCCACCTGCCCCAGCCCGGCCGCGACGGGCTCGGGCCGGCCCAGCTCGACGAGATCTGCGACCTCGTCGACGCGCTCGACGGCCGCACCCTCGGCCTGTTCTCCTCGCGTCGCGCGGCGGAGGCGGCGGCGGAGGCCGTACGCCAGCGGCTGCCGCACCTCACCACCCTCGCGCAGGGCGACGCCCAGCTGCCCGAGCTCGCCAAGCAGTTCGTCGAGGACCCCCACACCTGCCTGTTCGGCACGCTGTCGCTGTGGCAGGGCCTCGACGTGCCCGGCGACACCTGCCAGCTGGTCATCATCGACCGTATCCCGTTCCCGCGGCCCGACGACCCGCTCATGTCGGCGCGCGCGAAGGCCGCCGACGACCGTGGCGGCAACGGTTTCATGGAGGTCTCCGCGACCCACGCCGGGCTGCTGATGGCGCAGGGCGCCGGCCGGCTGATCCGCACCACCACCGACCGCGGCGTCGTCGCCGTCCTCGACCCGCGCCTCGAGACCGCCCGCTACGGCCGGTTCCTCAAGGCGTCGCTGCCGCCGATGTGGTCGACCACCGACCCGGCGCTGGTGCGCCAGGCGCTGAAGCGGCTCGGCGCCGGCTGAGCCGGGTCAGAGCACGGCGACCAGGAGCAGCACCACGGCCACCACGGCCAGACCCCACGCCATCGCCACCCGCGTGGAGCGGTCGTCGGCGCGCGCGATGGCGTCGGGGCGGGGTGCGGCGGGGACGTACGCCGCGCCGGTGTCGGGCGCGGCGACCTCGGGCGGTACGCCGCTCGCCTGCGCGCGCAGCGCGACGACCGCCTGGTCGAGCCAGTCGTCGACGTCGCCCATCGCGTAGCCCTCGCGCAGCCGCACCGGCGTGAACCGGACGTCGCGCACCTGCTCGGCCGTCATGGCCGGGCCTTCCTGGGCGAGCGCGGCGAGGACCCGGTCGACGAGGTCGTCCACCTCGCCGACGTCGTAGCCCTCGGTGAGCTTGGTGGTGGCGAAGCGGGGCTGGGCGAGCGTCATGGCGGGCTCCGGTCTACGGGCGGTCGGGGTCGTAGCCGAAGAGCTGGTAGTCACGGCGGTACATCGTGGTCACCAGCGCGCGGAGCTCGTCGGAGACCCGGCGGTCCTGCCCGCCGGGCGCGGTCTGGTTCCGCGGGGCGGTCGGCACGGTCGGCGCGCCGATGCGCTCGCACACCTCGGCGAAGTCGCGGTCGAAGGTCTCCAGGCGCCCGACGAAGTCGACCCGGTTGAGATCGATCATCCGGCTCTGCAGGGTGAGGTGCTGGTCGGTGCCGGGAACCGCCGACAGGTCCTGCGCGGCGGTCCAGCGGGCGAACTCCTCGACCGTCTGCATCCGGGCGTGCGTCGCGTCGTCGAAGGAGTAGTAGTTGGCTCCGACGACCTTGTCGCGCCACGCCGAGACGAACCGGTCGAGCGGGTCGCGCACGAAGGCGAAGGTGAAGTAGTCGGTGAAGCTGGCCAGGGGGTACCTGACCCGCATCGCGTGGTCCACGTCCAGGCTCACGCCATGGCTCTCGCAGTGGTGGCGGATGGTCCGGGTCGCCACCTTCGCCACGCGGTACCAGACGAACCGGTGGCTGTGGCTCACCGTGAGGTTGTACGCCAGCGGGCTGAGCCACGCCGACGCCTCCCCGGCGAGCCCCAGCCGGTCGAGCTCGGCCTCGCCCGGCGGAGTGAGCCGGCGCCGGTTGCCCGGACGGGTGCGGAACACCTCGGGGGACGGGGTCGCGCCGGCGTGCTCGAACATCGCCGCGAGGCTACACCGGGCGCCGGGGTGCGAGGAGCTCCGGCGACGAGCCTCGAGACCCCGTCAGCCGAACGGGATCCGGCCGCGCAGCACCTCGGGGTCGTCGAGCGGCGCGTCACGCGTCTCCCTGATGACCTCGCGAGCCTGGTCGGTGCTGTCCCAGACGTTCCACAGCAGCACACCGCGCACGGAGCCCTGCTTCAGGTAGTAGACGACGCCGGTGCCGAGCTGGCCGTCCTTCCAGTCCTCCACCATGTCGAGGTCGGACTTCGTCTCGCCGACCGCCTCGTAGCCGGCGTCGAAGATGTCGGACCAGAAGATCGGGGTGTACTCGTAGGCCTCGCCGGCGCCGGCCATCACCTTGCCGGCGTGCTCGCCGGACTTCTCGGCCTGGTCGACGTGCTCGACGCGGCGTCGGCCGAGGAGGGCGTCGGGGTACGACGCCACGTCGCCCGCGGCGTACACGTCCTCCGCGCTGGTGCGCAGGTGCTCGTCGACGACGACGCCGTTGTCGACCTCGAGCCCGGCAGCCTCGGCGAGCCCGGTGCGCGGCTGCACGCCGACGCCGACCACGGCTGCGTCGCCGACCACCTCGGTGCCGTCGTCGAGCCGGATCCGCACGCCGTCGCCGGTGTCCTCGCCGGCGCTCACCGAGCCGTGCACCACCGTCACGCCGCGGTCGGTGAACGCCTTGGTGAGGCTGGCCGCGAGCGCACGGGGGAACATCTGCTCCTGCACGTCCTCGAGGTCGAGCACGAGGGTGACGGAGACGTCGTTCTGCACGAGGGCCGAGGCGATCTCCGAACCGATGTAGCCGCCGCCGACCACGACGACGTGGCTGTCGGGGCCGGCGAGGGTGCGCAGCCGCTGGTAGTCGGCGGCGGTGCGGTAGTAGAGGACGCGCGGGCCGGGCTGGAGGTCGAGCGTGCGCGGCTCGGCACCGGTGGCCAGCAGCAGCTTGCCGTAGGTGACGGTCGTGCCGTCGGCGAGGCGTACGGCGTGGGCACCGGGGTCGATCGCGCTGACCGTCGTGTCGGTGAGGAGGTCGACCGCGTCGTCGTCCTCGAGGTCGCCGGAGAGCCACGAGTCGTCGAGGCTCTTCTCGGCGTCGAGCCAGAGGGCCTTCGACAGGTCGGGTCGGTAGACCGGCCTGTCGGGCTCGGAGCCGAGGACCGCGACCGTGCCGGAGGGGTCCTGGCTGCGGATCCCCTTCACGGCGCTCGTGGCGGCGACGCCGGCGCCGACGACGACGTAGTCGTAGGACTCCTGGACCTGGCTCATGCGGGCTCCTCGCGATGGGTGGTCCCGCCATCGTGTCCGCTCGGTGCACCACAATCAACGGCCCTCCGCCCCGCAGGGTGGAGGGCCGTCGGAAGGCCGGGCGAGGAGTGCCTCAGAGGCTGCGCAGGACCGCCGTGACGACACCAAGAATGGTCGCGTTGTCGCCGGGGATCGGGTCGTACGCGCTGTTGTGCGGGAGCAGCCAGACGTGGCCGTCCTTGCGCTGGAACGTCTTCACGGTCGCCTCGCCCTCGATCATCGCCGCAACGATCTGTCCGTTGGTGGCCGTCTGCTCCTGCCGGATCACGACGTAGTCGCCGTTGCAGATCGCGGCGTCGATCATCGAGTCGCCGGACACCTCCAGGAGGAAGAGCGTGCCGTCACCGACGAGCTGCTTGGGCAGCGGGAAGACGTCGGAGACCTGCTCCTCGGCGAGGATCGGGCCACCGGCGGCGATGCGGCCCACGAGTGGGATGTTGACCGCGGTGGGGGAGACGTCGCCGATCCCGGTCTCGTCGACGCTCGACTCGTCGGCGCTCGAGATCGAGCGGCGCGCCGCCATCACCTCGGGCAGGAACACCTCGAGCGCGCGGGGCCGGTTGGGGTCGCGCTTGAGGAAGCCCTTGCCCTCGAGCACGCGCAGCTGGTGGGCCACGCTGGAGGACGACGTGAGCCCGACCGCCTGGCCGATCTCGCGCATCGAGGGCGGGTAGCCCTTCGTCTCGATCGAGTCCTTGATCGTGGCCAGCACGCGCTGCTGGCGCGGGGTCAGGCCGGTGGCGTCCGGCGGGCCGTCGGGCATCTCGATGACGTTCTTGTCGTCCTGCTTGGCCATCTGGCTCAGTCCTCCCGGCACGGTGTCCTGCTGACGTGCTGCTGGTGTGCTGCTGGTGTCGTGCTCCGTCCACCCGGAGCAGTGGGGCCACCGTAGCGCCGCGGACGCCCGCGGATCAAACACCTGTTCGAACCCGCGTGTCGCTACGGTCGGCCGCATGGCGAGCGTGGGCACGACGAGCTGTGTGGTAACGGGTGGGGCGCGTGGGATCGGGCGGGCGATCGCCGAGCGGATGGTCGCCCGCGGTCACCGGGTCGTGGTCACCGACGTCTCCGAGGCGGTCACCGCGACCGCAGAAGAGATCGGAGCGGCCGGGCTGGTCCACGACGTGCGAGACCCCGACGCGCACCGGGCGGTGGCCGCCGAGGCTGCGCGCCACGCCCCGCTGGCGGCCTGGTTCAACAACGCCGGGGTCGGCGACGACGGGACGCTCGTCGCGCTGACCGACGAGCAGGTGCGCCGCCTGGTCGAGGTCAACCTCCTCGGCACCATGTGGGGCACCCGCGCGGCGCTCGACGCGTTCGGGCCCGCCGGAGGTGACGTCGTCAACGTCGCCTCGCTCGCCGGCCTCACCCCGGCCCCCGGCTACAGCGTGTAGCAGCGACGAAGGCGGGCGTGGTGTCGCTGAGCTCCTCGGTCAACGCCGAGGCGCCCCGCGGGGTCCGGGTGCACGCGCTGTGCCCTGACGGCGCCGACACCGCGATGCTCGCCGCGCAGGACCCCGACGGGATGGGAGCCCAGCTGGTGCACTCGGGCGGCCCGATCCTCACCGTCGACCAGGTCGCGACGGCCGCGGTCGCCCTCCTCGGTTCGCGGCGGGTGGTGCGGACCGTGCCGGGCTGGCGCGGGGGAGTGGCGCGGGCTGCCGCGCTCACACCCGGCGCGGCGCCGCACGTCGTGGGGCTGTTCGCGGCCCAGGGGCGGCGGTCGATGCGTCGGCGCTGAGCCGCCTTCGGGGCCGTCGAACATTTGTTCGCCCAGGTCCTTGATCTGTTCGAACACCTGCTCTATCGTCGTACACACGTTCGATCGAACGTCTGAGCGAGACCGACCCACTGTCGGTGGTCATCACTAGACATTCCTTCGACCGAGACACCCGGCTGATCTTCCCCAGGAGGCCACGATGAGCACCCTCAGCCTTTCCCCCGCTTTCACCGCCACGTCCGCCCGTCGCTCGGCGGTGCGGCTCACCCGGCGCGGCCGGCTCGTGGTCTTCCTGACCTCGCTGTTCCTGGTCCTCGGGGTGGCGGTCATGCTCGCCGGCGGCGCCGTCGGCACCGACTCGGCGGGCCAGCAGGTCCCGACCGAGGTCGTCACCGTCGCCCCGGGCGACACCCTCTGGGACATCGCCAGCGACATCTCCACCGACGGCGACGTCCGCTCCGCGATGGATCAGATCGAGCGGCTCAACGCCCTCGAGTCCGCCAGCCTCTCGGCTGGCCAGAAGCTCCGCGTCCCGGTCGTCACCGACTGACGCGCGAGGCCTCCATCAGCCGCTTCGACCCCGGCTGGTGGAACCAAGGGGAAGACCGAGGGGCGGGCCACCAGGCCCGCCCCTCGGCGCATGTCGGGAGCAGGTTGAGCGAGTCGATCTCCGATGTGTCGGCTACGCAGCTTGCCGGGCTGCCGTGGTGAGGGTGGCGGCATACGACACGGGCCGGCCTCCTCCGGGTGTCGTCTGCCGCCACCCTGGTCGCGGTTGTCCACAGATCGGCTCCTGGGACTGTTTCTCGGCAGCTCCGGATGGGTAGTTTCACCGGTGCTGACGTTGTCTCGGGAAGGCCCTTCATGCACGTACGCCGCGCGCTCGCGCTCTCCGTCCTCGCCCCGCTCCTGCTGGCCGGGTGCTCCGACGGCGACCCCGAGCCCAGCCCCACGCCGAAGATGCCCGACCCGACCAGCGCCTCGCCCTCGCCGACGGAGTCCGAGACGGCGGAGGCCGAGAGCGCGGAGGACTTTGTACGCCGGTGGGTCCAGGTGAGCAACGAAATGCAGCAGACCGGTGAAGTCGCCGAGTTCCGGAAGCTTTCGCGTCAGTGCCAGTCCTGTGGTCAGGCCGCCGATCAGGTCCAGTCGATCTACGAAGCGGGCGGGTCTATCGAGTTTGGCGGCGCGACCATCAGCCTGTTGAAGTCAGTTGCGGATGATCCGCCAACATTCAACTTGGATCTAGATACCCCTGAAACGGTGGTGCGGCTGAAGAACGGACAAGTCGATCAGCGACTGCCGAGCGGTGTTGGCCAGTATCAGCTGACGCTCAATGGCGAGCCAGGCGCATGGTTCGTAGCCGCGTACGCGAGACGATGATCCGTCTATTGCTTGCCCTCCTCCTGGCCTCCGGAGGGCTCATGGCTCTGAGCGAAACCGCGACCGCCGATGGGTGCTCGAGCCAGGTCGGCATTCTTGGAGTCAACGCTGAATGCCAGTGGACCTATGCGGAATTCCAGAGCTCATCTAGCTCTGATGTAACACACACCTGGGTGGTCACGATCCAGTGCGGCAACGGCGGCATCTGTGCGGACCACGTCGAATGCGTGGAGAACGGTGCGAGCGGCTTTGTCCACGACGTGTTCATGGACGGTGTCGACGTCGGCGACGTCTGCGTCCCTGAAGCCGACGTCGATGAGGTCAACGTCCTCGCGTTGATCATCAGGCAGTTCAAGCGGATCGAGTGGCCAGCCTCCGAGCTGGTCGTTCAGCCACCGGGCGGCAAGACCTTGGTCAACTTCGAGACGAACTTCTACACCGACGACGACCAGCCGATCACACAGACGGTCCGCATTGCAGGCCGTCAGGTCGAGATCCGGGCCGTCCAGGTTACGTACCGGTTCCACTTCGGTGATGGCACAGGCGTCGACAGTGCCAGCCCGGGGCGTCCGAACCCGTACCTCGACGTCACCCACGTCTACACGCAGGCGGACCCGGTAACGGTCAGTCTCGACACGACGTACTCGGGCGAGTACCGCATCGGCGGTGGAGCATGGACGCCGATCAACGAGACGGTCACCGTGCAAGGCGCGGCTCAGGACCTCGACGTGGTCGAGGCGCTCCCGCAGCTCGTTCTCCGCTAGGTCCGATCGACGACGCGGAAGATCCGAGCCATCCGGTGGCTCGGATCTTCCGCTCTGCGCAGCTGCCCCGCCTGCATCCGAGCGACACCGGCCGTGAGTGCGGTTCCTGTGACGTACCTGGTACGTCACCGATACCGCACAAGGCGGAAGGCGGCGCTCAGCGTGCCGCGCGCTTGCCGCCGATAGGCCGTGGGGCCTCGCCGGGGGCGGGGGGCTCGCGGGTGATCCCGAGGGTCCGGGAGAGCCGGGCGACGAGGAGCAGGCCGACGAAGAGGCACGCGATCGCGCCGAGGCAGGCGAGCGCCATGAACATCCAGGCGGACGAGCCGGAGCCCCCGCGGGCCGCCGTACCGAAGTCGATGGCGGCGTAGACGAGGTAGCCCCAGGCCACCACGCACAGCGTGATCCCGACGCAGATCGCCAGCGCGAGGGGAGAGGTCCGGGCGGACGACGCGGGGGCTGCTCGCCGCGATCCCGCCCGCTTCCCCGTCACGCGGGACATTGTGCCCGCTCGATCCATCCAGAGGGGCCGAATAGCCCGTTCGGACTACGCCAGGACCACCCGCCGGAGCACACCGGAAGCGCGACACGCCGGGCCGGAAATAGACGAACGATCACTGACCTGCGGTTTTGCCGACGACACGCCCGAAGCCCGATCTGACCCGTCCGGCTCACTTGCCAAGCGTTGTGACGGCGACGTACGGTAACCACTACATCTAGTACTTACACCGCTGTAGTTATCCACATCTGGTGCACATGCCATGGGTCTCTACGCACAGGCCAAGCCTAGATGTCCACAGGAAGATCCACAGGCGCGGACCCGTTGTACGGGTGTGCGAAGCGCGCCCTGACGACGGGAGGAGGGCTGCCATGCACTGTCCGTACTGCAAGAACGAGGACACCAAGGTCCTCGACTCCCGCGTCGCCGACGACGGCGGCTCGATCCGCCGTCGCCGCAGCTGCTCGGCGTGCGACCGCCGGTTCAGCACGGTGGAGAAGATGCAGCTCACGGTGCTCAAGCGCTCAGGCGCCACCGAGCCGTTCAACCGTGACAAGGCCATCGCCGGCGTCCGCAAGGCCTGCAAGGGCCGCCCGGTCACCGATGCCCAGCTCGCCTGCCTGGGCCAGGACGTCGAGGACGCCCTGCGCCTGAGCGGCCAGGCCGAGTTCGACGCCAACGAGGTCGGCCTCGCGATCCTCGCCCCGCTGCGGGCGCTCGACGAGGTCGCCTACCTCCGTTTCGCCTCCGTCTACCGCGCCTTCGACTCCGTCGAGGCCTTCGAGGACGAGATCGCCATGCTGCGGCTCGAGCGCGCCACCGACGGTCCGAGCGAGACCTCAGCCCAGTCGGGCTGACCACGAACGGCCCGGCAGGTGGTGGGGAAGCTGCCTGCCGGGCTCACCAACATCCCGCGAGACGACTCGCGAACCGAGAAACCACCACCACAGGAGATGGCATGACCGAGACGGTTTCCACCGGCGCCAAGGGCGCGGCGAGGGGCAAGGGCCTGAAGATGGAGCGCGTCTTCAGCACCAAGGGCACCCACCCCTACGACGCCATCACCTGGGAGCGTCGCGACGTCGTCCAGACCAACTGGAAGACCGGCGAGACCGTCTTCGAGCAGCGTGGCGTCGAGTACCCCGACTTCTGGTCGGTCAACGCCTCCACCATCGTCACCACCAAGTACTTCCGCGGCGCGGTCGGCACGGACGCCCGTGAGTGGAGCCTCAAGCAGCTCATCGACCGGATCGTGAAGACGTACACGAAGGCCGGCCTCGACCACGGCTACTTCGCGACCGACGCCGACGCCGAGGTCTTCGAGCACGAGCTGACCTGGCTGCTGGTCAACCAGTACTTCTCCTTCAACTCGCCCGTGTGGTTCAACGTCGGCACCGCGTCGCCGCAGCAGGTCTCGGCCTGCTTCATCCTGAGCGTGGACGACTCGATGGACTCGATCCTCAACTGGTACAAGGAGGAGGGCTTCATCTTCAAGGGCGGCTCCGGCGCCGGCCTCAACCTCTCGCGCATCCGCTCCTCCAAGGAGCTCCTCTCCTCCGGTGGTACGGCCTCGGGCCCCGTCTCCTTCATGCGCGGCGCCGACGCGTCCGCCGGCACCATCAAGTCGGGCGGCGCCACGCGCCGTGCGGCCAAGATGGTCGTCCTTGACGTCGACCACCCCGACATCGAGGAGTTCGTGATGACGAAGGCGAAGGAGGAGGACAAGATCCGCGCCCTCCGCGACGCCGGGTTCGACATGGACCTCGGCGGCGCCGACATCACCTCCGTGCAGTACCAGAACGCCAACAACTCGGTCCGCGTCAACGACGAGTTCATGCGCGCCGTCGAGGACGGCACCGAGTTCGGCCTGCGCTCGCGCAGCACCGGCGAGGTCATCGAGACCGTCGACGCCCGCAGCCTGTTCCGCAAGATCAGCGAGGCCGCCTGGGCCTGCGCCGACCCGGGCCTGCAGTACGACGACACGATCAACGACTGGCACACCAACCCCGAGACCGGCCGCATCACCGCGTCCAACCCGTGCTCGGAGTACATGTCGCTCGACAACTCCTCGTGCAACCTGGCCTCGCTCAACCTGCTGAAGTTCCTCAAGGACGACGACACCTTCGACGCCGCCCTGTTCGCCAAGGCCGTCGAGTTCATCATCACCGCGATGGACATCTCGATCTGCTTCGCCGACTTCCCGACCGAGCCGATCGGCCAGACCACCCGCGACTACCGCCAGCTCGGCATCGGCTACGCCAACCTCGGCGCGCTGCTGATGGCGATGGGCCTGGGCTACGACTCCGACGGCGGCCGCTCGATGGCCGCCGCGATCACCTCGCTGATGACCGGTACGTCCTACAAGCGCTCGGCTGAGCTCGCCGGCATCGTCGGCCCGTACGCCGGCTACGCCCGCAACGCCGACGCCCACAAGCGCGTCATGCGCAAGCACCAGGCGGCCAACGACGTCGTCCGCGTGCTGCACACCGAGGACGGCCGCGTGCACAAGCTGGCCACCAAGGCGTGGGCCGACGTGATCAAGCTCGGCGAGAAGAACGGCTTCCGCAACGCGCAGGCCTCGGTGCTCGCGCCCACCGGCACCATCGGCTTCATGATGGACTGCGACACCACCGGCATCGAGCCCGACTTCTCCCTGGTGAAGTTCAAGAAGCTCGTTGGCGGCGGCTCCATGCAGATCGTCAACCAGACCATCCCGCGGGCGCTGAAGAAGCTCGGCTACCAGCCCGAGCAGGTCGAGGCGATCGTCGCCTACATCGGCGAGCACGGCCACGTCATCGACGCCCCCGGCCTGAAGACCGAGCACTACGAGATCTTCGACACCGCCATGGGCGCCCGCGCGCTCAAGCCGATGGGCCACGTCCGGATGATGGCCGCGGCGCAGCCGTTCCTCTCCGGTGCCATCTCCAAGACGGTCAACCTGCCCGAGAGCGCCACGGTCGAGGAGATCGAGGACGTCTACATGCAGTCTTGGAAGCTTGGGCTCAAGGCGACCGCGATCTACCGCGACAACTGCAAGGTCGGCCAGCCCCTGTCCGACGGCGGCGGCAAGGCCAAGAAGGACGCCGCCGACAAGGCCGCCTCGGAGACCGAGGTCGTCGAGAAGGTCGTGGAGAAGGTCGTCTACGCCCCCGTCCGCAAGCGCCTGCCCAAGTCGCGCGTCTCGCGCACCACGTCGTTCACCGTCGGCGGTGCCGAGGGCTACATGACCTCCGGTGCGCACGAGGACGGCCAGCTCGGCGAGGTCTTCCTCAAGCTCGGCAAGCAGGGCTCGACCCTCGCCGGCGTGATGGACGCCTTCTCGATCGCGGTGTCGATCGGCCTGCAGTACGGCGTCCCGCTGGAGACCTACGTCTCGAAGTTCACCAACCTGCGCTTCGAGCCCGCCGGCCTCACCGACGACCCCGACGTGCGGATGTCGCAGTCGATCATGGACTACATCTTCCGCCGCCTCGCCCTGGACTACCTGTCCTTCGAGGACCGCTCGATGCTCGGCATCTACTCCGCCGAGGAGCGCCAGCGCCACCTCGAGACCGGCTCCTACGAGCCCCTCGTCGAGGAGACCGGCTCGGCCGGCGAGCTGACGTCGTCGGCCCCTGCGGCCGCCGAGGTCGTCGAGCTGGACGAGGTCGAGACCAAGGACACCCACGGCAACGAGGCCCGCGAGGTCCCGGCCCAGGCGACCACCGGTGCCCCCCACACCACCGCCGAGCTCTTCGAGAAGCTCACCGGCACCGCCGTCGACTCCCCGCTCTGTATGACCTGCGGCACGAAGATGCGCCCCGCCGGCTCGTGCTACGTGTGCGAGGGCTGCGGGAGCACGAGCGGCTGC
>NZ_JBHLXH010000001.1:1272169-1305960 GCF_042432345.1 Nocardioides zeicaulis | reverse complement strand
CTCGCGTCTTTGCACTACTGCCTGGAGAGGCATAAGCTTCGAACATGAGCTCGACACCTGCCTTCCGTTTCATCGATCTCTTCGCGGGCGTCGGTGGCTTCCACGCTGCCTTGTCTGCTCTTGGTGGGAAGTGCGTCTACGCAGTCGAGGTCGACGAGAAGGCCGCGGCAGTCTACGAGCGAAACTGGGGGATCAAGGCGCTCGGTGACATCACGAAGGACGCGAACGACGAGGTCATGAACGTCCCCGCCCACGAGGTGCTCGCGGCGGGGTTTCCCTGTCAGCCGTTCTCCAAGTCGGGCGCCCAGCGGGGCATGGACGAGACCCGCGGAACGCTCTACTGGAACATCCTCCGCATCATCCAGGAGCGCCGCCCCAAGGTCGTGCTCCTCGAGAACGTCCGAAACTTGGCTGGACCGCGCCACATGCATGAGTGGCAGGTGATCATCGAGACGCTTCGCGAGGAGGGGTATCGCGTCTCCGAGGTGCCGGCTGTCTTCTCGCCCCACCTCCTCCCGCCTGAACGGGGTGGACGGCCGCAGGTCCGTGAGCGCGTGTTCATCACCGCGACGTACGACCCTGACGGCCTGACGAACGGTGTCGACGTCGAGCCTCCTGTCCTGTCAGGGCAACCTGTGGACGGGTGGGAGCCCTCCACCTGGCACCTCGAGGACCTTCTCGACGACAGCCACAACATCGCGGGATGCAACCTGACCGCCTCGGAACGTCTCTGGATCGACGCCTGGAACGAGTTCGTCGAGACCTGGTTCGAGAAGACGGACGGTCGCCGGCCACCCGGCATGCCCATCTGGGCGGATGCTTGGAAGGACGTGTGGACTGAGAAGTCCGTCGTGCGGCGAACGCTAGGCCCGTCGCCCCACTACCGAGACCTAATAGAGGTCGACCCGTCCTTGCCTCAGTGGAAGGCCGGCCACCTGGCAAAGAACTACGCGCTCTTCATCGAGCACGAGGACTGGCTGAAGCCTTGGGCGCATAGCTGGGGGATCTACACGGACAAGTTCCCTGCCTCACGGCGCAAGCTTGAGTGGCAGGCCCAGGACACACCTCGATTGTGGGACACGGTCATGCAGCTACGGCCGTCGGGAATCAGGGCCAAGCGACCGTCGTACCTGCCCGCACTCGTTGCTATCACTCAGACCTCGATCGTCGGTCCGCGCGAGCGGCGACTGTCGCCGCGCGAGACGGCGCGTATGCAAGGCCTTCCTGAGTGGTTCGACTTCGGCGCCCAGGCGCCCGCCGCCACCTACAAGCAGATGGGCAACGGTGTGAACGTCGCCGCAGTGTGGCACGTCGTTCGTGAGCACGTGATCCGTGACGAGGACCTGCTAAAGCGATCGGCGCCCGGCCGTCGCATCATCGCGGCAGTGGATAGAGCCCCGCTCTCGCCCGACGACTCGCTCAAGCTCCGCGGCTAGCAGCTCGCCTCCAAGTCAGCGGCCTTCGACGGCCTCTGAGTAGATCAAGAAGTTGTCGATGTTGCGCTTCTTGATCATGACCTTGAGCGCGCGTGACTCGCCGCTGGGCTGCTTCCCCTGGGCAAAGTCGCCGAGGACCACATGGAAGTTGGCCTCGTTCACCTCGAGGATCATCATGTTGACGAAGCGGACAGAAGCCTTGAAACGCCGCGAGTAGGACAGCGGGTCGTAACCTTTACGGCTCACGTACCCGACCGAGCGCTTCCACTCGTTCCACTCGATCGTGGCGCGGTGACCGTCGTTCTTAGCGTGCTTCGTCTCGTGCTCGTAGATGACGTACCAGAAGCGCCCGTACTCGTCGATGCACCGTCGGATGTCCTCGGCATCGTTGCCTGGCGATTCGTGCTTGGTCACGTCGGACGCCTTGAGGTCGCCGTAGTACTCGAGCTGGTCGCCCCTTTTGAAGACGAGGTCGTAGTCGAGCATCCCGTGACCCTTCGCCTTCTGATACTCGACGAGTCCCCCCAAACCTGTCCGTCGCAAGAAGGCGTCAAGCCGGAACTCGACGTAGAACCCCGGCCATTCCCCCTGGAACGTGTCCGGCCACTTCGACGCCTTCATCTCCTTGACCGCATCGAGGGCTCGGATCTCGCCATTCGTCAGGAACTCGATGTTGAAGCGGTGGAAGACGTCGACGCGCGGCTGCTTGGGCTTGTAGCCAGCGCGTAGATAGCCAGCGAACTGATCGGCTCGGACGCTGGTGAGTCGATTCCCGTTCCGGTCGACCCGGGAGAACTGGCCGAGCGTCTGGGCCTGGAACAGGTCGTTGGTGCTGACGTGGGCCGCGGAGTTGTTGGCCTTGCGCCGGACATAGGTCGTTGGATCGAAGTCCACAAATATGGTGACCGACTTGTAGTGATAGACGCCTACGAATCGGACGCGGCGCCCGCCACCAGCGGCCCCGAGAGCGAGTGACTTCCACGTCGGCGGAATCTGGATCCGCTTCTTAAAACCCGGCCACGGATTTCCGAGGTGGGTGATCTGAGCGCTCAGGATGAGCTGATCACCGAAGGTGACGACGCGCTTGCCAGCGTAGTCTTCGGAGGCTGACCCCGGCAGTGCATCAAGGATCAATCGCTGCTTGACGGATGGACGCAATGTCGTGTCGACATCCTTGAGGAGAGCGCCATCCGGTCCGATCTGGTCTACAACAATGCTTCCCACGAGGGGATGTCTAACAGGCATGGCGTGCGACCGCGCATGAACGCTGAAGGTTTCACCCCGTGGTGGGGCTGTCTCTGGCCATGATCCGGTAGATCCCCTCGACCAGGTCTGCCGCGTTCGGAGGAGAGACGTGTTCCCATACTCGCACCACTTCCCAGCCGGCCTCGGTGAGCTCGCGATCGGTGTCCGCGTCGCGTGCCTGGTTGCGCTCGATCTTCCAACGCCACCAGTCGCTGTTTGTCCTGGGCCGAACGTGGTGCTCAGGGCAACCGTGCCAGAAGCAGCCGTCAACGTAGACAGCCAAGCGGACGCGCGTGAAAGCGATGTCGATCGTGCGGCGGTTGTTGCCGGGGACTTTGCTCTGCACTCGGTAGCGCAAGCCCCTGGAGTGGAGTGCACGGCGGAGCGCGATCTCCGGCCGCGTGTCTCGGCGCGCCAGATTCGACATCCGAGAGGAGAGGGCCCCTGTGGGAACGAGACGCCTAGGCTCCTTCCCCGGCCCTTCAACGACGGTCTCCAATAGTGATGCCACGAGTCAGACGACGTCCAGCTGGAATTCCCAGGCTGCGTCGACAGTGGCTGCTGGCGGATGAACATGTGGCGCACTGGTTAGAAACCGAAGCGCTCGAAGCCGGTCGATCAACACGCCCGATACATCAGAATCTGAGTACCAAAACTCCCCGAGTCGTCGGAAGTAATGTGGGATGAAGGTTATTTTGGTCTGGGGCGCGGACAGATGCAGAAACTCGCGCCAGCGCTCGTGACCGGCCTCGAACTGCTTGCCATCCCACTTTTTTCCGCACGCGCATTGAGCGAAAAAGGACGGCACGCCTTTGGCGGAATCGAGCATTGGTAACCACGCCACCAAATCCAGTCCGTTGTCGCCGGCGTCGCGTGGATGGAAGTCCGTCGGATGGGCAAGCACGACACCGCGCAACTCGGCCGCCAGTGCAGTCAGTCGTTCATAGTGCGAACCGATGAAACGACTTGTCGCACGACCGCGAGCAGTCCCGTATGCGTCCACCTCGGCATTCGAGGGCAGCATGATTTGCAGCACCGAAAGTGAGAAAACTTCGAACTCGGCGGTCACTCGTTGCATCGTCTGGTGGGACAAATGGTTCAACAAGCTCGACAGAAGATAGAAGACGTATGCTCGGCCTTCCGGCCGGAGATCCGGGGCGGATATGCGGAGTCCGGTGAAGTCAATCTCGAACGGATAGGCTACACCAAGCGAACGCTGCCTGTCGGCGAGAAGGGCGAAGACCTCTTGGCTCCAGCGGTACCTATCATCGGCAAGTTCTGCTGCTCGCCCGAAGTCGTCGTACGCAGGCTCGTCGGGATCTTCGAGATCGCTCGATGCCGCGTCATCAAATAGTTCATCAAAATCATCGGTGTGTAGGGCCGATGCTTGGTCGAGGAGGGCCGCGACGATGTCCGATTCGTCGCCGTCCTGGGCGTCAGGCGACGTGGCTGAGAAGTCATCTGCAAATTTGGCTACCTCGGCCAGTCGGCGGGCGCTGAATTGCTTATCTGGATCCACCATGCATCGGAACTCGACAAAGTCGGCCCAGTAGTAGATTTCACTTTGCGACGGGATGCTCTCGGCCTTCGTGGGGTCAAACATCCGTGTGCCTACCCGCTCGGTCACGCCGCCTAACTAACAGGCGCAATTGGTCGAGAAGTTCCTCAAGCTCGTCGAGGATGGCAAGCGCATCGCCTGTCCTCTCGACTCTATGCAAGAGGTTTTGGGCGGTAACGAGTCGATCTCGTGAATTTCGCAAAGCGCGCAAGAAGAGTTCAGAGACATCTAACGTTGCGCTGGCCGCATCCTCGACCGTCTCACCGCGAAGGAGGGCGTTGACTCCCTCAGGGTGCGCGACCGCCGCAGCGAGAAACTTCATGTTACGACTATCGCCAAGTTGCGTTCTACCAAGTTCCGGGTTCGGCTGAAAGAGCCACTTCGTCAGATGGTCCAGGTTGGCTTCGTCCACGTAAGAGAATGTTTCTTGATCCAGGGTTTCAAGGCCAAGAAACGTGACGATCGCCCTATAATTCAAGGATAGCGTAATGAGCGAGAAGGACACGTCCTCAGTGAGCGGCTCGTCGGCGTTCGACGTCATTCGCTCATACAACCGAAGAGCGCCGAGGAGGCGCATGACATAGTCCGCTCGGCTACCGATGAGCCTCGCTATATATCTATAAACGTCGGGTCCATGCTCTTGTAGATGCTCGCGGTAGAGTGAATCAAGATAGCGAGCTTTGGCGGCGGGCTCCCATTGCTTGATCCCTGTAATGTGGCGATAGCCTAAATAGTCAAGAACGTCGTATCGATCCGAGAAAATGGCGCAGGGTAGCGTGGATAGGTCGACATCTGCGCCGAGGTTGGCCATGTCCTCGACCGCACGTCGTCGGCGTGGTGCCCGCGACGGCTCGGTGAGAAGGAGGGTCGCTGCGAGCCGCCGATTCCCCTCAAGTACCCAATACTCGTCCTCATTCTCAGGTGACCGCATCACGAGAAGTGGCTCCGCAGGGAAGAAGCCCTTAACGGCAATGGATCCCATTAGTTCGACGAGCCCTGCGTCGCTCAGCATCCAATCGAGGACTGACTGTTCGTCGCGCCCGTCGATGTGTTCCGGGAGTCGCGGGTTCTCTGGATCGAATCTGAGTTGGCTCAGAGGAGCCGCGAGGTAGTCCACTTGATCAGTCGCCACGGCGCCAAACCCTCACTTGAAGCGGATGAAGTCGTGACAACGTAGCGCACCCGACCGACAGCAGCGCGTAAGCTGGATGACCTCGGCCGGCCACGGCTCGGTACACGTCATGGCGTGCGTCCGTGCAGTCGGCACGACGAGGCAGGTGCTATCCCCGCAGGCGCAGCGCAGGCGCAGTCCGGGCGTGAAGCCCTGATGCCTCGGATCTACCTGCAAGCCATCGACCGCATCCCCTACCGCTTCTCAGTTGAGTCGCTTGCGGTCAGCAATCGGCGTCGCTGATGCGCCTTGATTTCCTGAGCGATCTCAGCATCAGTGATATCAAACGCCTCTGGGGCACTGGCGGCAGTGTCGGAGACGCGAGCGAACTCGGCAAAGAGGTCGCTCTTCCTCGCCAGGGTCTCGGTAGTCCTGCGGGAAGCCATGACTACGCCGATGTCACGAGGGCTGAGGCCGTCGCACAGTTGGCGGTCCATGATGCGGCAGCCGACACTGACATATCCGTCGCAGGTCATGCTGCGCGGGGCGCTCCATCTGAGACGAAGGTCCGCGCGGCCATTCCAAAGGAGTGGATCCGATGGGCCTCAGGAGCTCAACAGTCAGGGATGGACGGGACGGCGAGGCGTAGCCGACGCCGTTGTTCTTGGGCGGGCTCGAGGCGAGTGGTGCGGCACCCCTGCGCCTTCTCTCAAGGTCTGACTTGCCAGTTTGGAAAGGACGGTCCAAGGGAAGCGGAGTGATCTCTTCGGTCGCCTACGCAATACAAAGCAGTCTTACGAGTCGTTCCGTCCGCTAGCACCGAGCCGGATGTACTCCCGCGGAGGCGGAGGGCCATCGGTTCGGTTCGTCGACGTTGGTGGGGGAGACCCGCTCGACGTCGGGACGACGAGGTCGACCACCTGCTCGATGGGCTGGGACCCCCGCATGTTGCGCTGCCGACCACCGGCCACCGCTACCCGATCCAGGTCGAGCGTATCGACTTCCATGACCAGGATGGCTACTGGCGCACGCACTGGGACGACGCCGACGTGTTCTACGGACGACGTGGCTCGAAGGCTCGGCATCCGAGCGCGGTCACGCGCTGGGCGCCAGCGGCGCGAGCTCGTCCGGCGGGACGGGACGGATGGAGGCGCCGTTGGCGAGGTGCACGACCTCACACCGGACCCGGGACTCGGACGTCGCGGCGTTCAACGCCGTCGCCCAGCGGCGGTCGGACGGAGTCAGGAAGCCCGACCCCGGCCGGGAGATGAGGAGCGAAGCGCACGTCGTCCAGCGAGTCCTCGGCAAGCAATTGCAGCAGCGTCGCGGAGTTGGCCATGAGCGGCTCGTCGGGTTCGTGCGGCGTCGGTGACCTCGATCAGCTGGGGGAGGGGCACGTCGTCCTGGATGAGCATCATCCAGAGCGACCGTCCGCCAGGCCGCACGGGGCCCATCAGACGGCGCCACGCTCCTTCAAGGTCGGCCTGCGTCCTGATCACGGGTGCGAAGGGTTCGTTCGTCATGGATCGACCCTGACCCAGCGGCCGGCGTGGGGCGAACGCTCTTCCACAGGGTTCAGGGCTGGAAGACCACCTTCACCATTCCGTCCTCCTTCTTCTGAAACGTGCTGTACGCATCCGGCGCCTCGGCCAACGGGAGGTGGTGGGTCGCGAAGGCGTCGACGCCGAAGGGGTCGTCCTCGACGAGCATGGCGAGCAGCTCGTCGGTCCAGCGGCGGACGTTGGCCTGGCCCATCCGCAGCTGCACCTGCTTGTCGAAGAGCTGCATCATCGGCATCGGGTCGGCAGCGCCGCCGTACACGCCGGAGATCGAGACGGTGCCGCCGCGGCGTACGGCGTCGATCGCGGTGTGGAGGGCGGCGAGGCGGTCGAGGCCGGCCTTCTTCATCATCGGCTCGGCGACGGCGTCGGGGAGCAGGCCGACGAGCTTCTGCACGCCCTGGGCGCCCCCCGAGCCGTGGGCCTCCATGCCGACGGCGTCGATCACGGAGTCGGGGCCGCGGCCGCCGGTGGCCTCGCGGATGATGTCGCCGACCGAGCCGACGTCGTTGGCGTCGTCGAAGTTCAGCGGCTCGGCGCCGAAGGCCTCGACGCGGGCGAGCCGCTCGGGGATCCGGTCGACGGAGAAGACGCGGTAGCCCGCGCGGACGCCCATCCGCGCGGCCATGTCGCCGATCGGGCCGGCGCCCATGACGAGCAGCGTGCCGCCGTCGGGGACGTCGGCGTACTGCAGGCCCTGCCACGCGGTGGGGAGGACGTCGGAGAGGAAGAGGAAGCGGTCGTCGGCGTGCTCGTGCGGCACCTTGACGGGCAGGAAGTTCGCGAAGGGGACGCGGAGGTACTCCGCCTGGCCGCCGGGCACCTGGCCGTAGAGCTTGCTGTAGCCGAAGAAGCTCGCGCCGGTGCCGTGCTCGTGGTTCTGCGTGGTCTCGCACTGGCTGTAGAGGCCCTGGTCGCACATCCAGCACGACCCGCAGCACACGTTGAACGGGACGACGACGCGGTCGCCGACCTTGAGGTTCGTGACCTCCGAGCCGACCTCCTCGACGATGCCCATCGGCTCGTGGCCGACGATGTCGCCGGCCTCCATGAACGGCGCGAGCGTCTCGTAGAGGTGCAGGTCGGAGCCGCACAGGCCGGTCGAGGTGATCTTGATGATCGCGTCGCTCGGCTCCTCGATGCGCGGGTCCGGGACCTCGGTGACCTGCATGTCGTGGACGCCCTGCCAGGTGACTGCCTTCATCGCGCGGTACCGCCTTCGATCGGGATCGGGGGGAAGTGATCCCGTACCCGGGTGGCAGGGTCACATGCGGACGTCGATCATGGAGGCGTCGTGGTCGGGAGCCGCTTGCCGACGACCTCGGCCACGCCGCGACCGCATTCGCGGCGCACGCTGTCGGTGTGCTCTGGTGGGATGTACGTCGTGGAACTCCAGGACGCGCTCGAGCTGGCGTGTCGGCTCCGTGACGAGCACGGGCTGGACGGGTGGCGGATCGAGCTCGACCGCGCCAAGCGCCGGGCGGGGGTGTGCCGGCACGGGTCGCGCACCATCGGCCTGAGCGCGGCGCTCACCGAGCTGCACGACGAGGCCGAGGTCCGCGAGACGATCCTGCACGAGATCGCCCACGCGCTTGCCGGTCCGCGTCACCAGCACGACGCGACCTGGCGGGCGATCGCGATCTCGATCGGGAGCAACGGCGAGCGCTGCGTGCGCGAGGACGCGCCGCGGGTGCTCGGCGACTGGCGGGGTGCGTGCGGTGGCGGGCACGAGTTCGACCGGCACCGCCGACCCGAGCGGGTGCTCCTGTGCCGCCGGTGCGACTCGGGTGACACCGATGCTCGGATCATCCAGTGGACCTACCGGGGTCGGTTCGTCACGATGCACCCGAGCTACACGGCCGAGCTCCGGCGCCTCATGTCCAGTGCCCCTGTGACCCGCCTGCAGGTGGGCCAGACGGCGCGGATCACCTCGGGCGGCCGGTGGGGCGGACGGGTCGGCGTCGTCGAGAAGGTGGGCCGCACGCGCTACCACGTGCGGTTGCCCGAGGGCGTGCTGCAGGTGCTGTTCTCGGCGGTGGAGGCAGGCCCCGCTGAGCGGGTCAGTCCAGGGAGCTGAGGTCGGGCGGCACGTCGACGGCGTGCTCCCGGAGCAGCCCGAGGGGTACGACGTCGAGCGCGCGCTCCGACGTCGCCGCCAGCACGACGGGAGCGGCCACCCCGGCGGCGTACGCCTGCATCCACCGTGCGGCGACGACGCACCAGCGGTCGCCGGGCACGAGACCCGGGAACTGCCACTCCGGGCGGGGCGTGGAGAGGTCGTTGCCGACGGCCTTCTGGTGGGCGAGGAACTCGTCGGTCATCACCGCGCAGACGGCGTGCAGGCCGGCGTCGTGCGGGCCGACCGTGCACGTGCCGTCGCGGTGGAAGCCGGTGACCGGGTCGGTGCCGCAGGGGTCGAGCTCGCCGCCGAGGACGTTGCGTTCCGTCATGAGGTCAGCATGGCGCGTCAGCCGACCGTCTGGCCGCTCTCGGTGCGACCGGCGAGGAACTCCGTCAGCACGGACGTGCGTGCGCTGCCGACGTGCGTCACCTGCTCGCTGGTGTCACCGGACAGCAGGGCGATGTCGATCCAGTCGTCCTTGGTCGTCAGGACCCGCCACCCACCGCCGGACTCCTCCCAGCGGATCAGGACCTCGACGAGGCCTCCCGGCAGCGTGGCCTCGGGGCGGCCGTGGCCCTCCGTGTGCGTGCTCACCCGATCACCTCGTGTGGTTCCGTGCGCGACGTTGCTTCTCGGAGGCTAGCGGGGGCGGTGAAGTCCGTCATCGTTGGTTTCGAGGCTCGCTGCGCTCGCACCTCAACCACCGAAAGGTTGCGCTCGCACCTCAACCACCGACAGGTTCCGCTCGCACCTCAACCACCGACAGGTTCCGCTCGCACCTCGACCACCGAGAGGCGCTCGCACCTCGACCACCGAGGGAAGGGCGCCCCTCTCACCGCAGGTCGAAGACCAGCCGGGCGGGCACCTCGCCGGCGAGGACCTCCTCGAAGCACGCGTTGACGTCCTCGAGCCGCCGGGTCTCGGTGACGACGCGGGTCAGGCCGCGGGCGTGGAGGTCGAAGCAGGCCGCGAGGTCGTTGCGGGTGCCGACGAGCGAGCCGATCACCTTGACGCCCTTGAGCACGGTCTCGAAGACGGGGAGCTCGAGCCGGTTGTCGGCGGGCAGCCCGACCAGCACGAGCCGGCCGTTGGGGTTGAGCGCGGCGTGGGCGGCGCGCATCGCGGCGGGCGACGGGACGGTGACGAGCGCGATGTCCACGCCGCCGATCTCGGCGAGCTGCGCCGCCTGGTCGCCCCGTGCGTCAAGGACGTGGTCGGCGCCGAGCTCCTTGGCGAGCTGGAGCTTGTCGTCGTGGACGTCGACGGCGACGGTGCGGCAGCCGAAGACGCGGGCGTACTGCAGGCCGAGGTGCCCGAGCCCACCGATGCCGACCACCATGCAGGTCTCGTCGGGCCGCGGCTCCGCGACCTTGAGCGCCTTGTAGGTCGTCACGCCGGCGCACGTGAGCGGCGAGGCGTCGACCGGGTCGACGCCGTCGGGCACGGGGACGACGTGGCTGGCCCACGCGACGGCGTACTCGGCGTAGCCGCCGTCCATCGTGTAGCCCGTGTAGGCGGGGTCGGTGCAGTAGGTCTCCCAGCCGTCGATGCAGTAGCGGCAGTGGCCGCACGCGTCCCCGAGCCACGGCATCGCGACGCGCTGGCCCACCGCGACGGGCAGGTCGCCCGCGCCGACGGCCTCGACGATGCCGACGCCCTCGTGGCCGGGGATGAGCTGGTCCTTGGGCTTGACCGGCCACTCGCCGCGGGCGGCGTGAATGTCGGTGTGGCACAGCCCGCAGGTCTCGATCCGCACCAGGACCTGGCCGGGGCCGGGCTCCGGGACGGGGACCTCGCGGACCACCAGCGGTGCGCCGAGTGCGGTGACGACAGCAGCCTTCATGACGTGCTCCTCCGGTGTACGCCGGCGCGGTCAGCGTCGGGGGAGCTCCTGCTCCACCTCGAGACTTCTCCTCGGCGACCCCGCCGGGCAGGGCGTACGGTCCCGCAGGCGCCGGGACGAAGGTCCCGGCGTCACGACCAGGTGCGGCGCATGACGGTGGTCGCGGCGAACGGGTCCTCGCCCGAGACGGCGGCCACGACCCCCGCACCGTCCGGCCTCGCGGACGCCAGCAGCCTGCCGTCTCCGACCCAGGTGCGCCAGGCGGCGAGGTAGTGGCCGGCCAGGGTGGCGTTGCGACCGAGGACGGTGGGGACGGGGTGCCAGGCCTCGCCGGTCGGCCGTGCCGCGCGCAGGGCAGCGCGCGCACCGCGACGCGTACGGACGGGGCGGCCGGGTGCGGACGCGCCGGTGTAGCGGGAGACGACGTAGCGCGGGGCGCCGACCGGGCCGATGGCCTCGTCGAACGCCGTCGCGAAGACCTCGGCGTCGTCCTCGGTGGCGGCGAGGCGGAAGCGGTACTCACCGCCCGGGTGCACGTCGACGGCGAGCGCGGAGGCACCCGCCGTGGTCAGCCCGGCAGCCAGGAGCCCGTCGGCGACCGCGGCGGCCACCGACTCGAGCGCGGGCGTACCGGACGTCAGCGCGACCTGCGCGTGGACCCAGTCGGTGAGGACGTCGGTGTGGACGCGCTGGGTGACGACCGCCTGACCCAGCGTGGCCAGCGCGCCGAGCCCGCCGGCGATCGCCAGCGTCCACGGGCTCGCGGCCGCGGCCGCTGCGGAGGCGCCGATCGTGCCCGCAGCCAGGGTCACCGGCGAGCGCCAGGTCGTGTCGGGCAGCGGCGCCTCCGTCGTCAGACCGTCAGGCCCCAGCCGCCAGGTCGGCGCGACGGGGACGACCGTCACGACCTCGTCCACCGGCACCACCCTCGGGACGGCAGGTCGGACGCGCAGGGACGCGAGGGTGACGTCCTCGTAGGGCTCGCCGACCCGCCACGCCTCGCGGATCGCGTCACGGTCGGCGGCGGCGAGCAGCATCCGTGCGTTGAGGGCGTCGAAGGACGCGACTGGCGGCGGGGCGAAGGGGGAGAAGGAGGCGTCGATGTGGGCGACGCCGTCGACGATGTCGCCGTCGGCGTCGATGCCGTGGAAGCCCTCGTGCTTGCGCACGAGCCGCGACCAGTCGTTGTCGCCCTTGGGGTGCGCCTCGGAGACGCAGACGACGGTCCAGTTGGTGGCGACCTTGTCGGGCCAGGTCGGGTCGGTGCGCAGGGCCCGGCCGCGGGTCTGCACGACCGCGGTCAGCGTGGTCGCGGTGGTGAGGTCGACCAGCGTCGAGACGCCGCGCGCGTTCCACCCCTCCCCGAGGAGGCCGCGCGTGCCCACGAGGACCTGCGTGCGGCCGGCCTCGAGGTACGCCGTCACGTGGGCGACCCACGTCCGTGACGTCCAGCCGGTCGAGCAGGTCGCGACCGGCGACCCGGCCTGCACCGTCAGGCGGGCGGCCAGCCCGGGGTCGCGGGAGGCGACGAAGGAGACGAGGTCCTCCAGGGTCGACCCGGCCGCGGCGACGACGGACCCGGTGACCAGCATCGGGCGCAGGGCGGCCGTGCCCGGGTCGGTCAGCAGCACCTCCAGCGCCGCGAGCGCCGAGCCGGCCTCGGCGTCCTGCACCCCGTCGAGCGTCACCGGGACGGTCGCCGAGGCGCGCTCGTGGTCGCACAGCACCAGCACCCGCGCGCGGTCGCCGAGCGCGGCGTGCTCCGCGGCGATGATCTGTGCGGCCGCGTCCGGCTTGGCGTACGACCGGGCGAGCACGCGGTCGACGGTGGAGCGTCCACGACGTACGCCGCGGCGCGTCCACTGGTAGCCGACCGACGGCAGCGCCGCTTTCACCGTGGCGAGCACGTCGGCGTCGGCCGGGTCGTCGGACTCGGCGACGTGGTGGAGCAGCCAGTCCCCGAGGAGGCGGACCCAGTCGTCGGCGGTCGGGGCGTGCCGGTGCTCCTCGCGGAGCCGGGCGCCGGCGGGCAGGTCGAGCAGGCCGGCGTGGTGCATCCGGAGCGCGGCGTCGCACAGCTCGGGCTCGCGCTCGGCGAGCGCCGCCCACGTGGTGGTGGCGGGCACGGGCTCGACGAAGCGGGCGGTCAGCCAGGCGTAGAAGCCGACCGTGCCGAAGCCCGGCGTCGTCAGCAGCGTGGTGAGCTCGGTGAACCGGACCGCCTCGCTGGTGAGCCAGTCCTCCTCCGTCGGCGTCGGCGTGGTGAGCCAGACGAGCTCGTCGAACGGTGCGAGGTGGCCCTCCTTGACGACCGCCGGCACCGAGACGCGGTAGCGGATGGTGCCGAAGAGCCGGTCCACGAGCTCGCGCTGCTCGCCCACGAGGCTCTCGGGTGGGGTCGCGGTGAGCGCCAGCACGTGTGCGCGCTCGACCGCCTCGAGCAGCTCGGCGAGCAGCCGGCCCCACACCTCCAGCAGGTGGTGGCACTCGTCGAGCACCAGCACCAGCCGCTGCTGCGCGCGGATCCGCTCGAACAGCGCGACGCCGTTGGGGTGCAGGCGGTCGACGACCGACGGCTCGGGCTCGTCGTCCTCGTCCCCTGCCGCCTCGGCGTCGAAGACGGCGAGGGACTGGTAGGTCAGGCAGGTGAGGCTGCTGGTCAGCTCCTTGTCGTCGCTCGCGTCGAGCCCGTGGGCCCGCGCCTCGGCGATCCACTGCGACTGGATGGCGGTGTTGGGGGCGAGCACGACGGCCCGGGTGGCGGGGTGCTCCCGCACCTCGGCGGCGACGGCCTCGATGCCGACGCGGGTCTTGCCCGCCCCGGGCGGCAGCACGACCCACGCCCGCGGGTGGTCGGCGTCGCGCCACGCGGAGGCGAGCGCGTCGAGCGCCTCGCGCTGGTGGACGCGCAGGGGCGGCGGACTGATGACCGTCACCCCGACCTCCTCCTCCGCGCCTGTGGCCGGAATCGTCCCACGCTGGCGCGTCCGGCTCTGACGTCCTAGGGTTTACTCGTGCAGGTAACACGATCTGCCGCGGCGCAGGCCCGCCGGGCCCAGATCCTCGACGCGACGATCGCGGTGGTCGCCGAGGAGGGCTTCGCGCGCGCCACGTTCACGCGGATCGCGGAGCGGGGCGGGCTGTCCAGCACCCGGCTGATCAGCTACCACTTCGCCGGCAAGGACGAGCTCGTCGCCGCGCTGGTCGGGCACGTCGTGGCCGGGATCGGCGCCCACGTCGGCGAGAAGGTGGGGGCGGCGACGACCGCGCGCGACCGGCTCGCGGCCTACGTCGAGGGTGTCGTGTCCTACGCCGACGCCCACCGCGCGCCGATGTCGGCCCTGCTCCGGGTGGCGATGGCGGGCGCCGGTGGCAGCGCGATGCAGGAGCCGAGCGACCTCGGCCACCTCGAGCGGATCCTGCGCGACGGCCAGGAGGCGGGGGAGATGCGCGCGTTCGACGTCACCGTGATGGCCACGACCGTCCAGCGAGCCGTCGAGGTCGTGCCCTTCCGGCTGCAGGCCGAGCCCGACCTCGACTGCACGGCGTACGCCGCCGAGCTCGTCGAGCTGTTCGACCGCGCCACGAGGGCCGACCCGTGACCCTCCTGCGGCCGGTGATCGGCATCGCCGGCTCGACCGCGCTCTACTACCTGCTGCGCCACCTCGGTGTCAGCGTGTACGTCGCGCTGGTGGTCGGTGCCGTGCTGTCCCTGCTGCCCGCGGTCGTCTCGCTCCTGCGCGGCGCCAGGCCCAGCGGGCTCGAGGCGTTCTTCACCGTGCTCCTCTTCGCCAGCTTCGCGATCTCGCTGCTCCCCGGCGACGAGCGGTTCCTGCTCGCGAAGGACGCGCTGGTCACCGGAGGTGTCGGCTTCTGGTTCCTGGCCAGCCTGCGCTGGGCCGACCGGCCGCTGGCGTACCAGTTCGCGAAGCCGATGATCGAGGGTCGCGGCGGGTGGGTCGGCGACTGGGAGCGCCGCTGGCGCGAGGACGCGTGGTTCCGCAGGATGTGGCGCACCTCGAGCGCCTGGTGGGCCGGTGGCACGTTGCTCGACGCGGTCGCGCGGGTCGTGCTGGCGTACACGCTCCCGGCCGACGTGGTGCCGGGGCTCAACCTCGCGATGTACGTCGTCACCGCCGTCGTGCTCAACGTCGTCACCACCGTCGTCTACCTGCGCGCCGGGGCGATCCGCGGGCGACGGCGAGCCGCCGGCCAGTTGACCGATTCGCAGGACACCGGCGCGCGCTGAGACCCATGCTGTCCCTCGCACATCATCCGAGGGGGAAGAACATGCGCAAGAAGCTCGTGGGCGCCATCGCCTGCACCATCGTCGGAGCGCCGGTCCTGGTGCTCGTCACGCCCGCCGACGCGGCCGTCCCGGCCCAGTGGCAGAACTGCACGGTCGTCAACAACCGCCTGCCCCACGGCGTCGGTCGCGCCAACGCGCGCGACCACACCTCCGGCACCCCGGTGACGAACTTCCGTCGCGACACCGCGCTCTACACCACGGCGATCCGCGCCAACGGCGGCCTCGACCGCGACCACGACGGGATCGCCTGCGAGAAGGCCTGACCTCAGGTCAGCCGGGACCCACGCCAGGGTCGGGGCCCAGGTCGACCACCAGGTCGGCCGCCTCCCGGGTCGCGGTGACGAGGCGCGCGTTGGCCTCGTCGCTGCGCTCGACCCACTCCCGGGCCGCGGCGGGGGACTTGCCGAACTGCTCGTGGCGCGCCACCAGGCGGGTGCGGCGCAAGCCGTCGTCCCCGTCGACGAACCACACCTCGGCCAGGTGGGGGCGTACGCGCTCCCAGCCGCCGGAGGTGAGGAGCAGGTAGTTGCCCTCGGTGACGACGAGTCGCGCGGACGGCGGGACGGCGAGGGCGGCGGCGATCGGCTGCTCGAGGTCGCGCTCGAAGCCGGGGGCGTAGAGCATCGAGGCGGGCTCGGCGTGCAGCCGGGCGAGCGCGGCGACGTACCCGGCGACGTCGAAGGTCTCCGGCGCGCCCTTGCGCCCGCGCAGGCCGAGCCGGTCCAGCTGGGCGTCGGCGAGGTGGAAGCCGTCCATCGGCAGGTGCGCGGCCTTGTCGCCGAGGGCGTCGAGCAGCGCGAGCGTGAGCGTCGACTTGCCCGCCCCCGGCGCGCCGGCGATGCCGAGCACGGCACGCCCGTGGTCCGGGACGAGCGAACGCGCGCGTGCGACGAGGTCGTCGAGCGTGCTCACGAGGGAAATCCTAGGAGAAGTGCGCGAGGACTCGTCGGATCACCGTCGAGGGGAGATGATGGAGGGCGATGACGAACTCACCGGAAACGCCCCGCAACCGCCGCAGCTCCAGCCCCTTCAAGAAGGCGCCCGAGCCAGTCATCGAGACCTTCGAGAAGGACGACCGGGTGAGCCACGACCTCTACGGCCTGGGCCGCGTGGTCAACGTCGAGGCGCAGGCCGTCAGCGTCGACTTCGGCGAGCGCGTCCTGCGGATCACCAGCCCGTACGCCAAGCTGCACCACCTGTAGGCCACTGCTCCGGTCCGTGGCGGGCCTTCCACCCGCAGGGACGTGGTGTGGCTCCGAGCCGTCACGGACGGTGGAGTCATGACGGACGAAGAGCAGCAGGCAGCCATCGAGGCCGCGCAGCGGGTGGTGGACGAGGTCAGCTCGTGGCAGTACAGCGCCGAGGAGTCGACCATCGCGATCCAGCTCGACCAGGGGTTGCGCGCCGCGGAGGTCTCCCTCCCGGCCGAAGAGCGCGAGCGGATCCTCGCCGAGATCGACGGCATGAAGGACGAGTCGTCCTCGGCCCCGCAGGTCCGCACCGCCACCCCGGCGAGCTGAGCCCGTGGACGTCCGCGGACTGCTGACCGAGGGATTCGGTCGCATCACCGAGCTGTACGACGGTGTCGCCGAGGGGCTCGACGACGAGCAGCTGCACCACCGCCCGGGCGGCACCGGCAACCCGATCGGGTGGCTGCTGTGGCACCTGGCGCGGGTGCAGGACGACCACGTCGCCGACCTCGCCGACGGCACCCAGGTCTGGGAGCGGTTCCAGGAGCGGTTCGGGCTGCCGAACGGCACCGACGACATCGGCTACGGGCACTCCAGCGAGCAGGTCGACGCGATCCGCATCGAGGACCCGACCCTGCTGGTGGAGTACCACCACGAGGTCACCCTCGCCACCGCGCGGTACCTCCAGACCGTCGACGAGGCGGAGCTCGAGCGCGAGGTGGACCAGAACTGGGACCCGCCGGTCACGGCGGGCCAACGGCTCGTGAGCATCCAGGGCGACTGCCTCCAGCACCTCGGGCAGGCGGCGTACGTCAAGGGTCTGCTGGCCGACTGACCCGCGGCGCCGCGCTGGCACGATGGGGCCATGGTCACCCTGGTCGTCCGGTCGGCAGGCTTCTCGCCGATCAAGGGCACCCGACACCTGCCGGCGCGCGTCACCCTCGACGCCGCCGGTGCGGTCGGTGACCGTCGGTGGTGCTTCGTCGACCCGCCGGGCGCGCGCGTGCTCCGGACGGTCCAGCACCCGGCGCTCATGGCGGTCGTCGCCGAGCAGTCGGGCGACGACCTCTCCCTCCTCCTGCCCGACGGCACCCGCGCGTCCGGTGCACCCGCGCCGACGGGAGAAACGTTGGTCTGCGACTACTGGGGCCGCGACGTCGGGCTCTCGCTGACCGACGGGCAGCACTCCGCGGTCGTGTCGGACTTCCTCGGGCGCCCCGTCCAGCTCGCTGCGGCACCCCGCGGCGCCGTCGTCTTCGGGTCGCCGATCACGCTGGTCGGTACGGCCTCGCTCGCGGACGTCGCTGCTCGGCTCGGACGCCCGTCGCTGGAGGCCGCTCGCTTCCGCGCGACCTTGGTGGTCGAGACGACCGAGCCCTACGTCGAGGACACCTGGCCCGGGCGCGAGGTCGCCGTGGGCTCGGCCGTCCTTCGGGTCGGCGGCCCCGTCCCGCGGTGCGCGGTGATCGACCACCACCCGGACACCGGCGTGCGCGACCTCCGGCTGCTCAAGGCCCTCGTCGAGCACCGCCCGGTCAACCGGGCGAGGGAGCCGATGTTCGGGGTGTACGCCGAGTGTGTGCGCCCCGGCGTCGTCGGCTGACGCGCGTGCGCGTGCGTGGCACGGCGGAGGAACCCAGTCGCCCGAGGGCGCCGGACGTCCCATCAGCGCTAGGCGCTCCCTCCGCCGGGCTGGCCGAGGTGCTCGTCCAGCTGGTCGCGTATCTCGCGAAGCCAGTCGCGGTAGTCCTGGTCGTGGTCGCCCGCGACGTAGTCGCAGCCCCATGCGTGGAGCATTGCCCGGAGCTCGCCCTCGGGCAGCGACTGCGAGAGCAGGGTCTCGATGTCGTCGACGCAGGACCGGACCAGCTCTGTCCGCTCACGCGTGAAGGAAGCAACGGTGTCCGCCGAGGTGCCGCCGTCGATGTCGTAGTCCTGGTGGAAGTAGGCGCCCATCAGGTACTCGAGTGCTTTCACGGTCGACCTCACTAGTTGGGGAATGCAGTCAGGATGCGCCAGCCGGACGGACAGGCATCGTCGGCGATCAGCACCACGCGGATGCCGGTCGGGTGAGAGACGACACCGTCCGATCCGACCGTGGTGCCAGTACGCACGCCCATCTCCTCGACAAGCGTCAGACGGTGCTCATTGTTGCGGAGCCAGTCCCGGATGTCGCCGCCACGGCGCCTCAGGACGTCCTCGAGCAGCCGCTCCGCGGCGTCCTGGTCGTCGAACGACGACGCGCGCCGCGGGCGACCGGTGCGACAGCGCTCCGCCAGCTCGTCCACGGTCTTGCCGACATGGCGGTCCAGAGTGTGGCCGGGCGGCACCTCGTGCCGGCGCAGCCAGCCCTTCTCCCAGCGCCCGCCCCAGGGCATCCGCACCGCGCCGCGCTCGTCGCGCACGCGGGTCCTCGAGTACCGGACCAGGCGCGTCCGGAGCCCGGCGAGGGTCTCGCGGCCGGTGCGGAGGCGGGTGGAGCAGGAGACGACGCTGACGCGCAGGGTGACGAGGAGGGCGTGGAAGCGGGGTGCGACCTGACGGATGCGGTTCATCAGGGCGCCGGCGGCGACGCCTCCGCCGAGCGGCCCGGTGATCGCGCCGACGACGGCGGAGACCGCGACGCCCTCGACGACCATCGAGGCCACCTCCTCGAGGAGGGCGCGGGTGCGCTCGTGGACGCCCTCGACCGCCGCGGCGTGGTCGTCGCAGGCGGCGCCGAGGGCTGCGAGCTCGTCGGCGGTGGCGAGCACGAGGTCGCGGACGTCGTCGAGGCAGGAGAGGGCGACCGGCACCTCGGGGGAGCGCTGGACCTCGACGAAGGCGCGGGCCGAGGCGACGTGGTCGACGAGCCCCGCCACCGACTCCGAGGCCCGGCGCCACGCGGTCGCGGCGTCGCGCAGCATCGAGACGTCCCCGCTCGGCCAGACGAAGCCCTGGACGTGGTCGAGGATCCACCGGTCGACGGCACCGAACGACGGCTCCTGCGCGCCCAGGCTCGAGGGCGGCGGTGCGGGACGGACGCGGACGAAGGTGTCGGAGGTGAGGCCGGCCGACACGGAGGCCAGCACCTGCCCGGCGGCCGACGCCTCGGCGCGCGCGTGGTGCGAGCCGGTCGCGGTGAGCAGTCGGCCGAGGCCGATGAAGGCGTGGGTGAGGTCGGCCAGCGCGGCGACGGCCTCGCGCGCCCCGGCGTCGTAGGCCCCGGCGAACTCGGCGCTCGTGCTGTCGTCGCCCGCCATCCCGGCGAGGCCGGCGAGCTTGCCGGACAGCGTGTCGCCGACGAGGGCGGCGACCTGGTTGGCGGTGCGTGCGGCGTCGGCGGCCTGCGCGAAGCCGCCGCACTCGACGGCGATCCTCATGGCGCGACGTCGCGCCAGAGGGCGAGGTTGGCCCCGACGGCGGAGGAGTAGTGCTCGTCGGCGCTGGACGCGATGCCGCGCAGCGAGGCGAGCGCCGCGACCATCGCCGCGCAGTCGTCGCGCCACGACGAGTACGACGCCTGCTGGGCGTCACAGGCCCGCCCGGCCCAGCTGCCCTGCAGCCGCAGCTGCAGCGCGTCGACGTCGGTGGCGAGTGCGAGTAGGTCGCGCTGGCACGACGCCAGCGCGGCGACGGCGGCGCGGAGCTCGGCGAGGTCGACGTCGTAGGCCGTCATCCGAGGCGCCCCGCGAGCGCGGCCGCGGACTGGCCGCGGTGGCCGTCGGTGGACAGGAGCTCGGCGCGGGCGAGGTCGAGCGCCGCGAGGGAGCGTCCGAGCGCCGCCAGCACGCCCGCCGCGCCCTCGTCCCACGCCTGCCACTGCTCCTCGAACCGGTCGGCGGCGGCACCGTGCCACGTCGCCACCAGCGCCGCGACGGTGCGGGCGGCGGCGTCCCGTCGCTCCTCCAGCTCGGCGAGGCGGGCGCCGAGGTCGTGGCGGGTGGCCGCCTGGCCGTCAGCGTCGAGGACGAGGGTTCCCGAGATGATCATGGCTCGACCCTGCCCGGTCGGACGCGGCCCGAGACAGCCCCCGACGACGATCTGTGGACAACGCCCCGGTTGCCGGGAGGGACGGTCGGACAGGCGACCGGACCACTGCCGTCACTGGTCCGCAGACCACTCAGCCGCCCGCCGCGGGCGTCCTTGACAACCGCGTGGAAGCGCTCTCAGGGTGACTGTCGTCACCTCTCTCGGGAAAGCAGGTCCACCCATGCGCACCTCTCGCACGTTGCTCTCGCTCCTGGCCGCCCTCGCGGCATGCCTGTCCCTCGCCGGACCGGTCGGTCCCGCATCCGCGGTCGGCCCTGACCGCCTGCCGTTCACGGTCACCAACCAGTCGCAGCGCGGTGAGGACGTCTTCCTCTACGTCGTCGGCGTCGACCTCGCCAGCGGCCGGCTCGGGTACGTCGACCAGGCGGGGGCGTTCTCGCCCTGGCCGGCGGGCAGCAACCCGCCGAGCCCGGCACCGGACGTGTCGATCCGCATGGGCGGCACCGGGTCGAGCACCACGCTCCACCTGCCGCGCGGCTTCTCCGGCCGCCTCTACATGTCGTTCGGCGAGCGGCTGCCGTTCCGCCTGACTCCCGACGGTCTCGTCCAGCCGGCGCCGTGGGCGCCGGGCGACCCCAGCGAGAACATCCTGTTCGACTGGAGCGAGTTCACCTACAACGACGCGGGGCTCTGGCTCAACAGCTCGCAGGTCGACATGTTCGCCGTGCCGCACGCCGTCTCGGTCACCGGCGCCGACGGCGCCACGCGGACCACCGGCCGTCTCGTCGACGACGGGCGCAACAAGGTGATCGCCGGGATCCGCAACCAGCCGGGCTGGGGCGGGCTGGTCCGCGCCCGCTCCGACGGCACCGTGCTCCGGGTCCTCGCGCCGGGCAAGGCGGCCGACGCCGGGTACTTCGACCGGAGCTACCTCGACCCCTACATCGCCAGCGCGTGGAGCGCCTACGCGTCGAGGACGCTGACGGTCGCACCCTTCGGCGACCGCCCCGACGTGCGCTACTACGGGCGTACGTCCGGCAACACGATGACGTTCACCAACGGGTCGGGGCAGCAGGTCGCCACCTTCCAGCGCCCGACCACCGGCAACGTGTGGGGCTGCGACGGGGCGCTCGGCGCACCCAACGACCAGGTCGTCGGCCCGATCGCGCGCACGCTCTGCGCCGCGCTGCACCGCTCCACGCTGGGCCGCCTCGACACGCAGCCGAGCGGCACGGCCGCCGACTTCTACCAGGGCTCGATCACCAACCACTACTCCCGGCTGGTCCACCAGGACATGGTCGACGGTCGCGCGTACGGCTTCGCCTTCGACGACGTCCAGGCGCAGGAGTCGCTGGTGCACAGCGGCGACCCGCGCTCGGCGGGCGTGACGCTCACGCCGTTCGGCGCCGGTGGCAGCACCTCGACCCCGCCGCCCTCGGGGTCGGGCAGCACGATCGTCAGCCAGCTCAGCAGCAAGTGCATCGACGTCCCGAACTGGAACTTCGCCGACGGCCAGCGGCTCATCACCTGGGACTGCGCCGGCGGCACCAACCAGCGCTGGGAGCAGGTCGGCGGCACCCTGCGCAGCCAGAACGGCATGTGCATGGACGTCGCCGGCGGCGGCACCGCCGACGGCACTCCGATCCAGATCGCGCGCTGCAGCGGCAACCCCGCCCAGCAGTTCGTGCTCAGCGGGGCCGGCGACCTGGTGAACCCCCAGGCCGACAAGTGCGTGGACATCACCGACCGCAACGCGTCCAACGGGGCCACGCTCCAGCTGTGGACGTGCGCCGGCACCTCCAACCAGAAGTGGCGCCTGGGCTGAGGCACCACCGGTCCCGTCCGCGGCGACGCGGGCGGGACCGCCGCCGGGCCCTGCTCAGTTGAGGACGACGATCCCCGCGTTGAGGGCGGTCGCGAAGCACACCCACGCGAGGTAGGGGACGAGCAGCCAGCCGGCCACCCGCGAGCGGTGCCACGACCAGCCGATCAGCAGGCCCACCGTCGCGGCCAGGAGCACGATCTCGAGCAGCGCGACCCGGTAGAGGTCGGCGGCGAAGAACAGTGGCGTCCACGCGAGGTTGAGCAGCAGCTGCACGGTCCACAGCCACATCACCCGGTCCCAGCCGCCGGCCCGCCAGAGCAGCCACCCGGCCACGCCGATGCACAGGTAGAGCACCGACCACACCGGCCCGAAGAGCCACGACGGCGGGGCGTACGGCGGCAGCTCGAGCGCACGGTACGTCGCCTGGGACCCCGCGGCCGCGATCCCGCCGATCCCCGCCACGGCCGCGACCGCGACGAGGAACGGGGTCATCGTCCACCAGGTGCGGGCGGGCGGAAGGGTGGCGTCCCGGGTGCTCATGCCCCCGAGTCTGCCCCGGCCGCCCCGACCGCTCACCCCCTGCGGTGGGCGCGCAGCGTCGCGTCGGCGATCTCGATCTCCTCGCCGGTCTCCGGGTGCGCCTGGGTGCGCGGGCGCGACTCGCAGACCTCCACCTCCCACTGCTCGTCGAGCGCGGGCAGCAGCTGGTCGGCGGTGTGCATGAAGGAGACGTGGCCGTGACGGAGGCCGGTGTGGAGGTCGCTGGGCGCGTGGCCGACCACGAGCAGCGTGCCGCCCGGCGCGACCGCGGAAGCGAGGCGGCGTACGACGTCGACCATGCCGCCGTCGGGCAGGTGCACGAAGTGCGCGGTGACCAGGTCCCACGTCTCGCCGTCGGGCTCGAAGGTGCGCACGTCGATGCGCCGGGTCTCGACGCGGTCGGCGAGGCCTGCCTCCTCGGCGTGCTCGGCGACCCGGGCGAGCGCGGCGTCGGCGAAGTCGGACGCCGTGACCTGCCAGCCCCGCTCGGCCAGCCAGAGCGCGTCGCCGCCCTCGCCGCAGCCGACGTCGAGCGCGCGGCCCGGCGCCAGGTCGGCGGCCTCGGCCGCGAGCTGGACGTTGACCTTGCCGCTCCACACGCGGTCGCCGGAGTAGCGCTCCTCCCACGCGGGCCTCTCGAACATCGACGCCCGTCGCTCGGCGACCGCGGCGGCGGCGTCCTCCGACGCGAGCTCGGCGTTGATCCACGCCCCGACACGGGTGCCGTGGGCCGCGGAGGCGACCAGGATCATCGAGACGTCCGTGATGTTGCCGGCGGCGAAGACACCCGGCACGGACGTGGCGCCGGTCGGCTCGACGGCCAGGACCGAGCCGAGGGCGACGCCGTTCATCTCGAACGGCACCGGCTCGACGCCGAGCGGGGCGAGGAAGTCGGCCCGGGCATGGGGCTTGGAGGCCACGACGATCGCGTCGCGCTCCAGGACGGTGCCGTCGGCCAGGCGCAGGCCGACGAGGGACCCGTCCTCGGACGTGACGACCTCCCGGGGCGTGCCGTGTGCGAGGCGGACGCCGATCGCGCCCATCTTCTCCACCTCCTCGTCCGGGAGCTCGACGCCGTCGTGGACCACCATGACGACGTCGTCCGACAGCTGGCGGAAGAGCAGGCCCTGGTGGCCCGCCATCGGGGTCGTGGCGAGCACGGCGATCCGCTGGTCGCGCACCTCCCAGCCGTGGCAGTAGGGGCAGTGGAGGACGTCGTGGCCCCAGCGCTCGGCCAGCCCCGGAACGTCGGGGAGCTCGTCGAGCACGCCGCCGGTGACCAGCACCCGCCGGGTGCGCACGCGACGACCGCCGTCGGTCGTGACGAGGAAGTCGCCGACCTCGCCGGACAGCCCGACGACCCGGTCGGGCAGCACCTCGACGCCGTAGTGCGCGACCTCCGCGCGACCGATCTGGAGCAGCTCGCGGGGGCCGACGCCCTCACGGCCGAGGTAGTTGTGGGCATGAGCGGCGGGGGCGTTGCGCGGCTCGCCGGCGTCGATCACCAGCACCGAGCGCCGAGAGCGACCCAGCGCCATCGCCCCGCTCAGGCCGGCTGCGCCGCCGCCGACCACCACCACGTCGTACGTCGAGTTCTCATCCATGCCGACCAGCATGCGCGCGTCCTGCCGGCTTGACAAACATTCTTGCCGCAATGGCAAACTAGACCGCATGAACGACGAGTCGGTGCTGCGCAACGTCGGTCCGCGGCTGCGCCAGCTGCGCCTGGAGCGCGAGGCCACGCTGGGCGACCTGGCCGAGGAGACGGGCATCTCGGTGAGCACGCTCTCGCGCTTGGAGTCGGGGCAGCGCAAGCCGACGCTCGAGCTGCTGCTGCCGCTGGCCCGCGCCCACCGGGTGGCCCTCGACGAGCTGGTCGACGCGCCCGAGACGGGCGACCCGCGGGTGCGCTCGAAGCCGATGGTGCGCCACGGCCGCACCTTCATCTCCCTCACCCGCCGCCCCGGTGGGCTGCAGTCGTTCAAGATGGTGATGCCGGTCGACGACGAGCCGTCGCCGACCCTGCGCACCCACGAGGGCTACGAGTGGCTCTACGTCCTGAGCGGCCGCGTGCGTCTCGTCCTCGGCACGCGCGACCTGGTGCTCGAGCCGGGCGAGGTCGCCGAGTTCGACACCCGCACCCCCCACTGGGTCGGCAACCCCGGCCCGACGCCGGCCGAGGCGCTGGCGATCTTCGGGCCACAAGGCGAGCGGATGCACGTCCGCTCCTAGGAGCCATGCCCAGGGGTGACCTCGTTGTCGGTGGCGCGTGGCAGCGTAGCCGCATGGCGATCCGCACCGGCAGCAGCGTGAAGTGGAAGTGGGGCTCCTCGTGGGCCGAGGGCACCGTGAAGGAGGTCCACCACGACGAGGTCTCCCGCACCACCAAGGGCGAGAAGGTGACCCGCAAGGGCAGCGACGACGACCCGGCCTACGTCATCGAGCAGGAGGACGGCACCACCGTCCTCAAGCTCCAGAGCGAGGTCGAGCGCGCCTGAGGCGCGCCGGCCCCCACCCGACGACATGACCACCCGCTGGCTCTTCGGCGACCAGCTCGGCCCGCACTTCACCGACGACCACCGCGGGCCGCTGCTGCTCGTCGAGTCGCGCGCGGTGTTCCGCCGGCGCCGGTTCCACCGCGCCAAGGCGCACCTGGTGCTCAGCGCCATGCGACACCGCGCCGCCGAGTTCGGCGACCGGATGACCTACGCCCGCGCCGAGACCTACAGCGAGGTGGTCCGCGGCCTCGACGACGTCGAGGTCGTGCACCCGACGTCGTACGCCGCCCTCGGGCTGGTCGAGCGGCTCGGCGTGAGCGTGCTGCCGCCGCGCGGCTTCGCCACCGCGCGCGAGGACTTCGAGCGCTGGGCCGAGGGCCGCGGCGCGAGGCGGCTGCTGATGGAGGACTTCTACCGCCGTGCCCGCCTGGCCCACGGGGTGCTCGTCGACGGCGGCGAGCCGGTCGGCGGGAAGTGGAACTTCGACCACGAGAACCGCGAGCCCCCGCCGAAGGGTGCCGCGTCGCTCGGTGTCGCCGACCCCTGGTGGCCGACCGAGGACGATGTCGATGCCGAGGTGCGCGACGACCTCGACCGCTGGGAGCGCGAGGAGGGCATCGAGACGATCGGGCGCGACGGCCCGCGGCGGTTCCCCGTCACCCGCCGCGAGGCGCTCGCCGCGCTCGACCACTTCGTCGAGCACCGGCTTCCGCACTTCGGCGCCCACGAGGACGCCATCCTCGAGGGCGACCCGTGGATGGCCCACAGCCTGGTCAGCGCACCGCTCAACCTCGGCCTGCTCGACCCGCTCGAGGTCGTCGAGCGGGCGGAGGAGGCGTACCGCTCCGGCGGCGCCCCGGTCGCGAGCGTCGAGGGGTTCGTGCGGCAGGTGATCGGCTGGCGCGACTACGTCTGGCACACCTACTGGCACCAGGGCGACGCCTACCGTCGCGAGAACGCGCTGCGCGCGAACCAGCGGATGCCACGGTGGTTCACCGACCTCGACGCCGAGGCCACCGACGCCCGGTGCCTCTCGCACACGCTCGACCAGGTCGCCGAGCACGGCTGGGTGCACCACATCCCACGCCTGATGGTGCTCGGCTCCTACGCCCTCCAGCGCGGCTGGTCGCCACAGCAGGTGACCGACTGGTTCCACCGCGCGTTCGTCGACGGCTACGACTGGGTGATGGTGCCCAACGTCGTCGGCATGTCGCAGCACGCCGACGACGGCCAGATGATGACCAAGCCCTACACCTCGGGCGGCGCCTACATCAACAAGATGTCCGACCACTGCGGCTCGTGCCGCTTCGACCCCAAGGTCCGGGTGGGGGAGGACGCCTGCCCGTTCAGCGCCGGGTACTGGTGGTTCCTCGACCGGCACCGCGAGCGGTTCGCCGGCAACCACCGGATGTCGCGTGCGGTCAACGGCCTCGACCGGCTCTCCGACCTCGCCGAGCTCGTCGCGCAGGAGGACGCGCGCGGCAACCGCGCTCCCTGACCTCACTACGCTCGCCGCGAGGGCGGCCGCCGGGGCCGCCGAGGACGAGGGGACACCATGCGCAGCGAGCTGTTCGACCAGGCCAACCAGGAGAACGCCACCACCGAGCGGTTCAGCCTCCACCACCGCAAGACCCTGCGGGCGGTGCTCGGTGAGCCGGTGCTCGCCGCCAAGGGCTCGATGGTCGCCTTCCAGGGCCAGGTCACCTTCGAGCACAAGTCGGCCGGCTCGCTCGGCAAGATGATGCGGCGGCTGGTGACGTCGGAGGACACCCCGCTGATGACGGTCGCCGGGCAGGGCGAGGTGTTCTTCGCCGACTCCGCCAAGGACGTCTTCCTCGTCGCCCTCGAGGGCGACGGCATCTCGGTCAACGGCAGCGCGCTGCTGGCGATGGACGCGACGCTCGACTACGACGTGCACCGGGTCAAGGGCGCCGGGATGATGAGCGGCGGCATGTTCAACACCCTCGTCCAGGGCCACGGCACCGTCGCGCTCACCAGCGACGGCCAGCCCCTGATCCTCGACTGCTCGCAGACCCCCACCTACGTCGACATCAACGCCGCGGTCTGCTGGTCGGCCAACCTGGTGCCGCAGGTCGTGAGCTCGATGAACATGCGCTCGATGCTGCGCGGCGGCACGGGCGAGGCGTTCCAGTACGCCTTCTCCGGCCCGGGCTTCGTGGTGGTGCAGCCCTCCGAGGGTCCGGTCGTGCCGCCCCACAGCCACGGCTCGGGCAGCTGACCCACGCCGGGCGGGCGCGCACGCGCGCCCGCCCGACGGCGTACTTCGAGGTCGAACCTGCCGCTTCGTACGCGATGTTTAGACCTCGAAGCGGCAACTTCCCCGGATATCCGGGGAATTCGAGCCCGGCGGACCTCAGTTCCAGATCGCGGAGGCCCACTCGGGGTGGTCGATGAACGGGTTCCGGTTGTGCTGCCACTGGGTGTAGATCCGGTCGTTGCGGCGCATCTCGAAGGCGTCGACCGGGTCGGCGGCGTTCCACCGGAGCAGCACGTCGACGTCACCGATGCGCGGCACGGCGCTGCCGGAGACGGTGCTGAGCTCGAGGTCGTTGAAGCCGTCGTCGCCAGAGTAGCGCACGGCCATGTAGAACAGCATCCGCGCCACGTCGCCCTTGACCGCGTCACGCGGCTCGAAGGAGTCGGCGTCGGCGAAGCAGTCGGTGCACCCCGAGACGGCCGAGCCGCCCTCGTCGAAGTCCTTGTTGCCGCGGGTGCCGTTGACGGTGACGTCCTCGGCCCGCAGGTGGTGCAGGTCGGTGCCCGGGCCGGCGCCGGTGTCGAAGCCGCCGCGCGACTGGGCGAAGACGTGCTCGCGGTTCCACTGGCCGCTGCCGCCGCCGTTGTTCGACTTCGCGATCGAGCGCCCGGTGTAGAGCTCGATGACGTTGCTGGAGTTGTTCGGGTCCTGGTCGGTGTCCTTGAGGGCGGTCCACACGGTGTCGTAGGAGACCCGCGTGTTGCCGTCGATGATGTCGTGCAGGGCGGTCTTCAGCGCCGAGCCGGTCCTGCCGATCGCCGGCGCGTAGTAGGTGGAGTCGTACGGACCGCTGCCGCTCGTGGGCGGCGGACTGGTCGGCGGGTCCGTCGGAGTGGACCCGCCGGCCAGCGCGATCGCCGTCGTGCCGGTCATGCCCGGGTGGGAGAAGTAGGCGGACAGGGCGCCGGTCACGTCGACCTGCTTGCCCATGAGCGATGGGTTCGACCTCAGGCCCCACTGCGAGCGGAGGGCGGACGGCACCTGCACGTAGAGCATGGCGGAGGTGCTGGTCTGCGAGGCGGAGTCGGCGATCGCGATCGCGTAGTCGTTGGGGAAGCCGGAGCGCACGACCGTGCTGGTCGCGGTCGGCTGGCCGACGACGTAGCCCCGCACGGTCTGGGTGCTGCCGTTCTGCTGGCCGAGGGCCTGGCTGACGGTGAGCGGGGTGGCGGCGCGCGCCGGCGAGGTGGACGGCGGGCCCACGAGGAGCGCCACGGCGAGGACGAGGGTGGTCACGAGGGCGGCCGCGAGCGACCGACCCTTCCCGAGATGGAGAGTCATGGCCGGGAGCCTGCCTCACCCGTCGCCGTGGCGGAAGGGGCGGCTGGTGACGGCCGGGTCGACGGGGGAATCGGGGGTGGTGGGACCGCTGGTGCTTCTGCGACACTTCGCTCGCTCACGGGGGAGCAGGCCGGGTCCCCATACACCCAACAGACACAGTTCTGCGAAAACGCCACGGAATGTCGCGTGACTCCTTAAGTTGAGTCTGCTCCGGTCCCCACCGGAGCCGATCGTTTCGTCGTCGAATCGCTCACGTATCGCGAGGCACACATGACTCAGGACGCAGACCAGCCACGCCAGGGTGCGGCCAGCACGGTCGCCGGCTGGCCGCTGCGCCGCAAGATGGCGCTCGCGCTGGCCATCCCGCTGCTTCTCGCCGCCGTCCTCGGCGGCCTGCGGGTGCAGAACGACTACGCCGACTCGCGCAGCGCCGCCAGCAGCGCCAAGCAGGTCACCATCATCCAGCCCGCGGTGGACTACCTGATCTCCGCCGAGAGCGCGATGGTCGCCGCGCAGTCCGACAGCGCCGCCAGCCAGGGCGACCTGATCGACGCGATCGACGACATCTCGACCAACGCCGAGACCCTGACCCAGGCGCGTGACGACGCCGACCTGACCGACCTCCAGGCCGCTCACGTCAACGCGCTGCTCGACCTCAGCCAGGGCATCCGGGGCGAGGGCGCGGAGAACCTCGGTCCCGCCACGTGGATCGCCCTGGTCCGCCAGCTCGAGTCGAGCGTCTCGCAGCTGATCACCAGCGTGAACGCCGCCCAGGAGACGCCCGAGCCGCGGCTCGAGCAGCTGTCCCAGACCATGAGCGGTCGCCTGTCGCTGGCGATGCAGCAGGGTCTCGTCGCCACCTCGCTGGCCCAGTCCGGCTCGCAGGAGCTCTTCTCGGAGATCGGCGTGGAGGCGGCCGCCATCGACCGTCTCGCCGGGTCCGTGACCGGCGCCGAGACGCAGACCGCCGAGCTGCGTACGGCGAACACCCGCCACGCCGGCCAGATCCGTGACGACTCCGCCACCAACCTGGACGGCCGCGACGCCTACGGGCCCTACGACCAGATCACCTCCCAGCTGCTCAAGGGCGTCACCGCCTCGCTCAACCAGGCGGCCTCGGACGCGCAGCGCAACGCCCTCCTCGGCGCCGCGCTGACGCTGCTGGCCCTCGCCGTCGCCGTCGTGGTCGCCCTCTACATCGCCCGATCGCTCCTCGAGCCGATCGGCAAGGTCCGCGAGGGCGCGCTCGCGGTGGCCCGCCACCGCCTGCCCGACGCCGTCGCCCGGATCCGGTCCGGCCAGGAGCCGGAGCCGATCAAGCCGATCGACGTCACCACCAACGAGGAGATCGGACAGGTCGCGCGAGCGGTCGACGACCTCCACCGCCAGGCCATCCACCTCGCCTCCGGCGAGGCCCAGCTCCGCCAGACCGTCAACGCGATGTTCGTGACGCTCTCGCGCCGCTCGAACTCCCTGGTCAACCAGCAGCTCGCGCAGATCGAGCGTCTGGAGCACGACGAGGAGGACCCCAAGCGCCTCGAGTCGCTGTTCCGCCTCGACCACCTCGCCTCGCGGATGCGCCGCACGGCCGACTCGCTGCTCATCCTGGCCGACGCCCCCAACCGCGCCGCCGGCTCCTTCAGCCTCACCATCGGTGAGGCGCTGCAGGCCGCGACCTCGGGCGTGCAGGACTACCAGCGCGTGCAGATCCTGTCGCACCTCAGCACCCGCGTGAGCGACGAGGCGGCCGCCGACCTGGTCCACCTGCTCACCGAGCTGGTCGACAACGCGCTGACCTACTCGCCGCCCTCGGAGCCCGTGCGGCTGGCGGCCAAGCCCGTCGACGGTGGCGTCTCCATCACCATCACCGACTCCGGCCTCGGCGTGCCCCCGGCCGAGCTCGAGCAGCTCAACCGCGACCTCGCGCACGGCGCCGAGGCAACCCCCGACACCGCCCGCCGCATGGGTCTGTTCGTGGTGTCCCGCCTCGCCGAGCGCCACCAGATCGTGGCCAGCCTCTCGCGCAACCCCGGCGGCGGCATGACCGCGACGGTGCACCTGCCCGCCTCCGTGCTGCCCGAGCTGCCCCAGGTGGCCGGTCAGCCGGCGCAGGGCGCGGAGTCGCTCGACTCCCCGGCCCGCAAGCCCGAGCCCGAGGCCGTCGCGGCCCCGACCGAGCCCACCAAGCGCCACGGCCGCACCCGTACCCGCGCCGAGAAGGCAGCGGAGAAGGCCGAGGCCCGCGCCGCCGAGCGCGCGGAGAAGGCCGAGGCCAGGGCGGCGGAGAAGGCTGCGAAGAAGGAGGCCGCCCGCGAGGCCGAGCTCGAGCCCGCCCCCGCGGCGCCCGCCGCTCCCGCCCCCGTTGCCGCCGCCGCGGTCGACATGCCCACCCCGACGGCCGACCGGCCGCCGCTGGAGAGCCTGCTGCCGCGCCGCGAGCCGGGCGCCAACATGCCGCGCACGGGTGCCGACGCGTTCCTCCCGCCGGAGACCTCCGGCGCGACCGGTCCGCTCTTCGGCAAGCGCTCGACGCCCGCCACGCCCGCGACCGACGCCCCGGCAGCCGGCCCGTCGGCCCCGACGCCCGCCGAGCCCGCCAGCGCCTCGGCCGCCCCGGCCGAGCCGCAGGAGAAGGTCGCCTCGGTCGTCCCGATCACGGCCCTCGCCTCGCGCCAGCGGGCCCAGGCCGAGGAGGCCCGGGCCTCCGAGCCGGTCGCCGAGCCGGTCGCCGAGCCCGTCGTCGAGGAGCCCGTCTCCGAGCCCGTCGCGGAGGAGCCGGTCGTCGAGGCGCCGGTCGTCGAGGAGCCCGTCGCCGAGGCGCCGGTCCGCACTCCCGACCCGCTCACCGACCCGCTTCCCACCGAGGCGCCCGTGGCCGAGGAGCCTGCCGGGCAGGAGCTCGTCGAGGAGCCCGTCGAGGAGCCCGTGGCCGAGGAGCCCGCCGCCCGTGCGGAGCCCGAGGTCGAGGTCGACGCCGACGACCCGCTGGGCCTCGGTACGCCGAGCCGCCCCGCCGCGCCCGTCCAGCCCGAGCCGGTCATCGAGCCCGAGCCGGAGCCGGTCGTGGTGGCCGAGCCGGAGCCCGCACCCGCCCCGTCGCCCGTCTTCACGCCCGTCGCGGCCGCCCGTGCCGAGCAGCCCGGCGACACCCTGGTCGCGGACCCCGAGCCGGAGGCCGCCCCGGCCGTCGCGCTCGCGGACCCGCTCGCCGGCGGACTGCCGACCCGTACGCCCGGTGCCGCGGCCGAGATCAACCGCGACATGCCCGGCCTGCCGCCGACCACCGAGCCGGCGCGCGCCAACGGCGACTCGCCCATCTTCAAGTCGATGCGGTCGGGCTGGCTGACCGGTGACGCCACCCAGATCCACGAGACCGAGGTCGACCGTGGCTGGGAGATCGCCGAGCACGTCGCGGAGGAGGCGCCGGCGCCCGTCGCGACTCCGGCAGGACTTCCGCGAAGGGCCCCCGGCGAGCGCCTGGTTCCCGGTAGCGTGACCCCGCCCACCGCCACCAAGACGCGCGACCCCGAGGCCATCCGGCGTCGGCTCCAGGCCCACACCGCGGGTGTCTCCCGCGGTCGACGAGCAGCCCAAAGTTCCCCCCAGCACACGGAAGCAGGCCCCGCATGAGCTACGAATCCTCCGCCGCCGCCACCAGCACCTCCGCTGGTGACGAGCGTGACCTCGACTGGGTGATGTCGCGTTTCGTCGAGGAAGTCCCCGACGCCGCGCACGCGATCCTGGTCTCCGCCGACGGCCTCCTCATGGCCTCGAGCACCAGCATCCCGGGTGAGCGCGCCGAGCAGGTCGCGGCCGTCTCCTCCGGCCTCGCCAGCCTCGCGGTCGGCGCGGCCCGCCTCTTCGAGGGCGGCTCGGTCATGCAGACCATCGTCGAGATGGAGATGGGCTTCCTGATGCTGATGAGCGTCGGTGACGGCTCCAACCTCACCGTCCTCACCACCGAGGAGGCCGACATCGGCCAGGTGGGCTACGAGATGGCCCTCCTGGTGGACCGCGTGGGACGTACCGTCGAGGCTCAGGCCCGCGTCGGTACGGGCGGCTGACCGGATCCCGGTCGTGACGCCGCCCACGGAGCCGGACGACGAGGGTTACCGCCCTCGGCTGATCCGCTCGTACACCATCACCGCCGGCAGGACGGCGACCACCGTCGACCTGCCGATGGAGGCCACGCTGCGCCTCCAGGCTGGTGCGGAGGCGCCTGTCCTCACTCCCTCAGCCGCGCAGGTTCTCGAGGTCTGCGACCGGCGATCCGTAGCCGAGGTGTCGGCGCTGACCAAGATGCCGATCGGCGTCGCCCGGGTGCTGCTGGGTGACCTGATCGAGCAGGGCCTGGTCCGGATCCAGGCCACCATCACCGAGAAGACGTCGACAGATGAGCGTCTTGAGCTCATCGAAAGGACCCTCCGTGGACTTCGAAACTACTAAGGCCCAGCGCGCGGCTGCGTCGACGAAGATCGTCATCGCCGGCGGCTTCGGCGTCGGCAAGTCGACGCTCGTCGGCGCCGTCTCGGAGATCGACCCGCTGCGCACCGAGGCGCTCGTGACCAACGAGTCCGAGGGTGTCGACGACCTCGCCGCCGTGCCGACCAAGGCCACCACCACGGTCGCCATGGACTTCGGCCGCCTGACCCTGGCCGACGACCTGGTCCTGTACCTGTTCGGCACGCCCGGCCAGCGCCGGTTCTGGTTCATGTGGGACGACCTGTGCCGCGGCGCCATCGGCGCCATCGTGCTGGTCGACGTGGCCCGCCTGGACGAGTCGTTCTCGCCGCTCGACTACTTCGAGTCGAAGGGGATCCCGTTCATCGTGGCCGTCAACGAGTTCGACGGCGTGCCGCGCTACCCCGCCGACGAGATCGCCGCCGCCCTCGCGCTGCCGCCCGAGGTCCCGATCATCAGCCTCGACGCCCGCGACCGCGAGCAGGCCAAGGGTGCGCTGGTCAAGATCACCGAATACTCCCTCATGCGACTTCGTGAGTCGCTCACCGTGAATGCGAACTGAC
>NZ_JBHLXH010000001.1:1188162-1272112 GCF_042432345.1 Nocardioides zeicaulis | reverse complement strand
TCCCTGAGCTCCTGCGGCGGCAGCGCCAACGGTGAGTCCGCCGACGCCCTCAGCAAGGTCAACCCGGTCTTCGACGGGGTCCTGACCGTCTGCACCGACAGCCCGTACCAGCCCTTCGTCTACGAGGAGAAGGGCAAGCTGGTCGGCTTCGACGTCGACCTGGGCCAGGCGGTCGCCGACGCGCTGAAGGTCGACCTCGACGTGGTCGACGTCGCCTTCGACGACATCACGTCGGGCGACGCGCTCAACAAGGACGTCTGCGACGTGGCCATCTCGGCCATGACGATCACCGGCGACCGGGCGCGCGTGCTCGACTTCTCCAGCCCGTACTTCGACGCCAAGCAGGCGCTGATCACCCCGCGTGGCTCGGGTGTGGACGACCTCGCCGAGCTGGCCGGCAAGCGGGTGGGCGTGCAGAAGGACACCACCGGCGAGACCTACATGAGCGACTTCGCCCCCGACGGCACCCAGGTGCGGACGTACGACGACGCGGCGGGCCTGCAGGCCGCGCTGGCCGATGGCTCGATCGACGCCGCGATGCTCGACAACACGGTCTCGGGCCAGTTCGTCAAGGAGAACCCGAAGCTCAAGCTGGCCAAGGAGTTCGACACCGGCGAGCAGTACGGCATGGCGGTGAAGAAGGACGGCAACATCCCGCTCCTGCGCGTCATCAACAACACGCTGGTGAAGCTCCACGAGGACGGCACCTACGACAAGATCTACGCCTCGTACTTCGGCTGAGCCCCACGGCTCACGCCCTACGCACGACCGCGACCACGGCCCGGCAGGGGAACCTGCCGGGCCGTGGTGCGTCCGGAGCGGCCGGGCCGGGTCAGGGGGCGACGGTGAGGAAGACGAACGCCGCGAGCAGCACCAGGTGCACGCCGCCCTGGAGCGTCTTCGCGCGTCCGGGGACCACGGTGAGGATCGCGACCGCTGCGGTGAGCAGCAGCAGAACTGCCTGGAGCTGGTTGAGGCCGAGCGCCAGCGGGCCGTCGAGCCAGATGCTGGCCACGGCGATGGCGGGGATGGTGAGGCCGATGGAGGCCATCGCCGACCCGAGCGCGAGGTTGAGGCTGACCTGCACGCGGTTGCGGGAGGCGGCGCGCACGGCGGCGATGGTCTCGGGCGCGAGCACCAGCAGCGCGATCACCACGCCCACGACCGCCTGGGGGAAGCCGAGGGCCTCCACGCCCGACTCGATCGCGGGCGACTCGATCTTGGCGAGCCCGACGACCGAGATGAGCGACACCAAGAGCAGCCCCAGGCTGGTGAGCGTGGCGCGTCCCGTGGGCGGGTCGGCGTGCCCGTCCTCGTCGAGGTCGACCGGCTCGTGCTCGAAGCCCTCGGGGCGTTCCCTCACGGCCGCGCGCGCGGCCAGCCGGTCGTCGGCGGCCGCGGCGGCCTCGGCCCTGGTCGCGACCATCGGGACGTACTGGCCCGGCGCGACCGGCAGGAAGAAGTCGCGGTGCCGGATGGTCTGGGTGAAGACGAACATGCCGTAGAGGGCGAGGGAGGCGATCGCGGCGAACGCGAGCTGGGCGCCGGTGAACTCCGGGCCGGGCTCGGACGTGGTGACCGAGGGGATCACCAGGCACAGCACGGCCAGCGAGATGACCGTGGCCAGCGCGGCGCCCGTGCCCTCGGGGTTGAAGACCGCGAGGTGGTGCTTGAGCGCCCCGACGAGCAGCGAGAGGCCGACGATGCCGTTGACGGTGATCATCACCGCGGCGAAGACGGTGTCGCGGGCCAGGCCCGAGGAGTCCTTGTCGGCGGTGACCATGAGCGTCACGATGAGGCCGACCTCGATGATGGTGACGGCGACCGCGAGGACGAGCGAGCCGTAGGGCTCGCCCACGCGGTGGGCGACGACCTCGGCGTGGTGGACCGCCGCGAGCACCGCTCCGACGAGCACCAGCGCGAGCACGCCCAGCACCAGGGTGCTGTCGGGATGGGCGAACCATGCCGGCACCAGGGCGGCGACGGCCAGGACGGGGGCGACGGTGGTCCACGACGGCCGGTTCATGCTGCAACCCTAGGGGGGCTGCCTGAGGACGGTTCTCAGCCGGACGGGCGCCCTCAGGCGACGGGGCCGGTCAGCTTCTCCAGTCGCGCCCGCAGCTTCGGCACGCGGTGGCTGTTGCCCTCCAGCGTGACGTACTGCTCCCCGAAGATGGCCAGCAGCGCGTCGTCGAGACGGCGTACGGCGCCGGCGGGGTAGCGGTAGCCCATCCGCCGGATGACCGCGTCGGCGTCGACGGAGGTCAGCAGGTCGGCGAGGTCGTCGATCGAGTCGATGCCCAGCTGGGCGAGGAGGTCGGCGATCCAGTCGTAGTGGTCGGTGTGGGACCAGCCGGCGTCGCTGTAGTGGCCGGCGAGGAACGTGGCGAGCTCCTGGCCGACGATGTGGTCGGCCTCGGCCTCCGTCGGGCTGCCGGGTGCCGCCGCCTGGATCCGGGCGCGGATCGTGGAGAACTCGCGGTCGGCGAGCTCGATCAGGCCGGCCGCGAGCGTGAAGCGGCGGTCGAGGTCGGCGGCGGCGTCCTCGGGGACGTTGCCCTTGTAGCGGATGTCGTGCTCGAACTCCGCCCACGCGTGCTGCAGCACGGTGCGCACCTGCACGCTCGCCCGGTGGCCGGCGAGCCCGGCGTGCTGCGTGTCGTCGTCGCGCGCCCGGACGAGCAGGTGGCGGCTGGCGTAGCCGAAGCGTCCGCTGCGCGCGGTCTCCTCGCCGAGGTCGCGGTCGTCGAGCAGGTCGAGCTCGTCGGCGAGCAGGTCGGCCACCGCGGCGACGTCGCTGTGCACGTAGGTGATGACCCGGACGCCGATGAGGTCGGTGATCTGGGTGAGCGGGTCGGGGTAGAGCGGCCGGCCGTCGGCGCTGCGATTGGCCTTCGCGGCGAAGGAGGCGACGCTCTTGGTGCGGCCGGTGACGCTGAGGTAGTCGATGCCGGCGTCGTCGAGCAGCGTGCGCACCAGGGTGCCGTACCCGGTGGTGGCGGCGGTCAGCTGCGGCTGCATCGCGGCGTACTCGCGCACCGCCTCGCGGACGGGCTCGGTCACGGGCTCGGTGTCGGGCATGCGCCCAGCCTGCCAGTGCGCCCACCGCACCGTCGACGCCGCGCCTGCCGGGGGAGCGGACGGGGCCCCGCTACCGTCTCACCACCATGACCACCACACTGCGCCGCTCGGGCGCCCGCACCCGCACCCTCGCCGGCCTCCTCGGCGGCCTCGCGCTCGCTGCCAGCCTCACCGCCTGCGGTGGGGACGACGGCGGTGACGACGTCGCGAGCGACCCGTCCGCCTCGTCGACGCCGTCCAGCACGCCGAGCACCGACCCGGCGCAGACCCCGTCGTCCACGACCACTCCCGAGCCCGACACCGGCAGCTCCTCCCGGGGGCCGATCGAGGTGACCGGCTCCGCCGGCGTGAAGGACGCGACGCTGATGACCGCCACCGACGCGGGCGGTGAGGCGTCCTCGATGGCCTTCGCCGTCGACACCGACCAGGCCCGTGCCGACTTCGCCTCGCAGCTCGAGGGCACCCTGGGTGACGAGGTCAGCCAGGAGGCCGCCCAGCAGCAGGCCGCCGCGCCCGGCACGACGCCGTACGCCGCGATCGTCGGGGTCGGCTGCGAGCCCCCGACGTCGGTGGCGGTCGACGCCGGCGAGGCCGGGTTCCAGGTCACGGCTGAGCTGCCGAAGAGCAACATGCAGTGCTTCGCGGCGATGACGTTCGTCGTCGTGTTCTCCGTGCCGGACGCCTGAGCGGCGCCCGGCGCTGCCGCCGGTCTAGTCAGCGTCCGGCCGTGGGCGCCGGCGGGATCGTCGGCGGCACGGTCGGCGTGGCCGTCGGGGTGGGCGTCGGGGTCGGCGTCGGCGTCGGGGTGGGCGTGGGCAGGATCGGGACGACCGGCGGCAGCTCGCCGTGGTAGACCACGCCGAAGGCGTTGGCCACCAGTCGCTCGTTGCCGTCGGAGGGCTCGTTGACCAGGCCCATCGCGCCGCTGGCGGTGCGGGTGTACATCGCCGAGGAGCCGCCGCCGTCGAAGTTGATCGCGTTCTCCGCGCCGAGCGCGGTCATCATGTCGGCGAGCTCGACCATCGTGTAGCCGCGGCTCACCGACGAGCGCCCGTCGACGACCAGGATGAGGAGCTTGCGACCGTCGGCGTCGATGCCCACGGCCGTGCGCGGGTGGGCGATCGTGTTGTTGATGACCGTGCGCACGCCGTTGACGAGCAGCGGGCGGTCGCCGCTGATCGCCATCGTGGGCTTGCCGCCCTCGATCCGCTTCGACAGCGTGAGCTTCGTGCCCTTCTCGAGCGACTTGAGCCGGGCCGCCATGGGGCCGGTGCCGATGATCACCCGCTCCTTGCGGTGGATCTTCTTGCCGCTCGAGAGCGTCGGCTTGTTGGAGACGACGCGGTTCTTGCGCAGCCAGACCTCGCGCGCGCGCTTCTTGCCCGAGGTGACCTGGTAGCCCTGGGTGCGGTGCCAGTCGGAGGTGAACACCCCGACCTGCCCGGGCGTGATGCCGGGGTGGTTGATCCCGGTCACGGTCCAGTCGGGGTGCTGGCGGATCGTGTACTGCAGGCCGAGGGGGCTCACGTGCGGGCCGGTGCTGTCGAACCACAGCGTGGAGTTCACGCCGGGGATCCAGCCGTCGCGGGTGCCGCCGAGGATGCCCCGGCTGCCGTTGATCGTGACGCCGAGCGGCGCGTCGGTGCGCCCGATGTCGAAGAAGTCGCCGTTGACCGCGGTGAGGGCGCCGTTCCAGGCGCCGAACTGGCTGACCTTCTTGCGGCTGGTGACGTAGGTCGGTGACAGCTCCTCGAAGGAGACGTTCGGTGCGTCGAGGCTGACGGTGACGAGGTTCATCCGGACCTGGCCGACCGGCTGCCGGCCGTCGACCTGGTCCCACTCGCGGAGCACGACGCCGGGCGCGATCTCGTAGCTGGTGTCGTTCTTCACCAGCGCGCGGTTACGCAGCGCGACCGGGGGACCGACGACCGTGCCGGGCTTGCCGTCGGACGTCTGGTCGCGGCCGCGGTAGCCCCCGGCCTGGCCCGTGCCGAGGCCGTTGCCGGCCCTCGCCGAGGCGGTCGCGTCGCGGTCGTCGGCCATCGACGGGGCGACGCCGAGACCTGCGACGAGCACGCCGGCGGTAGCGACGGTGAGCAGGCGGCTGCGCGTCAGCGGAGCGTGGGCAGGGCGGCGCGGGAAGACAGGCACGCGCTCCAGAGTAGGCGCGATCTGGGGCTGGTGTGAATGATGGGATCAATTCGCCGGAGGAGCGGGGGCCTCGCGCAACGACCGCACCATGCTCTGCAGGCTGCGCATCGCCTGCACCCGGTCGGCCTCCGTCATGCCCGCGAGCATCCGCACCTCAACACCGCGGACCGCGGCGGACGCGGCCTCGAGCTGGCGACGACCCCGTGGGGTCAGGCGGGCGGGCAACGCCTTGCCGACGGGTGCCTCGGCGGGACGGGTGACGAGCCCGTCGCGCTCGAGCGCCTGGAGCAGCACGTTCATCGACTGCCGGGTGACGAAGGCGCCCCGCGCGAGCTCGGAGTTCGAGAGGCCGGGGCGCTGGGCGAGGAGCTCGAGGCAGGAGTAGTGGGTGATGGTCATCCCGAGCGGTCGCAGCACGTCCTCCATAGAGGTCCGCAGCGCCGCGGACGCCTGCTTGAGACCGCCCCACGCGGTCGTCTTCGACACTGCGCCCATCGCCTTCGCCGTCCGCGACCTCGCGCCCGGGACCGACCTCGACGCCGTCGCGCAGCCCGGGCTACCACGTCACCCTGCACGATCGCGCCTGATCCGTGAGCGGGACGTCCTAGGCTGCCGACGTGGCCGACGAGTCGACGTGGGACCCTGCGGGCGCGCAGGGGTGGAACACCTTCGTCGCCGGCGACAACCTCGACGTCCTGCCGCGGCTGGCGCCGGGGTCGGTGGACCTCGTCTACACCGACCCGCCCTACAACACCGGCAACGACTTCGCCTACGCCGACACCTTCCGCGACGCCTCGCACACCGATCCCTACGCGCGCCGCCACCGCGCGTGGACCGACATGATGCGGCCCCGGCTCGAGGCGGTGCGCGAGGTCCTCGCCCCGCACGGCGCGGTGTTCGTCAGCATCGACGACAACGAGGCCGCCCATCTCCGGCTGCTGATGGATGAGGTCTTCGGCGAGGCCAACTTCCTGGCGCAGGTCGTGGTCAACCTCAACCCCAAGGGCCGCCAGCTCGGCCGCGGCTTCGCGACCAGCCACGAGTACGTCCTGGCGTACGCCCGCGACCTGCCGCAGTGCCTCGTCGACGGCAGCACGAGCGAGTCGGTCGACGAGGCCGACTTCCCGCACGCCACCGAGGACGGTCGCCGCTTCCGCTATCTCCCGCTGCGCAACACCAACAAGAAGTTCACGCCGCTGACGACGCCGACGCTGCACTACCCGCTGTGGGGCGACCCCGGCACGGGTCGGGTCGCGACGACGGAGTTCGCGGGGAGCCGGGAGCTGACCCCGGTCTTCGGCGACGGCCGCCCCGCGGTGTGGCGCTGGTCGCGACCGCGGGTCGACGAGCGGCCCGACGACCTCGTGTGCCGGGTGATCCGTGGGCGCGCCGGCGAGCGCGCCGACATCTTCCAGCGCGACTGGCTGCACCGCGAGGGCGGGCGCCGCAAGAAGCTGCGCACCATCTGGCTGGCCGAGGAGATCGGCTCCACCGACACGGCCGTCGCCGAGCTCAAGGCGCTGGTCGGCCACGTCTTCGAGTCGCCCAAGCCCACCGGGCTCGTACGTCGGATCCTGGCGACGGTGCCCGACGACGTCGTGGTGCTCGACCCCTTCGCCGGGAGCGGCACCACGGGTCACGCGGTCGCCCTCGCCAACCGGGCCGACGGTGGCACCCGCCGCTGCCTGAGCATCAACTCCGCCGAGCCCACTCGCGAGGGCTCGAACGCCCGCGCCGCCGGGCTGCTGACCGTCGCCGACATCACCCGGGCCCGGCTCACGGCGGTCGCCGAGCAGGTCGGCGGCGGGCTCGAGGTGCTCGACCTTGCACCCGGATCTCGTGGTTCGTAGCCGAGATCTCGGGTGCTCAGCACGAGAGTCCCCGGATATCCGGGGACTTCAGCTGGCCCGCCTCAGACGCCGGCGGCGCGCTCGAGGGCGGTCAGCTCCGCGTCGAGGTGGCCGAGCATCAGCTGGAGGCGGGGGACGGTGCGGCGGCAGCCGGTGAGGCCGAAGCACATCTTGCCGTCGTAGGAGGTGCAGGTGATGTTGAGCGCCATCCCGTTGATCGGGATGGAGAGCGGGTAGGTGCCAACAAGCCGGGCGCCGTTCCAGTAGTGGGTGGTGCGGGGCCCGGGGACGTTGCTGACGATGAGGTTGTAGGGCGGGCGCACGATGCCCTGCATCCGCAGCACCGGCGCGAGGATCGCCGGCGCCTGGCCGAGCGCGCTCATCGCGAGGACCTGGGTCGGGGTCATCGCCGACAGGCCCTGCTTGCCGTCGCTCATCGACCGGTGGATCGCGGCGAGCCGGTCGGCCGGGTCGGACAGGTGGGTGCCGAGCTGCACCATCACGGAGCCGACCGCGTTGCCGCCGTCGGAGGAGGCGAGGTGCGACTCCTTGGCCTTCAGCCCGACCGGCACCATCGAGACGAGGGTCGTCTCCGGGAGCGCGTCTAGCTCGAGCAGGTAGGCGCGGATCGCGCCGCTGACCATGGCGAGCACGACGTCGTTGATCGTGGTGCCGCTCGCCCTGCCAACCGCGCGCAGGCGCTCGATCGGCCAGTCCTGGGCGGCGAACCGGCGCGAGCCGGTGATGTTCTGGTTGAGGATCGTGCGCGGGGCGTAGAGCGAGAGCGCGGAGGTCTCGTTGCGCACGCTGCGGTTGAGGGTGCGCACCAGCGCGCCGGGCATGCCCGCCGCCTCGGAGGCGATGGCCAGCGCGGTGCGCACGGTCTGCGCCGAGACGTCGGCCAGCGAGACGTCGGCGGGCGGGTCGTGCTGCACGGGGCGCGGCGCACCGGGACGCTTCGCCCACGGCGCCGGCATGTCGCGCTCGTCGGGGTCGGTGGACAGCACGCTCGCCAGCAGCCGCATCGCCGAGACGCCGTCGACCAGGGCGTGGTGGGTCTTGGTGTACATCGCGACCCGGCCGTCGCGCAGGCCCTCGATGATCGTGGCCTCCCACAGCGGTCGCTCCCAGGCCAGGCGGGTGCTGTGCAGGCGCGAGCACAGCTCGAACAGCTCGCGGACCCGGCCGGGCTTCGGCAGCGCGCTGTGCCGCACGTGGTGCTCGATGTCGAACTGCTCGTCGGGCTGCCAGACCAGCTGGCCGGCGGTGCGCAGCGAGCGGTGGGGGTGCTGGAGGAAGAGCGGCGCGATCTCCTCGACGTCGCGCATCTGCTCGTACATCTCGCGCACGTAGCCGCGTCCCGCACCCTCGGGCTTCTCGAAGAGCTGCAGGCCGCCGACGTGCATCGGCATGTTGCGGTTCTCGGCGAGCAGGAAGCCGGTCGCGGTCGGGTCGATCGGGTTGACCACTGCTACTCCTCGGTGTCCGCCCGGCGCCTGGCCGCGTGTGGGTCCGCGCATCCTCTCGTCCCGGTGACGACGGCCACAACCCTTTCGGCGGGCAGGTGCACGGGTGGGTGGACGGGGCGGGACGGGGCGGCGTACGTCAGCGGCCGAGGGAGGTGCGCAGCTCCTGGACGACGGAGTCGACGACGGCGACCAGGTCCCCGTGGTGGCCGGCGGCGACCCGGCGCTGGCGCTGGGCCGACGAGCCGCGCGGAGGGATGTCGGCGACCGAGCGGAGCTCGTCCTCGCAGCCGAGCCGGCGCGCGACCGGAGTGAGGCGCTCGAGGAGGTCGTCGAGGTCCTCGGTGACCAGCCGCTCGCGGTTGCGGTCGTCGAGGATCACGATCGCGTCGAGGCCGTAGCGCGCGGCGCGCCACTTGTTCTCCTGCACCTGCCAGGGCGGCAGCGTCGGCAGCGTCTCGCCCGCGACGAGGCGGGCGTCGAGGTCGACGACGAGACAGTGCACCAGGGCGACCAGGGCCGACAGCTCGCGCACGTCGGAGACGCCGTCGCACACCCGGTGCTCGAGGGTGCCCAGGTGCGGGGCGGGGCGTACGTCCCAGCGCACGTCGGCCATCGAGTCGATGATCCCGGTCGTGGTCTGGTCGGCGATGCACTGCTCGAAGGCCGACCAGGTCTCGAAGGTGAACGGCAGCCCGGCGGTCGGGAGCTGCTGGAACATCAACGCCCGGTTGGAGGCGTAGCCGGTGTCCTGGCCGGCCCAGAACGGCGAGCTCGCCGACAGGGCGAGGAGGTGGGGGTAGGTCGTCAGCAGCGACGAGATGACCGGCATCACCCGGTCGCGCTCGGGCATGCCGACGTGCACGTGGACCCCCCAGATCAGCATCTGGCGGCCCCACCACTGCGTGCGGTTGATCAGCTCCTCGTAGCGGTGGCCCTCGGTGAGCTGCTGGTGCGACCAGTCGGCGAAGGGGTGGGCCCCGGCGCCCATCAGGTCGACGCGGAGCTCGTCGGCGGCGTCCATGACGGTGCCCAGCGTGGCGGTGAGGTCGTCGACGGCCTCGGCGACGGTGTGGCAGATCCCGGTGACCACCTCGACGGTGTTGCGCAGCAGCTCCTGGTGCAGCCGCTCGGGGTGCGCGAGGCGCGGACCGGCGAGGTCGGCGAGCGCCGCGGCCGAGCTGACCAGGTCGCGGGTCTCGCGGTCGACCAGCGCGAGCTCCCACTCGACGCCGAGCGTGGGCTCCGCGGAGGCGTGGAAGTCGATGCGCATGGGGCAACTCTAGGGACGTCGCCCGGCCCGCCGGACCACCTGCCGCGGTGGGCCCGCCCGGGTGCCACCATGTCGGCGTGGACCAGATCGAGCAGCCGGAGGCAGCCGCCGAGTGGGCCCGCGGCGGGGCCAGGGAGGTCGCGGCGGCGCAGGCCCGCGAGGAGGCGGAGCAGCGCGCGCACGAGGAGGCGGAGCGGGCCCGCGAGGTGCACCTGACGATGGACCTGTGCCTGCGCATCGGCGAGATGCTGCTGTCGTCGGGCGCCGGCGCGGCCGACGTCACCGCCACGATGCGCTCCGTCGGCGACCACCTCGGGCTGCGCGGGGCGGAGGTCGACGTGACCTTCACCGCCCTGTCGATGAGCTTCCAGCGCTCCGCGGACGAGGTCCCGACGCTGCTGGTGCGCCACGTGCAGCAGCGCGACATCGACTACGAGGACCTCACCGCCGTGGACCACCTCGTCCGCGACGTGCTGACCGACCACGTCGACCTCTGGACCGCCCGCACCCGGATGGCCACCATCGTCTCGCTCGGCCACGCCTTCCCGCGGTGGGCGGTGACCATCGCGTGGGCCGTGATGGCGGCGGCGGTCGGCGTCTTCCTCGGCGGAGGGGCCGTCGTCTCCGCGGTGGCCGCGGTCGCGGCGGTGCTCATCGACCGCGTCCAGCTGCTGATGTCGCGCCGGCGCCTGCCGTTCTTCTACCTCCAGGTCGCGGGAGGGGCGATCGCGACGCTGCTCGCCGCGGCCGTGGCGGCCACGCCGATCGAGGTCGACCCGTCGCTGGTCGTGACCGCCAACATCATCCTGCTGCTCGCCGGGATCGGCCTGATGGGCGCGGTGCAGGACGCCCTGACCGGCTTCTACCTCACCTCCGGCGCCCGCCTGATCGAGGCGATGATGTCGACGGCCGGCATCATCGCCGGCGTCGGCTTCGGTATCTCCATCGCGGACGGGCTAGGCGTGCCCCTCGGCCAGCTCGTGCCCGGCAAGCTCGGGAGCATCTCCGACCTGCCCGCGGTGCTCGGTGGCGCCGCGGTCTCGGCGGCGGCGTTCAGCGTCGCCTGCTACGCGCCGAGGCGTGCCGTCGTGCCGGTGGCCCTCACCACCGCCGCTGCCGCGCTGGTGTCGCAGGTGCTGACCGTCGGCGGCTTCGGGCGGGCCGCGGCCGCGGGTGCGGCGGCGTTCTTCATCGGCCTGGTGGCCTACGCGGTGGCCGGGCGGGTCAAGGTGCCGCCGCTGGTCGTGGCGGTGCCGGCGATCGTGCCGTTCCTGCCCGGCCTGTCGATCTACCGCGGCCTGACCTTCCTCGCCGAGGGCGGGACGGTCGTCTCCCAGGGCATCCTCGCCCTGATGACCGCGATCTCGGTCGCGATCGCCCTCGCCTCCGGGGTGATCCTCGGTGAGTACCTCGCCCAGCCGGTGAAGCGCGAGGCACGCCGTCTCGAGAACCGGCTCGCCGGGCCCCGCCTGGTCGGGCCGTTCCGCGCGATGACCCGCGCCGAGCGGCGGGCGTTCAAGCGCTCGGAGCAGCGCCCCGGCGACTGAGCTCGTCGAGCCAGCGCCGGTGCGAGCCGTCGTACGGCGCCGCTCCCGCGCGCACCGCGGCCAGCACCTCGTCGCAGCTGGCCCGAGCGGCCGCGACGACGTCGGCGGGGTAGCCGAGGGCCACCTGGTGCTCGGCGAACTCGTCCTCGTCGTCGACGAACACGCCGCCGGGGCCGACCGGGGGCTCGTCCCACGGCGCCGGCGGTCCGCCGGTCGGCGGCTCGGGAGGCAGCCGGATCACGTCGAGGTCGAGGTCGACCGAGCGCAGCACGGTGCCGTCCCACACGGCCGGGGTGGTGACGTCGACGTAGAGGTCGCACCAGATGCCGGGAGCCTGGAAGGTGGGCAGGTGCCACGCCCCCGGGCGTACGAGGGTCACGCAGTCGACCGCGGAGCGGAACTCGTTGCCGGGGCGGTGGTTGTGGGTGCCGCGGGGGAAGCCGATCCACTCGCCGTGCTCGTCCTCGCCGAGCAGCACGCCGTCGAACTCCCAGTGCGGCCGGTCGCCCCACTTGGTCATCGCGACGTGGACGGGTGTGCCGGGCTCCATGCCCGCCAACCTAGGTCACCTGCTCAGCGGCGGGGGAGACGGACGGTGACGGTCGTGTCACCGGGACGGCTCTCGAGGGCGACCGAGCCGCCGTGGGCGCCCACGATGGCCTCGACCAGCGAGAGCCCCAGGCCCGCGCCGCCGTCGCGGGTGCGGGCGGCGTCACCGCGGGTGAACCGCTCGAACGCCCGGGGCGCGAGGTCGGCGGCGAAGCCGGGCCCGTCGTCGTGGACGGTGAAGCCGTCGGGGTCCGCGGTCACGGTGACGGTGCTGCCGGGCGGGGTGTACTTCCGGGCGTTCGTGAGCAGGTTGGTCGCGACCTGGTGCAGCCGCGCGTCGTCACCGGTGACGGTGATCGGGTCCTCGGGCAGCGAGAGCCGCCACGAGCGCTCCCGGTCCACGACCCGGGCGTCGTCGACGGCCTCCATCAGCAGCCGGGAGAGGTCGACGGTGCCGCGCTCGAGCGGCCGGCCGGCGTCGAGGCGCGCGAGCAGGAGCAGGTCCTCGACCAGCGCCTTCATCCGTGCCGACTCGGTCTCGACCTTGTCGAGCGCCGTGCCGGTCGTCTCGGGGCGCCGCCGGGCGAGCTCGGTGTAGCCGGCGATGGTGGCCAGCGGGGTGCGCAGCTCGTGGGAGGCGTCGGCGACGAACTGCCGAACCTGCTGCTCGCTGCGGTGGCGCTGCGAGAGCGACTGCTCGACGTGGTCGAGCATCTGGTTGAGCGCCGAGCCGACCTGGCCGACCTCGGTCGCCTCGTCGGTGAGCCGTTCCGGCACCCGCTCCCGCAGCACGATCTCGCCCTGGTCGAGCGGCAGCTCGGCGACCCGGTGCGCGGTGCCGGCGACCTCACGCAGCGGCGCGAGCTGACGGCGTACGACCCAGGTGCCGGCCGCTGCTGCGGCGAGGACACCGAGCAGGGTGGCGAGCAGCTCGAGGCGCACCAGCTCGGTGAGGGTGTGGTCCCGCATCTCGGTCGGCAGCCCGATCAGCTCCTGGCCGCCGTCGATCGCCTCCTGGGACAGCACCCGGTAGTCACCGAGCCCTGGAAGGTCCACGTCCTGCGGCTCCGCCGAGCCCGCGGCCGCGACCAGCGCGGTGAGCTGGGCGGAGGTGAGGTCGGGCGCGCCCGCCTGGCCGCCCCGGATCACCTTGCCGTAGCCGGTGCCGTCCGGGGTAACGTGGGCGAAGACCGACCCGTAGCGCTGGCCGAGGTAGGCCCGGTCGTCCCCGTCGTCGTCGCGCGGGAGCGGCGGCAGCTGGCCGCGGGCACCCGGCCCGCCGAACCCCCGCCCGATGCTCGAGCGCAGCTCGTCGTCGAGCTGCTGGGTGAGCTGGGCGCGCATCGCCAGGGTGGTCGCGGTGCCGATGACGAGCGCCGCGACCGCCACGAGCAGCACCGCCACGGCGACCAGGCGGGCCGTGAGCGTGCGGGGGAGGTGGGGGCGCCGCATCAAGGGGCCGGCTTCAGGACGTAGCCCGCGCCGCGCATCGTGTGGATCATCGGCTCCCGGCCGGCGTCGATCTTCTTGCGCAGGTAGGAGATGTAGAGCTCGACGACGTTGGCCTGCCCGCCGAAGTCGTACTGCCAGACGCGGTCGAGGATCTGCGCCTTGCTGAGCACGCGGCGCGGGTTGCGCATCAGGAAGCGCAGCAGCTCGAACTCGGTGGCGGTCAGGGTGATCTCCTCGCCGCCGCGGTGCACCTCGTGGCTGTCCTCGTCGAGGGTCAGGTCGCCGACCACGAGCACGTTGCCGGCGTCGGCCTGCGCCGCGGTGCCGCCGCGGCGGATCAGCCCGCGCAGCCGCGCCACCACCTCCTCCAGCGAGAAGGGCTTGGTGACGTAGTCGTCGCCGCCCGCGGTGAGCCCTGCGATCCGGTCCTCGAGGGCGTCCTTGGCGGTCAGGAACAGCACCGGGACGTCGCTGCCGTCGGCGCGCATCCGGCGCAGCACCTCGAGGCCGTCGAAGTCGGGCAGCATGATGTCGAGCACGATGGCGTCGGGGCGGAAGTCGCGGGCGATGGCGACCGCGTCCGTGCCGGTGTGCGCCATCCGCAGGTCCCAGCCCTCGTAGCGCAGTGCCATCGCGAGGAGCTCGGCGATGTTGACCTCGTCGTCGACGACGAGGACACGCACGGGGGACCCGTCGGGACGGGTCAGCTGGGGCACGCTCATGGGGCCATCCTGCTCCCGCAGCCTGTGGGCTTGCTGTGAGGTCGCTGTCCGTGTCCGGTCAGCACCTTCACGGCGGTCGCAGGGCCGGCGCACAGGTCGCGCACAGGGAGCCGGCCGAGGTTGGGTGGCATGAGCGAGAAGGACCAGCCGCACGACGAGACCCAGCCGGTGCGCCCGCAGGCAGCCGCCCCGCAGCCCGCCCCCGGGGGCGGCGGGACCCCTACCGCCGAGCCTGCCGCCGAGCCCGCCGCCGACCCCGCCGTCGACCGGGCCACCACGGAGCAGCCCGCCGCGGGGCAGCCGGCTCCGTCCGCGGCGTACGCCCCGCCCCCGCCGCCGCCCGGACGGGGCTGGGGCCGCGCCCGTCGGTGGCGCGACCAGGCTCCGGGCGACCGTGCCTACGGGCTGGGCGCGCTCATCGCCTCCGCGCTCGCCGGCGTCATCCTCGGCACCGTCGGCACGGCCGTCTTCCACGCGGTCGCTGACGACCACGGGCCCGGCGACCGGTTCGGCCAGCACGGCCCGATGCCGGACCGCGACGGCCGCCGCGGCCCGATGTTCGGCGGCGGTCCCGGCGTGCCGGGCCAGCTCCAGCCGACGACCCCGCCCGAGGACGACGACTCCTCGTCCTGAGACGTCGAGTCGGCGCTGGTATATCGCGAACTCGCGCCGACTCGGTGCGCTTGGGCGGTGCACGAGCGCCGACTCGGGATCGCTGGGACGGGCTGCCGCGAAACCCGGTTGCCGTGGTGGGCGAGAATGGCGCCCGTTGTGAAGATCACCTACCCCGCCGAGCTCCCGGTCTCCGCCCGCCGCGACGACATCGCCGCGGCGATCCGCGACCACCAGGTCGTCATCGTCGCCGGCGAGACCGGCTCGGGGAAGACCACCCAGCTGCCGAAGATCTGCCTGGAGCTGGGCCGCGGCCAGGACAAGCTCATCGGCCACACGCAGCCGCGCCGGATCGCGGCGCGCTCGGTGGCCGAGCGGATCGCCGAGGAGCTCGGCACCGAGCTCGGCGACGTCGTGGGCTACCAGGTGCGCTTCACCGACCGCACCAGCCGGGCCAGCCGGGTCAAGCTGATGACCGACGGCATCCTGCTCGCCGAGCTCCAGCGCGACCGCGACCTGCGCCGCTACGACACGATCATCATCGACGAGGCCCACGAGCGCAGCCTCAACATCGACTTCCTCCTCGGCTACCTCAAGCGGCTGCTGCCGCGCCGGCCCGACCTCAAGGTCGTGATCACCAGCGCGACGATCGACGTCGACCGCTTCGCCGCCCACTTCGCCGCCCCGGTGGTCGAGGTCTCGGGGCGCACCTACCCGGTCGAGATCCGGTACCGCCCGCTGTTCGAGCTGCCCGAGGAGGACGAGGAGGGCGAGCCGGTCCAGCGCGACCAGACCGAGGCGATCCTCGACGCCGTGCGCGAGCTCTCGGCCGAGGGCCCCGGCGACGTGCTGGTGTTCCTGCCCGGAGAGCGCGAGATCCGGGACACGGCCGATGCGTTCGAGGCGCTCGGCAGCGACCGGCTCGAGATCGTCCCGCTCTACTCCCGCCTCAGCGCCGCCGACCAGCACAAGGTCTTCTCCAGCCACTCCTCGCTCGTGCGCCGCGTGGTGCTCGCGACCAACGTGGCGGAGACGTCGCTGACGGTCCCCGGCATCCGGTACGTCGTCGACACCGGCGTCGCGCGCATCAGCCGCTACTCCGTGCGCACCAAGGTGCAGCGGCTGCCCATCGAGCCGATCAGCCAGGCGTCGGCCAACCAGCGCTCCGGCCGCTGCGGCCGTGTGTCCGAGGGCATCGCGATCCGGCTCTACTCGGAGGAGGACTTCGAGGCCCGTCCCGAGTTCACCGACCCCGAGATCCTGCGCACCAACCTCGCCAGCGTCATCCTCCAGATGGCCTCGCTGCGCCTGGGCGACATCGCCCGGTTCCCCTTCGTCGAGCCGCCCGACCGCCGCAACATCAAGGCCGGCACCGACCTGCTCGAGGAGCTCGGTGCGCTGACGACGGGGCCCGACCCCAGGTCCTCGCACCCCGACCGACGGGGGAGCGCGCCGCGTCTCACCGAGGTCGGCCGGCGCCTGGCCCGGCTGCCGATCGACCCGCGCCTGGGCCGGATGATCCTCGAGGCCGACCGCCTCGGCTGCCTGCGCGACGTCCTGGTGATCGCCGCGGCCCTCTCGGTGCAGGACCCGCGCGAGCGACCGGAGGAGCAGCGCGCGCAGGCCGACCAGCTGCACGCCCGCTTCACCCACGAGTCGAGCGACTTCCTTACCTGGCTCAACCTGTGGCGCCACGTGAAGCAGCAGCAGCGCGAGCTCTCCTCCAGCGCCTTCCGCCGCATGTGCAAGCGCGAGCACCTCAACTACCTCCGCATCCGCGAGTGGCAGGACTACGAGTCGCAGCTGCGCCAGGTGTGCAAGGAGCTGAAGCTCGAGCTCGGTCGCGCCGGCAGCGCCCCGCAGGACGGCGGCGAGGGCGGGGCGGCGTACGACGAGGACGGCATCCACCAGGCCCTGCTGTCCGGGCTGCTCAGCCACGTCGGCGCGCTCGAGGAGCGCGAGAAGGGCAAGCCGGGGGAGCGGCGCCCGATGCGGGAGTACCTCGGCGCCCGCAACGCGCGCTTCGCGGTCTTCCCCGGCAGCGTGCTCAAGGGCCGCAACCCCGCCTTCCTGATGAGCGCCGAGCTGGTCGAGACCTCACGGCTGTGGGCCCGCCAGAACGCCGCGATCCAGCCCGAGTGGGCCGAGCGCCTCGGCGCCCACCTGGTGAAGCGCACCTACTCCGAGCCGCACTGGTCGCGCAAGCGGGCTGCGGTGATGGCGCGCGAGCGGGTCACGCTCTACGGCGTCCCGCTGGTCGCCGACCGGCTCGTGCAGTACGGCCGCATCGACCCGGCCCTGGCGCGCGAGCTGTTCATCCGCCACGCCCTCGTCGAGCGCGACTGGGACTCCCGCCACCGCTTCCTCGCCGAGAACGCCCGGCTGCTGGAGGAGGCCGAGGAGCTCGAGCACCGCGCCCGGCGCCGCGACATCGTCGTCGACGAGCAGACCCTCTTCGACTTCTACGACGCCCGCGTCGGCGACGACGTGGTCAGCGGCCAGCACTTCGACCAGTGGTGGAAGCGCGCGCGGCAGAAGAAGCCCGACCTGCTCACCTTCGACCCCGACATGCTGACCAACGAGGCGGCGGGCGAGGTGCGCGAGCGCGACTTCCCGACCCAGTGGCACGACAGCGACGAGGCCGGGCTGACGTTCCCGATCAGCTACCACTTCGAGCCCGGTGCCGCCGACGACGGCCTCACCATCGACGTGCCCGTGGCGACGCTCAACCGGATCGACGCCGACGACTTCTCCTGGCTCGTCCCCGGCCTTCGCGAGGAGCTGGTGACCGAGCTGATCCGCTCGCTGCCGAAGAACCTCCGCGTCTCGATGGTGCCCGCGCCCAACACCGCACGGGAGTTCCTCGCCGCGACCCCGCCCGGCGCCGAGCCGCTGCTCGACGCGCTCGAGCGCTTCGCCCGCAGCACCCGCAGCCTGGTCATCGACCGCGACGCCTGGGACTGGTCCAAGGTCCCGGCGCACCTGCAGCCGACCTACCGCGTGGTCACCGAGGAGGGCTCCGAGGCGGGTCGCGGCAAGGACCTCGACGCCCTCAAGGAGCCGCTGCGCCCGACCTTCGAGCAGGCGATGGCCGACGTCGCCGCCGACTCCGGCGTCACCGCCACCGGCCGGGTGTCGTGGACGTTCGGCACCGTCGAGGAGTCGTTCGTCCAGCGACGTGCGGGCCACGAGGTGCGCGGCTTCCCGGCGCTCGTCGACGAGGGCGCCACGGTCGGCCTCCAGGTCCTCGCGACCCCCGACGAGGCGGCGGCGCACCACCGCCTCGGCGTACGACGCCTGGTGCTGCTCGCGCTCGGGCCCGCCGCCCCGGTCGACGAGGTGCTCGCGGCCGCCGGGCTCGACCAGCGCGCCAAGCTGGCGCTCGTCGGCTCGCCCTACCCCTCGGTCGGCGACCTGCTCGCCGACCTCCGCGCGGCGCTCGTCGGCGAGGTCGTCGACGCCCGCCCCGCGGTGCGTGACGAGGCGGCGTTCGACGCGGTGGTCGCCGCCGCCCGCACGGCCGTCGCCAAGGGCCTCGCGCCCGCCGTGCACGACGTGATGCGGGTGCTCGAGGCGTGGCGCACGACCGACCGCGCCCTGTCCGGCCGCGCCGACCTGATGACGCTCCCCGCGCTCACCGACATGCGGGCGCAGGTCGCCCGGCTCGTGGCACCCGGCTTCCTCGGCGAGGCGGGCGCCGCCCGGCTGCGCGACTACCCGCGCTACCTGGCTGCGGTCACGCACCGCCGCGAGCGGCTCGACCAGCAGGTGGCGCGCGACCGCCAGCTGATGGACCAGCTCTCCGGCCTCCAGGAGGCGTGGCTGCACGCCGTCGCCGCGCTGCCCGACGGCCAGCCCCTGCCGCAGCACCTGCGCGAGGCCCGCTGGCTGCTCGAGGAGTACCGCGTCTCGTTGTTCGCCCAGCAGCTCGGCACGCGCGAGAAGGTCAGCGACCAGCGGATCCGCAAGGTGCTCGGACGCGCCGCCGGCTGACCGCCGACGGCCTAGGCTGGGCCGGTGACCGGACGCCAGCACCACCGCCCGATGACCCCCGGGGACGCGTTCTTCGCCGAGATCGTCGGCGGGGCCGACCCGGCCCGCCTGCGCGAGGCCGGTGACCTCGCCGCCACCGTCCTGGTGCGCGGGGCGCGCGGGTCCGACGACCCCGCCCTCGCCGAGCGGATCGTCCACCTCGCCGAGACCGAGGGCCTCGAGACGCTCGCGGAGGTCTGGTCGGGCGCCCCCGCCGACACCCTCGCCGGCAGCCTCTGGCGGCTGTTCCTCCTGCGCTCCTGGGTGCACGCCGCCCCCGAGCAGGTCTCCCGCGAGTACGACGCCGGCCAGCGCCGCGTCGACGTCGCCCGGGTGGTCGCCGGGGTGGCCGACCCTCCGGGGCCCGACGAGCTGCGCCGCATGGTCGACGAGGTGCTGCGCGGCATCGCCGGCGGCGACTTCGCCGTGACCCTCTTCCGCGCCGCGGCCTTCGCCCGCATCGTCGCGGCCGGGCGTGCGGCGCTCGGCGTCGCCAGCCACGAGGAGATCAGCCGGATGCTGGCGCTGTCCGAGCAGCTCGAGGCAGCCGGTCATGGGGAAATCCGGGACACGCTGGCCTGAGCGGTTAAAATATCTGTGAGCACGCCGGGTCGTGGCAGCCCCGGGTTCCAAGATCAGCCGCTTCGAGCGGCCACGCGCCGTGAGGCGCTCCCGGCCCGGCGTGCTCCTTCACACCGGCCCTAGGCTCGGCCCCATGAGCCTGCGCCGTCGCCTCGCCGCCCTGCTGTCGCGCCCCGCCCGCCCCGCGGCTCCGGCCCCCGGCAGCGCACCGACGGCGGCGTCCCCGGCCGCCCCGACGTCGCCGAGCGCACGCTACGCGCCCGAGTCAGACGGCGAGCCCGACCCGGGCGAGGTGGTCTGGGCGTGGGTGCCCTACGAGGACGACCCGAGCCAGGGCAAGGACCGCCCGGTGCTGGTCCTCGACACCGAGGGCGACGGCTGGACCGGGCTGATGCTCACCAGCAAGGACCACGACCGCGACGCCGCCGACGAGGCGCGCTGGGGCCGGCACTGGATGGACGTCGGCAGCGGCGGGTGGGACCGGCAGGGGAGGCCGAGCGAGGTGCGGCTCGACCGGAAAATCCACCTCGAGCGCGACGGCGTACGACGGGAGGGCGCGGCCCTCGACCGGGCGGTGTTCGACGCCGTCGTCGCGGCGGTGCGTGGGCTCTCCCGCTAGGGTCACTGCGTGGTTCGTGTGCCTGCCCGTCGTGCTGCCCTGGCCAGCTGTGCCCTGATGGTCGCGGTGGCGACCGCGGCCTGCAGCGGCGGCGGCGACCCCGACCCGAGGCCGACGTCCGCGCCCACCACCAAGCCCTCGCCGTCCGACACCAAGCCGCGCCAGGTGACGTTCGGCGCCTTCGGCAGCAAGGAGGAGGTGGCCGCCTTCCAGAAGGTGGTCGACGGCTTCAACGCCGCCTCCAGCACCCGCAAGGTCACCCTGAAGTCGTGGCCCGACCACGAGTCGGCGCTCGCCGACGTGCTCGCCGGCAACGCGCCCGACGCGTTCCTCACCTCCCGCATCGACCTCGACCAGCTCGTCGAGGCCGACGCCGTGCAGCCGGTCAGCCTGCTGCTCGACGAGCGGGGCGTCGACTTCGGTGACCGGTTCTCCCGCGACGCCGTCGACGCCTTCGCGATGGACTCCGAGCTCCAGTGCATGGCGTACTCGGTCTCGCCGATGGTCGTCTACTACAACACCGACCTGGTCGACTTCGACAAGATGGAGCGCCGCGGGCTCGACGTCCCCAACGTCAACGCCGAGGGCTTCCGCGACCGGTGGACGCTGGCGGAGTTCGCGGCCGCCGCGCAGTTCGCCTCGCGCCGCGGCGACGAGCGCGGCGTGTGGATCGACCCGACGCTGCAGGGCCTCGCCCCGTTCATCTACTCCGGCGACGGCAACGTCTTCGACGACGACCGCGACCCCACCTCGCTCGCCTTCTCCGACGACAGCACCCGCGCGGCGCTCGACCAGACGCTGGCGATCCTGCGTGACCCCACCGTGACGCCCACCAACGCCCAGCTCGCCCGCGCGACGCCGGTCCAGCTGTTCAAGCGCGGCGAGCTCGCGATGATCGCCGGGTTCCGCAACCTCGTGCCCGAGCTGCGCGAGGCCGACGACCTCGACTTCGACGTGCTCCCGATGCCCACCATCGACACCCGCGCCACCATCGGCGACATCAGCGGCCTGTGCCTGTCGAAGGACTCCGACGTGCAGGGCGACGCGGCCGACTTCATCGCCTACGCCGTCTCCGACCCCGCGATGGCGACCGTGGCCACCACCGGCTACATCGTCCCGGCCAACACCGAGGTCGCCTCCTCGCCCGACTACCTCGCGCCCGGCCTGCAGCCGGCCCACTCCGGGATCTTCACCGACTCGATCCGCTACATGGAGGTGCCGCCCTTCATCGACGACCGCCTGGCACTCGTCGACGCCGTCACCCCGCTCCTCGAGCGACTCGTCACCGCCCCCGGCACCCTCGACCTCGACCAGGTCACCGAGGAGATCGACGACGCGTCGCGGGCCGTCCTCTCGCCCGAGGAGACCGAGTCGCCGTCGGATTCACCGTCGGACTCGCCGTCGGAGTCGCCCAGCGAGTCGGAGTCGCCGAGCGAGTAGGGCCCGGCCCTCGCCCCACCTCGTCAGCCCGCGGGAGACCGCTCCGGCGCGCCCGCACGACGACCGCGGACGCGGTCAGTCCGGGTCGACCTCGGCGCCGAGGATCGCGCCGACGAGCGCGCCGGTGACCAGGGCCGTCTGCCAGGGCCGGGCGCCGTAGGAGGCGAGCTGGGCGCGGACGGCGTCGGCGAGCGCGGCGGGCTCGCGGGTCGCGGGCGGCGACCACATCAGCCGGCGGAGGTAGTCGGGGGTGAGCAGGTTCTCGACCGGGAGGTGGTGGACCTCGGCGAGGTTGAGCATCGACTCGCGGGCGGCCTTGAAGCGGCGGTCGGCGACGGGCTCGCGGTCGGCCCAGGTGCGGGGGTGGGGCGGGCCGTCGCCGCGCGGGGCGCGGGCGGGCAGCTCGTCCTCGTCCATCTCGCGCACCCGCTGGAGGGCGTCGACCCAGGTCGAGGCGTAGCGGCTGGCGCCGCGGCCGTGGAAGCCCTGGGTGGCGAGCAGCGCTCGCCGGTCGGTGGGCATCGCGGTCGCGGCCACCACGATCGCGGAGTCGGGGAGGATCCGGCCCGGGGTGACGTCGCGCTCGGCGGCGATCGCGTCGCGCGCCTCCCACAGCGCCCGCGCGGCGCCGAGGGAACGGCGGCCGCGGAGGCGGTGCACGCCCGACGTACGGCGCCACGCCTCGTGACGCACGGCGGGCTCGAAGCCGAGGAGGTGGTCGAACTCCTCGCGCGCCCACTCCGCCTTGCCGGCCTCCTCGAGCTCGGCAGCCATGTGGTCGCGCAGCTCGATGAGCACCTCGACGTCGAGGGCGGCGTACTCCAGCCACGGCGTGGGCAGCGGGCGGGTGGACCAGTCGGCCGCGGAGTGCTCCTTGCGCATCCGCTGCCCCAGGACGGTCTCGACGAGCGTGGCGAGCCCGACGCGGGGGTAGCCCAGGAGGCGCCCGGCGAGCTCGGTGTCGAAGAGGCTGGTCGGCACCAGGCCGACCTCGCGCAGGCAGGGGAGGTCCTGGGTGGCGGCGTGCAGGATCCACTCCGAGCCCTCGAGGGCCTCCTGCAGCGGCGCCAGCGTGGTCAGCGGGATCGGGTCGACGAGCCAGGTGCCGGCGCCCTCGCGGCGCAGCTGGATGAGGTACGCGCGGTTGGAGTAGCGGTAGCCCGACGCGCGCTCGGCGTCGATGGCCACTGGCCCGCTGGCGGCGGCCAGGGCCGCGCACGCCTCGGCGAGGTGCTCGTCGGTCTCGACGACGTCGGGCAGGCCGTCGCGCAGCTCGAGCAGCGGTGCCGGAGGGGCCTCGACCGCCTCGGCCGTCTCGGGGACGTCGGCGTCGCCGGTGTGGTCGACGGGTTCGGAGGAGGTCATCGGCTCAGCTGCCGCGCTGCCCGCGCCGGCTGGGGATGGCGGTGACGCCCTCGGGCACGGGCGGCAGGCCGACGGCGGTGCACATCAGCTCGCCCCAGGCCTCGACGTGGGCGGTCATGTCGAGGCCGCCGTCCTCGTCGACGTCGGGGGTCCACGACGCGCGGATCTCGACCTGTGCGCTGCGCGGCTCGTCGGCCATCCCGCCGAAGCTCTCGGTCGTCACGCAGGTGACGCTGCCCGACGCGGTGTGCGACGCGGCGCCGTGGGCGTCGAGGGCCTCGGTCAGCCAGGACCAGCCGACCGCGCCGAGCATCGGGTCGCTGCCGAGCTCGGGGTCGATCTCCGCGCGGGCGTAGGCCACGCAGCGGAAGGTGCCGTCCCACGCGTCGTTGCCGGCCGGGTCGTGGAGCAGGATCAGCCGTCCGGTGCCGAGGTCGTCCTCGTCGACGGTCACGTCCGCGCTCAGCGCGGCCGACCACGGAGCGATCCGCTGGGGGGCGGGCATCTCCTCGCAGAAGACCTCCGGGCGCAGCTGAGCCCGTCGCATCGACTCCACAGCCGCGCGGAACTCCGCAGGCCCAGCCCCGGCAGACGTGCTCGGGTGGGTCTCGTGACGGGCCACCATTGCTCCAGACTAGGCCAGCCGGGCGCGATGCCGATGTGCCGCCACGCCGTCTGACCTGCGAGGATTCGGGGGTGACCGACGCCCTCCCCACGCCCCACCCCGGGCTCGCGACGAGCCCCTTCCTCGCGGCCGCGCGCGGCGAGGAGCCGTCCCGCACGCCGGTGTGGTTCATGCGCCAGGCGGGTCGCTCGCTGCCGGAGTACCTCCAGGTGCGCGAGGGCATCGGCATGCTGGAGTCCTGCATGGACGCCGACCTCGTCACCGAGATCACCCTCCAGCCGGTGCGCCGCTACGGCGTCGACGCCGCGATCTTCTTCTCCGACATCGTGCTGCCGCTCAAGGCGGTCGGCGTCGACCTCGACATCAAGCCGGGCGTCGGGCCCGTCGTCGCCTCGCCCGTGCGGACGCTGGCCGACGTCGAGGCGATCCCCGACCTCACCGACGCGCACGTCCCGTTCATCACCCAGGCGGTGCGCCAGCTCGTCGCCGAGCTCGGCGCCACGCCGCTGATCGGCTTCGCCGGTGCGCCGTTCACCGTCGCGTCCTACCTCGTCGAGGGCGGTCCGTCGAAGGAGCACGCGAGGACCAAGGCGATGATGTTCGGCGCCCCCGACGTGTGGGACGCCCTCATGCGCAAGATCGCCGGCATCGCGGCGGCCTACCTCCGCATCCAGGTCGAGGCCGGCGCGTCGGCCGTGCAGCTCTTCGACTCGTGGGCGGGCGCGCTCACCCCGGCCGACTACCGCGCCTCGGTGATGCCGCACTCCGAGCGGGTGCTCGCCGCAGCGGGCGAGCTCGGCGTGCCGCGCATCCACTTCGGCGTCGGCACGAGCAACCTCCTCGGCCTCATGGGCGAGGCCGGCGCCGACGTCGTCGGCGTCGACTGGCGTACGCCGCTGGCGCACGCGATCCCGCTGGTGGGCGACCGCGCGGTGCAGGGCAACCTCGACCCGACGCTCGTCTTCGCGCCCACCGAGGTGATGACCGCGCGGGCCGCCGAGGTGATCGAGGCCGGTCGCGCCGCGAAGGGCCACATCTTCAACCTCGGCCACGGGGTCATCCCCTCGACCGACCCCGGTCAGCTCGCGGCGCTGACCGAGTTCGTGCAGTCCTACCCGCGCGCCTGAGCCTCACCGGGCTCGCGCACGGCTGCCGATCGGCGTGACCGCGGGCAGGTCGCCGCTGGCGGTCGGGGCCACGTCGGGCAGGACCTCGTCGAGCTCCGTGCCGGCGAGGTACGCGCGGGCGCGGCGCACGAGCGCGGCCTGCAGGTCGCGCACCGGCTCGGGGACCCGGTCGGTGCGGCGGCGCAGCATGACCAGGGTGACGGTGGTGTGGTCGGTGCTGATCGGGCGCGTGGTGAGGACCCCGGCGCGCACCAGCGGGTCGGCCGCCATCGAGAAGTCGGGCAGGATCGAGATGCCCAGGCCGGCGGCCACCATCGCCTTGCCCATCTCGGCCCCGTCGGTGGCGTACGTCGTCGCCGGCAGGTCGGCGCCGAAGAGGCGCTGGGCGTAGCGCTGCATGACGTAGCCGGTGCGCATCAGCACGTGCGGCTCGGCGCGCAGCTCCTCGACCGTGACCTCGTCGCGTGAGGTGAGAGGGTGGTCGGCGCGCAGGCAGGCCACCGGGGTGCCCTCGATGAGGCGGTCGGCGACGAGCATCGGGTCGACCTCGTCGCCCGGCAGGAGGTTGACCAGCCCGAGGTCGAGGACGCCCTCGGCGAGGCCCTGCTGGATGTCGGCCTGGCGGCTGCTGACCACCTCGACACCACCCGAGCCGTGCCGCGCGTGCAGGTCGCGCAGGGCGGGTGCCAGCAGGCTGGAGGAGGCGGTGCTGACCGTGCCGATGCGCAGGTCGCGGCGGCGGGCGGACTGCTGGCCGGCGGCCTCGCGCAGCCGGTCGACGGCCTCGAGCACCTCCGCCATGAACTCCTGCAGGTCGAGCCCGCGCCGGCTGATCCGCGAGCCGGTGCGGCGGCGGTCGAGGAGCGTCGTGCCGAGCTCCTTCTCGAGCTTGGTCACCGCCTCGCTCAGCGCGGGCTGGGAGATGTGCATGGCCTCGCTCGCCCGTCGCAGCGACCCGTGCTCGGTCACCGCGGCGAGGTACTCCAGCTGTTCGATCCGCACTGTGCTGCTCCTGCTCTTGCCTGCGCCCGGGAGGGGCGGGTGGTCGGGAAAACCTGTCGCCGGGCTTTTGGGATCCGGGGCCGCGGCTACCTAAAGTCTATTAAATCACTATACAAACCGGAAGGACCCGATCCATGACCACCCTGCGTGTCCGGCCCACCGACAGCCGGACCGACCGTCCCTCCGCGGACCCGTCCGCCCGCCGAGCTCCCCACCGCCCCGCGGGCGCGACGCGTGACATCGAGGCCCTGCTCGCCGAGTGGGCCCCCGTCCTCGCCGCGATCGGCGAGGGCGCCCTCCAGCGCGAGGTCGACGGCGTGCTGCCGACCGAGGCCGTCGCGCTGCTCAAGCGCGAGGGCTTCGGCGCCCTGCGCGTGCCCGCCTCCCACGGGGGCGGGGGCCTCGACCTGGTCGCGATGGCAGGGCTCTGGATCGAGCTGGCTGCGGTCGACGCCAACCTCCCGCAGGCCTTCCGCGGTCACTTCGCGCTCGTCGAGGACCGGCTGTGGCACCACGCCCGCACCAGCGACCAGCGGGTCTGGTTCGACCGGTTCGTGCGCGGCGAGATGGTCGGCAACGCCTGGTCGGAGGTCGGCTCCGACATCGACCTCCCGCGCACCGTGCTGCGTCGCCGCGCCGACGGGTCCTGGCGCCTCGACGGCACGAAGTACTACACGACCGGCTCGATCTACGCCGAGTGGGCCGACGTGCACGCCCGCATCGTGGAGCCCGGCCACCCCGACGAGGTCGAGGAGGCGACCGCGATCGCGATGGTCGACCTGCGCGACCCGGGCGCGCGGGTCAGCGACGACTGGAACGGCTTCGGGCAGAAGGGCACCGGCAGCGGCACGGCGACCTTCGACGACATCGCGGTCCCGGCCGACCACGTGCTCCCCTTCGAGGAGCGCTTCCCCTACCAGACCGCGTTCTACCAGCTCAACCTGCTCGCCACCCTGACCGGCATCGCCAAGGCCGCGCTCGCCGACGTCGTCGAGGCGGTGCAGAAGCGCACCCGCAACTTCTCGCACGCCAACGCACCCCGCGTGCGCGACGACGCCCAGGTGCTGGCGCGCGTCGGCGAGATCGCCGCGTCGGTCTACGCCGCCGAGGCCGCCACGCTGCGGGTCGCCGCCAGCATCCAGGCCGTCGCCGACGCGGCGCTGTCGGACGCCGACGAGATCGCCCGGCTGGTGGAGGTCAGCGAGATCGAGTCCTCGACCGCGCAGGTCGTCGTCTCCGAGCTCGTGCTGCGCGCGACCTCCGACATCTTCGACGCGCTCGGCGCCTCGGCCACGGCGCGGCCCTTGGCGCTCGACCGCCACTGGCGCAACGCCCGCACCGTCGCCTCGCACAACCCGCGCATCCTCAAGGCCCGGGTCGTCGGCGCCCACGCCGTCAACGGCACCCCGCCGCCGTACGCCTGGTCCATCGGCGGCACCCGCCGCCGCCAGGACTGGGCCGAGGGCACGCCGCCGCCCGCGGGCGCCACGGCCGGCTGAGCGGCCCCCGAGGACCGACCGGTCACGCACCGGCTCCGCAGGAGGGGGTGGAGGGCAGTGGTCGCCCGCGACCTGCCACCGGGGGGTGACAGGTGCGGGCGGCAGGCACTGCCTTCCACCCCCTCGACATCCCCGCGCGACCACGTGGCGGGACCCGGGGTCCGCCCCTGCTAGGTTTGTCTACAAGATCGATAGAGATTAGACGCGAAGCCCGCACGTCCCTCCCGAGGAGCAGTCATGAGCACGTCCCCCTCCGCCGCCCGCGAGCCGCTCCAGTTCGCCTACTGGGTGCCCAACGTCTCGGGCGGCCTGGTCATCTCCGACATCGAGCAGCGCACCAGCTGGGACTACGACTACAACAAGCGCCTCGCGCAGACCGCGGAGCAAAGCGGCTTCGACTACGCCCTCACCCAGGTGCGCTACACCGCGTCCTACGGCGCGGCCTACCAGCACGAGGCCACCTCGCTGAGCCTCGCGCTGCTGCTCGCCACCGAGCGGCTCAAGGTCATGTCGGCCGTGCACCCCTACATGTGGCACCCGGGCGTGCTCGCGAAGTTCATCGCGACCGCCGACCACCTCAGCAACGGCCGCGCGGCGATCAACGTCGTGTCCGGCTGGTTCAAGGACGAGGCCACCAGCATGGGGGTGCGGTGGCTCGAGCACGGCGAGCGCTACCGCATGGCCGAGGAGTTCATCGCCTACATGCGCGCGATGTGGACCGACGACCACGCGTCCTTCCGCGGCGACTTCTTCCAGCTCACCGACTTCGACCTCAAGCCGAAGCCGCTCGACCTGCCCGGTCGCCCCACCCCGGAGATCTTCATGGGCGGCAACTCCACCGCCGCGCAAGGCGTCGCGGGCCGCCAGGCCGACTGGTACTTCGCCAACGGCAACACCCCCGACGGGATCAGCGAGCAGATCGCCGGCGTGGCCGCCTCTGCCACCGCTGCCGGGCGCACCGTGAAGGTCGGCGTCAACGGCTTCATGGTCGCCCGCGACACCGAGGCCGAGGCGCACGACACCCTCGAGGAGATCATCGCCAAGGCCAACCCCGAGGCGGTCAAGGGCTTCGGCGACGCGGTCAAGCAGGCGGGCCAGTCCACCGGCGACCGCAAGGGCATGTGGCAGGACTCCGACTTCCGCGACCTCGTGCAGTACAACGACGGCTTCCGCACCGGCCTGGTCGGCACGCCCGAGCAGGTCGCCGAGCGGATGATCGAGTTCAAGCGCCGCGGCGTCGACCTGTTCCTCCTCGGGTTCCTGCACTTCCAGGAGGAGGTCGAGCACTTCGGCCGCGAGGTGCTGCCGATCGTGCGCGAGCTCGAGGCCGCCGAGCGCGAGGACGCCGCATGAGCATCCTCACCGACCACACGACCGTGCCGGTCCTGTCGGCCGAGCGCGCCGTCGAGGTAGCGACCGAGATCGCCGCCGAGCTCGCCGCCACGTCGGCCGAGCGTGACCGCGATCGCATCCTGCCGGCGCGCGAGCTCGCGCGGCTGTCGGCCTCCGGGCTGCTGGCCGTCACGGTGCCCAAGGAGGACGGCGGCGCCGAGCTGTCCGTCGAGGCGCTCGTCGAGGTGTTCCGGATCCTCGCCACGGGCGACCCGAGCGTGGCCCAGGTGCCGCACAGCCACTTCGTCTACGTCAACGCGATGCGGCACCAGGGCACCCTGGAGCAGCAGCGCTACTTCTTCGGCGAGGTGCTCGCCGGCAAGCGCTTCGGCAACGCCCAGTCCGAGGTCGGCACCCGCCACGTCCGCGACATCCGCACCGCGCTCACCCCGGTCGGCAACGGGCGGTGGCTGCTCAACGGCACCAAGGGCTACAGCACCGGCGCGCTGTTCGCCGACTGGATCCCGGTGCTCGCGCACCTCGACACGCTGGCAGCGCCCGGCACCGGTCCGCTCCACGTCGCGTGGGTACGACGCGACGCGCCGGGCGTGACGGTCACCGACGACTGGGCCGGGATGGGCCAGCGCACCACCGCCAGCGGCACGGTCGACCTGGTCGACGTCGAGGTTGACGACGCCCGGATCACGCCCTACCACCTCACCTTCGAGGGCCCGCAGACCTACGGCGCGTTCGCCCAGGTGCTGCACGCCGCCCTCGACGTCGGCATCGCCCGCGCCGCGCTGCGCGAGGGCGCCGACTTCGTCCGCACCAGCGCCCGCCCCTACCCCGACGCCGGGGTGGAGCGCGCCGCCGACGACCCGCTGGTGGTGCAGGCGCTGGGCCGGATGGAGGTCGACGTACGGGCCAGCGAGGCGCTGCTGCGCGAGGCCGGCCGCGCCGTCGACCGGGCCGACGCCCACCTGACCGCGGAGTCCGCGGCCGAGGCGAGCCTCGCGGTCGCCGCCGTCCGGGCGCACTCCGCGCAGGTCGCCGTCGACGTCGCCAGCCGGATCTTCGAGGTCTGCGGCACCCGCTCGGTCCTCGACCGGCTCAACCTCAACCGCCACTGGCGCAACGCCCGCACCCACACCCTGCACGACCCGGCCGCCTGGAAGGTCCAGCACCTCGGCCGCTTCGTCGTCGACGGCACCCCGCCGCCGAACCACGGTCAGCTCTGAGGTCGCGGGCCCGCTCCGCTCGCACCTCCTCCACCGATCGAAAGGTCTCACCCGAGATGAAGTTCCACTGGTTCCTGCCCACCAACGGCGGCGACGGCCGCCACGTCGTCAGCGGCGGCCACGGCGTCGAGCACGGCACCGCCGGCCGCCCGGCGAGCGTGCCGTACCTCGGCCAGGTCGCGCGCAGCGCCGAGCAGCTCGGCTTCGAGGCCGCGCTCACCCCGACCGGCGCGTGGTGCGAGGACGCGTGGCTGACCACCGCCATGCTCGCGCCCCTGTCCGAGCGGCTGAAGTTCCTCGTCGCCTTCCGCCCCGGCATGACCTCCCCGACGCTCGCCGCCCAGATGGCCGCGACGTTCCAGAACCTCAGCGGCGGCCGGCTCCTGCTCAACGTCGTCACGGGTGGTGAGTCCCACGAGCAGCGCGCCTACGGCGACTTCCTCGACAAGGACGCCCGCTACGAGCGCTGCGGCGAGTTCCTCACGATCGTGCGCCGGCTGTGGACCGGCGAGGAGGTCACCTTCGCCGGCAAGCACCTGCGCGTGGAGAACGCGAAGCTCCAGCACCTGCCCGACCCGGTCCCGGGGATCTACTTCGGCGGGTCCTCGCCCGCCGCCGGCGAGGTCGCGGCCGAGCACGCCGACGTCTACCTCACCTGGGGCGAGCCGCCGGCCGCCGTGGCGAAGAAGATCGCCTGGATCCGCGAGCTCGCCGAGAAGCGCGGGCGCGAGCTGACCTACGGCATCCGCCTGCACACCATCACCCGCGACACCTCCGAGGAGGCCTGGGCCGAGGCCGACCGCCTGCTCTCCGGGATCTCCGACGAGGACATCAAGCGGGTCCAGGAGGGCCTCAAGCGCTCGGAGTCGGTCGGCCAGCAGAACATGCTCGCCCTCAACGGCGGCAGCCGCGACGGCCTCGAGATCCACCCCAACCTCTGGGCCGGCGTCGGCCTGGTCCGCGGCGGCGCCGGCACCGCGCTGGTCGGCAGCCACGAGGAGGTCGCCGACCTCGTCGAGCAGTACGCCGCGGTGGGCATCGAGGAGTTCGTCCTCTCGGCCTACCCCCACCTCGAGGGCGCGTACCACTTCGGCGAGGGCGTGCTGCCGATCCTCGAGAAGCGCGGCCTGTGGACCAACCCGGCCCCGGTCACCGCGCAGGCCTCGGTGCCCTTCGGCGCGCAGCGGGCCGCGTCGTGAGCGGCCCCATGCCCCGCGTCGCCGTCGTCGTCGGCAACCCCAAGCCGCGCTCGCGCACCTACGAGGCCGCGCTGTCCGTGGCCGAGCGCCTCGGGGGAGCCGACGTGGTCGTCGACCTCGCCGACCACGCGTCCGAGCTGTTCGACTGGTCGTCGCAGACCGTCGCCGACCTCGTCGCGCAGGTCGCGTCCAGCCGGGTGGTCGTCGTCGCGAGCCCCACCTACAAGGCCACCTACACCGGCCTGCTCAAGGCGTTCCTCGACCGGTTCCCGCACCAGGGGCTGGCCGGCGTGAGCGCCGTGCCGCTGATGCTCGGCGCTTCACCCGCACACGCGCTGGCCCCCGAGCACGGGCTGCGCCAGGTGCTGGTCGAGCTCGGCGCGTCCGTCCCGACGCGTGGGCTCTACGTCCTTGACGCCGAGCACGCCGACCCCGCGCCGTACGACGCCTGGTTCGCCGCGGCGGCCCCGTTCCTGCCCGCTCTCCCGACCCAGCCCCACGAGGTGGTCCCCGCATGAGCCCCCAGCCCACTCCCTCCCGCCCGCTCGACCAGCGCACCCTGCGCGACGCGTTCGGCGCCTTCCCCTCCGGCGTGGTCGCCGTCGCGGCCTCGGTCAAGGGCCAGCTCACCGGCATCGCCGCGTCGTCGTTCACCTCGGTGAGCATCGACCCGCCGCTGGTGTCGTTCTCGATCGCCACGACCAGCTCGACGTGGCCGCTGCTGCGCGAGGCCGAGCACCTCGGCATCAGCGTGCTCGCCGACCACCACGACGTGGTCTGCCGCCAGCTCGCCGGCCCGCGCGAGGAACGCTTCACCGGCCTGCCGTTCAAGGTCACCGGCAACGGCGCGGTCCTGCTCGACGAGGCCGTCGCCACCTACGACTGCTCCGTGCACGAGGAGGTCGTCGCCGGCGACCACGTCATCGTGCTGCTCCACGTGCACGAGGTCGGTGCCGGCGACGGCGAGCACCCGCTCGTCTTCCACCGCTCCGCGTTCGCCAAGCTGCACCGCGACGACCTCGACCCCTCGCAGCTCGACGGTCGGATCAACGGTGCCGAGGTCGACCGTGGCGCCACGTCCACCGCGCCCACCGCGTCCGCCGCCTCGGAGGACGAGGCCGCCAAGCACGCCGAGGACGCCGCATGAGCGCCGGTGCGCGCGTCGCCCAGGCGCCGCCGACGCCCCGCCGGGTCGCGCTCGCCTCCGCGGTCGGCGCGACCATCGAGTGGTACGACTTCTTCCTCTACGGCACCGCCGCCGCCGTCGTCTTCGACAAGCTCTACTTCAACGGCCTCGACGGCCCCGCCGCGCAGTTCGCCGCGTTCGCGACCTTCGCGGTCGGGTTCCTCGCCCGGCCCGTCGGCGGGATCATCTTCGGCCACTTCGGTGACCGGATCGGCCGCAAGCAGATGCTGCTGCTGACCCTGGTCATCATGGGCGTCGGCACGGCCTTCATCGGCCTGCTGCCGACCTACGACCAGATCGGCGTCTGGGCGCCGGTCGCGCTGGTCGTGCTGCGGGTGCTCCAGGGCATCGGCGTCGGCGGCGAGTACGGCGGCGCCGTGCTGCTCGCCGTGGAGTACGCCCCGGCCCGGCGCCGCGGCTTCTACGGCAGCTTCGCCCACATCGGTGTGCCGGGCGGTCTCGTGCTCGCCGCCGGCGCGTTCTCGATCGCCGGCCTGCTCCCCGACGAGGCGTTCCTCGCCTGGGGCTGGCGCGCCTGCTTCCTGCTCAGCATCGTGCTGCTCGGCATCGGCGCCTACATCCGGCTCTCGGTCATGGAGACGCCGGCCTTCGCGAAGGTCCAGGAGCGCAAGGAGATCTCGCGGGTGCCGCTGCGCGACCTGCTCGCCGAGCAGCCGCGTCCGCTCCTGCTCGGCATGGGCACGCGGTTCATCGAGGGCTTCACGTTCAACCTCTTCTCGGTCTACCTGCTGGCCTACGTCGCCACCAACCTGGACCTGCCGCGCAGCTGGGCGCTCGACGCGATCCTGGTCGGCGCCGCCCTGGGTGTGGTCCTGGTGCCGGTCGCCGGTGCGCTGTCGGACAAGGTGGGTCGCAAGCCGGTCTACCGCGTGGGCGCGTGGATCGGGCTGCTGTTCGCGTTCCCGGCGGCGTACCTCGTGCAGACGGGGGACCGGTGGGCGATCTCGCTGGTCTTCGTGGTCGGCCTCGGGGTCGTCTACGGCACGGTCTACGGGCCGCTCGCCGCGTTCTGGTCCGAGCTGTTCGACACCCGCTACCGCTACACGGCGCTCAGCACGCTCTACCAGGTCTCCGGCATCCTCGCCTCCGGCTTGACCCCGCTGATCGCCGCCTGGCTGGTCACCCGCGGCGACGGCACCCTGTGGTGGGTCGCGGGCTACAACGTCGCGGTCGCCGCGATCTCGCTGGTCTGCGCGCACTTCCTGCCCGAGACCCGCGGCGCCGACCTCGACCGCGAGGAGGTCGTCGAGCCGGAGCGCGAGCGCGTCCCGGCCTGACCTCACGCAGACGCGCGGACCCCACGTCCGCCGGACCGGTCGTCCCACGCCCACGCCTCCGGGCGTGGGGCGACTCCGGTCCGCGCGTCTACGCCGGTCGGCGCCGGCGCCGCACCACGAGCCAGACCGGTGCGCCGAGCAGCGCCAGCACCACCGCGAACGGCAGCAGCGCGCCGAGCGCGGTCAGCACCCCCACCGTCGCCGCGCCGAGCGCGTCGAGGCCGCCCCGCAGGCCGGCCACGAAACCGGCCGGACGCTCGTCGCGCGGCTCCGCGCTCGCCGCGGTGGAGATGTCGACGGTGATGGTCGAAAGCGACGTCTGGTCACGCAGCCATGCCTGCTGCGACTTCAGCGAGTCGAGGTCGGCCTGCCGGCGGGTGAGCTGCGACTCGATGGCGATCACGTCCTGCAGGTCCTCCGCGTCCGCGAGGAGCAGCTCGACGCGGCGCAGGCTCGCCTCCTGCGCGCGGACCCGGGCGCCGGTGTCGAGCACCTCGGTCGTGACGTCGTCCGAGCCGCTCGTCGACGAGCGGAGCGTCGCCACGTCCTCGAGGGCGGCCATCGTCGGGGCGAACGCCGCGGCCGGCACCCGCACCACCAGGCGGGCGTAGGACGCCGTGCCGTCCTCGTCGGTCTCGGTCTGCTCCTCGGCGACCTGGCCGCCCTGGGCGTCGACCACCCGCTGCACGTCCCGGCGGGCCGAGCCGACGTCGGTGCTGGTGAGCGAGACGGCGCCCGTCGAGACGACCGCCCGCTGCAGCGCGGGGGTGGCCGCGGCCGCCTTCGCGCCGCCGGCGTCCGAGGGTGCGCTCGCCGCGTCGGCGCCAGCGGCGCCCATCTCGCGCGACGTCCCGGCGCTGTCGCTCGCGCCACCGTCGGCGTCGTCCGAGGCACCGGTCGAGCAGGCGGCCAGCGCGGCCGTCATGGAGAGCGCGGCCACGAGGCCGGCAGCACGTCTGCGGGTGGGGAGCGTCGTCATGCCCGTCGGACGGGCACACCCGGCGGCGGGGTTCCGGCCGTGACGCGATCGTGACGTGCCGCGCGGACGAGCCGTGTGGACGAGCCGCGCTCGGCGGGTCAGCTGGTGGGCGTCGCTCCGGTGCGCGTGACGGGTCGGCCCGACCGCGTGCGGCTCGTCACCCGCACGACCGGGGTGGGGTCCGGCTGCGGCTCGGGCTCGGGCGCCGCCTGCGCGGCGGGTGCCTTCTTCGCCGCCGTGCGCGGGGCTCGCTTGCGGGCCGGCGCCTCGGCGGCAGGGGCCTGCTCGGGGACGGCGCTCGCGGGCGTCTCCGCCGTCTCCTTCGCCGTCTCCTTCGGCGGCTGCGTCTTCTTCGCTCCCGCCTTCTTCGCTCCGGCCTTCGTGGCCTCTGCCTTCTTCACCGGCGCCTTCCGGGCGGCGGCCTTCTTCGCGGGCGCCGGAGCCACCGCCTGCTCGGCCGCCTGGTCGGCCGGCTTCCCCGCGGTCTTCTCAGCGCCCTTCTCGGCCGACTTCTCGGCCGACTTCTCGCCGCCCTTCCCGGCCGCCCTCCGCCCGGCGGGCGCGCCCTTGAGGCGCACGCGCAGCGCGTTGCCCGAGCCGGAGGTCTCGAGGTAGGCCAGGTCCGACACGAGGGTGCTCAGCCGCCCGCCAGGGCCGGCGAAGGTGCGGGGGTCGAACGACGGGTGCGTGCGCACGAGCTGGTTGCCCAGCGTCGGCAGGCTGGCCCAGCCGTCGTCGTCGGAGACCGCGTTGAGCGCGCGGGTCAGGGCGCTCTGCAGGTTGATCGAGGGGGCGACCGCGTCGTGCGCGTCCTCGGCGCTGACGTGCTCGTCGTCGCCCTCGTCGTCCGCGTCGGCGAGCACGTCGAGGTCGATGAACTTGTCGCAGGCGTTGCGCAGCGAGACCGGCGCCTTCTGCGTGCCGAGGACGTAGACCGCCTTGCCCGACTCGCGCAGCCGGTGGGTCAGCGCGGTGAAGTCGCTGTCGCTGGTGACGAGCGCGAACGACTCGACGTTGTCGTCGTAGAGCAGGTCCATCGCGTCGATCACCAGGGCCATGTCGGTGGAGTTCTTGCCCTTGGTGAACGCGTTCTGGTGCACCGCGCGCAGGCCCAGGCTGTTGAGCTTGGGCGCCCAGTTGCTCAGCCGGTCGTTGGTCCAGTCGCCGTAGACGCGCTTGATGGTGGGGTTGCCGTACTTCGCGACCTCGCCGAGCACCACCTGGAGCTGGCGGTGGCTGGCGTTGTCGGCATCGATCAGCACGGCGATGCGGTCGGGGCTCTGGTTGCTGTCCACGCTGGCAGCCTAGAGCGCGTGCGGGCGTCGGCGGACCGTCTGGCAGGGTGGTGGCGTGGAGCGTGACGTGGTCGTCGTCGGTGGCGGTGTGGCCGGCCTGGTCGCCGCGCGCGACCTCGCGGCCACCGGTCGCGACGTGCTGCTCCTCGAGTCCTCGCCCGAGCTGGGCGGCAAGCTCCGCGGCCGCGAGGTCGCCGGGCAGGTGGTCGACGTCGGGGCCGAGGCGATGATCGCCCGCCGCCCCGAGGGCCTCGCCCTGGCCGACGACCTCGGGATCGACCTCGTGCACCCCACCCCGGCGACCTCGGGGGTCTTCTCGCGCGGCGAGGTCCGCACGCTCCCGCGCTCGCTCATGGGCGTCCCGTTCGACCTCGAGCAGCTCGCCGCCAGCCGCGTGCTCAGCCGGGAGGGACTGGCCCGGGTGGCGGAGGAGAGCGACGCCGCCTTCGACGACGACGTGTCGGTGGGCGACCTGGTCGCCGCCCGCCTCGGCGACGAGGTCGTCGACCGGCTCGTCGAGCCGCTGCTCGGCGGCGTCTACGCCGGTCACGCCCGCCGGATCTCGGCGGCGGCCGCGGTGCCACAGCTGCTCGCGATGGCGCGCCGCGGCAGCCTGCTCGAGCAGGCCGCGGCGATCCCCGCCGCCAGCGGTCCGGTCTTCGCGACCCTCCCCGGCGGGATGGGGCGGCTGCCGGCCCTGCTGGTCGGCACCGGTGGCTTCGAGACCCGCACGTCGGCGACCGTGCGCGCGCTGCGGCGTACGCCCACCGGCTGGGCGCTCACCGTCGGCCCGACCACGGCTGCCGAGACGGTCGAGGCCGGCGTCGTCGTCCTCGCCACCCCGGCCGCTCCGACCGCCCGGCTGCTCGCCGAGGTCGCCCCCGAGGCCGCTTCGGTGCTGGCGGGCGTCGAGGCGGCCAGCGTCGCCGTGGTCACGCTGGCCTTCCGCGCCAGCGACGTCCCCGAGGCGCTCTTCGACCGCTCCGGCGTGCTGGTGCCGCCGGTGGAGCGGCGCACCATCAAGGCCACCACCTTCTCCTTCGGCAAGTGGGCGTGGGTGCGCGAGCTCGACCCCGACCTGGTCTTCCTGCGCACCTCCCTCGGCCGCCACCGCGAGGAGTCGGTCCTGCAGGCCGACGACGAGGCGCTGGTCCGGGTCTCGCTGGCCGACCTCGCGGCGATCGCGGGCCTCCACGCCTCGCCGGTCGACACCCACGTGCAGCGCTGGGGCGGCGCGCTGCCGCAGTACGCCGTCGGGCACATCGCCCGGGTCGCCCGCGTGCGCGCCGCCGTCGAGGCCCACCCCGGCCTCGCGGTCTGCGGCGCGAGCTACGACGGCGTCGGCATCCCGGCGGTGATCGGCTCGGCCCGGCGCGCTGTGGCCTCGGTCACCCGGGCAGAATGAACCCATGAGCACCGAGTCGCCTGCAGAGAAGACCAACGCCGCTCGCACCCGCGAGCTCAACGACACCATCCGCTACACGATGTGGTCGGTCTTCAGGCTGCGCGACGTGCTCGGCGACGCCGACCGCGACGCCGAGGCCACCGACCTCGAGGCCCTCCTCGAGGTGCTCGCCGAGCAGGACGTGAAGGTCCGCGGCCTCTACGACGTCTCCGGCCTGCGCGCCGACGCCGACCTCATGGTCTGGTGGCACGCCGCCGACTCCGAGCAGCTCCAGGCGGCCTACAACGCCCTGCGGCGCACCGACTTCGGTCGCCGCCTCGAGCCGGTCTGGTCGCAGATGGCGCTGCACCGTCCCGCCGAGTTCAACAAGTCGCACATCCCGGCGTTCCTCGCCGACGAGGAGCCGCGCGCCCACGTGTGCGTGTACCCGTTCGTGCGCTCCTACGAGTGGTACCTCCTCGAGGACGCCGAGCGCCGCGCGATGCTCGCCGAGCACGGCCAGATGGCCCGCGGGTACGCCGACGTGCGCGCCAACACCGTCGCGTCGTTCGCGCTCGGCGACTACGAGTGGATGCTGGCCTTCGAGGCCGACGAGCTGCACCGCATCGTCGACCTCATGCGCGACCTGCGGGCCTCGACCGCGCGCCGCCACGTGCGCGAGGAGGTGCCGTTCTACACCGGCTCCCGCGTGACGCCCGCCGAGCTCCTGGCCCGCCTGCCCTGACCTCCGCCCCGGCGCGACACGACCGCGTGGTCGTTCGCGCCCTCGGGCGCCGTCACAATGTAGAGTAACTCACTCAACATTGTTCAAACAGGCCAGGAGGTCATCGTGCCCGCCACCTTCCCCACCTCGTACCCCGCTCCGGTCGCCACCCGACCCCGTCCTCGTCTCCGCGGCGTCGCCCCGTCGCCCGCGATCGGGCGTGACGGCACCTCGTCGCGCACGGCACGCGCCGCGCTCGCCCACCACCTCGGCCACGCCGACCCCCTCGCCGGCGTCGACCGCACCGTCCCCGAGCGCACCTGGGAGCGGGTGGGCACGGCGGACGGCGCCGAGCTGTGGCTGATCACCTGGCCTCCCGACAGCGGCACCGGCTGGCACGACCACGGCTCCGCGAGCGGCGCCTTCGTGGTGCTCGAGGGGGCGCTCACCGAGCACGTGTGGACCGGGGTCGCGACGGCCACCACCCTGCCGCCCCACCTCGTGCGCGAGTTCGGCAGCAGCCACGTGCACGACGTGGTCAACACCGGCACCGGCACGGCCGTGTCCCTCCACGCCTACGCCCCGTCGCTGGCGGCGATGACGCGCTACGAGGTCGTCCGTGGCCGGCTCCAGGTGACCAGCGTCGAGCAGCGGGGGGAGCTGTGGTGATCGCGACCGGCACGGCCGTGACCGGCCCGCGCTTCGCCGGGGTCGACGCCCTGCTCGCCGACGCCCGCTCGCGCCTGGACCGCGTCGACGTGGAGACCGCCTACCGCGAGGCGCTCCACGGCGCCCTCCTGGTCGACATCCGCCCGGCCGCCCAGCGCGCGGCCGAGGGCGAGGTGCACCCTGCCGTCGGCGTCCTGGTCATCGAGCGCAACGTCCTCGAGTGGCGCCTGGACCCCCGCTCCGACGCGCGCCTGCCGCAGGCGTCGTACGACGCGCGCGTGCTGGTCCTGTGCCAGGAGGGCTACACCTCGAGCCTGGCCGCCGACGCGCTGCGCAGCCTGGGCGTGGACGCGACCGACGTCGTCGGCGGGTTCGCCGCGTGGCGCGCCGCGCACCTGCCGGTCGCCTGCCCGGCCGGCAGCGACCTGCCGGAACCGGTCCGGGGTGCCTGACGTCCCAAGGGCATGAGGACACCCCTGCTGACCCTCGCCCTGACCGCCACGCTGGCGCTGTCCGCCTGCTCCACCGAGCAGGACATGCGTGCGGTCGACCCGGCCGCGGGCGAGGCGTCCGGCTCCGAGACGCTGGGTCCGGACCCCTCGCAGGCGCCTGCTCCCGTGCCCGACGGCGCGGTGCGCACGCCGGGCCTCGTCACGGTGATCGATGGCGGCCAGGGTCCCGAGATGTGCCTGGGCGCGGTCGCCGAGTCGGCCCCGCCGCAGTGCAGTGGGCCGGCGCTCGCGGACTTCGACTGGGGCCAGGTCGGCGCGCAGGAGGCCGCCGGGGTCCGGTGGGGCTCCTACGCGTTGACCGGCACGTGGGACGGCACCACCTTCACCGTCACCGACGCCATCCCGGCAGCGCTCTACGACGCCGCCGCGGCACCCGAGGTCGGCGGCCTGAAGCCGGCCTGCGAGGGCGCCGTGGCGACGGACCCGTCCCGGGCCACGCCGGAGGACATGGACGCCACGCTCGCCGCCGCCTCCGCGCTGCCGACCTACGCCACCGCGTGGCTGAGCGGCCAGACGATCAGCGTCGCCGTGACCGGTGACGCCGAGGCGGCCGAGGCGGCCGAGGCCGAGCTCCGCACGACGTGGGGCGGCCTGCTCTGCGTCACGACCGTCCAGCGGACCGACGCCGACCTCAACGCCGTCAACCAGGAGCTCCAGGCCGCCCTCAGCGACCGGCTCCTGACCAGCGGGTCGACCGCCCCCGACTCGCTGGACGCCGAGGTGGTCTACGACGACGGGTCGATCCAGGACTGGGCCGACACGACGTGGGGTGACGGGCTGGTGCGGGTCACCTCCGCCCTGCTGCCCGCCTCCTGAGCGCCTGACACTTGAAATCTAGGGACGAAATGGGGGGCGGATCGCCCGATCCACCCACCATTTCGTCCCTAGCTAGCTCACTTCTCGTTGAGCGTGATGCTGATCGAGTTGATGCAGTAGCGGTCGCCGGTGGGGGTGCCGAAGCCGTCGGGGAAGACGTGGCCGAGGTGGGACCCGCAGGTCGCGCAGCGCACCTCGACGCGCTTCATGCCGTGGGAGTCGTCCTCGATGTACTCCACGGTGTCGGTCATCGGCTGGTAGAAGCTCGGCCAGCCGCAGCCGGAGTGGAACTTGGTGTCGCTGGTGAACAGCTCCGAGCCGCAGGCCTTGCACGAGTACGTGCCCTCGGTCTCGGTGTCGGTGTACTCGCCGGTGAAGGCGCGCTCGGTGCCGGCCTGGCGGAGCACGGCGTACTCCTCGGGGCTGAGCTGCTCGCGCCACTCCTCGTCGGTCTTCTGAACGTCGTAGGCCATGGCCCCAGAGTAGTCGGCCGGTGGCTGCCGGGACGCGGGCGGCTGGCACTCTGGGAGGCATGGAAAGCACCCAGCTCCGACTCGCCCGGCGTCCCGAGGGCGAGCCCGACGACACGACGTTCAGCACGACGACCGAGACCCTGCCCGAGCTGCAGGACGGCCAGGTGGCGCTCGCCATCCGCTACCTCTCCCTCGACCCCTACATGCGGGGTCGGCTGAGCACCGCGAAGTCCTACGCCGCGCCCGTCGAGATCGGTGACGTGATGGTCGGCGGCACCGTCGGCGAGGTCGTGGAGTCGCGCTTCGACGGCCTCGAGCCGGGCGACTTCGTGCTGTCCTACTCGGGCTGGCAGAGCGCCGCCGTCGTCGACGGCAGCCAGGTCCGCAGGCTCGACCCGTCGGTCGCGCCCGTGACGACCGCGCTCGGGGTGCTCGGCATGCCCGGGTTCACGGCGTACGCCGGCCTGCTCGAGATCGGGAAGCCCCAGGAGGGCGAGACGGTCGTCGTCGCCGCGGCCACCGGCCCGGTCGGCAGCGCCGTCGGCCAGATCGCGAACCTCAAGGGTGCCCGCTCCGTCGGCATCGCCGGCGGGCCCGACAAGGTCCGCGCGCTCACCGAGGAGTTCGGCTTCGATGCCGCCCTCGACCACCGCAGCCCCGACTTCCGCGACCAGCTCGCCGAGGCGACCCCCGACGGCATCGACGTCTACTTCGAGAACGTCGGCGGCGCGGTGTTCGACGCCGTGCGGCGCCGCCTCAACACCTACGCCCGGATCCCCGTGTGCGGCCTCGTCGCCAGCTACAACGCAGTCGGCCAGCCCGAGGGCCCCGACCGGATGCCGGGCCTGATGGGCCAGGTGCTCTCGCAGAGCCTCACCGTGCGCGGCTTCATCCAGAGCGAGTTCCAGAAGTCCCACGGGCGCGACTTCGTGCGCGACATGGGCCAGTGGGTCGCCGACGGCAGGGTGCGCTACCGCGAGGACGTCGTCGACGGGCTCGAGAACGCGCCCGCCGCCTTCGCCGGGATGCTGCGCGGGGAGAACTTCGGCAAGCTCGTCGTCCGCGTCGGCGGCTGACACCCGGCTAGGGTTCCGGAATGGCGAAGACGTCGGAGGCGTACGTCCGGGCGGGGGAGCGCGAGGTCAGGATCTCGTCCCCCGACCGGGTCATCTACGAGGCGACGGAGACGACGCCGGCAGTGACGAAGCTGATGGTGGCCGAGTACGTCACCAGCGTCGAGGAGGGCCTGATGCGCGCGCTGCGCGACCGGCCGACGGCGCTGGAGCGCTGGACGTCGGGGGTGCGGCCCGGGATGAGGCTGGCCACCGGCCCGCAGGACCGCAACGCCGACGCGTTCTACCAGAAGCGCGTGCCGAAGGGCGCTCCCGACTACCTCGAGTCGGTGCAGATCACCTTCCCGTCCGGACGGACCGCCGAGGAGATCTGCCCGACCGAGATCGCGGTGCCGGTGTGGTGCGCGCAGATGGGCACCCTGACCTTCCACCCCTGGCCGGTGCGCCGCGACGACGTCGACCACCCCGACGAGCTCCGGATCGACCTCGACCCGCAGCCGGGCACCACCTTCGCCGACGCCGTACGCGTGGCCGGCGTCGCGCGCGAGCTGCTCGCCGACCTCGGCATGATCGGGTTCGCCAAGACCTCGGGCAACCGCGGCATCCACGTCTACGTCCGCATCGAGCCGCGCTGGGACTTCGCCGAGGTGCGGCACGCCGCGATCGCCTTCGGTCGCGAGCTCGAGAAGCGCGACGACGGGGTGACCACCGCGTGGTGGAAGGAGGAGCGCGGCGAGCGGATCTTCGTCGACTACAACCAGAACACCCGCGACCGCACCATCGCCTCGGCGTACTCCCTGCGCCCGCTCCCCGGTGCGCCGGTCTCGACGCCCCTGGCGTGGGACGACCTCGCCGGCCTCAGCGACCCCCACCAGCTCAACCTGTTCTCAGTGCCCTCGCGGCTCGCCGTCGACGGCGACCCCTGGGCGACGATCGACGACGTCCACCACTCCCTCCAGCCGCTGCTGGACCTGTGGGAGGAGCACCCCGTCGAGCTCAACTACCCGCCCGACCACCCCAAGATGCCCGGCGAGCCGCCGCGCGTGCAGCCCTCGAAGAAGGTCGAGTCGCACTGGGACGCCGAGGGCAACCGGATCGCCGACTGACCGGCGGCTCGTCCCGTCCTCGGTGGTTGAGGTGCGAGCGGAGCGAGCCTCGAAACCACTCCGCGGGAACGAGGTCTCGAGGCTCGTCGCTGGCGCTCCTCGCACCTCGACCAGCGAGGGATGTCACCGCTCCCACGGCGCCGCGACGGGGTAGTACTCGCGCAGGAAGTCCATCAGCAGGCGGTCGGCGCGCTCGGCGTCGAAGGCCGACACGTGGTTGTCCGCGACGCAGAAGAAGTCGCGGTCGCGCCTGAGCATCGAGCGCAGCTGGACCGGCAGCTGCTGGTGGCCGAGGTCGACGTAGCCGTGGTGGGCACCGGCGCGGAACGCCTGCCCGGTGACGAGCCCGTAGGACTGCGCGAACGACGACAGCAGCGACAGGTCGCCCGCGGAGCGGAACGGCGCGTGGGCCGTGGCGTCCACCTCGGCCGGGAAGCGCGCGGCGATCTCCTCGAGCGTCGTACGCCGCTGGGGGTGCGGGCTGTGCATCATCGTCTGGGTGATCGCCACGCCGAAGGCGTCCTCCAGCACGCGGCGGTTGTTCTGCGCCGCCGAGAGGTAGGGGCGGTCGTCGGTGCCGGGGAGGCCGATGGCGCGGTGGTCGGCGACGAAGGCGGCGTACTGCCCGCCCGGGGTGAAGAAGTGCTCCTTGCGGCGCGGCCGGCCGAGGAAGACGTCGTCGTTGACGTAGACGAAGTGGTCGGCGAGGTCGGGCACGCGGTGCAGCGCGGTCTCGATGGCGTGCGAGCTGAAGGTCGGCAGCGCGGACTCCGGGAGGATGTCGCGGTGGTCGACGACCCGCACCCGGTCCTGGCGCCGGTCGAGCCAGTCGGGCACCTGGCCCGCGGTGACGAGGTGGATCCGGCGCACCCAGGGCGCGAAGAGGTGGATGCTGCGCATCGAGTAGCGCAGCTCGTCGCGGCTGCGGAAGCGGGCGGCCCCGCTGGCGCGCGGGTCGGGCGTGCCGCCGAGGCCGCGGATCCGCTCGTCGCGCGCGGCCAGCCAGTCCTCGTCGTCGCCGTCGACCCAGGTGTAGACGACGTCGACCTCGAAGCGGCAGTCGTCGACGGTGGGCAGCGCCATCGTCGCGAGGGTCGGCACCTCGACGCCGTCGACGACGAGGGTGGTGCGGGTGGCCCCGGCGGGCACGCGGTCGCCGTAGCGGTTCAGGTCGGGGGCGAGGAGGTCGCCCTCGGGCGTCTCCTCCCACAGCTGCACCGCCACCTCGACGCCCTCGCCCAGCAGGCCGTCGTGGCCTCCACGCATCGGCCACGGCTCGAGGAAGAGGGTGGCGGTGCGGGTGCGGGCGAGCTCGGCCGTCATCGCGGCGACCGTCCCGCGGCGCTCGGGCCACCCGCGCTCGGCGGGGTCGCGCACCGACAGCCAGTCGGGGACGTCGGCCGCCGCGAGCGCGGCCAGGAACGCCTCGCGGCGCGACGACGGCACCACGACCACCGGGTGCGGGTCGAGGCCGCGCGCGGGCACGACGAACCACCCGTCGCCGGTCGAGGCCGCGGCGGAGGTCAGCACCCGCAGGGTCGCCGTACGCGCCTCGGCGGGGGTGAGGCCGCGCGCGGAGGTGGTCTCCGGCAGGTCGCCCAGCGGGCCGGGTCGCAGGCCGTGGAGGACGCGGCGCGGGGCGAGCGGGTCGTGGCGGCGCTCGACCGCGGTGCGGAAGGTCTCGACCCAGCGTCGAGCCAGCACGTGGCCGTCCCACCGGGCCGAGCGCTCGAGAGCGGCGGCGCCGAGCCGGGCGCGGAGCTCGTCGTCGGTGGCCACGCGCAGCATCGCGGCGGCGAGCGCCGCCTTGGAGGCAGGCGGGACCAGCAGCCCGTCGACGTCGTGGGTGATGATCTCGCGCGGCCCCGACGGGCAGTCGTACGAGATCGCGGGCACGCCGGCCGACATCGCCTCCTGGAGGACGAGCGGGTAGCCCTCGCCGCGCGAGGCGAGGACGGCGATGCTGGCGCGCGCCCACTCGGCGGCCAGGTCGTCGGTCGAGCCGGGGAGCTCGACGCGGTCCTCGAGGCCGAGCTTGCGCACCTGCGCGCGGAGGTTGTCCGCGCGCGGGCCGTCGCCCCAGATGCGCAGCGTCCAGCCGGGGACCTCGTCGCGGATGCGCCAGAAGGCGTCGACGACGTGCTCGAACTGCTTCTCCGGCGCGAGCCGGCCGGCGGTCACGAACGTGCGCTGGTCGAGCGGCGAGCGGGCCTGGGCGTGGGAGGGCAGCGGGTTGGGGATGACCTGGAGCTCCGGTGCGGCACCGCCGAGCCGGCCGGCGAGCCAGCGCGACATCGACTCGGTCAGCGACACCACGACGTCGGCGCGCGGGGCGAACTGGAGCAGCGCGCCGAGGTCGTTGACCCGGCTGGAGGAGGCGCGGTGCTCCTGGTGGACGAGCGCGACTCCCTCGGGCGCGAGCTGGGCCACCGCGGCCAGCAGCTCGGGCGTGGTGGTGACGAGGACGTCGGCGTCGATCGCGCCGAGCGCCTCGCGCATCGTGGCGTCGGTGAGGCCGCTGAAGAGCGCGTCCCAGCTGCGCGGCACGATCACCGACTCGCGCTCGGCGAGCTCAGCGGGGTGGCTGCCGGTCACGGCGACCGGGCGCTCGCCGCGCACGTCGACGAGGTAGGTCACCTCGAGGCCGTCGGCGAGGCGGTAGTGGGTCGAGGCGCCGCTGCGGGTGACGCTGAGGATCCGGACGCGGTGGCCCTCGCCGAGGCCCAGCAGGGCGTTCGCCTGCTCGATGCCCGAGCGCGCGGTGCCGCCCATGCCGTCGGCGTTGAAGAGGACGAACACGATGTCGAGCGGGCCGTCGCGGCGGGCCCTGCGCATCGCCGAGCGCACCTTGCCCCCCAGCCGGTCGGTCAGTGCCACGGTGTCCTCAGTCCTGTCCTCGAGCCTCGCTCGCCGAGCCGGTCGGCACGATCCTAGGGCCCGGCGCCCGGCCGATAGGGTGGCCCGCATGCCGACGACCCCCACCCCGCTCGTCCTCGTGTCCGGGTCCGGCCGCAGCGGCACCAGCTCGCTCGCCGGCACCCTGAAGCGGCTCGGGCTGCACGTGCCGCAGCCGGAGGTGGAGGCGTCGGAGACCAACCCGCGCGGGTTCTACGAGCCGCAGTGGGTCATCGACTTCCACAAGCGCCACCTGCGCGAGCTGGCGCTGTTCAACATCGACAGCCGCCCGGCCGCGGTCGGCCTCGTGCGCGACTACCTCGCCTCGGGCGAGCCCACCGCCGAGCTGCGGCAGTGGCTGGCCGGCCAGGTCGCGGCGCCGGAGCGCGGCGACGCGCAGATCGTCGTCAAGGACCCGCACGCCTTCTGGTTCGCCTCCGCGTGGGAGTCCGCGAGCGCCGACCTCGACGTCGACCTGCGGTGGCTCACCGCGCTGCGCCACCCGGCCGAGGTGGTCGGCTCGCGCGACATCGCGTACCTCTCCAGCCAGTCCGACGAGCTGCGCCTGACCAAGGAGACGTCCAACGTCGCCGGCTGGGTGCACGCCGCCCTGCTCACCGAGCAGGCCGGACGAGGCGGCCGACGTGCCTTCGTGCGCTACGTCGACCTGCTCGCCGACTGGCGCGCGGCGCTGGCGCCGGTGCAGCAGCAGCTCGACCTCGAGCTCAACACCGACCTCTCGTCGCACGAGCACCACCCGGTCGACGACTTCGTCGAGCCGTCCATGCGCAAGTCGCAGCTGACCTGGGACGACGTCGCCACGCCCGCGTGGCTCGAGGACGTCGCGGAGGAGGTGTGGCAGCTGCTCGGCACCCTCACCACCAGCCCCCACGACGAGGCGACCACCGCGCGGCTCGACGAGATCCACGCCGACTACGACGCCCGCTACGCCGACGCCGTCGCCCTCACCTTCGACCACACCAAGGCCGAGTCCACCCTCGCCGCGCGCGAGGCCCGCGACGCCCAGCGCGCCACCGTCCAGCAGCTGCGCCGCGACCTCGAGCAGGCCCGCCGCTCCGCGGTGCCCGCCGGGGCCGGAGACGGTGCCCGTGACGGGGGCCGTGACGGGGGCGGAGACGCGGTCGGCGGCCGCGAGGCCGCCGCGATCCTGCGCCGCGCCGTCGTACGCCGCCTCACCCGCCGCTGACCTGACGCGTCTGCACGCCCCGGACCCGCCGACCTGACGCGTCTGCACGCCCCGGACCCGCCCACTTGACGCGTCTGCACGCCCCGAACCCGCCGGCCCGACGCGTCTGTGCGTCCCAGACCCGCCGACCTGACGCGTCCGCACGCCACAGACCCGCCCACTTGACGCAATTGTTCGTTCAGATGCGTCAGCTCGGCACCCGTCCTGCGTGCAGATGCGTCAGCTCGGCACCCGTCCTGCGTGCAGATGCGTCAGCTCGGCACCCGTCCTGCGTGCAGATGCGTCAGCTCGGCACCCGTCCTGTGTGCAGACGCGTCAGCTCGGCACCCGTCCTGCGTGCAGATGCGTCAGCTCGGTCAGAGGCCGGTGACGCCCTCGCCCTGGCCGGAGGCCTGCTCGTCGAAGTTCTCGTGCTCGATGAGGTGGAGGACGGGGACGCCGAGCTTGCGGCGGGCGCGGGAGGTCCAGTCGAGGTGGAAGAACTCCGCCACGACGTGGGAGCGGGTGAGGATGATCGCCTCGCGCGCGTCGACCGAGGAGACCATCGCGGCCAGCGCCTCGACGGGCGGCTCGGAGGTGACCAGCCCGCGGGCGGTGCCGCCGGCGGCCTCGAGCGCGGCGAGGGTGGTCGTGAGGTCGGCGTGGGAGTGGTCGGCGCACTCCTTGCGCAGCGCCTCGATGTCGACGTCGTTCATCGCCAGCGCCGGCGCGGCCATCAGGTCGCCGGTGCCGAGGGTGCCGAGCGAGGCCTCGACGCGGGCGGCGGCGTCCTCGAGCGGCAGGAGGACGTGGTAGACGACCGGGTCCTCGATCTCGGCGTGCAGCGAGCGCACCTGCGCGGCGTCGGCGGCGCTCAGGGCCTGCTCGACCAGGAGGACCACGTCGTAGGTGCCCTGCCCGTCGTGGATGCTGTCGTGGGTCTCGCTCATCGGTGGCCTCCGGGTGTGTGTGCCGAGTCGGTGCTGAGGATCCTGGTCAGGTCGTAGCCGGCGGGCTCCTCGAGCTGGTCGTAGCCACAGCTCTCGGGGTCGCGGTCGTCGCGCCAGCGCTTGAAGTGGGCGGTGTGCCGGAAGCGCCGGCCCTCCATGTGGTCGTACTTCACCTCCAGCACCCGCTCGGGGCGCAGGGCGGTGAAGCCGAGGTCCTTGCCGGCGCTCCAGCGGCTCTGGGTGCCGGGGATCCGGTCGGGGTTGGCGGTGAGGAACTCGTTCCACCGGCCCCAGGGGTGCTCGGTGACGTCGCAGACCAGGGGCTGGAGCTCGTGCCACAGCGACGCGCGCCTCGCGGCGGTGAAGCTGGCCGACACCCCGATGTGCTGGAGCTCGCCGTCGTCGTCGTAGAGCCCGAGGAGCAGCGAGCCGATCAGCGGCTGCTCGGGGGTGGAGGTCTTGTGCTCGCGGTAGCCGGCGAGCACGACGTCGGCGGTGCGCTCGTGCTTGATCTTGAACATCGTGCGCTTGTTGGGCTCGTACGCCGCTCCGAGCGGCTTGGCGACGACCCCGTCGAGGCCGGCTCCCTCGAACTCGGAGAACCAGCGCTCGGCCTCGGCCGGGTCCTCGGTGGTGCGGGTGAGGAAGCAGGGCCCGGTGCCGTCGAGGTGGCCGAGGGCCTCGACCAGGGCGGCCCGGCGCTCGGAGAACGGGCGGTCGAGGAAGGAGTCGTCGCCCAGCGCCAGGAGGTCGAAGGCGACGAAGCCGGCAGGCGTCTCCGCGGCCAGCTTGTCGACGCGGCTCGCGGCGGGGTGGATGCGCTCCTGCAGGGTCTCGAACTCCAGCCGCCAGCCGGCCGGACCCTCCAGGCCGACGAAGATCTCGCCGTCCAGCACGACGCGGTCGGGCAGCTGCCTGCGGCACGCCTCCACGACCTCGGGGAAGTAGCGGGTCAGCGGCTTGGTGTTGCGGCTGGCCAGCTCGACCTCGTCGCCGTCCTTGAAGACCAGGCAGCGGAAGCCGTCCCACTTCGGCTCGAAGCTCAGCCCGCCGTGCTTCGCGGGATCGGGCACGCCGCTGACGCTCTTGGCCAGCATCGGCTGCACCGGCGGCATCACGGGGAGGTCCACGAGTCCACCCTAGGGTGCCGCCGGCCGGAGCGCCGTCAGCCGGTGCGCACGGACTGACGGCGGCCGAGGACGAGGGCGAGCACCAGGGCCACCGTCACGCCGATCACGGGAGGCACGAAGAAGCCGGTCTCGTGGGCGATCCAGGCCAGCAGGCTCGCCAGCGCGTAGATCCCCAGGTTGGTCCAGTGGACCGCCTCGAGCGGGTGCCCCTCCGGCATCCCGTCGCGCCAGCGGGCGAGGTAGTCGCCGATGATCACCCCGCCGAGGGGCGGGATGAACACCCCGAGCAGCACGAGGTAGTCCACGAGGTGGTTCTGCACCCCGGCCAGCGCCAGGGCGGTGCCGACGACGGAGCCGCCGACGACGAAGGGCAGCTTCGACGGCTTCTCGAACAGCTCGGCGCCGGCCACGCCGAAGGCGTACGCCGTGTCGGCGTTGGACTTCCAGAGGTTGCCGAACAGGAGGAACAGGCCCCACCCGACGAGACCGAGGTTGTAGAGCACCAGGACGAAGTCGCCCTCCCCGAAGGTCATCGCGCCGGTGGCGCCGAAGAAGATCATCAGGCCGTTGCCCACCAGGAAGCCGATGGCGCACGCCAGCACGGCCTGGCCGCCGGTGCGGGCGAAGCGCGTCCAGTTCGGCGCCTGGGTCCCGGCGGACACGAACGTGCCGACGACGGTGGTGATGGCGACGGACCACGTCATGCTCGCGTCGGGCTCGAGCGCGGCCAGTCCGGACCAGCCGCCGACCTCCTCCAGCGAGCGCAGCAGCACCCAGAAGGCGAGCACGAGGATCAGGGGCGTGGAGATGGCCGAGACCCAGAACATGCCGCGGTAGCCGTAGCAGGCGGTGAGGCACATCAGCACGCTGGCCAGGACCATCACCGCCGCCCGCGAGGGGTACGACGTCCAGTCGAGGGCCTGCGCGGTGAGGTCGCCGATCGTTCCGATGACCACGCCGTACCACCCGATCTGGGTGCCGCCGAGCAGCACGGAGGCGAGCTTGGCACCGCGCTGGCCGAGCACGTAGCGGGACATGACGACGGTCGTGAGCCCGGTGCGCGCACCGATCCAGCCGAGCACGGCGACGTACACGCCGAGGACGAGGGAGCCGAGCAGGATGACCTGCACCAGCTTGGAGAGGGTGAACGCCGCTCCCAGCTGGGCTCCGGCGAGCATGGTCGGGGTGAAGACGGTGAAGCCGAGGAGCACGACGGCGAGCGACAGGAAGCTCTTGCGGGCGTGCGACGGCACCGGCGTGACGGGGTAGTCGGGGTCGACGACCTCGGTCGACGCGGTCGTGGTGCTCATCCCTCCTCCCCGATGTCCTCGGCCCACAGCTCGGGCTTCTGCGCGATCATCGTGTCCATCAACGCCTTGCAGGTCGGGTCGTCGGCGACCACGAGCTCGACCCCGCGCGACGCCAGCCAGGACTCGGAGGCCTCGAAGGTGCGGTTCTCCCCGATCACGATGCGCGGGATGTCGTAGAGCACCGAGGTGCCGGCGCACATGAAGCAGGGCGAAAGGGTCGTGTAGAGGGTGCTGGCGCGGTAGACCCGGGCCGGCAGCCGGCCGGCGTTCTCGATGCAGTCGGTCTCGCCGTGGCGGATCGCCGATCCCATCTGCACCCGGCGGTTGCGGCCGACGGCCAGCACCTCGCCGTCGTGCACGAGCGCGGCGCCGATGGGGATGCCGCCCTCCTCCCACCCGGTCCGCGCCTGCTCGATCGCGAGGTCGAGGAAGGTCTGCTCTGCTGCGTCGATCATCCGTGTGGCCCTTCGTCCGGTGCTGCCGTCCCGCGTGCAGCGGTGTGTGCCCGCTCACACCACCAGAAGCCCGTGTGCCTCGACAACGGACGTTGCGTCCGGCAAAGGACGCTAATGTGCGGACACATCGTCCGCCTCTGGAGGCTTCCGTGCTGATCCCGCTGCCCGAGGTCCTGACCCTCCCGTCGTTCCGGGCGGCCGGGGTGCGGGTCCTGGCCGGCGACCCGTCGTCGGTCACCGTGCGGTGGGTGCACTCCTCGGAGGTGTTCGAGATGGGCGGGCTGCTCGCCGGTGGCGAGGTGCTGCTGACGACCGGTCTGGGCCTGCACGGCCGCACCCCCGAGCACCTCATGGCGTACGTCGACCAGCTCGCGGACGCCGGGCTCGCCGCCCTCGCGCTCGAGCTCGGACGCACGTTCTTCGACGTGCCGGCCCCGATCGTCCAGGCGGCCTCGCGGCGTGGGCTCGTCGTCCTCGGACTGACGCAGGTCGTGCCGTTCGAGCGGATGGTGGAGGACTTCCACGAGCTGGTCGTGCGACGCCGGGCGCACGCCGGGGGCGGTGCCGCGTGGGGCGACCTGGCCCAGGTGGTGGTCGACGGCCGCGGGCTCCGGGCCCTGCTCGACGAGGTCTCGCGCGCCGCCGGCTGCGAGGTCGAGCTGCGCGACCGCGACGACCAGCTCGTCGAGCGCAGCTCGATCACCTCGGTCGTCGAGGACGCGCGCGTCTCCGAGCCGGTGCGGGGCCCGACCGGCGTGGTCGCGACGCTGCACCTGCTCGGCGGGCCGACCCGGCAGCGCCGTCGGGTCGCCGGTCAGGCCGCCGTCGCCGTCGCGCTCGAGCTCGGGCGCGCCGGGTCGCTGGGGCAGCGCCCGAGCCCCGGCCAGTCGCTCGTGTCCGACCTGTGCGCCGCTGCGCCGATGTCCGGGACCGAGGTGACCGACCGCCTGGCAGACCTGGGCTGGCCGGCGCCCGACGGTCGCGGCTGGCAGCCGCTGGCGCTCGCGGTCGGGCCGGGGACGGCGCTGACGGACGTGGTGCCCGCGCTCGAGGGGGCGCTCCGCACGGTGTCGGCGCCCGTGCTCGCCGGGATCGCCGGCAGCCGGGTGGTGGCCGTCGTGCGCGCCTGGTCGCGGCCGGGCCAGGCGCGGGAGGCCCTCGCCGCTGCGCACGCGGACCTGCGCCTGCGTCTCGACAGGGACGGCGCCCACGCCGCGACCCTGCTGGTCGCCGGCCCCGCGGTCCTCGACGCGGCCGACCTGGGGACGGCGCTCGGGACGGCACGGGAGCTGCTCGAGCTCGCACGACGCACCGGCCGGCGCGAGGGCGCCGTGCTCGCCCGCGACCTGGCCGCCCCGCACCTGCTCGCCGCGGCCGGGTCGAGCACCTGGTCGGCGCTGGCCGAGGAGCAGGTCGGGGCCCTCATCGCCCACGACAGCCGGCACCGGTCGGAGCTGTTGCGCACGCTCGACACGTACCTGACGCTCGGCACGTCGAAGGCGGCCGCCGCGACGGCGCTCGGCATCCGACGCCAGTCGCTCTACGACCGCCTGGAGCGGATCGAGCGGCTGCTGGGGGTGGAGATCGACGACGCGGACCAGCAGCTCGGCCTCCGGCTCGGGGTGCTCGCCTGGCGGCTGCGCACCGGGATCGACCCGGGGGTGGGGTTCGGCGGGTGAGCCGCGGCGCTCAGTCCTCGCCCTTGAGGCTGAACGACCGCAGCCGGTCGCCGGCGAACCACACGCCCACGACCGTCACCAGCGCGCTGGCGACGATCGCGTAGGGGAGGCTCGCCGGGTCGGGCAGCTGGTCGGACAGGGCATGGCCGATGCGCAGGCCCCATTGCCCGATGCTCAGCCAGGCGATGCCGGTGAACAGGTTGCCCAGCAGGCTCTCCCAGATCAGCACGAACATCAGGCAGGCGATCACGGCGTGGCGGGTGACCGCGGAGATCGCCACGAACAGCGCGGAGTACGCCGTCCCGGCCACGGCCGCGCCGACGAACAGCGCCACCGCCCGGCCGGGGTCGCCGGTGATCAGCGCCGCGAGCAGGATCCCGAGCGCGCCCGCGACGAGCGTCGCGGCGACGGCGACCAGCCACTTGCTCAGCGCGACGCCGTAGCGGTTCACCGGCTTCGACAGCAGGTAGACGATCGAGCCGTCGTCGACCTCCGGGCCGAGCACCGACGAGGCGGCGAGGATCGCGACCAGCGGCAGGACGAGCGGGTAGCCCAGGCCGGGGAGCAGCTCGTAGGCCGCGTCGCCATCGGCGAGCGCGGCGACCAGCGCCACCAGCCCGACCAGAAGGACCGGGAAGGCCAGCAGCAGGTAGAAGCGCCGGCGCCCCAGCAGGGCCTGGAGCGCCAGGCGGGCGATCGTCGTGTTGATCATCGGGCCACCAGGTAGGCGAAGACGCTCTCCAGCGACTCGTCGCTGGGGGAGAGCTCGTAGACGGACAGGTCGTGGTCGCGCGCCCAGCCGGGCAGCCCGACGGCGAAGGACCCCAGGTCGGCCACCTGCACGTCGAGGCCGTCGCTGCCCAGGCTCACCGCCTGCACGGACGGTTGGGCGATGAGGACCGCTGCGAGCGCACGGTCGTCGCTGGAGCGCACGGCGTACTGGACGGGGCGGTCGGTCATCAGCCGGCGGATGGCGCCGAAGTCGCCGGAGGCGGCGTGGCGGCCGGAGACGACGACCTCGATGTGGCGGGCCAGCCGCTCGACCTCCTCGAGGATGTGCGAGGAGAACAGCACCGTTCGGCCCTCGTCGCCGAGGCGGCGCAGCAGGTCCATCAGGTGCATCCGCTGGCGCGGGTCGACGCCGTTGAACGGCTCGTCGAGCAGCAGCACCGACGGGTCGTGCACGAGTGCCGCGGCGATCTTGACGCGCTGGCGCATGCCCTTGGAGTAGGTGTCGAGGCGCCGGCCGGCGGGCTCGACCATGTCGACCACGGCCAGGATCCGCTCGGTGGCAGCGCCCGGGTCGGCGAGGCCGTGCAGGTCGGCGTTGGCGCGGACGAACTGACGGCCGGTGAGGTAGCCGAAGCTGAGCTCGCGCTCGGGCACCAGGCCGACGTGGCGGTAGGTGTCGGTGTTGCGCCAGACCGGCCGGCCGTCGAGGGTGACGTGGCCCGACGACGGCGCCAGGAAGCCCGCCATCATCGCCATCAGCGTGGTCTTGCCGGCGCCGTTGGGGCCCAGCAGGCCGGTGACGCCGGGACCGATGGTCAGCGAGACGTCGTTGACCGCGACCACGTTGCCGAACCAGCGCGAGGCCTTGTCGAGGACGAGCGTGCTCATCGCGAGGCCACCTTCCGAAAGCGGGCGACCAGCCCGAGCAGGCAGCCGGCCGAGAGCAGGAGCGCGACGAGGACGTAGGCCAGCACCCAGGCGCCCTCGGGAGGCGTGAACGTCACGTTGCCGGCGTCCCAGGCGTCACCGAGCCCGTTGTAGAGCGACCAGGGCGAGAACAGGCCGACGGCCACCCCGACGGCGTCGGCGTCGCGCGAGCCGGCGATCGCCCCGACGCCGGTGACCACGCCGGCCACCACGACGAGGGCGAGGATCGAGCCCACCACCGCGAAGCCGCGGCGCAGCGACACCGACGAGATCAGCCCGGTGATGCCGGCGACGAGGGCGGCGAGGAGGAGGTGGAGGACGAGCGCCTTGAGCAGGTCCTGGGTCTGCTCGCTGCGGTCGAGGCCGGCGAGCAGCGCGCCGAGGTAGAGCAGGAGCGTGGGGATCCACAGGAACACCAGCAGCGCCACGGTGAGCGAGAGCCAGCGCACGACGGCGAAGACCGACGACGACAGCGGCCGGGCGAGGTAGAGCACGATCGAGCGGTGGCGCAGGTCGCGGGAGAACAGCACCGGCGCCTGCGCGGCGGCGAACAGGCTGACCAGCAGCTGCACCTGGGAGGTGTAGCCCGCGTAGGTCACCGGCAGCCGCCCGATCCCGGTGAGCACCACGACGCCGACCACGATCACCGCCGGCGCGCTCGCCATGCCGAGCAGGACGAACGGCATCACCTTGGACTTGCCGGAGCGGCCGAAGCCGTAGGCGTGGCGCAGGCCGGTGGTGAAGAGGGTGCGGGCGATGGCCCCGGTGCCCTCGCGCGCCCCGTCGTAGTGGCGGTAGCCGAGGTCGTGGATGACGCCGGTGCGGGTCGTCGGCTCAGGCACGGGGCGCCCCTTCCATGAAGACGTCCTCGAGGTGGCCGCGGTCGGGCTCGAGCCGCATCAGGCCGAGCCCGAGCTCGGCGGCGAGGTCGCGCACCAGGTCGTGGACCGCGACGTCGGAGGCCGGAGGGTCGATGGCGACCATCGTGCCGCGGGGCCGGCAGGTCAGGCCGCGCTGCGCGAGGGCCTGGCCGAGCCGGTCGCGCTCGGTCTCGGTGCCGACGACCTCGACCAGCATCCGTCCGGTCCGGCGCAGGAAGTCGCCGGTGGCGCTGGAGCGCAGCAGGTGGCCGCCGTCGAGGACGATGACGTGGTCGCTGACCCGCTCGAGCTCGCCGAGCAGGTGGGACGTCACCAGGACCGCGATGCCGAAGTCGGTGCCGATGCGCTGCACCAGGCGCAGCATGTCGGTGCGGGCGGCCGGGTCGAGGCCGTTGGTCGGCTCGTCGAGGAAGACGAGCCGCGGGTCGTGCACCAGCGCCTGGGCGAGCTTGGCGCGCTGCTTCATGCCGGTGGAGTAGCCGCCCATCGGCCGGTAGCGCTCCTCCTCGAGCCCGACGTGGCGCAGCACGTCGGCGGCGCGTTCGCGCGCGGCGGAGGCGCCGAGCCCCGACATCCGCGCCATGTGGACGACGAAGTCGCTGGCACTGGTGTCGGGCGGGAGGCAGTCGTGCTCGGGCATGTAGCCCACGAGCCGGCGGATGTCGTGGCTGTCGTGCTCGATGTCGTGACCGAGCACGCTCGCCCGGCCGGAGGTCGGCTCGAGCAGCCCCAGCAGGATCTTGATCAACGTCGACTTGCCAGCGCCGTTGGCGCCGACGAGGCCGGTCACGCCCGCGCCGACCTCGACCGTGAGGTCGGTCAGCGCGTGGACGGTCCCGTAGTGCTTGGTGAGGCCCGCGGTCGAGATGACCGGTGGCCCGGCGAGGTCCCCCATCACGTCGGCCACGCTAGCGGTCGGGACCGACGCGGGGCATCGGGGATGCCCCGGACCCGTGTGGAGGTCTCGTGCAGATCGAGCTGGGGACCGAGCTGGGGACCGGCCCGTCCCCAGTCCTGGGTACGTCCGCGCAGCACGTCCTGGCGGCGCGCAGGTCGTGCTATGCCGGTCTGATCACCACCCCCGGGAGGCAGCCATGCGCAGGATCGTGGTCGGCAGCGTGTTCCTCGTCCTCACCGCGGTGCTGCTGGGCGCGGCGCCCGGCACCGCCGGTGACCCGCCGGGGGAGGTGCGCGTGCAGGGACGGGCGTACGAGGGGCAGTTCAACACCTTCCGCGGCACCCTGCGCCTCACCTGCGCACCCGGTCTCCGGGTCGCCGCCCTGGGCCTGACCTTCGTGCAGGACTTCACCTCGCCCGAGAGCCTGCAGGCGACGACGCCGACGTGCGACGGCGCCTGGCACGTGGTGCCCTACGCCAGCTACGAGGGGTTCCACCCTGGCCGCGCGACCGTGCAGGTGCGGATGGCGCTCGTCGACGCCGCCACCGGCGCACCGGCCGGTGAGGTGACGACCGGCGGCAGCGTCTACGTGCGCCCGGGCGCACGCGTGCTGCTGCCCCGCTGGGTCGACCACGAGCGCGGCACGATCCGCGCCCGTGTCGCCGGCCGGTGCGACGAGCCGTGGGTGCTGCAGGACTTCTTCGTCGCCGCCAGCCAGGACGAGGGGTTCACCTTCGCCTCCACCCACCTCGACATCCCCTGCGACGGCGAGTGGCACGCCCGCACCGCCGTCCTCACCGCGACGTCGGGCAGCCTCCACCGAGGGCGGGTCTACCTCGACGGCCACATCGCCACCCTCGACGCGGTCAACTTCGACCCGGCCGTGTTCGCGACGGCCGGTCGCTGGGCGTGGGCGGGCTGAGCCCTGGGCTGGCTGAGCCCTGGGCTTGGGCGCCTGTCCCCGGTTGGTCTGCCGGCCGATGGGCAGCCCCGCCCGAGGCGGGCCCTAGGCTTGGGCGCCTATCCCCGGTTGGTCTGCCGGCAGGGCCCGCCTGACTTTGAATCAGGACTAGCGACGTAGGTTCGACTCCTACCCGGGGAGCCAGGTCAGCGCCTGCGCGGCGGCACGGAGAGCCGGACGACCTTGTGCCACGCGCTGGCCACCTGTCGCCACAGCGGGGCGCTGCTGTAGGTCAGCCCGTGCCGGTCGAAGAGCTCGCGGACGGGCCCGGCGATCTCGGCGTACCGGTTGGACGGCAGGTCCGGGAACAGGTGGTGCTCCACCTGGTGCGACAGGTTGCCGCAGAGCACGTGCAGCAGCCACGGGCCCGATACGTCGGCGGAGCCGAGCATCTGGCGGACGTACCACCGCCCGCGCGTCTCGTCCTCGTCGAGCTCGGCCACCTCGAAGGTCTGCACGCCCTCGGGGAAGTGGCCGCACATGATGACCGAGTGGCTCCACACGTTGCGGGCGAGGTTGGCGACGAGGTTGGCCGTCGCCGTCGTGCGCGCCGAGCCCGTGGGCAGCGAGAGCAGGGGGTGGAGCACGTAGTCGCGCAGCGCGTTGCGCCCGGCGCGTCGCGCCGTCGTCGCGAGCTCGCCGCGCAGCTGGGGCGAGAGGCCGCGCCGGTTGCGGAGCGTGTCGCCCAGGTCGAGGTCGTACATCGCGATGCCGTACTCGAAGAGGCACGCGTTGAGCAGGTTCCACAGCGGCTGGACGAGGTGGCGCGGCTGCCACTCCTGGGCCTCGTCGACGCGCAGGATGCCGTAGCCGAGGTCGTTGTCCTTGCCCAGCACGTTGGTGTTGACGTGGTGGCGGTCGTTGTGGGCTCGCCGCCACTGCTCCGGCGCGGAGGCGTGGTCCCAGTCCCAGGTCGAGGAGTGGATCCTCGGGTCGCGCATCCAGTCCCACTGCCCGTGCAGGACGTTGTGGCCGATCTCCATGTTGTCGAGCACCTTCGACAGCGTCAGGGCCGCCGTGCCGAGCCACCACGCGCCGCGGTGGCGGCTCCCGAGCAGCACCGCGCGTCCGCCCACCTCGAGGCAGCGCTGCACGGCGATGAGGCGTCGGACGTACGCCGCGTCGCGGGCGCCGCGGCTGGCCAGCACCTCCTCGCGCAGGGCGTCGAGGGTGCGGGCGATGTCGTCGAACTCGGCGTCGGTGAGGTCGTCGTAGGACCGCGATCGGCTCGGTGCGCCGGCGTCGCGCAGCAGGGCGGGCATCGTCCTCCGTGCCCCGTGGGGGCGCGTCCCATGCGCGCGGGTGCCGCCGCCCACCCCTGGGGCAGGATCACAGGGTGACCTCCCCGGTGCCCCCGCTCGCCGAGCGCCTGCTCGACGTGCGCCGGATCTTCCACGAGCGCGACATCGAGCGCTTCCCGCGCGCCCGCGAGGTGCTGGCGCGCTTTCCTGACGCCGAGCGCATCGAGGTCCTCTCGCACCAGGCGATCCCCAGGCTGCACGGCAACCCCGGCGCCGTCGAGGACTGGGTGCGCACCAAGCAGGAGGTGCTGGTGCTCGGTGAGAAGAAGTCGCTCGCCGCGCGGCGCAACGGCCGCTCCGCGGACTGGATCGCACCGTCGACCGCCAACGGCTGCGCGATGGCATGCGTCTACTGCTACGTCCCCCGCCGCAAGGGCTACGCCAACCCGATCACGGTCTTCGCCAACATCGAGGCGGTCCTGGGCTACCTCGAGCGGCACGCCGGACGGCAGGGCACCAAGCCCGAGCCGAACCAGTGCGACCCGGTCGACTGGGTCTACGACATCGGGGAGAACAGCGACTGCTCGGCCGACGCCCTCGTCTCCGACAACGTGCGCGACCTCGTCGACCTCTTCGCCCGGCTGCCGCACGCGAAGGCGAGCTTCGCGACCAAGCTGGTCAACCGCGACCTCCTCACGTGGGACCCGAGAGGTGGCACCCGCGTCCGGTTCAGCCTCATGCCCGAGGGACCGTCACGGCTCGTCGACGTCCGCACCTCCAAGGTCGGCGAGCGGATCGCCGCCATGGACGACTTCGTCGAGGCGGGCTACGAGGTGCACGTCAACCTCAGCCCGGTCATCGTCCACGAGACGTGGCTCGCCGAGTGGGCCGAGCTCCTCGAGCAGGTCGCCGGCGGCACCAGCGCCCGCACCCGTGCCCAGCTCGGCGCCGAGATCATCTTCCTGACCCACAACGAGGCGCTGCACGAGGTCAACCTCGGCTGGCACCCGCGCGGGGAGGACCTGCTCTGGCGCCCGGACCTGCAGGAGCCCAAGCGCAGCGGCAGCGGCCAGGTCAACGTCCGCTACCGCACCGGCTGGAAGGGCCGCTGGGTCCGCCAGCTCACCGACCTCGTCGGCGAGTTGCTCCCGGAGTGCCGCATCCGGTACGCGTTCTGAGCCGTCAGGACACGCGCCGGGCGGTCTCCTCCAGCGCCGGCAGGATCGCGTCCGCGATGACGGCGTAGCCCGCCGACGAGGGGTGGAACCGGTCGGCGGAGAACAGCGCCGCATCGGCGGCGAAGGCGTGCGAGGCCCGGCCGTCCGGGTCGGCCACCCGGCCGCCCTCGCGGCGCACGACGTCCGCCTGCCGCTGCCGCAGGTCCGCGCTGGCGCGGCGCACCGCGTCCCGCAGGAACGCCGGCACGTGCGGGACGGCCCCGAGGTCCGGCGCCGGCGCGACCACCACCTCGGCGCCTGCGCCGCGCAGCGCGCGCACGGCGTCGGCCAGGGCGCCCACGGCCATGTCGAGGGGCTCCCGGTGGGTCAGGTCGTTGGCACCGACGACGACCAGCGCCAGCGTCGGTCGCCACGCCAGCGCCGCCTCCACCTGCCCGCCCAGGTCGCGGCTGCGGGCGCCGGGCACCGCGAGCACCCGGTGCTCCACGTCGTGGCCGCGGGCCTGCAGGGCGCCCGTGAGCCGCGGCCCGAGGCGGTCGTCGGGGCGTGCGGCTCCCTGGCCCCACGCGATGGAGTCGCCGAGCAGCGCGAACCGCAGACGTGGGCCGTCTCGACGATCGGGGGGTGGCGGGTTCACGGCGGTCCGTACCCCGTCGACCTGCAGCGATGTCCCGCGGCCCGCGCGCGCCTGCCGGGTAGCGTCACGGCATGACGGTCACCGAGCTCGTGGGTGTGTACGACGCGGACGGCAGCCTGCTCGGTGAGCTCGCGTACGCCTGGGGGAAGGTGCGTGGCACCCGTCACTGCGGGCTGTGCGACATCACGCACGCCCTCGTGCGCCGCAAGCCTGAGTGGGACGCGATGGTCGCTCGGCTGCCGCTCCCGCTGCGGGTGCTGCACCTCGACGAGCTCGACGACCCGCTGCGCGAGGCCGTGCGGCGAACGGGCGCCCCGGTGGTCCTGGCCGCCGAGGGCGGGTCGTGGCGCGAGCTGGTCGGAGCAGCGGACCTCGACGCGATGGACGGCTCGGTGGACGCCTTCGAGGCGACCGTGGTCCGGCGCCTCGGGGAGGGACCCGTGCCGTGAGCGGGTGGGCGCCGGCGGCGGCCTACGCGTCGCGGTCGGGGGCGACCGGCGTGTAGGCGAACCACGCCGCGCCGGGGACCGGCCCTCGCTCGATGGCGCGCAGCAGCCCGCGGACCGACCCGCTCACGGGCGGCAGCTCCTCCCGCACGGACTTCACGAGGTCGCCCTCCCAGAAGACCAGGAACTCGTCGCGGTCGTCGCTGGACCCCGCTGCGAGCAGCTCCTCGACGTGCTCGGACAGCGAGGCGCGGTGCGTGCCGTGGCGCACCAGGAACTGCTCCCACTGCTCGGGCGTCACGACCACGACCCACCGTTCCCGGCCCGCGCGGCTGAGCACGAACCGGTCGGGTGCGACCTGCCGGACGCTGGAGGGGCCACCGAGCACCTCGAGGAGGAGGGCGTGCTGCTCGGTGCGGTCGAGCGGCACCGTGCGGCCGGCGGTCCTGCGGCGGCGGGCGTGCTCGCCCACGGCCCTCTCGGTCGCACGAGCCACGGCGGGTGCGTAGGTCGAGGGCGCTCCGTAGCCCTGCGCCTCGCGCCACTCCGCCGCGAGCGGGAGGTGGAACGTACCCGTGCGGGGGAGGTCGTGGCCCTCGGGGCCCTCGAGCCGGAAGCCGACCTCGAGCCGGCTGCCGTACGGCCCGGGAACCGCGGCGACCGACGTCACCACGAGCTCGGTCCCGAAGCCGCCGTACCGGTCGATGCGGTCGGCCCCGGTCCCGTAGGCGTCGCGCGGCTCGTCGGGGTCGAGCGGGCGGGTCAGGATCGCGAACAGCTCCCGGGCGTAGGTCTCGTCGTCCACGCCCCGATCATCGCGGACGGGCGCGAGGAGCGCCCCTCGAGCGCGCCGACGTGGTGCTCAGCCCCGCCGGCCGAGCCCGGACAGGAAGGCGCGGAAGTCGGCGGCGGCCAGCGACGGCACCTCCAGCATCGGCATGTGGCCGACCCCGGGGTAGGTCACGGTGCGCGCGCCGGCGATGCCGTCGGCCCACACCCGGGCCGTGCTCGGGTGCACCAGCCGGTCCTCCTCGCCCCACACCACCAGCGTCGGGACCCTGACCTCGCCGAGGCGCTCGTCGAGGGGGTCGACGCCGTGGAAGTCGCGGAAGATCTCCTCGAGCTGGTCGCGGCGGGCGACGTAGTCGGCGGCGACGGCGGCCCGCAGGAAGCCGGGCAGGAAGGGCGGTCGGGCCATCGTCATCGCGTAGAAGTCGGGGAAGTCGGCCACGTCGTCGAGCAGGAACGGGTTGCGCCCCTCGCGGAACGCGAGCTCGGCCTCGCTCGGCTCGGGCTGGGTGACGCCGACGGCGTCGCTGAGCAGCAGGGAGGTCACGCGGTCGGGGTGGTCGACCGCGAGCGTGGCGGCGACGAAGCCGCCCATGGAGTTGCCGGCCACGTGGGCGCGGTCGATGCCGAGGTGGTCGAGCACCGCGGCCACCCGGCGGGCCTGCGCCGGCGCGGAGTAGCCGAGCCCGGGGGTGAAGCCCGACGCCCCGTGGCCGGCGAGCTCGGGCACGACGACGCGGTGGTCCTTCAGCAGGTGGCGCGCGAAGCGGACCCACACGACGCGGTCGGCGGAGTAGCCGTGCAGCAGCACGACGGGCGGCGCGCCGGCCGGGCCGCCCTCGAGCACCGCGAGGCTCGCGTCGCCGACGTCGACGCGGCGCTCGCGCAGGCCGTACGCCCTCGCCTCGGCCTGCGTGGCCGCGGCGTAGACCCGGCCGGCGAGCGCGCTCACCTCCCGCTCCGCGAGCGCACGGCGCCGGTGACCAGGCGCTGGTAACCGGTTGGGGCCAGCCGCGCGATCGCGTCGAGGACGCGGGCGTCGGGGCCGATGAGCACGCGCCGCCTGTTCTTGCGCACGCCCTCGACGATCACCTCCGCCGCCCTGGCGGGGGTGGTGATGAAGGACTTCTCGAAGTCCTTCGTGGCAGCCTCCGCCGGCCTCCCGGTCACGCCGGCGACGCTGCGGTCGACCCGGGCCGAGCGGGCGATGTTGGTCTTGATGCCGCCCGGGTGGACGCAGGTCGCGCTGACGCAGGAGCGGGTCAGCTCGAGGTCCTGGCGCAGCGACTCGGTGAAGCCGCGCACGGCGTACTTGCTGGCGTTGTAGCCGCTCATGAGCGGCTGCGCGGTGAGGCCGAAGACACTGGAGATGTTGACGACGTGACCCTCTCCGGACGCCTCGAGGTGCGGCAGGAACGCCTTGGTGCCGTGGACGACGCCCCAGAAGTTGATGCCCATGATCCAGCGGTAGTCGTCGGTGGAGAGCGCCGCGACGGTGCCGGACAGGGCGACGCCGGCGTTGTTGACGACCAGGTTCGCGCGGCCGTGGTCGTCGACCACCGCGTCGGCCCACGCGCCGACCGCGGCCTCGTCGGCGACGTCGACGACCGCCGTGGTGACCGCGCGGGCCCGACCGGCGAGGAGTCGCTCGGTCTCGGCGAGGCCGTCGGCGGAGACGTCGGAGAGCGCGAGCCGGCAGCCCTGGTCGGCCAGGTGGAGGGCGAGCGCGCGCCCGATGCCGGAGCCGGCGCCGGTGACGGCGGCGACCTTGTCGTCGAGGTGCTTCATGGGGTGGTCCTCTCGTCGGCCGTGCTGACACGGACGAGGCGGCGTCCAACAGGAATCTGGCGTCGTCAGATTAGGTCAGGCCACGCTGGGCCGCACCGGAGGGTGACCCACGTCACGCTGGCCGGACGGGATCGACCAAAGCCGTGGAGGCGCCCGCGAGGAACCGGGCGAGCGCGTCGGCGACGAGGTCGCGGTCGGGGGAGAAGCCGGCGCTGGTCCACGTCACCACGGTGTGGCTGACCGCGCCGACGGCCGTGCTGGCCAGGAGATCGCGCGTGAGGTCGGGCAGGTCGGCGACGCCGTCGCGGCCCGCGACCACGCCGAGCATCAGGTGGCCGAAGGCCTGCATCCGCGCGAGGTACGCCGCCTCGACGCGCGGGCTGACGCCGAGCACCTCGAACCAGACCACCCGCGTCAGGCGGGGGTCGGACTCCACGACCTCCAGGAAGGCCGCGAGGCCACGGCGGGCGAGGTCGGCCACGTCGTCGGTGCGGTCGCCGAGGGCGTCCACTGCGGCCCGCTCGAGCCGGGCGGTGCACGCGTCGTAGACCGCGAGGAGCAGGTCCTCGGTGGAGTCGAACTGCTCGTAGAAGTAGCGGTCGCTGACCTTGGCCGCGCGGCACAGCAGGCGCACGGTGGTGGCGCGGTAGCCCGCGGTGCCGAAGAGCTCGAGCCCGGCCTCGAGCAGCTGGCGGCGGCGCCGCGCCAGCCGGTCGGGGGCCGACTCGCCGGCGTAGGTGCGACCACTCACCCCGTCATCAGACCACAGCCGTGGTCGGCCGGGACGGCGTGCAGGTGGCAGACTCGCCCGCCATGGAGAACCTCACCGTCATCGTCCTGGCCGCCGGTGGCGGCACCCGCATGAAGTCCAAGACGATGAAGGTGCTGCACCCTGTGGCCGGTCGCTCGATGATCGGTCACGTGCTGCGTGCGGTGCAGGCCGTCGAGCCCACCCGCGTGGTCGCCGTCGTCGGTCACCAGCGCGAGCAGGTCGGCCCGCACATCACCTCCCTGGTGCCCGACGCGGTCCTCGCGGTGCAGGAGACCCAGGAGGGCACCGGCCACGCCGTCCGGATCGCGATGGAGGCCGCCGGCACCACGACCGGCACGGTGATCGTCGCCGCCGGCGACACCCCGCTCCTGGAGGGCGACTCGCTGCGCGCCTTCGCCGAGGAGCACGAGGCCGCCCAGCGCGCCGTCAGCATCCTGAGCGGCCGCGTGCCGAACCCGTTCGGCTACGGCCGCATCGTCCGCAACGCGGAGGGCGACGTCGAGGCCATCGTGGAGGAGAAGGAGGCCACCGACGAGCAGCGCCGGATCGACGAGATCAACTCCGGCATCCTCGCCTTCGACGCCGGCTTCCTCGTCTCCGCGCTGCCGCGGATCACCAACGACAACGCCAAGGGCGAGTACTACCTCACCGACGCCGTCGGCCTGGCTCGCGAGGACGGCCTCACGGTCGGCGCCCACCTCATCGACGACGTCGCCCAGACCGAGGGCGCCAACGACCGGGCGCAGCTCGCCGAGCTCGGCCGCGAGCTGAACCGCCGCATCGTCACCCGGTGGATGCGCGAGGGCGTGACGGTGATGGACCCCGCCACCACGTGGATCGAGGCCGACGTCGTGCTCGAGCCCGACGTCACGATCCTGCCGGGCACCCAGCTCCTCGGCGCCACCGTCGTGCGTGAGGACGCCGTGGTCGGGCCCGACACCACGCTCAAGGACTGCGAGGTCGGCCCCGGCGCCCGCGTCGTCCGCACCCACGGCGAGCTGGCCGTCGTCGGCGGCGGCGCGAACGTCGGGCCGTTCGCCTACCTCCGCCCCGGCACGCAGCTCGGCGCCGGCGGCAAGATCGGCACCTTCGTGGAGACCAAGAACGCCCGGATCGACGACGGCGCCAAGGTCCCGCACCTGTCCTACGTCGGCGACGCCGAGATCGGCGAGGGCACCAACATCGGCGCCGGGACGATCTTCGCCAACTACGACGGCGTGACCAAGCACCGCACGGTGATCGGCAAGCAGGCGCGCACGGGCTCCAACAACACCTTCGTGGCGCCGGTCGAGGTCGGCGACGGCGCGGGCACCGCCGGCGGCACCGTCGTACGCCGCAACGTGCCCGCCGGGGCGCTCGCGGTGAGCAGCGGTCCGCAGCGCAACCTGGAGGGCTGGACGGAGTCGCGACGGGCCGGGACGGCGCAGGCCGAGGCGGCGGCAGCGGCACGAACGGCCGGTGAACGTGAGCCGACCCCCGGGGAGTGAACCCGGTCCCACCCCGGGGTTGGGCGGACCACCCCTCGTGGTGAACAATCCAGTCAGCACCTCCGAACGAGCCACCCCCCAGGCTGACCCCACAGCGAGGAGTCGCGTCGCGTGACCGGAATGAAGCGGACCACTGAGAAGAACCTGATGGTCTTCAGCGGCCGGGCGCACCCCGATCTGTCACGGGAGGTCGCCGAGCTCCTCGAGACCGGGCTGGTGCCCCAGAGCGCCTACGAGTTCGCCAACGGCGAGCTCTACGTGCGCTACGAGGAGTCCGTGCGGGGGTGCGACGCCTTCGTGATCCAGAGCCACACGGCTCCGATCAACGAGTGGATCATGGAGCACCTCATCATGGTCGACGCGCTCAAGCGCGCCTCGGCCAAGCGGATCACCGTCGTGATGCCGTTCTACGGCTACGGCCGCCAGGACAAGAAGCACCGCGGCCGCGAGCCGATCTCCGCGCGCCTGATGGCCGACCTCTTCAAGACCGCCGGCGCCGACCGGCTGATCACCGTCGACCTCCACGCCGACCAGATCCAGGGCTTCTTCAACGGCCCCGTCGACCACCTGATGGCGCTGCCGATCCTCACCGACTACGTCAAGGAGAAGTACGGCGACCAAGAGCTCGCCGTCGTCTCGCCCGACGCCGGCCGGATCAAGGTCGCCGAGCGCTGGTCGGCCCGCCTCGGCGGCGCGCCGCTGGCGTTCATCCACAAGAGCCGCCGCACCGACGTGGCCAACGAGGTCGTCGCCAACCGGGTCGTGGGCGAGGTGAAGGGCAAGATCTGCGTCCTCACCGACGACATGATCGACACCGGCGGCACGATCGTGAAGGCGGCGGAAGCCTGCATGGCCGACGGCGCCGCCGGCGTGGTCATCGCCGCGACCCACCCGATCCTCTCCGACCCGGCCGTCGACCGGCTCAAGAACTCCTCGGCCCTCGAGGTCGTGGTGACCAACACCCTCCCGGTGCCGGCCGACAAGCAGTTCGACAAGCTCACCACCCTCTCCATCGCCCCGCTGATCGCCCGCGCGATCCGCGAGGTCTTCGAGGACGGCTCGGTGACCTCGATGTTCGAGGGCCACGCCTGAGCGACGTACCGCCCCTCGGCTGACGTCGTCGGTCGCCGACCGGGGTTCTGGCGTTGGGGCCGTTGCTCGGATTCCCCCGGCTAGGCGGGGGATTCCGAGGTTCTCGGGGTTTGCAAACCCCCAGAACCACGAGCTCCCCCGGCTAACCGGGGGAACCCGAGGCGGCTCAGAGCGTGCGGTCGAGGTCGTCGAGGTGGTCGTTCCACGACCGCGCGAGGACGGTGGGGGCCTCGCCGGTGGCGAGGGCGGCGGCCACCTCGGCGCGCAGCTCACGGCGTACGTCGACGGGCAGGGGCAGGCGGGGGAAGGCGTCGCCGACGCTGTCGGCCATCGCCTGGCCCGACCGCCGGGCCAGGGCGAGCCCGTCGGTGACGTAGCGCGAGAGGTAGGGGCGCAGGAGGTCGGCCTGCTCCCAGCCCCAGAAGCCGGTGCCGGTGGCGTCGAGCTCGTGGGTGCTGAGCTCGCCGCTCACCAGCCGCTCCCAGGTCGCGGCCTTGGCCTCCTCCGTCGGCACCGCGGCGCGGGCGGAGAGCGAGGCGTGGTGGCCCGAGACCGACTTGTCGCGCTCCACCTCAGCGTCGATGTGGGACGGGTCGCCGAGCTCGGCGAGGCGGTGGACGGCGGCCCACCGGACGCTGGGGTCGACGTCGTCCTGGCCGAGCCAGTCGACGAGGAGGTCGCGGTCGCTGCTGAGCCGGGCCAGCACCCGCGCGGCGCCCGGCGCGAGCAGGGGGTCGCCGCCGTCGACGGCGCCCTTCGCGATGTCGGCGACGACCGCGAGGTGCGCGGCGACCTCGCCGGGCTCGTCGTAGCGGCGCACCACGAGCTGCAGCGCGCGCATCACGCCCTCGAAGACCAGCGGGTGGCGCTCGCGGCGCAGGTGGCGGTCGGCGAGGGCGATGAAGTCGTCGACCGCGAGTACCTGCGACTCGGTGAGGTCGGTGGCGGTCCACCACAGCACCGCGCGGGTCAGCTGCGACTCGACGTCGGACAGGCCCTCGGTGATCGCGGCCCACGACTGCTCGTCGGGCCGCACCACGGCGAACGTCTCGTCGCCGGAGTTGGGCACCACGACCCGCCCGGCGAAGTCCTCGAGCCGCACCGGCTCGTCGCCGACCAGCACGTCGCGCGAGCCGACGAGCGCCATCGCGTCGTCGTAGGCCGAGACGGTGATCCGGTGCGAGCGCGAGCCCTCCCGGGTGAGGACCGGCACGTCGCCGTCGCGGGTGACGACCAGCGTGTCGAAGCCGGTCGTGCGCAGCCACGCCTGCGCCCAGCCGCGCACGTCCTTGTCGGTCGCGGCGTCGAGGGAGTCGAGGAAGTCGGCGAGCGTGGCGTTGCCGAAGGCGTGGGTCGTGAGGTGGCGGTTGACCCCGGCGAGGAAGTCGTCCTGGCCGAGCCAGTGGCCGAGCTGCGCGAGCGCGGCGTTGCCCTTGGCGTAGGTGATCATGTCGAAGTTCGCGAAGGCGGTGTCGACGTCGACGATCTTCTCGGTGTCCTCCGCGATCGGGTGCGAGGAGCGGCGGCGGTCGGCGCGGTAGCCGGTGGGCTTGCGGGTGATCGCGGCCGAGGTCCAGGCGTCGGTGTAGCCGGCCGCGACGCCGGCGACGTCGTAGCCCATGAAGTCGGCGAACGACTCGTTGAGCCACGAGTCCTCCCACCACTTCATCGTCACCAGGTCGCCGAACCACATGTGGGCCATCTCGTGGGCGATCGTGGAGGCCACCCACTCCTTCTCCAGCTCGGTGGGCGTGCCCTGGGGCAGGTAGGCGTCGCGGAAGACCACGCAGCCGGGGAACTCCATCGCGCCCCAGTTGAGGCCGGGGGCGAAGACCTGCTGGTAGTCGGCGTAGGGGTACTCCGGCTCGAAGACGGTCGTGTAGTGCTGGAAGCAGGCGCTGGTGATGCGGCGCAGCTCGTCGGCGTCGCGCTGCAGCTCGCGCTCCTGCGAGGCACGCGCGTGCCAGCCGAACGGCAGCGTGCTGCCGGGTGCGGGCGCGTACGGCTCGTCCCACGTCACCGACACCCACGGGCCGCCGACGAGGGTGAAGAGGTACGACGAGAACGGCGGGGTCGTGGCGAACGACCACGTGTCGCCGTCCCGGCCCTCGAGCGCGCCGTTGGCCAGGACGGTCCAGTGCGACGGCGCGGTGACGCGCACGGTGAAGGTCGACTTGATGTCGGGCTGGTCGAAGCAGGGGACGACCTTCTGGGCGATGTCCATCGAGGTGTGGGCGCACACGTAGCGCTCGTCGTCGGCGGGATCGACGGTGACCGTCATCCCGTCGCCGTCGGTGACGTAGGGCATCCGGGCGGTCACGACGACCTCGTTGTCCTCGGCGAGGTCGGTGAGCGCGATCCGGTCGTCGGCGTACGCCGCGGGTCGCCCGTCGAGGGTCACGTCGGAGGCGCCGGTGAGCTCGAGGAACGTCGACGCCCCGGGCTCGGTGCACCGGAAGGCGATCCGCGCCTCGACGGTGAAGTGCTCGGTCGAGGTGAGGTCGAGGTGCAGGTCGGTGCGGACGTCGGTCACGAGGAGGGCGCGCTCACGCGCCTCGGGGAGCAGGAGGGGCACCGGGCCACCCTAGTGACCCGCGGCACACCGGCGCCTCCGGGTCGTGGACGGGTGCGGGCTGGGGATTCGACCCGCCGCGGGGGTGGGGTCTAGAGTTCCCGGGTTGCCTCGGCGAGGGAGACGGTCGCACGAACCGGACTCCGTGATCGACAGGGCTCGGACAGCTCCGCTGCGCCGCGCTCACGATCCGGAGCGCGGCGTTCGTCGTCTCCGGACCCGCCGAGCCGGCCGCACCGGCCCCTCACGTACGGGGTCACCGAACCCCGAGACACACCCCCGTCGTCCCGAACAGCACAGGAGATCCCATGTCTGCCCCCGAGAAGATCGTCGCCGAGTCCCGCACCGAGTTCGGCAAGGGCGCGGCCCGCCGCATCCGCCGCGAGAACAAGATCCCCGCCGTCGTCTACGGCCACGGCAACGAGCCGACCCACGTCATCCTGCCCGGCCACCAGACCATGATGGCCCTCAAGCACGGCGGCGCGAACGCCCTGCTCGCCCTCGAGATCGACGGCGCCGAGCAGCTCGCCCTCACCAAGGACGTGCAGGTCGGCCCGATCCGCCGCGTCATCGAGCACGTCGACTTCGTCTCGGTCAAGCGCGGCGAGAAGGTCACCGTCGACGTCCCCGTGCACGTCACCGGCGAGGCCGGCCCGGACACGCTGGTCGTGACCGAGAACGCCGTCGTCTCCGTCGAGGCCGAGGCCACCCACATCCCCGAGGTCTTCGAGGTCTCCGTCGAGGGCGCTGCCGCCGGCACCCAGGTCCTCGCCAAGGACCTCGACCTCCCCTCGGGCGTCACCCTCCTCGCCGACGAGGAGCTGCTCATCATCAACGTGACCGAGCAGATCTCCGCCGAGGCCCTCGAGGCCGAGCTCGCCGAGGCCGAGGCCGACGCCGGCATCGAGCACGACCCGTCGCAGGACGAGATCGCCGAGGCGCAGGACGAGGCCCAGGCCGAGGACGCCGCGCAGGAGTCCGGCGAGGCCTCCGACTCGGAGTGACCCGGCGCCTCTGCGCCTGCTGACCCCGTCGAGTCGGCGCTCGTGACCAGGGCAACCGGGACACGAGCGCCGACTCGGCGTCATTTCGGGGTGCACACGCGCCCACTCGGTGCCCCGTGCCGGTGCACACGCGCCGACTCGGCGTCGTCTCGCGGTGCACACGCGCCCACTCGGCGCCCCGTGCCGGTGCACACGAGCCCGCTCGGCGGATGAAAGGATGACGACGTGAGTGACGCCCCCACCTCCGACGTGTGGCTGGTGGTCGGTCTCGGCAACCCCGGCCCGTCCTACGCGGGGCACCGCCACAACATCGGCTACATGGTCACCGACGAGCTGGCCTCGAGGATGGGCTCGCCCTTCCGCTCCCACAAGTCCGGTCGCGCCGACGTCGTCGAGGGCCGGCTGTCGCTCGGCGGCCCGCGCGTGGTGCTGGCCCGCCCGCGCAGCTACATGAACGAGCTGGGTGGGCCGGTCAAGGCGCTGGCGACCTTCTACAAGGTGGCGCCCGACCACGTCGTTGCGATCCACGACGAGCTCGACATCGCCTTCGGCACGCTGCGCGTCAAGCTCGGCGGCGGCGACAACGGGCACAACGGCCTGAGGTCGATGCGCTCCTCCCTCGGCACCGGCGACTTCCACCGGGTCCGCGCCGGCATCGGCCGCCCGCCGGGCCGGCAGGACGTCGCCGACTTCGTGCTGTCGAACTACTCGACGGTCGAGCGCAAGGAGCTGCCCTTCCAGGTCTCCGACGCCGCCGACGCCGTCGAGTCGCTCATCACCGACGGCCTCGAGAAGACCCAGCAGCGCTTCAACTCCTGACCACGCACCGCCCCGCCTCAGGCGGGCGGCAGCACGACCGTCCACGCCAGCGCACGTCCCGAGGCGAGCCCGGCGGTGGCGGACACCGCCGGTGCCGTCCCGGCCGGTACGCCGGTCTGGTCGCCGGCCGTCGTGGTCAGCAGGCCCGAGCCGCTGCCGGTGGTCGCCGCGCGCGGCGTGAGGGTGCCCGGGAGCGTCCAGCCGTGGGCGGTGCCGCTCTTGTCGGCCCAGTGGCGCAGCACCACCGACCCGGCCTGGACGACGGTCGCCGCGGGCGCGCTGTGGGTGGCGGTGAAGTCCGTCTCCGCGCGCCCGACCGCGCTGGGCGCGCCGGCGCCGGCGTAGGCGAGCAGGACCAGGCTGGTCTTGGAGGTCGCGTCGAGCGCCAGGCTCAGCGTCGTGCCCGGCAGCGCCGTGCCGGCGGTCCGGCTGAGCACCCACGACCGGAGGTCGGTGCCGTCGGAGACGGTCGAGACGAGCGTCCAGCCGCTGGGGGTGGTGAGGGTCGCGGCCCGGTTGGTGGTCACCACCAGGACCAGCCGGTCGGCGGCCTGCACGGTGGCCGGCACGCCGACCTGCGGGCGTGAGGTGCTGGAGTCCGAGGTCGACGACGCACGCCAGACCGGCCCGGTCGGCGGCGGCTGGTCGGCCACGACCACCGTCCGCACCGCCGTCGCCGTCGCGCCCTCGTCGTCGGTGACCGTGAGGGTCACGTCGTAGGAGCCGGCCGCCGCGTAGGTGTGGGCCGTCGTCGTGCCCGAGCCGCCGGAGCCGTCGCCGAAGGACCACGCGCGCGCGGTCAGCGCGCCGCCGTCGGGATCGCGCGACCCGCTGGCGTCGAAGGTGCAGGACAGCCCCTGGCAGGTCGAGGTGAAGGTGGCGTCGGGGTCGCTGGGCGGGGGCGGCCCCGTGCCGACGAGGACGGTCGTGTACTCCTGCCCGCCACCGCCGGCGAGCGTGGCGCCCGAGACGCCCGGGACCACGACCGGGGTGGACCGGTTGGTGGTCGTGCCGTCACCCACCTGGCCCGTGTCGTTGGCACCCCAGGCCATCACCCGGCCGTCGGCGAGGACCGCGACGCCGGTGTCGCGCCCGGAGCCGATCGAGACCACGGACGACAGGGCGCGCACGGCGACCGGGCGTGACCGGTTGGTGGTGGTGCCGTCGCCGAGGTTGGCGCGGTAGTTGCGCCCCCACGCCAGCACGGTGCCGTCGGTGCGCAGGGCGTAGGAGTGGTGGGCGCCGGCGATCACCTGGGCCACGCCGGTGGCGACCTGGACGGGGGAGGTGCGGTCGGTCGTCGTGCCGTCGCCGACCTGCCCGTAGTCGTTGGAGCCCCACGCCCAGACGCTGCCGTCACCGCGGAGGGCGAGCCCGTGGTCGCGTCCGCCGGCGACGGAGACGACCCCGGTGAGGGAGCCGATCCGCACCGGCGTGGTGCGCCGGACGAGCGTGCCGTCACCGAGCTGGCCCTCGTCGTTGCGCCCCCACCCGACGACCGTGCCGTCGGCGCGCAGTGCGTAGCTCATGTCGCGACCGCCGGCGACCGCGACGGCGTCGGACAGGCCGCTGACGGTGACGGGGCTGCGGCGCAGGGTGGTGGTGCCGTCGCCGAGCTGTCCGTCGGCGTTGAGGCCGAAGGTGCGCACGGTGCCGTCGGCGAGGAGGACGACGGTGTGGTTGTGACCGGTCTCGACGGCGCTCGCGTTCGTGAGGCCGGGCACCCGCGTCGGCGAGGCCAGGTTCGCCGAGCCGCCGGTGCCGAGCTGTCCCTGCTGGTTGCTGCCCCACGTCCAGACGGTGCCGTCGGAGCGCAGCGCCGCCACGTGCTCGCGACCGCCGTGCAGGTCGACGACGTCGCCGAGACCGCTGACCGGCCCGGGAGCCGGCCGGGCCGTGGTGGTGCCGTCACCGAGCTGGCCGAAGCCGTTGCCGCCCCAGGTCCACGGCACGCCGGCGGGCGCGACGCCCAGCGCCGCGGCGGGTGCCGGAGCGGGAGCCGCGGTGGGCGCCGCCGCGAAGCCGGCCGCCGGCGCCACGAGGGCGGCGAACGGCAGGAGGGCCGCGGCCGCCCCCGCCCCGATGCGGTGCAGGACGTCGGTCGCGACCCTCCCGGTCGTCATCTCAGCGGTCCAGCCGGAGCAGGATCGTCCACGCCGTGGCGGCGCCGGACGTGCCGTCGGCGGTGGCGGTCAGACCGCCGAAGGGGCCGTCCGGCAGCGGGCCGCCGGAGTCGCCCAGCACGCTGCAGATGCGACCGGCGTTGCTGCCGCAGATCGCCTGCCGCTGGGTCACGCCGCCGGGGAGGGCGAACCCGGTGGTCGCCGAGGACTTGTCGGCCCAGTAGGAGACCGCCCAGTCGCCCGCGCCCGCCTGGACGGTCGGGGTGGTGTGCCCGGCCCGGACCACCGTCTCGGCGGCGCCGACGACCTGCGGGGCGAGCATGTCGCCGCTGTAGGTGGCCAGGGTGAGGGTGTACTTGGCGGCGGCGTCCATCGCGAACCTGACCGTCTTGCCGGCGTCGCCCGCGGCGGCCGTGCGGGTCCAGACGAACGTCCGCATCGTCCCCGACGTCACGCTGTCGGCCAGCGTCCAGCCCGTGACGCCGCTGCTCGGGTCGCCCGGCACCCGCGTCGCGTCGTTGAGGGAGAGCACCAGCACCATCCGGTCGCCGGCCGACGTGCCGGCCGGGACGAGCGTGTTGGGGGTGGAGACGTTGCCCTGGTTGACCGTGCTGCCGACGAGAGCGATCGGGCGGATGGCGACGGGCGCGAGGGTCCGCGTGGTCGAGGCCGTGCCGCCGTCGTTGTCGGTCACCGTCAGCCCCGGCACGACGGAGCCGCCCGCGGCGTAGGTGTGGGTCGTCGTGGGCCCGGTGGTCGTCTCGGTGGTGCCGTCGCCGAAGGCCCAGTCGTAGGAGGCCACGGTGCCGTCGGCGTCGGCCGAGCCCGACGCGTCGAAGCTGCACACGAGGTAGCGGCAGGTGGCAGTGAAGGCTGCGGTGGGCGGCGCATTGGTGCGCGTGACCTGCACCGGCACCACCACCGAGCCGCTCGCGCCCTCGTCGTCGGTGACGGTGAGGGTCACCTGGCGCGTCCCGCTGGTCACGAAGTCGTGGCTCGGGGTGCGGCCCGTGGCGGTGGCGCCGTCACCGAAGTCCCACGCGTAGGACACGACGGACCCGTCGGCGTCGCTCGAGGTCGTCGCGTCGAAGTCGCACGCGGCGCTGGTGCACGACGAGGTGAAGGCGGCGGTCGGCGCCTGGTTGGGCTCGACGGTGCGCAGCACGACCGACCACGTGGTGGCCGTGGCGTTGGCGGTGTCCGCGGTGGCCACCAGGCCGCCGTACTGCCCGGTCGGCACCGCGGCGCCGGAGTCGGCCCACGTGCTGCACACGTGGCCGGTGCCGGTGGAGCAGATTGCCTGGCGCCCGGTCACCGAGCCCGGGAGGGCGAAGCCGGTCGTGGCGGCGGACTTGTCGGCCCAGTAGGAGACCACCCACGAGCCGGCGGGGGCGTCGACGAGCGGGGTCGGGTGGCCGGCACGGCTCACGGTCTCGGCCAGGTCGGCCACGACGAGCGCCCCCGAGCGCACGCCGGAGTAGTCGGCGACCGTCATCGTGTACTTGGCGGCCGCGTCGAGCGGCACCGTCACCTTCTTCGAGGCGTCCGTCGCCGCAGCCACCTTGCTGTAGAGGCGGGTCTGCATGCTGCCGGAGGTGGTGGTGCCCAGGACGGTCCACCCGGTGACGCCGGTGGGCGCACCGAGCGCGCGGCTCGACGAGTTGAGCGTCAGCGCCATGACCAGCCGGTCGCCGGCCGAGACCGTCGACGGCGTGGTGACGTTGGGGGTGGAGACGTTGCCCTGGTTGGCGGCGCCCCCGACGTAGGAGACGGTGCTGGGCGCCGGCGCGGCCACCAGGACCCGCACGGTCGAGGCGTCGTCGGTGGCCCCGTCGTCGTCGGTGACCACGAGCGTCGCGGTGTAGGTGCCGGGGGAGGCGTAGGTGTGGCTGAGGGTCGCGCCGGTGGCGTGCGTCCCGTCGCCGAGGTCCCAGGCGTAGTCGTCGACCGTGCCGTCGCTGTCGCTCGACGTGGTGGCGTCCAGGTCGCACACGAGGTAGGTGCACGTCATGGTGAAGTCGGCGGTCGGCGCGACGTTGGGCCTGACCACCGTGACCTGCTGGGTGGTGCTGGTCGAGAGCCCGCCGTCGTCGGTGACGGTCAGGGTCACGTCGTAGGTGCCGGACCCGGCGAAGTCCTTCTGCGGCGTCGGTCCGCCGGCCTCGTCGCCGTCGCTGAAGGTCCACTCGTAGGACGACACGGTGCCGTCGCCGTCGGTGGAGGTGCCGGCGTCGAAGCTGCAGGAGACGCCGGTGCAGCTGGAGGTGAAGCGGGCGGTGGGTGCGGTGTTGGGCAGGACGGAGGCCAGGAAGACCGCACGTCCGCGCCAGTCGGTGGTGGCGTCGGCGACCGACGAGGTGCCGGTCGGGGCGCCCCCGGTGAAGCCGATCTTCAACAGCTGGCCGTTGGTCGAGCTGACGACGTAGAGGGTGCTGCCGTCGAGGAACATCCCCCGGGTGCTGGCCCAGCTGATGTTGCCCCCGGCGACGGTGTTCTCCACGCCGCCGATCACGCCGCTGTCGGGGGAGAACCAGCGCCAGAACAGGGACGTCTGGCCGCTGCGCGTGTAGTAGATGCGGCCGTCGGAGTAGAACATGCCCGTCACGGTGCTGAGCTGGGTGTACCAGGTCGGCAGCACGCCGGCGTAGGTCTGCCCGACCGGGCCGCTGCCCGTCTCGACGCTGCTCCACAGCGGGTCGAGGTAGGGGTTGACCGCGGTGGGTGCTCCGAAGCTGGTCCCGTCGAACGGGCGGCGGTAGAGCATCCCGTCGGTCTGGCCGTAGAAGAGGGTGCGGCCCACCATGACCGCGTTGCGGACGTTGCTCCAGTCGAACGAGCCGGTGCTGACGGTGCCCTGCGAGGTGACCGACGTGCCGTCGAAGGAGAGCACCTTGGCGACACCGGCGTTGGACGGCGCGGCCGTGTTGACGATCTCGATCGCGTTGACCTCGGGGTTGCCGAACGCGGTGTGGGTGAAGTCGATGTTGACGGTGCCGTCGCTGGTGATGTCGAACGACTTCATCGTGCCCTTGTTGACGCCCGGGTCGACGTTGGGGTCGTAGCTCGACAGCCTGGTCACGCCGTCGATGAGCACGTTGAACCGCCGGGTGCTCGTCGAGCGGCTCGCGAAGTAGAGCCGCACCTGCGCGCTGGTGCCGGAGGGGACCGGGAAGGTCCACTGCATCTCGTTGCCGCCGGTCGGGTCGTTGCGCTCCTGGGTCCAGATGCCGAGCGGCGTGGAGGCGGGCACGTTGACCAGCGACGTGGAGGACAGAGCGCTCCAGGTCGCGGTGGTGCTGCCGGTGTTGTGGTACGCGCTGGTGGCGCTGTTGTCGGCGGCCCAGTCGGGCCCGTTGTCGGTCGAGGCGATCGCGGCGCCGCCGGCGTTCACGCGGTAGAGCACGTTGCTCGAGGTGAGCGGGGCGCCGACGTAGACGTTGCCGGGCAGCGAGCCGGTGGCCTTCGAGGCGGTGTCGTAGCCCTCGGAGTAGGGGAAGAAGGCGATGCGCGGGCGCTGGTAGCGGCGGTCGCCGATCCAGTCGGTGTCGCTGGTGACCCAGATGCCGGCGTCGGTCTCGTAGATCTCGTAGGCCGCCTCGCCGCGGGGGTTGCGACCGGGGTTCCACTTCAGCGGGACGCCGGTCTGGGGGTCGAGGGCCGAGAGCCCGGGCCGCGGCACGGCGCCCTGCGCGGCCTTGTCGGAACCGTTGGGGTTGTTCATCCAGCGGTTGTGGCCGCCGACGTAGACCGCGGACCGGGTGATCTCGACGCCCCACAGGGTGTCGCCGCCGGAGTTGGTCACCCAGGTGGGCTGGAGGGCGGTGCCGACCGCGTAGGTCTCGAAGCGCGACGCCGTGTCGCACAGGGTGCCCGCGTTGGGGCCGCCGGTGGTCGCGACGACGAAGAACGACCCGTCGGGCGACATCTCCACGTCGCGCATGTAGCTGTCGAAGGCCCGCGGGGAGCAGATGGGGGAGTAGCGCGAGGTGTACCAGTCGGGCGAGACCACGGCGGTGGTGCCCGTCAGGTCGATCATCACGATCTGGTCGCGGGCCAGCCCGCCGACGGTGCGGAAGTTGCCGACGACGACCAGCCGGTCGCCGGCCGGGGTGACCCCGGACTCGCGGATGCCGATGGGAGCCTGCGCCCCGGAGCCGGAGTTGTTGTGGTGCCCGTCGACGGTGAGGTCCAGGAAGGGGTCGAGCGCGCCGGTCGTGGCGTCGAGCGTGCCGAGCTGGCCGTGGGCGACCCCGTTGATCCTGGTGAAGAAGCCACCAATGAACAGCCGGTTGCCCGGGAGGAGCTCCATGGTCTCGATGCCGCCGTTGGTCGACGGCGCCTTGAACGACGACACCGCCTGCCCGGTGGTCACGTCGAGGAGCTGCAGGTGGTTGGGGCCCTTGCCGTTGATCTTGGTGAAGTCGCCGGCGACGTAGACCGTCCCGGGAGTCGGGCCGGGCATCAGCTGCTGCACCTGGCCGTCGACGGTGGGGTTGAAGGTCTGGCTGACCAGCCCGGTCGTGGCGTCGAAGGCGAAGAGGTTCTGCCGCGTGTAGGGCGTGCCGTTCATCGGGTCGGCGACCTGGGTGAAGAGACCGCCGGCGATCATCGTGTTGCCGACCTGGACGATCTTGGAGACCTCGCCGTCGAGGACCCAGGGGGTCTTCTTGCTCGGCACGTCGCCCGGCATCCGGTTCGCCGCGGGCGGGGCGGCCCCCGCCTCCACGGCGGTCAGCGCGATCATCGGCAGCGCCATGGCGAGGGCGGTGACGAGGGTGGTCGCGAGTGCGGTGACGAGTGCGGTCAGCCGGCGCATCAGCACGGGGTCCTCCTGGGGTGCGGTGAGGGGGCCGAGAGCCACGCGGCAGGTCCGTCGCCGGACCACCCCGGCGTCATCAGAGCCGACGCGCGCCCCTCGTGGGCGCCTGGCGCAGGCGTCTAGCCACCATTGGGTAGGCGGTCCGGCAGCTCGTCGGGCGCGGGGGCCGCGACGCTCGCGCCGACCCGCCACCCGCCCGGGCGGTAGGCCGGGTCCTCTACCTGCTCCGTCGACAGCGCGCCGAAGACCGGGAGCCCCGCGGCGTGGCGGAGCAGGCCCCAGACCAGCGGGACGGCCGCGACCATCACCAGCCCCACGAGGGCGACCAGCAGGGGGTGCACGTCGTCGTCGCCGGCGCCCAGCGGCGCCCACCCGGCCTTGTCGAGCAGGGCCACGCCCGACATGGTCAGCACGACGACGATGCCGCGCCTCACCACCGACTGCGGCACCCGCGGGGCGGCGAGGCTGCCGAGGACCGTGCCGGGCACCGACCCGAGCACGAGGGGCACGGTGACGGTGAGGTCGAGGCCGTGCAGGGCGATGTTCGAGATCGCGGCCGCGAGCACGAGGGGGACGGCCTGGACGAGGTCGGTGCCGACGAGCCGGACGGCGGACAGGCCGGGGTAGAGCATGAGCAGCGCGATCATGATGACCGAGCCGGAGCCCACGCTGGTGACGCCGACGAGCAGGCCGCCGAGCGCACCCACCAGGAGCGTCGGGACCGGCCGGACGGCGGGGTGCTCCTCGGTCGCCACGCCGCGGCGCATCCGGACCAGGTTGACCCACAGCCGCAGCGCATAGGTCAGCGCGGCGAAGAGCAGGGCGAACCCGATGCACAGCTTGAGGACCCGGTCGAGGTCGCCGGGCGGGGAGAGCCAGCTGATCAGGTGGGGGCCGAGCAGCGCGGTCGGCACCGAGCCGAGCACCAGCCAGCCGGCCAGGCGGAGGTCGGGAGAGCCCTCGCGCTTGTGCACGATCGCGCCGCCCGACTTGTAGATCGCGGCCGCCGTCAGGTCGGCGGTCACCACGGTGGGGGCGTCCCCGACGCCGAGGAAGATCAGCGCAGGGGTCATCAGCGCGCCCCCGCCCATGCCGGTCAGGCCCACGACGATGCCGACGACGAAGCCGGCCGCCACGACGGAGAGGAAGGTCGTCGTCACCACGTCGCCCACGGGCCGCCCCTGTTCTGCCGCGCTCGGTCCGCACCCGGTGCACGGCGAGCGGCCCCATCTGACCGCGTGCGCCGGGCCCCCGACCGCCCGGAGCGGGGTCGCTCCCTGATTTCGGTGATAAGCCGCCGACGGCACCGGGGCCGGGGCCGGGCGTCCTTACGTTGCCGACGACACCCGTCCGCGCCTCGACACCTCGTGCCGTGAGCGGGCCTGACGACACGGCTCTTCGAGGGAGTGCGGCATGAAGGCACAGCAGCAGGGACGCAGGCGGCGCACGGTCGCCCTGTCGTCGGTGGGGGCCCTCGTGGCCGCCCTGGTGGGGATCGTCACCACGGCGACCCCGTCGACGGCAGCGGACACGATCAGCTTCCGAGCGTCCGCGCAGGCGGCGTGGAACCAGACCACCGCGCGGGTGACCATCCCCGCCTCGGTGCAGGCCTCGGACGGCATGCTGCTGTTCGTCACCACCAACACCGACGTCACGCTCACCCCTCCCGCGGGGTGGACGCTCGAGGGCACCCGGCTCTCGAACGTCGACACCGAGACGACGCTCTACAGCAGGGTCGCCGCGACCGGCGACGCCGGGCGCAACGCCGCGGTGACGCTGTCGCAGACCGCCAAGAGCTCGATGACGCTGCTGGCCTACGACGGCACGGCCGCCGACCCGGTCGCCGCCGTCGCCTCCGCGGCCGAGACCAACCCGGCCAAGGCCGCGCACGCGACCCCCGGCGCCGCCGTGGCGACCGCGGGGTCCTACGTCGTGTCCTACTGGGCCGACAAGTACGGCCAGGAGACCAACGGCTGGACGCTGCCCGCCGGCCAGACCCAGCGCTCGGTCGTCGCGGGCATCGGCTCGGGACGGATCGCGGCCGTCGCCTCCGACGACAACGCCCCCGCCGGCGTGGGCACCAGCCCGAGCCGCACCGCCACCAGCGCCGTGTCGAGCGCCAAGGCCACGATGTGGACGGTGGTCCTGCAGGCCGACCAGGCCGCGAGCCCCAACGTCGCGCCGGTCGCCTCGTTCACCGCCGCGTGCCCCACCGCCACGTGCACGGTCGACGCGTCCGCCTCGACCGACACCGCCCCGGGCACGATCGCGTCGTACGCCTGGAGCTTCGGTGACGGCACCACCGGCACCGGCGTGTCGACCACCCACACCTACACGACCAGCGGCAGCAAGACGATCAGCCTGACGGTCACCGACAACCAGGGCCTGACCGCCACCACCACGCGCACGGTCAACGTGACCGTCGGCGGCGGCACGGGCGGCGCGGGCGACCAGCCCCGTCCCGGCCACACCCGGCTCGTGCCGAGCACCCCGCGCAGCAACACCCCGCGGATCAGCAACGGCGAGATCTGGGACATCGAGGTCGTGCCGCAGCTCAACCGCGTCTTCATCGCGGGCAGCTTCACCTCGATCCAGAACAACGCGTCGGGCAACACCACGACCTACAACCAGGCCAACCTGGCCAGCTACAACTACACGACCGGCCTGGTCGACGCGCAGTTCCGCCCGACCTTCAACGGCGGCGTCGCGGCCGTCGAGGCCAGTCCGGACGGCACCAAGCTCTTCGTCGGCGGCTCGTTCAACACCGTCAACGGCGTGGCCGCCCAGAAGGTCGCGAGCCTCAACCTGACGACCGGTGCGCCGCTGTCCACGTTCGGGTTCTCCAACAGCACCAACAACCAGGTCCAGTCGCTCGCCGCGACCAACTCCACGCTCTACGTCGGCGGCCGGTTCTCACGGGTCAACGGCGTGCTGAAGAGCGGCCTCGCCGCCGTCAACGCCGCCTCGGGCGCCGTCGACACCGGCTTCTCCAACGACCTGTCCGGCGGCATCGGCGTCAACGGCCAGCTCGGCGTCCCGCAGCTCAAGCTGACCCACGACAACTCCGAGCTCATCGTCGTGCACACCGGCCGTCAGATCGCCGGCCAGGACCGCCTGGGGGTCGGCATCATCGACACCGCCAGCAAGCAGCTGCTGCCCTTCCGCACCCGCCTGTGGGACGAGAACCTCGCCCGCGTCGGCGGCGTGACCCGCATCTGCTGCGCCGACGTCGCGCCCGACGACTCCTACTTCGTCGTCACGTCCGGCTCGGGCGGTGACGCCCCGCCGATCAGCGACACCGCCGTCGCCTACCCGCTCACCGCGGCCGCCCTGCAGAACGACGACGTCGACGAGCTGTGGATCTCGCGCCAGTTCGACTCGATCTACTCGGTGGCGATCACGGAGAACGCCGTCTACGTCGGCGGCCACTTCAGCTTCGTCGAGTCGCCCACCTCGTGCCCGGCCGAGCCCTGCTACGCGGGCCTGACCAACGTCGGCTACGGCACCGGCCAGGGCCTCGCCGGCTACGGCCTCGGCGACGCGGTCGTGCGACGCGACCACATCGCGGCGCTCAGCACCACCACGGGTCGCGGCATCGAGTGGAACCCCACCGGCGGCTCGAACTCGTTCGAGGGCAACAAGGCGATGGAGGCCACCTCCCGCGGCCTGTTCATCGGCGGTGACGGCATGTTCCAGGGCGGTGTGCGCACCGGCCGGGTCGCCTTCTACGACTTCACCACCGAGACCTACCCGCCGGCGCTGCCCGACACCGCGATCGACACCCCCATCGAGGGTCGCGTGGTCGCCAACAACGCGCCCTACACCTTCTCCGGCACCGCCCGCGTCGCCACCGGCACGGTCGGCCGGGTCCAGGTCTCGATCCGCGACCGCGACTCCGGCCAGTACCTCCAGGACAACGGGACGGCGTTCACCACCTTCGGCACCGGCTCCAACACGCTCAACGCCACCCTGTCGGGCACCGGGACCACCCGGGGCTGGTCGGTCCCGGCGACGATCACGACCAACCGCAACATGGTCGTGACGGCGACGGCCTTCACCACGGCGACGGGCGGCACGGCCGACACGACGCCGGCGACGAAGAAGTTCGAGTCGTTCAGCACCGACGACCAGACGCCGACCACCAACATCACCGGCCCGAGCGGCGTCCAGACCTCGACGACCTTCACCGTCACCGGCACGGCCAACGACGACAAGGGCGTCAACTCCCTGACGTACTGGTTCCGTGACGAGGCGGGCCGCTACCTGCAGAACGACGGCACCGTCGACGACATCTACAACACCTTCCGGGGCCAGCCCGACGTGGTCGGCGCGACCAGCGCCACCTGGTCCTACGAGGTCACCCTGCCGCACGAGGGCATCTGGAGGGCCAGCGCCACCGCGATCGACACCACCGGCCAGGCCGACCTCCGCAGCGCGACCCGCGACTTCCGCGTCGACTCCACCTCGGTGGCGCCGACGGTGAAGATCAGCACCCCGGTGGAGATGACCCCGCCGTTCGCCGTGCCGGCCGTGACGGTCGAGCCCGGCAGCCGGGTCACGTTCTCCGGCACCGCGACCGACGACGCCGGCCTCAAGAACGTCGAGATCGGCCTCCGGAACACCTCGACCGGCGAGAACCTCGGCAGCGACTGCACCTGGGGCACGACCGTCGGCGCCGGCAACTGCCGGATCTCGCCGGTCGACATCAGCGGGTCCAACTACAACTGGAGCTGGACCACGCCGTTCAACCTCTCGCCGGGGTCCTACAGCTTCACCGTGCGCGCCACCGACGACGAGGACCTCACGACGTCCTCGACCAACCAGGGGCGCCTGACGCTCAACGCCCAGTTCGCCGGTGACCTGCCGCCCGACACGACCATCGCGTTCACGCCGCCCACCGACCGCTCCCTCGTGGTCAACCTCCAGGGCACGGCCGTCGACGACCTCGGGGTCGACCAGGTGCGGGTCACCCTGCAGGACCGCGACACCGGTCGCTACCTGCAGGCCAACGGCACCATGTCGTCCACCGTCGCCTACCGGACCGCCACGCTGGCGAGCCCCGGCGCGACGTCCACCACCTGGTCGCTGCCGACGATCACCCTGCCCACCGGCGGCAACTGGCGCTTCACCGCGACGGCCTTCGACGCCGCCCACGCCCAGCAGGACGCGAGCCCGGCGAGCGCCAGCTACCAGGTCTACCCGGGCGACGGGCTGCCCACGCTGTCCGACACCCTCGGCCAGCCGGTGAGCGGGTCCACCTTCGACCAGGGCAAGATCGTGGTCACCGGACGGGCCGAGGACGCCCCCGACCAGTACGCCGGCATCTCCGCCGTGCAGGTCGCGATCGTCAACGCGGCGGGCCAGTACATGAGCTCGGCCGGCACCTTCACCAGCACCACGCCGAGCTTCCGCACGGCGTTCCTCAACAGCCCCGGCAGCGTCGGGTCGAACTACTCCTACACGACGCCGGTCATCCCCGCGGGCACCTACAGCGTCATCGTCCAGTCGGTCGACGTCCACAACCAGGTGATGTCGCCGCCGCGGACCTCGACGAACATCGTGGTGACCCAGCCGACCAACACCCCGCCGGTGCCGAGCTTCACCTACTCGTGCAACCAGAACGTCTGCACCTTCGACGGACGCGGGTCGACCGACGAGAACACCGCGGCGCTCACCTACACCTGGAGCTTCGGCACCCAGGGCACGGCGAGCGGCCCGCTGCCGACCAAGACCTTCACCGCCCCGGGCACCTTCCCGGTCACCCTGACGGTCAAGGACGAGTGGCAGGTCTCGGCCACGACGGTCGCGCAGAACGTGACCATCACGGAGCCGGCCGGCAACGCCGCACCGGTGCCCGTCCTGGCGAAGAGCTGCCTGGGCACCACCTGCTCGGTCAGCAGCGCGGGGACGGCAGACCCCAACACCGGTGACGTGATCACCTACGCGTGGAGCTGGGGTGACGGCACGCCCAACAGCACCGGTGCGGCGCCGGCTGCGCACACCTACGCCAGCCCCGGCACGTACACGATCACGCTCACCACGACCGACGGCTGGGGCAAGGCGGCCTCGACGACCAGCACGGTGGTCCTGGCCGAGCCCGCGGGCAACACCGCCCCGGTGCCGCAGTTCACGGCGAGCTGCCTGTCGTTCACCACGTGCGCGTTCAACAGCTCCGGCACGTCGGACCCGCAGGGCGACACCGTCCGCTACGCATGGGCCTTCGGCGACGGGGCGACCAGCACCGCGGCGAACCCCTCGCGCACCTACGCCCTGCCCGGCAGCTACACGGTGACGCTCACGGTCACCGACGTCTGGGGCAAGAGCGCGACGCTGTCGAAGGTCGTGACGATCGAGGAGCCGGCAGGCAACAACGCCCCGACGGTGACCTTCACCACCAGCTGCACGGGCCTGGTCTGCGCCACCAACAGCGCCGGCACCACGGACACCGACGGGGGCATCAGGTCGTACTCCTACAGCTGGGGCGACAACACCGCGGCCAGCACGACCGCCAACGCGTCGCACTCCTACGCGGTCGCCGGCACGTACACCGTCGTGCTCACCGTGACCGACAACTGGGGTCGCAGCAGCACCGCGAGCCGCACCGTGACGGTGCCCTGACGGGCCCCGCCGCAGGCACCTGCCGCACGCCGCGCTGACGGCAGGTGACACGGTCCGTGACACCGGACGTGGCCCATCGGGGTCACGTCCGGTGACGCGTCCGGAGGGGGTCCCGGCGACTTGACGCTCTCGCGGGGGGTGCGGTGCACTGCTGTCCCCGTCCCCCACGGCGAGGCCCCTCGGTGCCCGACGCGCACCGCCCTGTCCCGGGCCGTCGCCGACTCGGAAGGTCCCATGGAACACCTCACTCGTCGTCATGTCCTCCAGCTGGCCGGCGCCACCG
>NZ_JBHLXH010000001.1:1143197-1188120 GCF_042432345.1 Nocardioides zeicaulis | reverse complement strand
GGCGTCCCCGCCGGCCTGGCCGCACCGACCCGGCGGGAGGGAGGTGGCCAGGGGCGGCGCACCGGCATCCGGAGCATCAGCCGGCTCGGGGTCCCGCTCATCGGCATGAGCGCCCCCGTCGAGGAGTGGGCGTCCAAGCACGCGGCCGTCGGCGACGGCATCGGCGCCCGCCGCATCTTCGCCGACCTCGCCGCCGGCCCGTCCTCCCAGTTCTCCCTCGTCCGCGAGGCACACGCCGCGGGCCAGCTCCCGGTCGTCTCCTACAAGGCCGGCGGCCGGATCGAGGACGTCCTCGCCGGGCGCTTCGACGCCGCCGCTGCGGAGGCCGCCGCGAGGCTGGCGTCCTTCGACAAGCACACGGCCGTCACCTTCTGGCACGAGCCCCACGGCAACATGACGCCCGAGCAGTACGTCGCGGCCAGCATGCGCCTCGTGCCGATCTTCAAGCGCGGCGGTCGCCGGCTCAAGGTCGGCCCGCTGCTCAACGGCTGGCTGCTCGACCGCCAGGCGGACCTCTTCGCCCAGTACGCCCCCGACGCGCTGCTGCGGAAGTGGGACTGGTTCGGCCTCGACACCTACGAGGCCGGCACCATGGACGACCCGGGTGCGGTGAAGCCCGCGTCCCGGATCCCCGCCGCCAAGGCGTTCCTCGCCCAGCGTGGTGTCGACCTGCCGCTCGGCATCGGCGAGTACAACGGTTACTCGGCGCAGTCGATCACCGACACCGGCAACGTCCTCATGGACACCCCCGGCGTGTGGTTCGGCTGCCTCTGGAACACCACCGGCGGCAAGGGCGTCGAGCTCAGCGGTGACCGCCTGTCCGCCTTCCAGGGCACCCTGCAGAAGGCCCGCGCCAGGCGGGCTCGCCGCCGCGGACGCCGCTGAACCCCTCCTGCCGCACGCTGTGCTGACGCCCGTTCACACGCGTGCGACACCGCCTGCGACCCGCGCCGAGACACCGGACGTGACCCCTCCCGGGTCACGTCCGGTGACGTCTCCGGGCCGTCCCACGGACCGGTCCCGGCGACTTGACGCCCTCGTCGGGCTGGGGTGGACTGCCGGTGGTTTGGCGTGAGTCGTCCACCGGCACGGGGGAACTGATCCGTCGGTGGAGGCGTCAAGCCGGCATCCGTCTCGGGATGTCTCGCCCCTCGTCCCCCAGCGGCGTGGTCGGCCGGTGCCCTCGCGCGCCCGGCTGCGTGCCACGCCGACCTCGGAAGGTCCCATGGAACCCCTCTCTCGTCGTCATGTCCTCCAGCTCCTCGGCGCCAGCGGCGCGGGAGTCGCCGGTGCGTCCGCCCTGGTGGCACCCGCCGGCGCCACGACCTGGCGTCCCGCCCCCGGCACCGACCCCGGCGCCGACCCGGGCACCGTCCTCGCGGGCGACCCCGCGACCGACCCCGCGACCGACCCGGGCACGGAGCTCGGCACCGAGCTCGGCACCGACCCCGGCGTCGAGGCCGCCCTGGCCGGGGTCGTCCCGCTCATCGGGATGAGCACCCCGGCCCGCCAGTGGGCGACCCGGTCCGCGGAGGTGGGCGCCGGCCTCGGCGCCCGCCGCATCTTCGCCGACCTGGCCGGCGGACCGACGTCGCAGCTGGCGCTGGTGCGGGCCGCCCACGCCGCCGGCCAGCTGCCGGTCGTGTCCTACAAGGCCGGCGGGTCGATCGCCGACACCCTCGCCGGGCGGTACGACGACGTGGCGGCGGAGGCGGCGGCGCAGCTCGCTGCCCTCGGCAAGCCCACGGCTGTGACCTTCTGGCACGAGCCGCACGGCAACATGACGCCGGCGCAGTACGTCGCCGCCCAGAGGCGGATCGTCCCGATCCTCCAGCGCGGCGGCGCCACGCTGCGGGTGGGCCCGCTCCTCAACGGCTTCCTGCTCGACCGCCAGGTCTCGACGTTCGCCCAGTACGCGCCCGCCGAGCTGCTCGACCTGTGGGACTTCTTCGGCATCGACACCTACGAGTCCGGCACGATGAGCAACCCGGGTGCCGCCAAGCCGGCACCGCGCATCGGCGCCGCGCGGACGTTCCTCACCCAGCGGGGGTTCGCCACGATGCCCCTCGGCGTCGGCGAGTACAACGGCTACAGCGCCCAGACGATCACCGACACCGGCAACGCCCTGCTCGGGACGTCGAACGTCTGGTTCGGGTGCCTGTGGAACAGCACGGGCGGCAAGGGGGTGGCCCTCAGCGGCGACCGGCTGACCGCCTTCCGCGGCACGCTCGCCGCGGCGCGGGTCCGCAGCGGCCGGCGCCGCTGACGCCTCCCCGGAGCCAGAGCCAGAGCCAGGGCCGGGGTCAGGGTCCGGCGACCTCGATGCGTCCGCCGAGGCCCTGGGCCCGCCGGGCCCGGGCCACGGCGAGCGTCTGCTGGAAGGCCACCAGGCGCTCGCCCTCGAGGACGTAGCCCTTGCCCTCGGTGGAGTTCCACATGCACCCGAACCACACGTGGGGGGTGTCCAGGATGGCCTGGCCCGCCGCAGCGATGGTCGCCGCGGAGTAGCCGTTGTACTCGCCGACGCCGAGCGGCATCGTGGCGTGGCCGCGCGAGGCGACGTAGGCCGACAGTGCGGGCAGGCGCTGGGCCGGCTTGGCCGCACCGGGGGCCGCCAGGGTGCCGGACTCGTAGGTGTCGATGCCGAACCAGTCCCACAGCGAGAACAGGTCGTCGGGGCAGAACGAGGAGAACGTGTCGAGCTGGTTGTCCAGCAGCCAGCCGTTGAGCAACGGGCCGACCTTGAGCTGGCCCTGCTTGAAGGCGGGGAGGATCTGGCGGCTCGCGGCGGCGTACTGCTCGCCGGTCATGTCGCCGTAGGGCTCGTGCCAGAAGGTCACGGCCGTGGGCAGCCCGTAGGACGCGAGCCGGGCCGCCGCCTGCTGGGCGACGGCGTTGTAGCGTCCGGCCACCGCGCCGGCGACGTCGCCGCCGACCTTGTAGGAGATGACCGGCAGCATGCCCGCCGCGTGCGCCTCCTCCACGAGCCGGATCTGGCTGTCCGCGCCGTCGGCGAGGTCGGCGAAGATCCGCCGCGCGCCGAGGCCGGGGCCGACCTGCGCGACCCGCTGGCCCCACTGCGGCGCGGGCGCGCTCATCCCGATGAGGGCTGCCGTGAGGGGCACGGGGGTCTCGGTGGTGCCGACCACCTCGTAGGCCTCGTGCCGGCGGAAGACGCGTCCGTCCTTGCGCCGGACCACGACGGTGACCACGCCGCTGCCGGGCTCGGTCGGGCGCGCGGTCCAGACCTGCGAGCGGCGGCGGCGCGAGGCGCGGGTCCAGACCAGGCCGCTGCTGTCCTTCACCCGGATCCGGCGGGGCTGCTCGAGCCGCTCGACGATGGTGAGGGTCAGCAGCTCGCCCGGCGCCACGGTGCTCGCGGACAGCCAGGCACGGACCTTGCGACGCTTGCGCGCGGCCTCGGCCGGCGGCAGGACGCCTCCGGCGATGCCGGCAGCACCGACGGCGGCGCCGGAGAGCCGGAACAGGGATCGACGAGACAGGGACTGCACGAGCTCGGACCTTTCGGGGGACGGTCGAGGGGTCCCCTGCGCCGGGGTGGGGGCGCTCACGCGCCCGGGGGGTGGGGGCGCGCACGAAGGACCGGCAGAACGGTACGGGAGTCTTTACCCGCGGTGTCAAATTTCGGGAAACCCGCTGGTGAGGACTGCGGGAGCGGCGTCAACGCGGCACGACGGCGGCCGAGCGTGCCGAGGGCGCGCCGGTGCCGACGGCGTTGATCGCCACGACCTGGAAGCGGTAGGTGCCCGCAGCGAGGGTGTAGTCGTACTGCTTGACGTTGGGTCCGAGCACCCGGGAGGTCTGGGTGCCCAGCACGGTGGCGTCGGGGTCCGCGGAGCTCATCCGGAGGGCGATCACGCGGTAGCCCGTGATCGCGGACCCGCCGTTGGTGGTGGGCGGGGTCCAGCGGGCGATGGCGCTGAGCGTCCCGCCGGCCGTGCCCTGGGCCGGGGTCCCGATGACGGGCGCGCCGGGCACCGTGGCGGCGCTGGACGGCGTCACGGCGTTGGAGAGCGCGGAGGAGGACCCGGTGCCGACGGCGTTGGTCGCCGCGACCTGCAGGCGGTACGTCGTGCCGTTGGCGAGGCCGGTGACCGTCAGGCTGGTCGCGCCGGCGCCGGTCGGTCGCAGCGCGCCGACCTGGGTGCCGGTGGTGTCGACGACCCGGACCAGGTAGCCGGTGATCGCCGAGCCGCCGTCGTCGGCGGGGGCGGTCCAGGTGAGGGTGGCGCTGGAGCTGCCGGCGGTGGCGGTGCCCACCACCGGCGCGCCGGGGGCGGTGACCACCGGCCCCGTGCTGCGCGGCTCCCCCGGGGTGCCGGAGCCGCTGGAGAGGACCCACGACGCGCCGTCGTCGTTGTCGGCGGCCGGGTCGAGGAGCTCGAGCGACTGCCCGGCGGTGGGCACCGGCCAGCCGGCGCCGCCGTAGGTGACGGTGTCGGCGAGCGAGCCGTCGGCGCGGGTGAGGGTCAGCGTCCCGGCGTCGGGGAGGGAGCCCGCGTAGCGGTCGGCCACGAACACGCCGGTGCCGTAGGCGGTGCGGAAGGAGGGGTCGGAGGCGACGACGGTCAGGGCCGAGCGCGCCGGCACCACGGTGCCGGGCTGGAGGGTCGCGGTCGCGGACCCGCCAAGGCGCCAGCCGGACAGGTCGACGGCCTGGGTGCCGGGGTTGTAGAGCTCCACGAACCCGGCGGTGTCACCGCTGGCGGGGGCGTGCTGGACCTCGTCGATCACGACGGCGGGAGCCGCGGCCTGGGCGGGCGGCACGCGCGAGTCGGTCGCGAAGACGGTGCGGCGGGCGTTGAGGTCGTTCACGAGCCGCTTGCGGAAGGTCGGGTAGTCGACCGGGCTCCCGGGGTAGGGCCACGCGGCGTAGTCGAGGGCGGCCACCGGCTGCGCCGGCCCGAGGCGGGAGTCGTAGAGCGCCTCCATCCGGCCGGGGGCGAGCAGGTCGTCGACGAGCGTCCGCAGCCGGCGGAAGTACATCGCGCGCCACGTGGGGTCGGCCAGCACTGCGCGCATCAGCGCGCTGGTGTTGTCGCCCGGCTCAGCGGGGGTGACGAAGGTGCTCTCGACGTTGCAGCAGCCGTTGCCGAGGGTGTGGTCGAGGTCCCACGGGAGGATCCGCCAGCGACCGGTCACCGAGTCCTGCACGAGGTAGAAGTTCTTCGACGAGGAGTCGTGGTGCTCGACGATGGCGGTGACCGCGGCGTAGTTGATCATCTGCGGCATGTCGGCGTTGGCGAGCAGGTAGCTGCGCTGGGCGGCGCCGGTGAGCCGGACACCGCTGACGAACGCGCTGATCGGGGCGAAGTCGGTCTCGTCAGGCGCCTTCTTGGAGAACTGCGTGGTGATGGAGCGCGTCGAGAAGGCACTGGTCTCGGCCTCGAAGAACTGGTCGTCGTCGAAGCCCTCGCGCTCGCGCCAGGTGCCGTCGTAGGTCTCCTGGAGGTTGTAGAGGCCCTGGAAGGCGCCGTTGCGCTGCGTGCGCACCGGGAACATGGTGTGGTCGGGGAAGCCGGCGCGGCGGTAGGCGTCCCACGACAGGATCGCGCGGCCGTGCGAGCGGTCGCTCCAGTCGGCCTGCATGTCGATCTCGTCGACCGGCTCGACGAAGAGGCCAGGCAGGTCGAAGTCGTAGCCGGAGGGCGTCTTGAACTTCCAGCTCACCTTCGGGTCGGTCTGCGAGGCGTGGCCCTTGATCCTCATCTCGACGTTGTCGTAGACGCGCCCGTCGTAGGCGATCGCGCCGTAGCGGGTGAGGTCGGCCGTCGGGTTGCTGGTCAGCTGGGTGTAGTCGGTGGGGGAGATGAACCACTCCCACTGCGGGACCGGGCTGCTGATCCCGCTGGGCACCACGACGCCGCGGTAGGTCACGGTGTCGTCGATGCGGGGCGAGCGGGTGGTGGCGACGGCGTTGGTGGCCTCGACGCGGTAGCGCAGGAGGTGTCCGGCCGCGGCGCCCGGGATGCTGGCGGCGTAGGTGTCGCCGCCGGTGCTGGTCATGGGCACGGACTGCTCGGCGGCGAAGTCGGTGCGGTAGCGCAGGGTCGCGCTGGTCTGGCCGGTGACGGTGGCGGTGACGGTGACCGCCTCGCCCGCCGCGGGCGTCGTCGTGCTCGGCGTGACGCCGGTGACGCGCGGGCCCAGGCCCGAGCGACGCACGGAGTTCGCGGCGCCCGGGGTGCGCCCGGACGCGTTGGTGGCGGCCGCCCAGTTGAGCGCGTCGTTGTTGTCGAGGGTGGCGTCGACGAGCTCGAGGGAAGGTCCGGTGCCGTCGGCCTTGACCGGCCAGGGGTCGGCCTCGCCGTAGGCGACGGTGTCGATGGTGGTGCCGGTGGCGTCCTTGAGGGTGATGGTCTCGCCGGAGTTGGAGAGGTTGCCGCCGTAGACGGCGTCGGGCGCGAAGCCGTAGGAGGCCTGGAACTGGACGGCGTCCTTGGCGACGACGAGGTACGCGCCGGGGCCGATGCTGGTGCCGGCAGGCAGCGCCAGCGTGATGCCCGAGAAGCTCCAGCCCGACAGGTCCACCGCGGCGGTGCCGGTGTTGAGCAGCTCGAGGTAGTCGTCGCCGTCGAGGTCGGACACGGCGTGGAACATCATCTCGTTGATGACGACGTCGGTCGGGGCCGCCGTCGCGGGGGCGCTGGTCGCGGCCGCGAGGCCGGAGGCTGCCGCTGCCGTCGCGGTCAGCGCCGCCACGAGCCTGCTGGGTGTGGTCATGTGTCCCCCCGGGGTGCGTCGAGGCCCGCCGGCGCGGGGCTCCCCGCAACGTAGGCGGCACTCCCGGTGGCCCTCCAGCCCCCGTTTGGTGAACTCCGCGCGGGGTCGCGCGGCTCGCTCAGGACCCGGCGGGGACCCGGGGCGCGGGCACGCTCACGGCGGCGCAGGGCGGACCGGAACGCCGACAGCCCCAGCACCTCGCGCCACGACCACACGAGCGCGAGGTAGGCCGCGAGGGCCACGGCCGTCAGCGAGGCGTCGGCGACCGGCCCGGGGTCGCGCGCGAGCATGACCAGCCCGACCAGGCCGAAGCACCCGACGGCGGCGGCGCCGACGCTCAGCGCAGGACGGGTGACCGGCCACATGGCGAGCTGACGGCGCACCTGCAGCAGGGGGAGCAGGTTGCGCACCACGATGGCCACCGCCCAGGCCGTCGCCGCGCCGCGGATGCCGTCGAGCGGGATCAGCACGAAGTTGAGGCCCACGTTGACCGCGAGCGCGATCGCGCTGTTGCGCAGGCTCAGCCAGCTGCGCCCGGCCATCAGCAGCACCGAGTCGACCGGCCCGCAGGCGGTCGCGAGCAGCATGGTGAGCGACAGGATGACCACGACCTCCGAGGCCTCGGAGTAGCCCTCGCCGAAGACCTCCATCAGCAGCGGGGCCCAGGCGGCGAGGACGAGGTAGAGCGGCCAGCTCGCGATCATGCTCCAGCGGGTGGCGGCCTGGAAGACCGTGTTGGCGGCGCGGTCCTCGCCCCGGGCGAACAGCGTGCTCATCTGCGGGGAGAGGGCCTGCTGGACCGACTGCACGAAGAGCTGCCCGAGCACGATGAAGCGGCTCGCGGCGGTGTAGAGGGCCGCCTCCGCCGGGCCGGCGAGCGCGGCGACCATGACGATGTCGGAGCGCTTCAACGCCGTCTGGGTGACGCGGGCGATGCCGCGCGCGGCGGTGTAGGACCAGAACTCGTGGGCGATCTCCGACCAGCCGGCGGTGGGTGCGTGCCCGTGGGAGCGGCGGCGGACGAGCCGGGCCAGCCACAGGGAGGAGACCAGCAGCCCCGGCACGTAGGCGAAGGCCCACGCGAGGGCGAGCATCGTCGTGCCGCCCCCGAGGACCCAGGCGAGCAGCACGAGGACGGCCTGCAGCCCGAGCCGCCCGATGTTCTCCACGACGACGGTCGGTCGCATCGACCCGGCGCCGCGGGTGGCGGCGACGACGAGGTCGTGCAGGGCCGCCACGGGCAGGACCAGCGCGAGCACGCGCAGCATCCCGGTCATGGTGCCGGCCTGCTCGTCGCCGACGAGGTGGGGCGCGAGGGTCGGGGCCGCGAGCAGCATCGCGGCACCCACCACGAGGGAGAACACCAGGACCGGCGCCATCGCCACGACGAGCGTGCGCCGGACGTCGCCGGCGCGCCCCGACGCCAGGTGCGTCGGCAGCCAGCGCACCAGGCCGGTGTCGGTGCCGAGGAGCGCGACCGACTCGAGGATCAGGAACGCCGCCGTGGCGGCGAACAGCGTCCCGGCGACCGCCTGGGAGAAGCCGTTGGTGACGATGACGACCAGCGCGACCCCGAAGACCCCGCTGAAGCCGGCGCCGATGACGCTGACGGTGCCGCGCCGGGCCAGCCGCTGGAGCTGGCCGGCGTGCTCGTGGGGCGGGGCGTCCTGCGCCGCGGACGGGGCGCTCACCGGCCCGACCGGGCCTTCGGGTCCTGCGGCGTCGCGGAGGCCCCCTTGGTGCCCTTGACGTCCTTGACGTCCTTGGCTCCCGCGCCGCTCGCGCCCTTCGTGCCGGGCGTCGTGGTCGAGCTCGTGGACGCCTCGGCGTCGCGGGTCGGGCGCGTGCGGTGCTCGAGGTCGCGCGGACCCACCACCAGCGCCACCCGCGGAGCGCCGCTCCGCGCGGCGGCCCGGGCCAGGTCGTCGACCCGGCGGCGGCGGCTGCGTCCGGCCGAGACGACGACGACGCCGAGGTCGGCGGCGCCGAGGTAGGCGTCGCTGTCGGGGGAGTCGGCGTCGGGCACGTGGACGACCACGACGTGGCCCTCCTCGACCAGCGGCGCGAGGATGCCGCGGACCCGCTCGACGCTGAGCAGCTCCCGGCTGTCGGGGCCCATCCCGCCCCCGTCCAGGACGCTGAGCAGCGGCTCGACCGTCGGGCGCAGGACGTCGTGCACGTCGAGCCGCTCGTGGAGCAGCAGCTGGGCCAGCCCGTGCTCCTCCACGGCGACCTCGCCGTCACCGGGGCCCTGCGCAGGCCGGACGAGCACGACGCGGTGACCGGCCCGCGTGAAGCTGCCGGCGAGCGCCTCCGCCGCGCTGGCGTCGATAGTGTCCGGGCTGGTCCCGACCACCGCGAGCACGTCGGGCCGGGGGTCGAGCTCGAGGAGCGTGGCGCGCAGGCGTCGTACGGCGACGTCGACGAGCTCGCGCCGGGCCTCGGGGCGCCGGCGCTGCCAGAGGTGGTGACGGGGCACCGCCGCGGTGACGACCAACCCGGCCTGGCGGACCTCGGCGGCCGAGCGGACCGTGCCCCGCGCCCGCTCGAGCAGCAGGGCCAGCAGGCAGCCGACGACGAGGCCCGCGACGGCGCCGCCGACCGGCGGCACCAGCGTGGTCAGCAGCGGCGCTCCCGCCGGGCGGGAGGCCGGCGAGACGACGGTGCCGGCCGGGGCGGTGAGGTTCTCCAGCGCGGTGCGCTGGGCGCGCAGGTTGACCAGCTCGTTGCGCAGGGCGTCGGCGAGCTCGTTGTTGAACGCCTTCTGCGCGGCGGTGCCCTTCTGCGCGGCGGTCGTGGCCGAGCGGAGGTCCTCCACGGTGCGCACGGTCTGCGTCTCCAGGCGCCCGACGCGCTCGTCCTGCACGGTCTTGAAGCGGGCGTCGCGGTTGGCCAGGTAGGCGCTCGCCACGGCGTCGGTGACCTGACGGGCCAGCTCCGGGTCGTCGGCCGAGAACGAGATCTCGAGGATCTGCGTGCTCGGCGGGACGCTCACCTGCAGGCGCCGGGCCACGCCGGCGACCGTCAGGCCGGTGCTGCGGTCGACCACGGCGCCGAGCACCTCGGTGGAGCGCACCATCTGCGCCTCGGTCTCCAGGCTGGTGTCCTGGTCCTGGCGCACCGAGGACGGGGTCGAGGAGAACGGGTTGCCCACCGACGGGTTGATGAGCACCCGGGTCGTGCTGGTGTAGGTCACCGGGGCCGAGGCGGCGTAGAGCCAGCCCCCGACCGCGCCGAGCACCAGCAGGACCGCTACCAGCGCGACGTGGTGGCGCAGTGCGCGGCCGAACGGCGCGCGGGCCGTGGGCGGGAGGTCATGCGACATGTGCGTTCTCCTCGGGGTGGAACGGGAGGCGTGCCCGGAGACGGTCCGGGAGGTCGGCCGGCAGGCGTCCGCGCAGCCGGTCCGCGGCGGCACCGGCCAGGCACCCGGCGAGCAGGCCGAGGGCTGCCCCGGAGGTCAGCGGGACCTCGGTGTTGGGGTAGACGGCGGCGGCCCGGTCGGGCGCCGGGGCGACGACCTGGCCGGGGGTGGTGCGGGCGTCGCGGACCTCGTCGAGGCGCAGGCGCAGCTCCTGCAGGTCGGCGAACAGGTCGTCGGTCGCAGCGACCACGACGCGCCTGGCCTGCTGGCGCGCGATCAGCGCCTCCTGCGCGAGCACGAGGAAGCGCAGCTGCCGGACCTGGTCGTTGCTCAGCGACCCGAGGGCGTCGCGACGCACGTCGAGGAGGGTGGCGGCGGCCGCGTCGGCCGCGCGGGCCACCCGGTCCGGGTCGGCGCCGGTGACGATGACGTGCAGCACGTGGCTGCCCGCGGAGGCGGTCACCGACAGGTGCTGCTCGGCGTCGGTGGCCGGCACGTGCAGGGCCTCGCCGACGGCCTTCAGCACCGCCGGGCTGCGCAGCAGCTGGGCGTCGGTGTCGATGCTGACCTCCGGCGGAGCGAGCTCGTCGACGGTCGGCATCACGTAGACCGGCACGGGCGTCAGCGCGACCGAGGCGCTGGCGGAGAAGGCGCGGGGCTGCGCGGCCGCCACGGCGGCGCCGGCCAGCAGGCCGACGACGACGAGCCCGAGGAGCAGGGCGGCGTGCCGGCGCACGAAGCGGGCGTAGTCGGACGCCAGCGGCAGCCCCGGGCCGGTCAGCTCCATGCGAGGCGCCGTCCCAGCATGTCGGACAGCGCCGCGTCGTGCGGGGCGAAGTGCGCGCGCAGCCGGGCGCGGGTCTCGGCGGCCATCGGGGCGCTGGGCCGGCCGTTCCAGCGGTCGAACTTCTCCGGCATGACGAGGGGCAGCCCGAGGAAGTCCAGGATGCCGGCGTAGGTCTCCTCGGGGTGCTCGAAGAACGACTCGCTCTCCACCGCGTGCACCTGCTCGCGCGGGAAGTGCTCGCCGATCCGCTCGAGCTGCTCGGCGTAGTGACCGCGCCGGACGTAGGCGTGGTGGCGGTGGCTGGCGCTCTGGTAGAGCGGGTCGGCGAGCATCCGCTCGGCCTGGCCCTCGAGCCGCTCGTCCTCGAGGTCGAGGGCCCGCTCGAACTCCTCGGTCTCGAAGCCGCGCGCGTGCTCGTGCTTGTAGGCCGACCACGCCCGCTCGACGGGGTCGCGCAGCATCGCCAGGACCCGCACGTCGGGCAGGTGCTCGGCCATCCGCGCCGGTGCGCACGGGTGGAACATGTAGTAGCCGCTCGCCTCGAAGGTGATCGGGTCGCCCTCGACGCCGCGGGCGCGGGCCTTGAGCGAGGCGCGGAGCGGGAAGTGCCCCTGGTACCAGTCGAACCCGCGGTGGTAGTTCACGTCGAAGTAGTTGACGCCCTTGTGGAAGTTCGCCGAGTGGATCAGCGGGTGCGACATCAGGGCGCGGAAGAGCGACGTGGTGCCCGCGCGCTGGGCGCCGACGAGGATGAACGTCGGCAGCTGGCGGTGGGTCGAGGTGGCCGAGCCCACGCCGACCGACAGCACCCGGCCGGCGGTCTTGACGGGGTGGGGCATCGAGCGTCGGATGGTCATGGTGCTCCGTTCGTTACGGGTCGGTGCTCGCCCAGCTGGACCTCGAGGAGCGAGGTGATCCAGTCGGTGCGGAGCCGGAGGGCGGGGGTGGCGCCGTGCTCGAGCGCCTCGAGGTAGCGGGTGGCCATGTCGGCCAGGTAGAGCAGGAGGGTGAGCCGGCGTCGCTCGGCCGGCACGCCGAGGGCGGCGAGGCGGCCGTCGACCGAGGCGAGGAAGTCGCGCTCCTGCTGCCCGGCGGCGCGTTGCCCGGGGCGCACGGCCTGGGCGGCGAAGTGCAGCTCGTCGAAGCCGACGGGCACGTGCTGCTCGTGCCGCTCCCAGTCCCACACGTGCAGCACGCCGTCGGTGACGCCCATGTTCCAGTGTCCCCAGTCGCCGTGCCAGCCGCCGAGCTCGACGACGTCGTCGCCGTGCCGCTCGGCGAGCGTCTCCACCGCGTCGAGCACCCGCTCGCCGCGTGCGTCGCCCTCGACGCCCAGGACCCGCCCGAGCAGGCGGGTCAGGTGGTCGCCGGTGGCGACGGTGGTCTGCGTGCGGCCGCCGAGGTCGGCGACCTCGCGGGCAGCGGCGACGCGCTGCGCGGTGCCGGCGCGCGTGCCGGTGGGCAGGGCCGACATCACCAGCACCTCGAGGCCCGACCAGCGACCGTGGTGCAACACCTCCGGCACGACGAACGTCCGGGGCTGCTGCGCCGCGACGGAGACCAGGGCCGCCGCCTCCTGCCGCACGAGGTCGGCGGTGAGGTCGTTGTGGCCGACCTTGGCGTAACCGAGCACGGCGCCGTCGGCGCCGAAGACCTGGAGCACGGGCTTCTGGTTGACCCGCCGGGTGCCGAGCAGGACACCGACCCGCACCTCGGTGCCGAGGCTCTCGGAGAGGTGGCGCTCGATCGAGTCGGCGGCCGGGTCGCCGCCCTGCACCGTGAGCCGCGGCCAGCCGAGCAGCGGGAAGGCGCGGGTGCGCAGCGAGGCCTCCAGCACCCGCCGGGCAGGGCGCGCCAGCCCGGAGCGGGGCCCGCCCAGGCGGCGTACCATCACCGACGAGCCGGGCAGGTCGGCCGGGACGAGCAGGCGCGGACGTCCGACGGTGGGGAAGAGGTAGACGTCGCGGCGCCCCTCCGGAGCGCGACGGCGGCTGCGGGTCACCCGCGGCTCGTCCCAGGGCTCGGGCCACAGCAGCCGCGCGACCTCGGCGGCGTACGTCGTGGACGCGGTCGGGGTGCTCATGCCACCACCTCCGGGGTGCGGGCGGAGGCGTGCGCCTCGGCGGTCTCGGTGTCGTCGGTGTCGTCGCGGTCGTCGCGGCGCAGGTCGGCGCGGGCCATCAGGCCGACGGCGATCATGCTGGTGAACATCGCCGAGCCGAGCGAGTCGTAGACGAAGAAGCAGAGCACCGTGACGATCAGGACGGTGCAGCCGAGCACGTCGACCGGCGCCGGCCCACGCGCGCGGCGCAGGAACTGGTGGGCGAAGAACGCCAGGCACAACAGGGTGCCGACGAACCCGGTCGTGAGCACGAGGCGCCACATGAAGCCCTGCGTGCCGAGCGGGGGAGCGGCGCACTGGTGGCACTGGGCGGTCTCGCCGCCGGCCAGGGAGCTGAAGCTGCCCTGCATGGTGCGGGTCGTGCCGTAGCCGACGAACGGCGAGCCCTGCGCGGTCACCGACACCACCGTCTCGGCGGTGCCGGCGCGGCGGCCGTTGCTGTGCGGCGTCTCCACGCGCAGCACGAGGGTGTCGTAGAGCGGGGAGGACACGAAGATGATGCTCCCGACGAGGAGGCCGGCCACGAGGGCCTGGAGCGCGCGGTAGCGGCCGTTGACCGCGAGCCGGACCGCGGCGTAGACCGCGGCGAAGCCCAGCGAGATCCAGAGCCCCCGGTTGAGCGAGAACGTGATCGGGAAGATCGCGGCCAGCAGGACGAACGGCGCGGCCTTGCGGCGCCAGCCGGCGTCGCGGCCGGTCCAGGCGAGGATGAAGAAGGGCAGGTAGAGCGCGATGTTGTTGCCCCACGCGTTGGAGTAGGGGAACGGCGCGGTCGGGCGCGGCTGGACGTAGCCCAGGAAGTCGCTCGACGACGACAGCGAGGGGTGGACCAGCGTCCGCACGAAGTTCTTCGACGTGAGGCTGTGCGGCAGCACCAGCTCCATCGGCGACTTGAACTCCAGCGTCGGCGCGAGCATCGCCACCACGCCGAAGCAGGTAGTCACCACGAACATGTAGGCCATCAGGCGCACCACGCGCTGGGTCGACAGCTCGCGCGCGGTGTTGACGACGTAGAGCATCGCGATCGTGACCGCGACGTACCAGCCGGCCCACACCATGAAGCCGGCGACGCGACCCAGCCCGCCGCCGGGAACGGTGTCGGGCGCCTGGGCGTGGGTGACCAGCACGCCGATGGCCATCCAGACCAGGAAGAGCAGCCAGAGCGCGAACCCGCGCGGCACGACGAGCGCACCCTTGCGGCGCAGGATGACCGCCATCGCGCCGGCCATGACGAAGAAGATCAGCTGCGCCAGGCCCAGCGCCCACCACAGCGGGAAGCCGAGGTAGAGCACGGCCAGCGGCCAGCCGGGTCCGAGCAGCCGGCGCTCGCGGGCGTGGGCCGCGACGCGGGGCGCGGGGACCAGGGCGGCGACGCTCATCGCGCGGTCCCGGACCCCGACCCCGATCCCGCACGGGCCGCGGCGCTGCCGACGTAGCCGTGGGCGAGGAGCTGGGGGAGCGTGATGGCGGTGACCACGCGGCGCGAGACCGGCGGCAGCGCGGTGTGCCAGGCGTCGTCGAGGTGCAGCTCGATGCGACCGTGCAGGAAGCGGGTGCGGCTGCCGGCGACGCCGTGGCTGGGCCCGAGGTCGACGCTGGTGTCGCCGACGTGGTCGAGGGCACCCGGCCCGGCGGGGAGGCCGACCTCGCGCAGCGCGCGCTCCACCGTGGTGCGGGGCGCGGCGACCAGGTCCTCGTAGCGCACGCGCGTGGCGTGGGCGGCGGCCGACCCGAGGACCGACGACTCGGCCTGGAGCGCGGCCCAGAGGACCGCGAGGCGGTGCGGGGAGTAGGTGCCCATCGACTCGCCGTCGCGCGACTGGGGCTTGCGGATGCCGGACTTGCTCCACGAGCTGGCCACGCCGCGCGGGTCGCGCACCAGGTTGAGCACGCGCAGGTCGAGACCCTCGATGCGGCGCAGCGCGAAGAGCTGGGCGGTCGACTTGCTGGCGTCCACGACCACCTCCGCGCCGGCGACCTCGGCGAGCGCGCGGTAGAGCCGTGCGTGGACGTCGAGGTAGGCGTCGAGCTCGCGCCGCGCCGCCGGCGCCATCGCCCCGGACAGCAGCCGGGGGACGTAGCGCTGGCGCACCACCCGGGGCTGGAGCCGCGACACCTGCTCGGTGACCTCGTCCCAGCCGCCGAAGGCGCGCGCGCCGACCCCGACCCAGAACGGGCACTCGGAGAACGGCGTGCCGCAGCCGCAGCGCTGGTCCTGGCGGGCGACGCGGGAGAACAGCGCGTTCAGCTCGCCGGCGTTGACCCAGCCCGGCTGCGCGCCCAGGACCCGCTCCAGCAGCGTGCTGCCAGACCTGCCCACGCCCACGATGTAGAGGACCTTCATCCCCACGCCCCTTTGTCTTGCGCCCCACCCGGTCCCCCAGGGGGCCGGAGCACTGACGCTAGGCGGCCGACGGGGGTCGTTCGGCCGCCGTCGGCGGGCATCCCCAATTCGGGGTAGCCGGGGTGCGGGGCACGCCCCGGAGGGGTGGCGGATGGTGTGCGCTGGTCCGGTGAGGACCTCCACGCGCACCCCGACGACGATCCCGGCGCTCGTCGCGCTGGCGCTGCTCGCCGTCGGGTGCGGGGCGTCCGGCACCACGACCGGCACCCGCGCGTCGGTCCCGCAGGCGCCCGCGCCCGCGGTCGCGACCGCAGGCGCGGAGCTCTGGCTGTCCTTCGACGACGTGCAGGCCGGCTTCGACGGCTCGCCGGAGTACGGCGACGCCCAGGGCGGGCTGATCACCGGCCGGGTCGTGACCGCCAACGGCGGCGAGGTGCGCGACGTCGCCGGCGGCACCGGCCGCGGCGGGGCGGTGGCGTTCCCGGGCACCTGCACCGACGCCACCGGCTGCCCGCGCGCGCTGGTCGAGGTCCCGACCGACCCGTCGCTCGACCCGGGGGACGCACCCTTCAGCTGGGGCGCCAGCGTCCGGCTCCCCCCGGACGAGACGTCGGCCGGGTCCAACGTCGTGCAGAGCGGCCGCTACGGCTCCGACGGCGACCAGTGGAAGCTCCAGGTCGACGGCGAGGAGGGCCTGCCCAGCTGCATCCTGCGGGCCGAGGGCGAGATCGTGAAGATCCGCTCCAGCACCTCGGTCTCCGACGGCGCCTGGCACCGGGTGGTCTGCCGCCGCGACGCCGACGTGCTGAGCATCGAGGTCGACGGCGACGTGCACCGCAAGCCGGTCGTGACCGGCTCGGTCCACACCGGTCTCCCGGTGCGCATCGGCAGCCCGGGCGTGGGCGACCACGACGACCAGTTCCACGGCGAGATCGACGACGTCGTGATCGACGTCGACCCGCGCCCCTGACCAGACGCCCGTCGCGGCGCTCAGGCCGGGCGGGCCACCCAGTCGGAGGCCAGCTCGGCGGCGAAGGCGGTCTCCATCGCCGGCGTCATCTCCCACGAGCCCTCCGGGGAGTTGAGGCTGGAGTTGAAGTACGACATCGACACGATGCCGTGCTCGCGGGCGTAGGTCGCGGCGTCGCGGATCCACTGCGCCGCCAGGCCCGGGTTGTCCGGGTCCTCGCGGCAGCCGTACTCGCCGATCACCAGCGGCACGCCCTCGAACCAGCCGCGGACCTCGTCCATCTTGCTGCCGAAGCTGCGCCACTCCTTGCGGTTGACCGGTGACCAGGGGTTGTAGACGTCGAGCCCGGCGACGGCCGCCTCGGGGACCAGCCAGCGCCCCGGGTCGACGTCGTGGCGCGAGGGGTCGAAGGTCCAGTGCTGCAGCACCGGCGCGATGACGACGTCGGGGGCCAGGTCGGCCGCCATCCGGATCGCGCGGCGCTGCATCGCGGTGAAGTCGACCGGCATCATGCCGGGCGCGCCCGCGTCGTTCTCCGGCTCGTGGTGCAGCGTGAACAGGACCGTGCCGCCGAGCGCCCCGAGCGGGGCGAGCATCGAGGCCAGCCACGCGTCGCGCCGGCCGGCGCCGACGTCGGCCCAGGTGCCGTCGGCCTTGGTGGACACGTGGGGGAGCCGCCCGTGCGCGAGGTCGTCGCGGCAGCGCGCCACCAGCTGGGCGGCCTCGTTGCGCTGCGGGGTGAAGTAGGAGCGGTTCAGCGCCAGCGGGGTCCCGAGCTCGGCCTCCCACCCGGTGAGCGAGCGGTGGAACGGCACGGACGCGCCGTAGTAGAGCTCGCCGGCGGGCGGCTGTCCGGGGAAGAGGGCCTCGGCGGGTGACGGCGAGGGGGCGCGGGTGCGGGTCGGTTCGGGCGTGACCGTGGCCGGCACGGCCGACGTGGTCCGGCTGCACGAGGACGCGACGGCGGCCACCGCCATCCCGGCACCGAGGCCGAGCAGGCGGCGCCGTCCGATCTCGGTGCCCCAGTCCATGCCTCGACACTAGGTACGTCGCGCCGCCCGCGCGAGCGGCCCCAGCGGGGCGCTGCCTGCATACCCTCAATATGGGGGATCCCCGGACCCGCACCGGGTCGTCCGGGGCGCCGGTGCACCAACCTGACGGCATGGAGCACGAAGCGACGCCACAAGGCCCGGTGCTGATGGTCAGCACCCAGGGCGGCCACCTCGCGCACCTGCTGGCGCTGCGGCCCTGGTGGGAGGGACGCGAGCGGCTGTGGGTGTGCCCGGCCACCCCTGACGTCCTCGACCGGCTCGAGGGCGAGCGGCTGCAGGCCTCCCACCACCCGACGACCCGCAACGTCCCCAACCTGCTGCGCAACACGGTGCTCGCGCTCCACGTCCTGCGCCGCGAGCGGCCCGCGCTCGTGGTCAGCGCGGGCGCCGGCGTCGCGGTGCCGTTCTTCGTGCTCGCGTGGATGATGCGCATCCCGACCGTCTTCATCGAGGTCTACGACCGGGTCGACACCCCGACCATGACGGGGCGCCTGTGCGGCCCCTTCACCACCCGGCGCCTGGTCCAGTGGCAGAGCCAGCTGGAGTTCTACCCTGACGCCCACCTGGTCGGACCGCTGCTGTGAGCGCCCTCGTCCTGGCCCTCGCGGGCACCGACCACCACCCGTTCCCGCGCCTGGTGGAGTGGATGGACGCGGCCGCCGCCCGGCGCCCCGACGTCCGCTTCGTGGTGCAGCACGGCTCCGCGCCCGCCCCGCAGGTCGCCGAGGGCCACCCCTTCCTGGCCCACGACGTCCTCGAGGCCCTGGTGCGCGAGGCGTCCGTCGTGGTCTGCCACGGCGGGCCCGGCACGATCATGGACGCGCGGGCCGCGGGGCACGTCCCGCTCTGCGTCCCGCGCGACCCGCGCCTGGGCGAGCACGTCGACGACCACCAGCAGCGCTTCGCCACGGTGGTGGGAGAGGTCGGCGTCGTCCGCCACGTCACCGACCTGGCCGGCTTCCTCTCCGACGTGGAGGCGACCCTGCTCCTCGGGCCTGCCGGCCTCGCCGGCGACCTCGGTCACCGCGCACGCCAGGAGGCCCTGGCGCTCGCCGCTCGCGAGCTCGACCAGCTCGCCGCCGGACGGCCTCCCCGCATCCCGCGCCCCCGACGGAGCCGGGCGGCGCTGCCGACCGGCGAGCGGTAGGAGCAGGGCGGTGGGGGCACGGTCCGGACGCGTCAGCGTCGTCTACCTCGGCGGCTTCGGCCGTTCCGGCTCGACCCTGGTCGAGCGCGTCCTGGGCGCGGTCCCGGGCTGGGTCAACGTCGGCGAGGTCGTCGACCTCGCCCGCTCGGTCGCCCCGCACGACGAGCTGTGCGGCTGCGGGGAGCGCTTCTCGGTCTGCCCGGTGTGGACCAGCGTCGGCGAGGTCGCGTTCGGCGGCTGGACCGAGGAGGTCCTCGAGCGCATCCGCACCGCCCACCGCGCCGCCGCCCGCCAGCGACACCTGCCGGCCCTGCTGCCGGGGCTGCCGCGCCCGCGGCGCACGTCGGCCCCGTCGGCCGCGCTGGCCTCGCTGCGCGCCGACTACGCCGCGATCTACCGCGCCGTCGCCGAGGTGACCGGCTCGCGGGTGGTCGTCGACGCCTCCAAGGGGCCGGCGCTGGGACAGGCGCTGGCCGGCTCGCCCGACATCGACCTGCGCGTGCTCAACATCGTGCGCGACCCGCGGGCCGTGGCCTGGTCGTGGCAGCGCGAGGTCTCCCGCCCCCACGACGTGGGTGGCGAGGAGCAGATGTGGCGGATCCCGGCGCACCGCGCCGCCGCGCAGTGGAGCGGCCTGCAGCTGGAGATGGCCTCGATCGCGCGCTGGGGCGGCGTACCGACCGCGCGGCTGCGCTACGAGGACTTCGTCGCCCACCCCGTCGCCTCGCTCGTCGACGCGACCACCGCCCTGGGCCTGCCGCTGTCGCCCGAGCAGCTTCCCGCCGTCGACGACGGCGCGATCCTGCTCGAGCCCAGCCACGGCCTGTCCGGCAACCCCTCGCGCTTCCGCTCCGGCGTGGTCCGGCTCCGGCCCGACCAGGCGTGGGCCGAGGAGATGCCCGCCGGGGCGCGGGCGGTCGTGACCGGCCTGACGCTGCCCCTGCTCCTCGACTACGGCTACACCGGCCACCGCTCCCCGCACGCCGCGTCCGCGGCCGTGGCGGCAGCACCGGCCCCGACACGGAGGACCACGACGTGACCGCAGAGCACGCCGCACCCCTGGCCGACCCGACAGCGCCGCTCGTCAGCGTGGTGATCCCCACGCACGGACGCCCCGAGCTGCTGCGCGAGACGCTTGCCACCATCGTCGCCCAGGACTACGAGGGGCCGATGGAGGTGCTCGTCGTCCACGACGGCGAGCCGGAGGACCTCGGCCTCGCCGGGCTCTCGCGTCCGGGCCGCCAGGTCCGCACCACCGTCAACACCCGCGCCCGCGGCCTGTGCGGCGCCCGCAACACCGGGGTCGCCGCCACCCACGGCACCTTCGTCGCCAGCTGCGACGACGACGACCTGTGGGCGCCGGGCAAGGTCCGCAAGCAGGTCGAGCGGCTGCTCGCCGACCCGTCGCTGCTCGTCGTCGGCACCGGCATCCGGCTGCTGATGGGCGGCGAGCGCGGCGACGTGGAGTGGCCGGCGACCGCCGAGCTGGTGAGCCACGAGCGGCTGCTGCAGAACCGCGTCAAGGAGCTGCACAGCTCCAACCTGATGATGCGCCGCGAGGCCTTCGACAGCGTCGGCCCCTACGACGAGGACCTGCCCCACGGCTACGGCGAGGACTACGACTGGCTGCTGCGCGCGAGCCGCGTGGGCCGCGTCGGCGTCGTCCCGGAGACCCTGGCCGACATCCGCAAGGACATCCCGTCGTGGTTCCGCGACCGGTGGGTCAACACCGCGACGGCCCTGGAGTACCTCCTGGCCAAGCACCCCGACTTCGGCGACGACCGGCGCGGGCACGCCCGCATCCTCGGCCAGATCGCCTATGCCCGCGCCAACGCGGGCGAGCGTCGTACGGCCGCCCGCATCGCCGGGCGCGCCCTGCGCCGCCACCCCGCCGTCCCGCACGCGTGGCTCGCCCTCGCGGTCGCCGGGCCGGGGGACCACCAGCGCATGCTCACCATGGCACGCCGATTCGGAAGGGGACTCTCGTGAGCCGGTTGCCGAACTTCCTGTACGTCGGGCCCGACAAGGCGGGGTCCTCGTGGCTGCACGAGACCCTCCTCAGGCACCCCGACGTCTACCTCACGCCGTCGAAGGACCTCTACTTCTTCGACCGCTACCACGATCGCGGGCTCGACTGGTACGCCGCGCAGTTCAAGGACGCGCGCGAGGAGAAGGTCGTCGGCGAGGTCTGCCAGGACTACCTGTTCCACCCGCTCGCCGCCCAGCGCATCCACGACGCGCTCGGCGACGTGAAGGTGATGGTCTCCCTGCGCGACCCGGTCGACCGCGCGTGGTCCTCCTACCTCTACATGCGCAAGCACGGGATCGGCCCCGACACCTTCGCCGAGGCCCTCCGCAGCCGCCCCGAGCTCCTCGAGCACGGGCGCTACGCGACGGGGCTCGACCGATTCCTCGAGCTCTACCCGCGCGACCACGTGCACGTGGCGCTCTTCGACGACCTCGAGGCCGACCCGCAGGGCTTCCTCGACGGCGTCACCGACTTCCTCGACGTCGCGCGCCAGCCGCTCGACGAGAAGGACCGCGAGGCCAAGCTGCCGGCCGCCAAGGCCCGCTCGGTGGTGCTCGCCGCCACGGTCCGCAAGGGCGCCGACTGGGTGCGCGAGCACGACGGCGCCCGCCTGGTCGGCGCGGTCAAGCGCTCACCGCTGGTGCACAAGGTGCTCTACCGGCCCATCGACCGGGCCGCGGTCCGGCCCGACCAGCGCGACGTGCTCACCGTGCGCCGCGAGCTCGACTCCGAGGTGAGCGCGCTGGAGAGCACCTTCGGCCTCCGCCTGCGCGAGTCCTGGGGCTGGTAGCCCCACCCCGACGTCCACGGTGGCGGGCACGCCCCCGATCCGTCACCGTGGCCGACCAGGAGCCCGTCCCCGCCCCGGGACGGGCTCCTCCTCTGTCCGCCCCCGGTGCAGCCGGCGTACCGCCGGGAGGTCCGGCTCTGCGAAGTCCCCGGATGTCCGGGGACTTCGGCGGGACCGCGGAACATCCGAGCCACCAGGTGGCCTCGATCTTCCGCGATGTCCGCCGGCGCCCTGCCTGAGCCACCGCCGGGGTGGCGGTGGCCCAGGCACCTTCTCGGGGCTCGGAACGTGTCTCAGCCACCGCTGGGTGGCGTACGTCGACCTGCCGCCGGGTGGCGGTGGCCCACCCACCTTTTCGGGGCTCGGAACGTGTCTCAGCCACCGCTGGGCGTACGTCGACCTGCCGCCGGGGTGGCGGGCCGACGACTGCGGCCCCCGCTGCCCACGGAGGTGGGCGGCGGGGGCCGCAGCGTGCAGTCGGGGAGGCGGGTCAGTACGCCCCGCGGTGGCCGAGGACGGCGCGGACGGTGCGGACGAGGATCCGCACGTCGAGGCCGAGGGACCAGTTGTCGACGTACTTCAGGTCGAGGCGGACCGACTCGGCCCAGGTCAGGTCGGAGCGGCCGGAGACCTGCCAGAGGCCGGTCACCCCGGGCTTGACGACCAGGCGGCGGCGGGGGTCGACGTCGTACTGCGCGACCTCGCTCGGCAGCGCCGGGCGCGGGCCGACCAGCGACATGTCGCCGCGCACGACGTTCCACAGCTGCGGCAGCTCGTCGAGGGAGTAGCGGCGGAGCTTGGCGCCGAGCCTCGTGATGCGGGGGTCGTCGGCGATCTTGAAGAGCACGCCGTCCTTCTCGTTGGAGGCGGCCAGCCCGATCCGGACGGCCTCGGCGTCGACCCCCATCGAGCGCAGCTTGAGCATCGTGAAGGGGACGCCGTTGCGGCCCACCCGCTCCTGCCGGAACAGCGCCGGACCGGGGGTCTCGAGGCGGATCGCCACGCAGAGCACCGCGAGCAGCGGCAGCGCGAGGAGGAACGCGACGAGCGCGAGGGTGCGCTCGACGACGTCCTTCAGCAGCCGGCGCGGGCCGCTCAGGACCGCCGGGGTGATGTGGAGGACGTCGATGCCCCCGGTGCTGACCACGCGTGTGCGCTGGGGCTCCACGTCGAGCAGACCGGTGCCGAGGTAGAGCTCGGCTCCGACGCCGGCGAGGGCCCAGTGCAGGCGCCTCACCTCGGCGTGGGTCATCCGCGCGCCGGGCAGCACGACGACGGCGTCGGCGCCGTGGCTCTCCGCGACGGCCGAGGAGGAGTCGAAGCCGACGTAGGTCGGCAGGTCGAGGGGCACCTTGGAGGTGCGGGTCAGGCAGGCAGCGACCACCTCGTGGCGGTCGTAGGCCTGGAGCTCGAGCATCGCCTCGCGGACGTCGCGCGGACGTCCGGCGAGGACCAGGCGCGGGCGGCGGCGCACGCCGACGAACAGCGACGGGACCGCGCTCGCGACGCTGAACAGCGCCACCAGCTCGGCCAGCGCGACGAGGTCGTGCGCCATCAGCCACGGCGACGCGGCCAGGGCCAGCACGGCGCCGCGCAGGCCGGTGCCGAGGACCAGCCCGACGCGGGCGATCCGGTCCTGGCCGAGGGGGGAGCGCCGGTAGTGCCCGGCGGAGAACAGCAGCACCGGCCACACGAGTGCGGAGACCAGCGCGAGCTCGACGGCCACGCGGCCGCTCGCGGCGGCACCCACGGCGAGAGCGGAGGCGAGGAGCGCGTCGACCCAGATCGTCCAGCCGGCCGCGGGCCGGCCGCTCGCCGGGGCCAGCAGGTCGCCGCCGAGGACACCGGTCGTGGGGGCGACACCCGTCGGGGGCGCGAGGAGCGGCACGTCCGGCAGCTCGACCTCCACCGACGTCCGCGGCTGCGGGATCGGCGCAGGGCGCAGGCCCTCCACCGGTGCGACCACCCTGACCTGGGCCTGCGTCATTCCATCCCACCCCTCGGAAAACGACCCGGCCGACGACGTCTGCCGCCGGTGCTCCGAGCCTAGGAACGACAGGGCCTGCGGGGCATGCCGCATATGAGCGATAGCCGTGCAGCCGCGACGGGACATACCCAGTCGGGGGGATGGGCACGGATCGACGGGCGACCCTACGCTCGACAGGTGCACCCCACGGGTTCGCTGCGTTCGTCCTGTCCGCCGCCGGTCTTCACGGCCGCGGGACGGCGAGAACCCCACGTCTCGCCCGGACGTTCGTAGGGGACCACAGCGGCGGTCGAGGTTCCCCCACCTCGACCGCCGTGCCTTTCCCGGGTGCACACGCCCGCCGGCGCGGCAGGCGCCTGCCAGCGCGGCAGACGCCCGCCGACGCTGCCGGCTGATCAGCGCTGCGAGACGCTCGGGGCCGTCTCCCGCGCAGCCGCGCGGGGGGCCGGGACGACGGGCGCCGCGCCGAAGAAGGCGTGGTGCCACATCTCGAGGCTGAGCAGCGTCCAGAGCTGCAGGTCCTGGTGGTGGCTGCGCTCGCGCGCCTCGACGAGGTGACGCACGCTCGCGCGGTCGAGCGTGCCGCCGACCCACGAGCCGGGGTCGGTGAGCCAGGTCCGGGCGGTCTCGTCGAGCCCGGCCCGGAACCACGCGCCGAGCGGCACCCGCGGGGGCGGGGTACGACGGTGCTCGACGACGTCGTCGGGCAGGAGCGGGCGCGCCGCCTCGGCCAGCAGCCACCGGGCCGAGCCCGACCGCACCTTGACCGACGTCGGCAGCCGCAGGAGCAGCTCGACCAGCCGGTGGTCGAGGAGCGGGGGACGCCAGGCCACGGACGCGGACGTCCACATCCGGTCGCCGCGCTCGAGCACGTCGTCGGGGAGCAGGTGGCGCACGTCGTCGCGCACCCGGCGGTCGAAGGCGTCCGCGCCCGGCGTGGGGACCGGCCCCCGCTCGGGGGGCGGCGCGCTGCCCAGCAGCTGCCGGCGCTCTGCGGCGGTGAACGCCGCACCGAGGCCGCGCTCGAGGCGCGCGTCGACCCGGGAGCGCACCGCGCCCGGGAGGAGGGAGGTGCGGCCCGCGATCCGGGCGAGGTGGGGGTGCGCGACGTCTCCGAGGAGCTCGTCCTCGCCCTCGCCGCACAGCACCACGCGCACGCGGTCGCCCACGGCGCCGGCCAGGGCGTACGCGGCGACGTCGGAGGGGTCGGCCAGCGGGGCGTCGCGGTGCCAGGCCAGCCGGTGCCACTGCTCCTCGAACGCGGTCGCGGGGAGCAGGACGTGCTGGTGGTCGGTGCCGAGGACCGCGGCCGCGCGGGTGGCCCGGTCCATCGCGTCGTTCGGGTGGACGTCGAGGGCGACGGAGAAGGTGCTGACGGCGTCGCCGTGCAGGCGCTGGGCCTCGGCGGCGACGAGGGCGCTGCCCAGCCCGCCGGAGAGGTGGACGCCGACGGGGGTGTCGGCCACCAGCGCGGCGCGGACGGCCTCGCGGATCCCGTCGCCCACCGCCTCGATCGCGTCGCCCGGGCTCCAGATCCCCTCGGGGTCGGGCTCGGGTGGCGTCCACCAGCAGGTCTGCTCGAGGTGGCCGCTGGGCATGATCGTCGCGCGGTGCCCGGGCCGGACCTTCTTCACGCCCTCGACGAGGGTGTCGGGCGCGGGGACCGCACGGGTGGCGAGGTAGGCGTCGAGGCTGCGCGCGTCGACCCGGGCCGGGGGGCCCATCGCGAGGAGCGCCTTGACCTCCGAGGCGAACGCCACGCCGCCGGGGACGTGCCGGTAGTGCAGCGGCAGCACGCCGAGACGGTCGCGCACCAGGTGGGTCACGCCGGTGCGCGCGTCGTGCGCCACCAGGGCGAACTGCCCGTGCAGCCGCTCGACGAAGCTGATCCCCTCCAGCGAGAGCCCCGCCACGACCACCTCGGTGTCGCCGTCGGTGCGGAACGGGTAGTCGAGGTGGTCGCGGAGCGCGGCGTGGTTGGTCACGACGCCGTCCAGCGCCACCACCCACCGCCCGTCGACCGACGGCATCGGCTGGTGGGAGTGGGCGACGTCGAGGATCGCGAGCCGGTCGTGGGCCAGGCCGATGTCGGGCCCGACCCAGATGGCCGACTCGTCGGGCCCACGGTGGCGCAGGGTGCCGGCCATGGCGCGCAGCGTCGCCGCGGCGGGTGCCGCGCCCGAGAAGGTGCGTACGCCGGCGATGCCGCTCATGCGCCGAGCCGCCAGCCGACCTGGTTGGCCATGCCGACCGCAGCGAGCTGGGAGGAGACCTCCAGCTTGTTGAGGATCGACTTCACCTGGGTGCGGACGGTCGCCTCCGAGACGACGCTGACGTGCGAGATCTCCCGGACGGTGCGCCCCTCGATGAGGGCCCCGAGCACCTGGCGCTCGCGCGGGGTGAGCAGGTCGAGGCGGCGGCGCAGGTCGTCGTGGGCGCGACGTTCGCGCGACCACGCGTCCAGCAGCCGCTCGAGCTCGTCGCGGTTGACGACCGGCAGGCCCTGGTGGAGACGGCGGACCGTCGCCAGCGCCTGCTGGAGGGCGCCGCTCTTGGGCAGCACCCGCCGCGCGCCGAGCCGCATGCACCCGCCCCAGCGCCCGAGCTCTTCCGACGCGGTGAGCACCACGACGTTGATCCCGGCCTTGGCGAGCGGGGCGACGAGGTTGACCCCGTCGCCGAAGCGGCCCAGGTCGAGGTCGAGGAAGACCGTGCGGGGGTTGGCCCGCAGGGCCAGCGACCGGATGGTGGCCATCGACCCTCCCTCCCCGGGCAGCTCGAGGCGACGTACGTCGTAGCCCTCGAGGGACAGCGCGAGCTCGAGCGACTCCGCGAACAGCACGTGGTCGTCGATGATGAGGACCCGGTGGTCAGCGCGCGACGTCCCAGCCATGGCTGCCCCCTCCCACGGTCACGCCGTTCTCCGGCGACCGGCGCGCGGCCGGCAGGGAGATGACGAACGAGGACCCGGGACCGGCCGCCTCGGCGAGCTCGAGCGAGCCGCCGTCCTCGGCCACGAGGCGCTGGGCCACGTGCAGCCCGATCCCCTCGCCGGGTGCGTCGCTCGCGCGCCCGCCCCACTCGAAGATCCGCTCGCGCTGGTCCTCCTCGATCCCGCTGCCGAAGTCGGTGACCCGGATGTCGACGGTGTCGTCGTGCTGGACCACCTCCACGACGCTGGTGTCGGTGCCGCCGTGCGTCACCGCGTTGTCGACGAGGATGTTGACGACCTCGGCCAGCGCGTCGTAACGCCCGTGCACGCTGCCGCCCTCGGAGTGCAGCTCGACCGTGCGGCCCTTGAGGCGCTGCAGGTCCAGGATGCCGGTGAGGGCCTCGTCGAGGTCGATCACGGTCGCCGGCTGCTCCTGGCCGGCGAGGAGGCGCTCCATCCGGTCCATCTCACGGCGCACCGAGCGCCACAGCCGGTCGCGCGTCTCGGCCGGGATGTCGTCGTTGTCGAGCAGCGCGGAGCCGCTCACCAGCCCGGCCATCGTGCTGCGCAGCTCGTGCATCCGCTCGCGCTGGTCGCGGGTGGTGGACACGACGTGGTTGATCTCCTCGGTGCGTCGCTCGTCCTCCTCGGCGTTGCGCTGCAGGCACGACCACGCGGTGCCGAACCATGCGGCGCCGACCGCGGCGCGCGAGAGGACGGACGCGAGCTCCCACCCGCCGCCGGACACCAGGCCCCAGCGGACCGCGAGGCCGAAGGAGACCACGCTGACGGTCACCACGAGGAGGGCCCGCGCCTGGGCCGGCAGCGTGCGCTGCCGCAGCACCAGGGCGGCCGTCACCACGTGGGTCGTGACGAGGACGCCCGCCAGGGCCAGCATCGGCGGGCGCGGCGGCTGCGACATCGGGAACTGGAGGACGAGGTAGCCCGCCGCCGTCAGTCCCATGCCGAGGCCGATGATGAAGCTGTCGTCGACCACGTGGCCGACGCGGTCGAGGCCGAGCAGCGGCACCACCACGCACACCAGTCCGACGACGGCGGCTCCGACGAGGAGCGCGAACGTGGTGTGCGTGCGCGGCGGCGGCAGCTGCAGCGCCAGCAGCGTCACCGCCAGCGACTGCGCGGCCACCAGCGCACCGGTGCCCACGACCCAGCCGGCCAGGCGGCCACCGTGGCGCCGCCAGGTCACCAGCGCCGCAGCGACGGCACCGGCGACGAAGGCGCCGCTCAGCAGGCCGTCGGCCAGCGGCGTCGACGCCGTGTCTGTCGGAAGCGTGTTCCACGCGTGCCCGCCGCTCGATGCGACGCCGACCAGCACCAGGAGACCGGCTGCGGCTGTGGTCGCCATGACCACCCGCGGGCCGACCTCTGACTCTGAGATCCCCTGCATTTCCTGCCCCCACCCACTGACAAAACCCGTGTACGTCCTGCTGCCGGGGAGTGTGTGCGGTTCCCGTGCCATCTCCCCTGGCTGTCCCCTGAGGTGGTGGCCCGCGTTCCCCGGTGCAGATTGGAACCCCCTGAAATGGGGATGTTCCAGCGATTGTGGGGGCGTACCGCGTTTGGGGTAGCCCCGGTCTGGTCCGCACTCTCTAGAGGTCCGGCAGGAATGGTCAAGGACGACCCCAGAACGGGGCCAGCAGCGGTCGAGAGCGCGTCACGACTTGCCGAGGACACCCTCCCCAGGGGTGCTCGCGCGAGCGTGCGACGGACGTCCCGGGGATCTTGCTGGGACTCCGGGGCCCGATGTGCGCTGTCCCCCATTTGGTGCACAAGCGTGACGGCCCCACCCGGTCGCACCCGGCAGCGGCGAGAGTGCCACCAGGTGCGGCACGAAGGAGGTGTCATGACGACCCCTGCACCCCTCATCCCGGCGCGGCCCACCCTGAACCGGGCCACCGCGTGGGTGGTCTCTCCCCACGACCTGGTGGCCCAGGCCGTGGCCGAGGCGCTGCTCTCCTGCGGTGCGCCCGTCGAGTTCCACGCGTGGGAGGAGCTCGATGTCGACTCCCCGGAGCTGCCTGACGCCCCCGGTCCCGGCCATGTGCTGGTGATCTTCGACGGCGTCGACCGGCCCGAGGTCGTGGAGGCCGTCAGCCGCTTCGTCGCGCTCGCGCAGGTCCGCGTCGCGGTCGTCACCTCGGAGCCGCACGCCCTGCTGTGGGGCAGCCTGCTGCAGGGCAGTGCCGTCGACGTGGTGACCCTGACGACCTCGGTGGGGCAGCTCGCGCAGATGGTCGAGCGGTTCGTCGCGGGGGAGGCCTTGATGGACGCCGAACGCCGAAGGGCGCTCCGGGCGGACTGGGCGGCGGCCCTTGACAAGAGGCACCACCTGGTCGCACAGATGCGCGGCCTGTCACGTCAGCAGCTCCGCGTGCTCGAGCTGCTCGCCTCCGGGCGCCGCGTTCCCGAGGTGGCCGCGGTCATGGGGATCGCGGACGGCACGGTCCGCAGCCACGTCAAGACGCTTCGCAGCAAGCTCGGCGCGCGCACCCAGCTCGAGGCGGTGGCGATGCTCCGCCAGGTCCACGAGGTCGGCGCCGACACCGAGGCCGAACCGGCGACCGACCTGGTGCCACGGCCCCGCTCGCCCCGGACGGGGGCCTTCGGCGGGCTCGGGGCGCCGCTAGGATCCGGCGCATGATCGATCCCACCACGCTCGACGACCACGCCTTCGCCGTCTGGGCCGCCGAGCGCGCCGGCACCGTCCTGCTCGAGGTCCGCGCCGGTGCTGAGGCCGACGGCCTCGAGGGCAAGGCCCTCAAGGACGCCGGTGACGCCGCCGCGCAGGCCGAGCTGGACCGCGTGCTCACCCTGCACCGCCCCGACGACGCCGTGCTGTCCGAGGAGGCCGCCGACGACAAGTCGCGCCTCAGCGCGAAGCGCGTGTGGATCATCGACCCGCTCGACGGCACTCGCGAGTTCTCCGAGCCGCCGCGCGACGACTGGGCGGTGCACGTCGCCCTGTGGGAGGACGGTGAGCTCACTGCAGGCGCCGTCGCTCAGCCCGCCCTCGGCGAGACGTTCAGCACGGGTCGCCCGAGCGTCGTCCCGCCGCGCACCTCCGAGCGCCCGCGCATCGCGGTCTCCCGCAGCCGCCCGCCGGCCTTCGTGGAGGCGCTGGCCGCCGAGCTCGACGCCGAGCTGGTCCCGATGGGCAGCGCGGGCGTGAAGGTGATGAGTGTGGTGCGCGACGTCGCCGACGCCTACGTCCACGCCGGTGGGCAGTACCAGTGGGACAACGCCGCCCCGGTCGCCGTCGCCCGCGCCGCCGGCCTGCACTGCAGCCGCGTTGACGGCTCGCCGCTGGTCTACAACGAGGACGAGACCTCGCTGCCCGACCTCATCGTGTGCCGCCCCGAGCTCGCCGAGGCGATCGTGGCCTTCGTGCGCAGCCACGGCACCGACTGACGCCCACCCGGCAGACGGGCGCCGACCCGGGCTCAGTGCACCAGCTTGAGCCCGACGATGCACCCCACCAGCCCGGCCAGCAGCAGGGCCTTCGCCACCGAGATCGACTCTGCGCCGGTGGCCGCCGCCACGACGATGGTCAGCACCGAACCGACCCCGACCCAGACGGCGTACGACGTGCCGACCGGCAGGGTGCGCATCGCGTAGCCGAGGCCCGTCATGCTCAGGCCGAGCGCCACCACGAAGGTCACCGCGGGCACGGGGCGGGTCAGGCCGTCCGAGCGGCCGAGGGCCGTGGCCCACACCGCCTCCAGGACGCCGGACAGGACGAGCACGAACCAGGCCATGGTGGTCTCCTCGACGGCCGTCTTGTCGCAGTCCCGGTACGGCTCCCTCGTCGGGTGCCCCCTGTCGGGGCAGGCCCGACGGTGCCACGCACGCCTGCGGAGGGCAACCCGGCGCAATTGCCTTGCCCGCGAGCGGTCGGCCCCGCCAGCGTGGACCCATGACCTCCTTCGTCTCGCACACCACCGTCGACTGCACGAACGCCTACGAGCTCTCCGAGTGGTGGAAGCAGCTGCTGGGCTACGTCGACGTGGACGACGACCCCAACCTCCCGGGGCACGAGGAGTGCATGATCCTCGACCCGGAGACCCGCCACCACGTCCTGTTCATCGAGGTGCCCGACACCGAGCTCCCGGCGAAGCGGATCCACTTCGACCTGCGCCCGCGCGAGGGCACCCGCGACGAGGAGGTCGAGCGCGTCCGGGCGCTCGGCGCCACCGAGGTCGCCGACCAGCGCGGGCAGTACGGCCCGGGCACCGGCTGGGTGGTGTTCGCCGACCCCGAGGGCAACCAGTTCTGCATCCTGCGCTCGCAGGCCGAGGTCGACGCCGGACCCGCGGTGGACTGACGCGTCAGGAGGCCCAGGTGCGCCACTTGAAGCGGGTGCCGAGGTAGCGCTCGTCGCCCTTGACGACGAACGACCAGAACCACTCGCCGCTGCGGCGGGGGAGCGAGATGCGGTAGGCGCCGGTCGTGTCGGTGCGGATCCGGGTGTAGCGGCGGAACCCCCCGCTCTGCTCCGACGACACCTTGACCACGATCGGACGCCCGGCGTAGTCGGGTCGCACCACGCCGGAGATGTCGAAGCCGCCGGCGGGGTAGGTGATGGTGCGCGCGACCTCGACCGTGAAGGTGCTCGACGTGCTGGGCGCGAAGCTCTGCTCGGTGGCCGAGGTCGTGGAGTACCCGTGGTAGACGACCTTGTAGGTGGTCGTCGCGCGGGGCCGCACGGCGAAGAAGTCGAAGGAGGCCGACGACGTGGTCTCCACCGCCCGCCAGCGGGTGGCACCGGCCGGGCGGGCGAAGAGGGTCGAGGTGCCGGCGGTCAGCGCGTCGTCGTCGGAGGTGGACACGTCGACCGCGACGTCGACGGTCTCGCCGTAGTCGACGACCGTCTCGTCCGGGACCGCGCTGGTCGTGGTCGAGACCGCGGTGCCGGCCGCGGTCGGCACCGCCTGGGCGAGGGGGAGGAGGGCGAGCCCGCCGACGGTGAGCCACGCGGCAGCGCGTCGAGCGGTCATGCACGTTCCTTCCTCGGGGTCTTCGTGCCCACCCTACGACGAGCCGGGGACACGAACGGCCGGCTCCGCCCAGAGGGGCGGAACCGGCCGTGAGGTCGTGCGCTGGTGCTGCGTGCGGAGCGCTGCGGCTCAGCGGTAGGTCGTGTACGCGTTGGTCCAGGCGGTGTACTTCTTGTTGCCCGGGACGGTCACCTTCCAGATCCACTTGCCGCGGCTCGGGGCGGGGAGGCTGAAGCGGAAGCCGCCCTTCTTGTCGGTCTTGAAGGTGCGGAACTTCTTCCACTTCTTCCCGACCTTCTTCTGCACCTTGATGGGGCTCTTGCCGTAGCCGGGCGTGATCTTGCCCTTGAGGACGGTGCCCTTCGGGTTGCTGATCTTCACCTTGCGGGTGACCGGCGCGGCGATGGCGACGGACTCGCCGGCGACGTAGCTGTCGTCCCACGAACCCTGCGCGGTCGAGCCGGTGAAGACGACCTTGTACTGGGCGTTCTCGGTGAAGGTGAAGCCGCCGTCGAAGAACAGGAAGCCCGGGGAGTCGTCGGTGGCGATCGTGGTCCACGTCGGGTTGGAGGCGGTCGAGACCTGCAGCAGGGCCTGGCCGCCGCTCGGGTGCTCGACACCGCTCGGGTCGGTGATGTCGCCGCTGACGTAGAACCCGCCGCCGGCCATGTAGGGCGCCTCGTAGGGCGAGTCGGAGATGTTGAGCTTGACGTTGACGACCGGCGTGTAGGTCTGCCCGTCCGCGTGGGCCGGAGCCTGGATGGCGAGCGGCGTGACGCCGAGCAGGCCGGCGGAAACGGTGCCGGCGATGAGACGCGTGATGCGCATGTCCCCGTTGTTCCTCTCAGGATGAGTGCATGGTCGGTCCGTGGTTCCCACGAGCCGTCTGGTGCCTGCTACCCCCGCGACGCACGGCGCAAACCCCACACTTCCCCGTACGACCCGGTGTCGGGCAGCCCCCGTAGACTTTCACCCTCCCCCAGCCGCCCGACGACAGGGGGCTTTCCGCGTGCTCTCGAAGGGATCCCCGGTGCCCGCCACCCCGCTGACCGCCGTCGCCCGGCGCCTCGCCACCGCGCCCGAGCTGGGCGGGGCGCTCGCCGACGCCGCGCTCGAGTCCGCCCTCGACCTCACCGGCCCCACCGCGGTGCGGCCGTTCGTGGTGGGCGGCCTGGTCGAGCGCGGCCGGACGGTGCTGGCGGTGACCGCGACCTCCCGCGAGGCCGAGGACCTGGTGGAGGAGCTCGCCGACCTGGTCGACCGCGACAGCGTCGCCTACTACCCGAGCTGGGAGACGCTCCCGCACGAGCGGCTGAGCCCGCGCAGCGACACGGTCGGGCGGCGGCTGGCGGTGCTGCGACGCCTGCGCCACCCCGGCACCGACGCCGCCAACGGCCCGCTCAAGGTGGTCGTGGCGCCGATCCGCAGCCTGCTGCAGCCGCAGGTCCCCGGCCTGGCCGACATCGAGCCGGTCGAGCTGGCGCCGGGCGACTCCCGCCCGCTCGAGGACGTCGTGCGCGGCCTCGCGGAGGCGGCGTACACCCGGGTCGACATGGTCGAGCGCCGTGGTGAGTTCGCCGTGCGCGGCGGCATCGTCGACGTCTTCCCGCCCACCGAGGAGCACCCGCTCCGCGTGGAGTTCTGGGGCGACGACGTGGAGGAGATCCGCGCCTTCTCGGTCGCCGACCAGCGCACCCTCGAGACGGTGCAGCGCCTGTGGGCGCCCCCCTGCCGCGAGCTGCTGCTCACCGAGGAGGTCCGCCGCCGGGCCGCCGCGCTGGGCCAGGCGCACCCGCAGCTGCTCGAGCTGACCGACAAGATGGCCGCGGGCATCGCGGTGGAGGGCATGGAGTCGCTGGCCCCGGCCCTGGTCGACTCGATGGAGCTGCTCGTCGACCTGGTGCCCACCGACACCACCGTGCTCCTGCTCGACCCCGAGCGCGCCCGCACCCGCGCGCACGACCTCGTCGCGACCAGCGAGGAGTTCCTGGGCGCGTCCTGGGCCGCGGCCGCGGGCGGCGGCACCGCGCCCATCGACCTGGGTGCGGCGTCCTACCGCGAGATCGCCGACGTGCGCCAGCACGCCCTCGGCCTGGGCCTGGCCTGGTGGTCGGTGAGCCCCTTCGGCATCGCCGACGAGCCCGACGGCCCGGTCGCCGCCGACGCGGGCGTGCCGAGCCGGCTGCTGTCCACCCACGCCGCCGACGCCTACCGCGGCGACCTTCAGAAGGCCGTCGACGACATCCGCTCGTGGGTCACCGACGGCCTCGACGTGGTCGTCGTCCACGCCGGCCACGGCCCGGCCAACCGGTTCGTCGAGCTGCTCGGCGAGAACGACATCGCCGCGCGCGTCGTCGAGGAGGGCGACACCGCCGGGCCCGCCGTCGTCACGGTCACCTGCGGCCACCTCGTCCACGGGCTCGTCGACGAGGTCGCGAAGGTCGCCGTCCTCACCGGCGACGACCTGTCCGGGCAGAAGGCCTCCACCCGCGACATGCGCAAGATGCCCGCGCGCCGCAAGCGGCAGATCGACCCGCTCGAGCTCAAGGCCGGCGACTACGTCGTCCACGAGCAGCACGGCGTCGGCCGCTTCGTGGAGATGCGGCAGCGCGAGATCGGCGGCGCGGTCCGTGAGTACCTCGTGCTGGAGTACGGACCCAGCAAGCGCGGCGGCCCCAACGACATGCTCTACGTCCCGGCCGACACCCTCGACCAGGTCACCCGCTACGTCGGCGGCGAGAACCCGAGCCTCGACCGCCTCGGCGGCGGCGACTGGACCAAGCGCAAGGCCAAGGCCAAGCGTGCGGTCCGCGAGATCGCTGCCGAGCTGATCAAGCTCTACGCCGCACGCCAGGCCACGCAGGGTCACGCCTTCGGCCCCGACACGCCCTGGCAGCGCGAGCTCGAGGACGCCTTCCCGTTCACCGAGACCGTCGACCAGCTCACCACGGTCGACGAGGTGAAGGCCGACATGCGCCGCACGGTGCCGATGGACCGCCTCGTGTGCGGCGACGTCGGCTACGGCAAGACCGAGATCGCGGTCCGCGCGGCCTTCAAGGCCGTCCAGGACGGCAAGCAGGTCGCCGTCCTGGTGCCCACAACGCTGCTGGTGACCCAGCACCTGTCGACGTTCTCCGAGCGGATGACCGGCTTCCCGGTCGTGATCAGGGGGCTCTCGCGCTTCCAGTCCGACAAGGAGGCCAAGGAGGTCGTCGCCGGGCTCGAGGACGGCTCGATCGACATCGTGGTCGGCACCCACCGCCTGCTCAACCCCGACATCCGGATGAAGGACCTCGGCCTCATCATCGTCGACGAGGAGCAGCGCTTCGGCGTCGAGCACAAGGAGCAGATGAAGCGGATGCGCACCTCGGTCGACGTGCTCTCGATGAGCGCGACGCCGATCCCGCGCACCCTCGAGATGGCGGTCACCGGCATCCGCGAGATGTCGACGATCACCACCCCGCCCGAGGAGCGGCACCCGGTGCTGACCTACGTCGGCGCCTACGAGGACCGCCAGGTCGTCGCGGCCGTGCGGCGCGAGCTGCTGCGCGAGGGGCAGGTCTTCTACATCCACAACCGGGTGCAGTCGATCGAGAAGGCCGCGGCGCGCATCAAGGAGCTGGTGCCGGAGGCGCGCGTCGCCACCGCCCACGGCCAGATGAACGAGAAGCAGCTCGAGCAGGTGATGCTCGACTTCTGGGAGAAGCGCTTCGACGTGCTGGTGTGCACGACCCTGGTGGAGTCGGGCCTCGACGTCTCCAACGCCAACACCATGATCATCGAGCGATCCGACACCCTCGGCCTCTCGCAGCTCCACCAGCTGCGCGGCCGGGTGGGTCGTTCGCGCGAGCGGGCCTACGCCTACTTCCTCTACCCGGCCGAGAAGCCGCTCACCGAGACCGCCCACGAGCGCCTCGCCACGCTGGCCCAGCACTCCGACCTCGGTGGCGGCATGGCGATCGCGATGAAGGACCTCGAGATCCGCGGCGCCGGCAACCTGCTCGGCGGGGAGCAGTCGGGCCACATCGCCGACGTCGGCTTCGACCTCTACGTCCGCCTCGTCGGCGAGGCCGTCGCCGACTTCAAGGGCAGCACCGAGGAGGAGCTCGCCGAGGTCCGCATCGAGCTCCCCGTCGACGCCCACCTCCCTCACGACTACATCCCCTCCGAGCGGCTGCGCCTGGAGATCTACAAGCGGCTCGCCGAGGTCCGCACCGACGCCGACGTCGACGAGGTGCGCGCCGAGCTGGTCGACCGCTACGGCACGCCGCCCGAGGTCGTGGAGTCGCTGCTCGTGGTGGCCCGGTTCCGGGCGCGCTGCCGCCAGGCCGGGGTCAAGGAGGTGACGCTGGCGGGCAAGTACGTCCGGTTCGCGCCGGTCGACCTCCCCGACTCGCGCGTCGTGCGCCTGCAGCGGTTGCACCCGAAGAGCGTCGTCAAGGCACCGACCAGCACGATCCTGGTGCCGAGGCCGCAGGGCTCCGGGTTCCCCGTGCAGCCGCTGACCGGCGTCGGGCTGCTTGAATGGGCCCGCAGTGTGATCGACGACATCATCGGCGTGCCCGCGCCCGCAGCGCCGGCAGCCGCGACCAAGGAGTGAGCGTGAGGCAGCAGAGCACGATCAGGGCCCGCCTGGTGACGGCCGCGACGACCGTGGCCGCAGGACTGCTGCTGTCGAGCTGTGCCGGCGCCTCCCCGGGCGTCGCGGCGAAGGTCGGCGACGACGAGCTGACGGTCCGCGAGGTCGACGCCGCGGCGGGGCGGATGTGCACCGCGCTCGGCGACCAGTTCGCCGCTCAGAGCACGGTGCTGCCGATGAGCTTCGTGCGGCAGGGCACGCTCCAGCTGATGATCCTGCGCGCACAGGCGCTCGCGGTGGCCGACCAGTACGGCCTGGAGCCCGGCTCGAGCTACAACAACGACGTCGCCCAGCGCCAGCGCACCGCCTCGGCGATGCCCGACGACGTGCAGGACACCTACGTCGAGCTCACCTCGGCCAACGCGCTCGCCACCGACATCGTCAACCAGGTCGGCGAGATCGTCCTCGACGAGCAGGGCGTGACCGACCCCACCGACGAGCAGGTCACGCAGGCCGGCGTCGACGTGTTCAACCAGTGGCCCGACAGCCACGGCATCGACATCGACCCGCGCTACGGGCTCGAGAGCTCCGACGGGGTCCTCAAGCCGGTCGACACCAACACCTCGGTGGCGGTCGGCGAGGTCGCGAGGAAGGGCCTGGAGACCGAGCCCGACGCCGCCTTCGCCCGCACCCTCCCGCTGACCCAGCGCTGCGGCTGACCGTGACCGGGCTGCCGGGGTCGCCGGGGCGGGACGCGGACGGCTCGCCGCTCGAGGCCTTCGCCGACCAGATGCGGGTGCTCCAGCGCGAGTGCCCGTGGAAGCGCGAGCAGACCCACACCTCGCTCATCCCCTACGTGCGTGAGGAGGCCGAGGAGGTCGTCGAGGCGATCGAGTCGGGTGACCCGGCCGCGCTGTGCGACGAGCTCGGCGACCTGCTGCTGCAGGTCGTCATCCACGCGGTCATCGCCGAGGAGGCCGGTCACTTCACCCTCGACGACGTCGCCCGCGGGGTGATGGCCAAGATGGAGCGCCGCAACCCCCACGTCTTCGGCGACGCGGTCGCCACCGACGTCGAGCAGGTGATGGCGCTCTACAACGCCGCGAAGGCGGCCGAGAGGGAGCAGGCGCCGGACACCCCGGCGACGTGACGGCGCGACCTGACTAGGCTGGCGGGCGTTCCCCGGCCGTCCCCCCTCAGGAGATCTCCATGTCCATCATCTCTGCCGTCGGAGCCCGCGAGATCCTCGACTCGCGCGGCAACCCCACCGTCGAGGTGGAGGTCCTCCTCGAGGACGGCGCCTTCGGCCGCGCGGCCGTCCCGAGCGGCGCGTCCACCGGCCAGTTCGAGGCCGTCGAGCTGCGTGACGGCGGCGACCGGTACCTCGGCAAGGGCGTGCAGAAGGCCGTCGAGGGCGTCATCGACACCATCGCCGGCTCGATCGTCGGCCTCGACGCCGACGACCAGCGCCTCGTCGACCAGGTGATGCTCGACCTCGACGGCACCGCCAACAAGGCCAAGCTCGGCGCCAACGCCATCCTCGGCGTCTCCCTGGCCACCGCCAAGGCGGCCGCGGAGTCCGCCGGGCTCCCGCTCTTCCGCTACGTCGGCGGCCCCAACGCCCACCTGCTGCCCGTGCCCATGATGAACATCGTCAACGGTGGCGCGCACGCCGACTCCAACGTCGACGTGCAGGAGTTCATGATCGCCCCGATCGGCGCCCCGACCTTCCGCGAGGCGCTCCAGCACGGCGCGGAGGTCTACCACGCGCTCAAGTCGGTGCTGAAGAAGAAGGGCCTGTCGACCGGCCTCGGCGACGAGGGCGGCTTCGCCCCCGACCTCGAGAGCAACCGTGCGGCGCTCGACCTGATCGCCGAGGCCGTCCAGGCCGCCGGCTTCACCCTCGGCACCGACATCGCGCTGGCCATGGACGTCGCCGCCAGCGAGTTCCACGACAAGGGGTCCTACACCTTCGAGGGCGCGAAGAAGTCGACCGACGAGATGGTCGCCTACTACGCCGACCTCGTCTCGGCCTACCCGATCGTCTCCGTCGAGGACCCCCTCGACGAGGAGGACTGGGACGGCTGGAAGGCCATCACCGACGCCCTCGGCGACAAGACCCAGCTCGTCGGCGACGACCTCTTCGTCACCAACGTCGAGCGGCTCCAGCGCGGCATCGACGGCGGCCAGGGCAACGCCATGCTGGTCAAGGTCAACCAGATCGGCTCGCTGTCGGAGACCCTCGACGCCGTCGAGCTCGCCCACCGCGCCGGCTTCCGCAACATGATGAGCCACCGCTCGGGCGAGACCGAGGACACGACGATCGCCGACCTCGCGGTGGCCACCAACTGCGGCCAGATCAAGACCGGTGCGCCGGCCCGCTCCGACCGCGTCGCGAAGTACAACCAGCTGCTGCGCATCGAGGACGAGCTGGGTGACGCGGCTCGCTACGCCGGTGCGCGCGCGTTCCCGCGTTTCCGCGGCTGAACGAGGCACACTGGTCCGCATGCCGTCCCAGCGCCGTACTCCCCGTGGGGGGCCCGGAGGCACCCCGCGGGCGACCGGCCCGCGCGGCCCAAGGCAGACCGGCTCGACGCACCCCGGCGCGCGCGGCACGCGGCCGCCGACCGCCGGGGTGCGCACGCCGGCGCGCCCGACGGAGACGATCGCGGCCGTGCCGGGCGCAGCACCGCGCAGCGCCGCCCGCCGTCCGCGCTTCACCGGTCGCGCGGCGGTGCTGGTGCTGGTGCTCGCCGTGCTGACGGTGTCCTACGCGTCGTCGCTGCGCGCCTACCTCCAGCAGCGCTCGCACATCGGTGAGCTGAAGGCGCAGATCGCCGAGCGCGAGGCGAGCATCGACGACCTCGAGCGGGAGAAGTCGCGCTGGGACGACCCGGCCTACGTCAAGGCCCAGGCCCGGGCCCGCTTCGGGTACCTGATGCCGGGAGAGACCGGCTTCGAGGTGATCGGCCCCGACGGCGAGCCCCTCGAGGCCCAGGCCACGCTCAACGACCCGGACGAGGTCATCAAGACCGTGCCGAAGGCGTGGTGGACCACCGCGTGGGACTCGATGGAGCTCGCCGGCAACCCGCCCCCGCCCGAGCAGCAGCCCGCAGACCTGATCGACGGGACGAAGACGAAGCAGTGAGCCCCCACAAGGACGTCCCGCGCGAGGAGCCCGGCGTCACCCACCGCGACAACCCGCGCATCGACGCCGCCGACGAGGCGGCCGTGCAGGCCCAGCTCGGTCGCCGGCCGCGCGGCATCGACTCGATCGGGCACCGGTGCCCGTGCGGCAACCCCGACGTCGTGACCACCGAGCCGCGCCTGCCCAACGGCACACCGTTCCCGACCACCTTCTACCTCACCTGCCCGCGGGCCGCCTCCCGCATCGGTACCCTCGAGGGCTCCCACGTGATGAAGGGGATGGAGGCCCGGCTGGCCTCCGACGAGGAGCTCGCCGCCGCCTACCGCGCGGCCCACGAGCGCTACCTCGAGGCCCGCGCCGAGGTCGGCGCCCGGGCCGGGCTCGACGTCCCGGAGATCGAGGGGATCAGCGCCGGCGGCATGCCCGACCGGGTCAAGTGCCTCCACGTCCTGGCCGGCCAGTCGCTGGCGATGGGTCGCGGGGTCAACCCCCTCGGCGACGAGGTCCTCGACCGGCTCGGCGCGTGGTGGTCCTCCGGTCCGTGCGTGGGCGGCGACGAGCCCGCCGGCGACGCGTGAGCCCATGACGACCGTCGCGGCCCTCGACTGCGGGACCAACTCGATCAAGCTCCTCATCGGGTCCGCGCGGCCCGGTGGCGGCATGGACGTCGTGCTGCGCGACTCGCGCGTCGTACGCCTCGGGCAGGGCGTCGACCGCACCGGCGAGCTCGCCGACGAGGCGCTGGAGCGCACCTTCGCCGCGATCGACGAGTTCGCGCAGGTCGTCGCCGACCACGGGGTGCCGCCGGAGCGGGTGCGGTTCTGCGCCACCTCCGCTACCCGCGACGCGCGCAACGCGGCCGTCTTCGCCGAGGGCGTGCGCCGTCGGCTGGGTGTCGAGCCCGAGGTGCTGTCGGGCGAGGAGGAGGCCGCGCTGGTCTACGCCGGCGCCCTCGCCGGCCAGGCCGTCGCCCCCGCGGAGCCGGTGCTCGTCGTCGACATCGGCGGCGGGTCGACCGAGCTCGTGCTGGGCGAGGACGGCTCACGGCAGGCGGTCTCGATGGACATCGGGTCGGTGCGGCTGCACGAGCGCCACCTCCACGGCGACCCGCCCACGCCCGACGAGGTCGCCGCCTGCGTGGCGGACGTCGAGGCCGCCCTCGACGCCTCCGGGGTGCCGCTCGAGCGGGCCCGCGCGGTCATCGGCACGTCCGGCACGATCAAGACCCTGGCGTGCGGCGTGCTGGCCCTGCCGACCTACGACCGCGACGCCTTCGACGGGTCCGTGCTGTCCAACGCCGACACGGCGCGCTTCGTCGCCGACCTGGTGGCGATGAGCGTCGACGAGCGGCGTGCGCTGCCCTACATGCACCCCGGTCGCGCCGACGTCATCGACGCGGGGGCGCTGATCTGGGAGCGCGTCCTGGCCCGCGTGGCGGTCCCCGAGCACCGGGTCTCCGAGGCCGACATCCTGCACGGCATCGCGGCCGCCATCGGCGGGTGACGGCGCGGTGACCCTGCTCCCGCACCCCCTCGTCGGTGGAGCGTTCACCAGTCCGGTCGCCCCCGGCACCGGGTGGCCCGACGACCCGGCCGTCGCCTCGACGCCCGTGGCGCGCGACGCCGACGACGTACGCCGTCTCGCCGCCGACGCCGACCTCGCCGAGGTGGAGGCCCGGGTCAGCGTGTGCGCGGCCTGCCCGCGGCTGGTGCGGTGGCGCGAGGACGTCGCCCGCGACAAGCGCGCGTCGTTCGCCGACCAGCCCTACTGGGGCCGACCGATCCCGGGGTGGGGCGACCCCGAGCCGGCGCTCCTCGTCGTCGGGCTGGCGCCTGCGGCCAACGGCGGCAACCGCACCGGCCGGATCTTCACCGGCGACCCGAGCGCCGACTGGCTCCTCGCCAGCCTGCACCGCACCGGATGGGCCACGCAGCCCACGAGCGAGCACGCCGGCGACGGCCAGCGGCTCGTCGACGCGCGGATGGTCGCCACGGTGCGCTGCGCGCCGCCGGACAACAAGCCCACCCCGGCCGAGCGTGACACCTGCGCGCCGTGGATCGCCGCGGAGCTGGCGCTGCTGCCGACGGTGCGGGTCGTGGTCGCGCTGGGGTCGTTCGGCTGGGACGGTGCAGTGCGCTCGCTGGTCGCAGCCGGTGCCCCCGCACCCGCCCGCCGTCCCCGCTTCGGGCACGGCGAGGAGGTGCGGATCGGCGACGTCACGCTGCTGGGCTGCTACCACCCCTCGCCGCACAACACCTACACCCGGCGGCTCACCGCGGACATGACGGACGAGGTCTTCGAGCGCGCCCGCGCGCTGACACAATGACCGCGTGACCCTCCACGCCATCACCGTCCTCGGCCACGACCGACCCGGCATCATCGCCGAGACCACCGGACGGCTCGCCGGGCTGGGCCTCAACCTCGAGGACTCCTCGATGACGCTGCTGCGCGGCCACTTCGCGATGACGCTGGTGTGCGAGGGCGACGCCGTCGACGCCGACATCGAGTCCGCGCTCGCCCCGCTGGCCGCCGACGGAAGCCTGACGGTGACGGTGCGCGAGGTGCCGGCCGAGCAGGCCGCTGCCGCCGCCGGCTCGTCGTGGGTGCTGTCGGTGCACGGCGGCGACCGCCCGGGCATCGTCTCCGCGGTGGTCGCCGTGGTCGCAGGCGTCGGCGGCAACATCACCGACCTCACCACCCGGCTCGCCGGCGATCTCTACCTCCTCGTCGCCGAGGTCGACCTCCCGGCGGAGGCCGACGTGGCGGGGCTCGAGCGCGAGCTGGCGGACGTGGCGGCCGACCTCGGCGTCGGCGTCTCGCTGCGCCCGGCCGACACCGACGAGCTCTGAGCCCGGTGAGCGTCAACCCCACCGTCCTGGCCTGGACCGAGGACGACCTCGGCGTGCCCGGCGCCCTGCGCGAGGTCGTACGCGCCCCTGCTCCCGTGCTGTCGACGACCGGCTCCGACGTCGACCCGACCTCGCCCGAGGTCGTCCAGCTCGCCGCCGACCTGGTGGCGACCATGCGCGTCTCGCCGGGCTGCGTCGGCCTCGCCGCGCCGCAGGTGGGGGAGGGCGTCAAGGTCTTCTGCGTCGACGTCTCCGCGCACCCCAAGACCCGCGACCACCACGGCACCTTCGTCCTGTGCAACGCCGAGGTCGTCTCGGGCAGCCGCAACGAGAAGGCCCGCGAGGGCTGCATGTCGGTGCCCGACTTCACCGGCGACGTGAAGCGTCCCAGCCGCGTCGTGGTCCGCGGCCAGCTCCCGGGCACCGGCGAGGAGGTCGAGCTCGAGGCCGAGGCGTTCGAGGCTCGGGCGCTCCAGCACGAGATCGACCACTGCGACGGCCTGCTCTTCCTCGACCGCGCCGCCGGCGCGCACGCGGTCTACGCTCGCAAGACCTACCTCTGACCTGTCCCGCAGGTCGTCCGCCCCGGTATCCCAACCGGTAGAGGAAGCGGTCTTAAAAACCGCGCAGTCTGGGTTCGAACCCCAGCCGGGGCACCAGCTCGTCCACGCCCGAGCCGCTCGCGCCCGGAGCGGTCCCGGCCTACCCTCGGCAGCCAAGGGGGAACCATGACTGTTCGATCGACCGCCGTCCGCCTGCTCGGCGCCGCGCTGCTGGCAGTGCCCTCGACGGGTGCGGCACCTGCGCGCGCCGCCGTCCCGACCTGTGAGGGGCGGCCGGCGACCATCGTCGGGACCGCAGGCGACGACGAGCTGACCGGCACGTCCGGCGACGACGTCATCGTCGCGCTCGACGGCAACGACGAGGTGGACGCGGGCGCCGGGGACGACGTGGTGTGCGGCGACGCCGGCGCCGACGTGCTGGCCGGGGGCGAGGGCGACGACCGCGTGCTCGGCGGCACCAACGGCCTGGCCCCGCTCCTCGAGAGCGAGCCGGAGCCGCGGGGCGACACGCTCGTGCCCGGTCCGGGCGACGACCTCGTCGACGCCGGCGTCAACACCGTGCTGCGCGACGACGGCTGGAACAGCCCCGACACCATCGACTTCTCCGGCTCGGCGGCCGGCGTCACCGTCGACCTGCTCGGCGGCATCGCGGCCGGCGAGGGGACCGACACCGTCGTGGTCGCCCAGCCCGTGCCGACGAGCGGGGCCGTCGTCGAGGTGCTGGGCTCGACCCACGCCGACACCGTCCTCGGCACCGACGGCCCCGACCAGCTCATCGGCAAGGGCGGGGGCGACCGGATCGACGGGAGGGGCGGCGACGACCTGGTGATGAACGACTGGGACGAGTACTCGCCGGCGCGCGGCGAGGACGCGGACGACGTGTTCGTCGGGGGCGAGGGCGACGACTGGCTCGACTCCACCGGGGGCACGGACGTCCTCCTGGGCGGGCCCGGCGACGACGGCCTGCGCAAGGAGGGCGGCCGCTCGACCCTCGACGGGGGCACCGGCCGCGACCGCCTCGAGGTCTACCTCGGCCCCGGACGCCACGACCTCACCGGTGGCCCGGGCCGCGACGAGGTGCTCCTCGCCGTGCTCGACACCGGTCCGCTCACCCGGGGCGTGCTCGACCACGCGCGCGAGCGCTTCGTCGTGCGGTTCGGGCACCGCGACCCCGTCCGGGCCGTGGTGGCCGACGTCGAGCGGGTCTCGATGCCGCACAACCGCGGCCGCTGGACCTACCTCGGCACCCCCGGCGACGACCACGTCTCCGGCGGTGCGGCCTACACCGCGCGCGGCCGGGGCGGCGACGACGTGCTGGTGGGGTCGTACGACGACGACGTGCTGCTCGGCGGCCCGGGCCGCGACGTCGCGCGCGGCGGACGCGGCACCGACCGGTGCCGCGCCGAGGACGCGCGTCACTGCGAGCGCGGGTCGTGATGAGCGCTTCCTGAGAAGTTGCTGTGACGGGAACAGCACCCCCTCGGCGCACGTTTGAACCTGTGTCGCCCCGGCTAGAGTGGGACGACACGACAGGCGCCGTCACCGCGACGGCGTCGTGACCTCCGGAGACTCCGGAGGAGGCCTCCAAGGAGAGACCATGAAGAGCAACAACCCCGTGTTCAACCGTTCCGAGGAGTTCAACCGCGCCTCGTCGAACGCCTACGGCAACCAGACCTACGCCGGCGGGGGCGCTGCCTACCCCGGCTACGGCGAGTCCCCGGCGAGCTGGGGCACCGGTGCCCCCGGCCAGGTCGACCAGCGCCGGATGACGATCGACTCCGTCGTCCAGAAGACCGCGATCTCGGTCGCCGTGATCTTCGTGACCGCTGCCCTCACCTGGATGTGGATCGGTGACGTCGCCACGACCAACGCCTTCGGCGAGACCGTCGCCGACCCCACAGCGCTCCAGCGGGCCTCGATGGGCGCCGCGCTCGGCGCCGGCATCGCGTTCATCCTGTCGCTGGTCAACTCCTTCAAGCGCGTGATCAGCCCGGCCCTCGTCGTGGCCTTCGCCGCCTTCGAGGGTGTCGCGCTCGGCGCGGTGTCGAAGATGTTCGAGGCGCAGTTCGACGGTGTCGTCACCAGCGCCGTGATCGGCACCTTCGGAGCCCTGGCCGGCACGCTGGCCGCCTACAAGTTCCTCAACATCAAGGTCGGCGACAAGTTCCGCCGCGGCGTCGTCGCCGGCATGTTCGGCATGGTGGCCCTGGGCCTCCTGTCGCTGGTGCTGAGCTTCTTCGGCGTCGACACCGGCCTCTACGGCATGGGCGGCCTCGGCTTCGTCTTCGCCCTCGCCGGCCTGGTGCTCGGCATCTTCATGCTGATCCTCGACTTCGACTTCGTGGAGCAGGGCGTAGCCGCTGGCCTCCCGGACCGCGAGTCGTGGCGTGCGGCCTTCGGCCTCACCGTCAGCCTGGTCTGGATCTACACCAACCTGCTGCGCATCCTCGCGATCATCCGCAACGACTGATCGCACCACCCTCCCGAGACGACGGCCCGTC
>NZ_JBHLXH010000001.1:1111430-1143160 GCF_042432345.1 Nocardioides zeicaulis | reverse complement strand
ACCGGGGCCTCCGAGCCCCCGCCCCCGGGTATCTAGGGACGTTCTGGTGGGAAGAACGGCCCGATCGCCCACCAGAACGTCCCTAGATACCGAGCGGGGCGGGCGTGGGGACGGCGGGGGTCAGGAGGCGGTGCCGTCCTCGGCCATCGCGTGGTCCTCGTGCTGCTCGGGCGACTCGGCGTCGGTGGAGGGGCGGCGCCGGCGGTGGCGCAGCTCGACCCAGCGGCCACGGAGGCCGCGCTGGTTGCCGCCGACCTCGGTGCCGTCGACCTCCGTGCCGGGGGTGCGGGCCGCGCGCACGGCGGCCGCCGCGACGGGCAGGATGCCCTCGCGGCGCAGCGGCTCGGGCAGCGACTCGTCGGCCGGCAGCAGGTCGAGCGCGGCCAGGCACGACGGCACCAGCACCGACGCGAGCTGACCGTAGCCGTCGGCCGAGGGGTGGAACCGGTCCGGGCCGAACAGGACGGCCGGGGCCGCGTCGAACTCGGGGCCGAGGATGTCGCCGAGCGACACGGTGCGCCCGCCGTTCTCCACGACCGTGATGGTCTGGGCGGCGGCGAGGCGGCGCGACCACTCGCGCGCGACCTGCTTGAGCGGCGGCGGGATCGGGCGGATGGTGCCGAGGTCGGGGCAGGTGCCGACGACCACGCGCACGTCGGCCTCGCGCAGGCGGCGTACGCCCTCGGCGAGGTAGCGCACGGACGCCGACGGCAGCACGGTGTGGGTGACGTCGTTGGCGCCGATGAGCACGACGGCGAGGTCGGGGTGGGTGCCCAGCGCCGCGTCGACCTGGTCGGCCAGGGCGCTGGACTGGGCGCCGACGACCGCGAAGGAGCGCAGGTGCACGCGCCGGTCGGCCGCCGCGGCGACGCTGGTGGCGAGCTGCGCGCCCGGGGTGCCCTCGACGCGCTCGACGCCGTAGCCGGCGGCGCTGGAGTCACCGAGGAGCGCGATGCGGATCGCCGGACCTGGACGGCCGCGGCCGTACCAGCCGGTGGCGTCGGGCGGGGTGTCGGTCGCGTTGCCGATGACCTTGCGCGCGAGCCTGGCCTCCGCCACCAGGACGCCGTAGAGCCCGGCTCCGAGCACGGACAGGCCGCCCCCGCCGAGGGCGGCGGCGGACGCCAGCTTGCGTGCTGCTCCCGTTGACCCCACGCGACGATGCTACGCACCCGCCGAAGGGGGTTACGGGCCGGTAGGTCGCTAGATTGACCCGGTGCAGTACGCGAACTCCGTCACCGACCTGATCGGCAACACCCCCCTCGTCCGGCTCGGCCGGACCCTCGACCTGCCCGAGACCGCCGCCGACGGCCCGCTGGTCCTGGCGAAGGTGGAGTACCTCAACCCCGGCGGCTCGGTGAAGGACCGGATCGCCACGCGGATGATCGAGGCCGCCGAGGCGTCGGGCGAGCTGCAGCCGGGCGGCACGATCGTCGAGCCGACCTCCGGCAACACCGGGGTCGGGCTGGCGATGGTGGCCCAGCAGAAGGGCTACAAGTGCGTCTTCGTGTGCCCCGACAAGGTCAGCGTCGACAAGCGCAACGTGCTCAAGGCCTACGGCGCCGAGGTCGTGGTGTGCCCGACCGCGGTCGCTCCCGAGCACCCCGACTCCTACTACAACGTCTCCGACCGCCTCGCCTCGCAGCCGGGCGCGTGGAAGCCCAACCAGTACGCCAACCCGCACAACCCGCGCTCGCACTACGAGACCACCGGTCCCGAGATCTGGGCGCAGACGGAGGGGCGGATCACCCACTTCGTGTGCGGCATGGGCACCGGCGGCACGATCAGCGGCGTCGGGCGCTACCTCAAGGAGCAGAACCCCGACGTCCAGGTGATCGGCGCCGATCCGGCGGGCTCGGTCTACTCCGGAGGCACCGGCCGCTCGTACCTCGTCGAGGGCGTCGGTGAGGACTTCTGGCCCGACACCTACGACCGCACGGTCGCCGACCGCGTCATCGAGGTCTCCGACGCCGACTCCTTCGCCTTCACCCGCCGCCTGGCCCGCGAGGAGGCGCTGCTGGTCGGCGGGTCGTGCGGCATGGCCGCGTGGGCCGCGCGCCAGGTCGCGCAGGAGCTGGCCGAGGAGGGCCGCACCGACGCCGTCGTGGTGGTGCTGCTGCCCGACTCCGGTCGCGGCTACCTCACCAAGATCTTCAACGACGACTGGCTGGCCCAGTACGGCTTCGCCACCGGCGCCCAGGACGACCACCGCTCGGTGGGCGAGGTGCTGCGCGGCAAGTCCGGCCGGCTGCCCGACCTGGTCCACACGCACCCGGGCGAGACGATCGCCGAGGCCGTCCACATCCTCCAGGAGTACGGCGTCTCGCAGATGCCCGTCGTGCGCGCCGAGCCGCCGATCGTGGCGGCGGAGGTGGCCGGGTCGGTCTCCGAGCGCACCCTGCTCGACGCCCTGTTCGCCGGCACCGCCAAGCTCACCGACCAGGTCGAGGACCACATGTCGGGGCCGCTGCCGACGATCGGCTCGAGCGAGGCCGCCACCGACGCGGTCGCGCTGCTGGCCGAGGCCGACGCCGTGCTCGTGCACGAGGACGGCAAGCCGATCGGCGTGCTGACCCGCCAGGACCTGCTGACCTTCGTGGCCGCACCGTGAGTGCCCGTCGGCTGCTGGCCGGCGCCGTCGTCACCCTCGCCCTCGCGGGCGGGCTGACGGCGTGCGGTGGTGGCGACGACGTCGTGACGAGCACCGACCCGGTCGAGGTCGAGGTCGGCAAGGCGTTCTCGTGGGGCGACTACACCATCGACGACGGCTGGACGCTCGAGGCGATCAAGCGCTCGGCCGGCGGCGAGGAGGTGACGACGCCCGAGGTCAAGGGCACGATCACCAACCACGCCGACGAGGAGCGCAGCGCGCTCTTCGAGATCGTGTTCTCCCAGGACGGCTCGCCCCTCGCGACGGTCAACTGCTCGGCGCCGAAGATGGCCAAGGACCAGTCCCAGCAGTTCGAGTGCCCGGGCCTCAGCGCGATCTACCCGACCGGCTACGACGCCGTGGTGGCGCAGGAGTTCCGCAGGGACGACACGAGCGCCGGCTGACGTGTCCGCGGTGGCGTCGTGAGTGACCTCTCCCTCGAGGTCGTCGGCTTCCTCGTGCTCGCCGCGCTGGTGGCCGGCTTCGTGGACGCCGTGGTCGGGGGTGGCGGCCTGGTGCAGCTGCCCGCGCTGCTGATCGGGCTGCCCGGGGCTGCGGTCGTGCAGGTCGCGGCGACCAACAAGCTCGCCTCGTTCTGCGGCACCTCGATCAGCGCGGCGACCTACGTCCGCCGGATCCGCCCCGACCCGCGCACGTTCCTGCCGCTGATGCTGGCGGCGGGGCTGGGCTCGGCGGGCGGTGCGCTGGTGGCCTCGCGGCTGCCGCGCAGCGCGTTCGACCCGATCATCCTGGTCGTGCTGGTGCTGGTCGGCGCGTACGTCTGGTTCAAGCCCGGCGTCGGCGAGCTGACCCGGCTGCGCTTCCAGGGCGGGCGGCACGTGGCGGTGGTCGCCCTGACCGGGGTGACGATCGGCTTCTACGACGGCGCGATCGGCCCGGGCACCGGCTCGTTCCTGGTCTTCGCGCTGGTCGGCCTGCTCGGCTACAACTTCCTCGAGGCCTCGGCCAAGGCCAAGCTCGCGAACTGGGCCACCAACCTCGCGGCCCTGGTCGTGTTCGTGCCGCAGGGAGCGGTGCTGTGGCAGCTCGCCCTGCCGATGGCCGCGGCCAACGTCGCCGGCGGCTACCTCGGTGCCCGCGTGGCGATGGCGCGCGGCGCCCGGTTCGTCCGCGCCTTCTTCCTGCTGGTGGTCTCGGGATTCGTCGTACGACTCGGCGGCGGGCTGCTCGGCTGGTGGTGAGGGCCCGGCGAGGGCCGGGGCGGTAGCCTCCACCTCGTGGGAGCGGTGTCGGCAGTCGATGGGTTCCAGCGCCGTCATCCCGTGCTGGGGTTCCCGATCGCGGTCGTCTACAAGTACTTCGACGACCAAGGGCCCTACCTCGCCTCGGCGATGACCTACTACGCCTTCATCGCGATCTTCCCGCTGATGCTGCTCGGAACCTCGATCCTCGGGCTGATCCTGCGCGGGGAGCCGCACTGGCAGGAGCAGATCCTCAACTCGGCGCTCGCGCAGTTCCCCATCATCGGCGACGAGCTGGGCCGGCCCCAGGGCCTGCAGGGGTCGGTGTCCGGTGTGGTCATCGGGGCGCTCGCCGCCCTCTACGGCGCGATGGGGCTCGGGCAGGCGCTGCAGAACACCCAGCACGTCGCCTGGTCGGTGCCGCGCAACAGCCGCCCCAACCCGTTCTACGCCCGCGTCAAGACCCTCATCCTGCTGCTGACCGCCGGCATGCTGCTCCTCGCGGTCACCGTCGTCTCCACCGTCGCGAGCACCACCGACGTGTTCACCGAGGTCATCGGCGGCGGGATCAAGCAGCTGCTGCCGGTGCTGACCGTGCTGGTCGTCGGCACCGGCCTGACCTACCTCTTCCGCTTCGCCGCCACCGGGCAGCACTCGTTCTGGCGGGCCGCGCCCGGAGGCTTCACCCTCGCCGTGCTGTGGCAGCTGCTCCAGCTCGGCGGTGCGGCCTACGTCGACCGCACCCTGGTCAACACCTCCTCGATGACCAAGACCTTCGGCCTGGTCCTCGGGCTGGTCGGCTTCCTGTGGATCGGCTCGGTGATGGCGGTCCTGGCCACCGAGGTCAACGTCGTCCTCGCCCGCCGGCTGTGGCCGCGGGCGCTGCTGACCCCGTTCACCGACAACGTCCGGCTCACCGAGGCCGACAAGCGCGCGTACGCCTCCTACGCCCGGATGCAGCGCCACAAGGGCTTCGAGAAGGTCGTCGTGCGCTGGGACCCGGGGCCGGCCGAGAAGCCGGCGGAGGGGCAGGCCGAGGACCCCAGGGAGAACCCGGTCGAGAAGCCGGCCGGAGGGCCGGCCGGGGGATCGGCCGCCAGGGCGACGCCCGTCGCCGAGGACGCCGCAGGACCGACGCCGGCCGCGGCCGACGGCACACGGGCGTGACGTCCTACCTCACGCTCGCGGGTGACACGACGGGGGTGGTGGAGGACCGCGGGTCGCGCTTCGTGTGCCACCTGGCGCGGGTCCCCGACGAGGACGGCGCGCGCGAGCTGGTCGCCCGGCTGCGTCGCGAGCACGCCGGTGCCCGGCACCACTGCTCGGCCTTCGTGCTGGGTCCGCGGGGCGAGGTGCAGCGCTCCTCCGACGACGGCGAGCCGGCCGGGACGGCCGGGGCGCCGATGCTCGAGGTGCTGCGCGGCGCGGACGTGAGCGACGTCGCGGCCGTGGTGAGCCGGTGGTTCGGCGGCACGCTGCTGGGCGCCGGGGGCTGGTCCGGGCGTACGGCGACGCGGTGCGCGCCGCGCTCGCCGGGGCCGTCACGTTGCGCCGGTCGCTGCTGACCGAGCTCGCGCTCGAACTCGACCACGCCGACGCCGGCCGGGTCGAGGGCGACCTGCGGGGGCGCGGGGTGACCGTGCTCGGGGCGACCCACGCGGAGCAGGTCCGGCTGCTGCTCGCAGCACCCGCCGACCGGGTCGACGAGCTCCGTGCGGAGGTGGCGGCCGCGACCGGTGGTGCCGCCGTGCCCGCGGTCGTGGGCGAGCGGTGGGTCGACCTGCCGGGAGCACGCCCGTGATGTCGCAGGAGGACAGGCGGGCGACCGCGGTGCTCGCCGTCATGGCCGCCCTCGTCGTCCTCGCGTGCGGCACGTGGCTCGTGCTCAGCCGCTCGGCCGAGCGGCGGGCGGCGGAGGACCTCTGGGAGAGCCGGCAGCCGGCGTCGTACTCGTACACGCTCTCCTCGTGCAGCGGCATGTGCACCTACTGCCCGGTGCGGGTCACCGTCCGGGACGGCGCCGTGGTCGACGCGGTCGCCACCGAGGCCGGGTGCGACGACCCCGACCCCGCCGACGTCAGGACGGTCGACGACCTGTTCGACGTCGCGGCGCACGCGGACCCGTGGCTGTCCAGCGGCTCGACGACGATCACCTACGACCCTCGCTGGGGCTTCCCGACGATGATCGAGACGAGCTGCGGCGGGGGCACGGTCGACTGCGGGAGCGGCATCTCGATGGGCGACTTCACGCCCCTCGACTGACGACTCCGTCGACGTAGAGCCACCGGCCGGCCCGCTGCTCGAACCGGCTCACCTCGTGCATCGACCCGCCCTGCCACGACGCCACGAACTCGACCGTGTCGCCCTCGGCGGCCAGCACCTCGAGGCCCTTCCAGCGGGTGGCCGGGTCGGGGGCGACGTCGTCGGGTCGCGTGCGCGGGTGCCAGGTGCGGAAGAGGTGGTCGGCGTCGAGCCGCACGAACGCGGTGTAGCGCGAGCGCATCAGCTGCTCCGGGCTCGCGGCCTGCACGCGGTTGGCGAGCAGGGGGCCGCAGCAGTCGTCGTACGCCGCACCGGAGCCGCAGGGGCAGGAGGCCGTCACGGCTCGAGGCTAGCGGGACGGGGGCAACTCCGTGGACGTGTTTGCCCAACGGTGTAATGATGTAATCACCGCAACAGAAAGGGTCGACGATGACCGAGAACAAGAACGACGACGCGGGTCGCGGCCGCCGCGGCCGTGGGCGAGGGCACGAGCGCAGCGAGCGCAGCGAGCGCGGGCGCCGCGGCGGGTGGCAGGTCGCCGACCTCCCACCGGCCGACGACGCGGCCGACTGGTTCCGCGGACGCCTGCCCGAGGGGTGGTTCCGCGACGTCAGGGTGAGCGTGGACCGTGAGGAGATCACGGTCGTCGGCACCCTGGACGAGGAGGCCGACGGCGCCGAGGCGGAAGGCCGGATCAGCCGGTTCCGCGCCGAGACGAAGGTCGAGCGCATCGAGATCGCGCTGGAGGCGCAGGCGCGCTACGAGCGGAAGGTGTCGTGGGGCGCACGCCTGGGCGACACCGAGGCGCTGTTCACCCACGTGGCCGCGCCGGTGATGACCCGGCTGCGCCAGCCGGAGCGGCAGGTGCTCGACACGCTGGTCGACGCCGGCGTGGCCCGCTCGCGCTCCGACGCGCTGGCGTGGTCGGTGCGGCTGGTCGGCCAGCACGCCGAGGAGTGGCTGGACCAGCTCCGCGAGGCGATGGCCGAGGTCGACAAGCTCCGCGGCCAGGGCCCCGCGCTCTGAGCGAAATGCGTTGTCCGGCCCGCACGCGCGCCCACTAGCGTGCGGGCCATGACGATCGAGCGCACCCACCCGCCCGCCGCCAGTGACGAGGTCGGGATGCTGCGGGCCTTCCTCGACCACTACCGCGCCACGCTCCGGATGCAGGCCTCCGGCCTCACCGACGCCCAGCTCGACCAGGCGCTGCCCCCGAGCGACCTCACGCTCGGCGGGATGCTCAAGCACCTCGCGTTCGTGGAGGACTACTGGTTCTCCTACAACCTCGCCGCCCGCGAGCCCTCGCCCCCGTGGGACACCGCGCCCTGGGACGACGACCCCGACTGGGACTGGCACAGCGCCTCGGGTGCGGCGCACGCCGAGCTCGACGCGCTCCTGGTGGAGGCGATCGAGCGCTCCGACCGCTGCCTGGACGCCGCCCTGGCCGACGGCCGCGGGCTCGACCAGCAGGTGGCGCGGCCCCGCGACCCGGCCAAGGGGGAGACGGTCACCCTGCGCTGGGTGCTCGTTCACATGGTCGAGGAGTACTGCCGCCACGCCGGCCACGCCGACCTCCTCCGCCAGTCGATCGACGGCGCGACCGACGTATGAGCATCCGGACGGCGACCGAGGCGGACTGGCCGGCGATCTGGCCGTTCTGGCGCGACGTGGTCGAGGCCGGTGACACCTACGCCTACCCGCTGGGGGCCACCGCCGAGCAGGCGCGCGGCTGGTGGTTCGACGGCAGCCACGTGGTGGTCGTCGAGGAGGACGGCGCCGTGGTGGGCTCGGCGAAGATGGGACCGAACCGGCCCGGTCGAGGCTCTCACGTCGGCACCGCGTCGTTCATGGTCGACGCGGCGGCGCGCGGTCGCGGGGTCGGGCGCCGGCTCGGTGAGCACGTCGTGCAGTGGCATCGCGACCAGGGGTTCGCGGCGATCCAGTTCAACGCCGTCGTCGAGACCAACGCCGTCGCCGTGCGGCTCTGGGAGGACCTCGGGTTCGGCATCGTCGGCACCGTGCCCGCGGCGTTCGACAGCGCGACCCACGGGCGCGTCGGCCTGCACGTGATGCACCTCGACCTCGGGTGAGGCACGACGACCGCGCGCCGGTTCTGGTGGAATGAGCCCCATGGCCGACACGATCCGCGTCTTCCTCCTCGACGACCACGACGTGGTGCGTCAGGGGCTCCGCTTCCTGCTCGAGCAGCAGGACGACATCGAGGTCGTCGGGGAGGCCGGCACCGCGACCGAGGCGAGCGCCCGGATCCCGGCGCTGCGCCCCCACGTCGCCGTGCTCGACGCGCGTCTGCCCGACGGCTCCGGGATCGAGGTGTGCCGCACGGTGCGGGCGGTCGACCCCTCGATCAACGCCCTGATCCTCACCTCCTACGACGACGACGAGGCGCTCTTCGCCGCGATCATGGCCGGCGCCTCGGGCTACGTCCTGAAGGAGATCCGCAGCTCCGACCTCGTCGCCGCGGTGCGCCACGTCGCGGCCGGCAAGTCCCTCATCGACCCGGCGATGACCGCGACCGTGCTCGAGCGCATCCGCCGCGGGCCCGGGACGCCCGACGAGCTCGCCTCCCTCACCGAGCAGGAGCGGGTGCTGCTCGGCCACATCGCCGAGGGGCTGACCAACCGCCAGATCGCCGAGCGGATGTTCCTGGCCGAGAAGACGGTCAAGAACTACGTCTCGAGCATCCTGAGCAAGCTCGGCCTCGAGCGCCGCACGCAGGCCGCGGTGCTGGCCTCGAAGCTCCTCGCCGGCCCCGACCGGAGCTGAGCGCCCGAGACGGGACCTTGGTCCCTCGCGCACGTGACTGCGGGCCCTGACCTGCACGCGGCGATCGCGGGAGTCTGGTGGTGACCGGAAGAACCACACCACCGAAGGAGGGGATGACGATGAGCGTCATCCATCGCCACCGCAGCGAGGGCGTCACCGACACGGCACCCGTGGTGGGACAGGCCGCCGCGCCTGCCATCGAGACGCACGACCACGACCACCACGCCTGGTTCGACCGGGCCCTGGCCACGCTGCGGATCGCCTACGGGGTGACCTTCCTGTGGGCGTTCCTCGACAAGGCGTTCGCGCTGGGCTTCCACACCGGCTACGACCAGAGCGGCACCCTGGACCGGTTCGGACCGGCGGCGTGGGTCAACGGCGGCAGCCCCACCGAGGGGTTCCTCACCTTCGGGGTCCCGGCCGACAACCCGTTCCACGGGTTCTTCGCCTCGCTCGCGGGCCACGCCTGGGTGGACTGGCTGTTCATGGCCGGGCTCCTCGGCATCGGCGTGACCCTGCTGCTGGGCGTGGGGATGCGGATCGGCGCCGCGGCCGGCGCGCTGATGTACGCCTTCATGTACGCCGCCTCGCTGCCGCTGGAGAACAACCCCGTCGTCGACGACCACCTCGTCGGCATCATCGTGATGGCGGTCCTCGCCCTCGGCGCGGCCGGCACCACCTGGGGGCTGGGTCGCTGGTGGCAGCGCCAGGACGTGGTGCAGGAGCACCCGGTCCTGCGCTGACACCGAGTCCCAGGGGCCCGACGCCGTCCGCGGCGTCGGGCCCTTCCGCGCGTCCGGGCCGGCGCGTCAGCCGAGCGGGACGCGCCAGACCAGGACGGTGCCGCGCTCCCCGACCCGGGACACCTCCAGGGTGCCGCCGAGGTCGTCGGCTCGGCGGCGGGCGTTGCGCAGACCGCTCAGCGGCGCCTCCTCGGAGAGCCCCACCCCGTCGTCGACGACGCGGAGCTCGAGCCAGTCCGCGGTGACGGTGACGTCGACCTCGGCGCTGTCGGCCAGGGCGTGGCGCGCGACGTTGGACATCGCCTCGCGCAGCACCGCGACCAGCTGCGACCCGAGCTCGAGCGGCACGGCAGAGTCGAGGGGTCCCGACGTGCGGACCACGGGGGTGAACCCCAGCACCGGGACGTACTCCTTGGCGAGCTTGCGGACCGCGGCGCGCAGCGAGTCGCCGCGCCGGTCCTGCAGCTCGAAGATGGTGCCGCGGATCGCCTTGATGGTGTCGTCGAGGTCGGACACGGCGGCGTCGAGCCGCTCGGTGACCGCCCCGGCGCCGGCGATCGCGGCGACGCCCTGCAGCTGGAGGCCGGTGGCGAACAGCCGCTGGATGACGATGTCGTGCAGGTCGCGCGCGATCCGCTCGCGGTCGGAGATCAGCGCCAGCTCCTGGCGGTCGGCGAGGGCCTGGGTGCGGTCGAGGGAGAGCGCCACCTGGTCGGCGAAGCCGGCGAAGAGGTCGAGGTCCTGGACGTCGAGCAGCGCCGCGCCCGGCCGCGAGACCGCCACGAGCGCGGTCACCGGGGCGAGGTGGGAGCGCAGCGGCACCACGACGAGCGGCACGTCGTCCACCACCACGGTGGAGACCGGGCTGCTCGGCCCCACCTCGACCTCCGGGCGGGCGCGGGCGAGGACGTCGAGCACCCACGCGCGGTCGGCGTCCTGGCCGACGCTCACCGTGTCGTGGTCGGCGCCGGAGGAGGACCACAGAGCCACCGCGCGTGCCTGGGAGACCTGCCGCGCGGTCGTGACGACGTGGTGCAGAGCCCCGCGCAGGTCGTCCACCGGGGGCTGCAGCAGCTCGGCGAGGTCGGCCGAGGCCTCGAGCCACTGCCGGCGACGCTCGCTGAGGGCGAAGGAGCGGGCGTTGCTCACGACGTACCCGGCGGTGCGCGCCAGCTCCTCGACGAGGAGCTCGTCGTCCTCGGTGAACGGCCCACCGCCCGCCTTCTCGGTGAGGTAGAGGTTGCCGAAGACCGTGCCGCGGATCCGTACGGGCATGCCGAGGAAGCTGGTCATCGGCGGGTGGTTCGGCGGGAACCCGACCGACCTCGGGTGGGCGGACAGGTCGGCCAGGCGCAGGCCGGACGGGTCGTCGATGATCACCCCGAGGATGCCGCGACCGTGGGGCAGGTCGCCGATCATCTTCCGCGTCCGCTCGTCCAGGCCGGTCGTCACGAACTCGGAGAGGTTGCCGTCACGCCCGAGCACGCCGAGAGCGCCGTAGCGCGCGCCGGTGAGCGTCGTCGCCGCCTCCACGATGCGGGTCAGGGCGAGGTCGAGGTCGAGGTCGCTGGCGATCGCCGACACCGCTCGCAGCAGGGAGCGTGCATCGGCACCGAGGTCGGGCTGTGTCACGGGCCCAGTGTGGACCACCCCGGCGGTCCCGGTCAGGCGGGGCGCTGGACCGGCAGGTGCTGCGAGGGGTCGGCGCCGGCGCCCAGCCGTCGTCCGGTCACCTCGGTCCAGGGGATGCGCACGACGAGGGTGCGCTGCCCGGCCGCCCAGGGCCGGGGCCCCCAGCCACGGCCGAGCGAGGCGAGCTCGTCGAGGTCGGTGACGAAGGTGGCGCGCCCCCGCACCGCGACGCTCCAGCCGCTCTCGTGCTCGTGGTCGAGGTGGTCGATCTCGAAGCACAGCCACGCGTCGCGACCGTAGGTGCCGAGCAGGCTGTAGGCGGTGGTGCGGACCAGGACGGACTCGTCGTGGACGGAGTAGTTGACCGGGACGATGTGCGGGCCGTTCGGCGTGCTGATGGCCACCCTCCCGACGACCCCGGCGCCGAGCAGGCGCGCGCAGTCCTCCCGGGTCAGGTCGTGGGTCGTGTGCATGCCCCCAGCGTGGCTCGCCGACGGGGGACCGGGGCAGGGTCCAAGGTCCCGACCCGTGGGGTCGGTGGCCCGGTTCAGGCCGTGGGTCCCTCGGGGCCGTCCGGACCCCAGGTGCGCGGGTCGGAGAACGGCCCGAAGGACTCGGGGCGCTCGCCCTCCACGGCCCGCCGGTGGTCGACCTCGTCGATGACCAGCGCCGCCAGCTCCGGGGAGGTCTCCCGGTGCTGCTCGGCCAGGTCGCGCAGCCGGCCGATGAAGCGGTCGCGCTCGGCGATCTCCCCGGCGCGGTCCGGCGGCACGAGCACCGAGCTGCGCCCGAGGCCGTACGCCGCGGGCAGCGCGAGCACCATGAGCACGAGGAACAGCACCAGCACGACCGGGAACATGGGCCCCATCCTGCCCGCTGCCGACGGCCGGCGCCCGTACTTCGAGCGCGCTCCACGTTGACGGCCCGGTCTAGCGTGGAGGACGTGAGCGACCTGACCCAGCCGCACGACCCCCAGCAGACGTCCGACCCGACGTCCCACCAGACGTCCCACCCGTCCCCGCACCCCGAGGCGAGCACCCTCGGCCAGCTCCGCGCGAGCGGGCACGAGCTGAAGCCCCTGCGGGTGGAGATCCGCGACAACCTCCTGGCCCTGCTCGCCGCCGGCGAGGACCCGTGGCCCGGGCTGCACGGCTTCGAGGACACCGTCATCCCGCAGGTCGAGCGCGCGCTGCTCGCCGGGCACGACATCGTGCTGCTCGGCGAGCGCGGCCAGGGCAAGACCCGCCTGCTGCGCTCCCTGGTGGCGCTGCTCGACGAGTGGACGCCGGTGATCTCCGGCTCCGAGCTCGGCGAGCACCCCTACGACCCGATCACGGTCGCCTCCCGGCAGGCCGCGGAGACCTACGGCGACGACCTGCGCATCTCGTGGCGCCACCGCGACGAGCGGTACGCCGAGAAGCTCGCCACGCCCGACACCTCGGTCGCCGACCTGATCGGCGACGTCGACCCGATGAAGGTCGCCGAGGGCCGCCACCTCGGCGACCCGGAGACCATCCACTTCGGGCTGATCCCGCGCAGCCACCGCGGGATCGTCGCGATCAACGAGCTGCCCGACCTGGCCGAGCGGATCCAGGTCGCGATGCTCAACGTGATGGAGGAGCGCGACGTCCAGATCCGCGGCTACGTGCTGCGGCTGCCGCTCGACGTGCTCGTCGTGGCCAGCGCCAACCCCGAGGACTACACCAACCGCGGCCGGATCATCACCCCGCTCAAGGACCGGTTCGGGGCCGAGATCCGCACCCACTACCCCCGCGAGGTCGAGCAGGAGATGGCCGTCATCGAGCAGGAGGCCGACCTGGTCGCCGAGGTGCCGGCGTACCTGCTCGAGGTGCTCGCCCGCTTCACCCGCCAGCTGCGTGAGTCGCAGTCGGTCGACCAGCGCTCGGGCGTCAGCGCGCGCTTCGCGATCGCCGGGGCCGAGACCATCGCCGCGGCCGCCCTCCACCGTGCCACCACCCAGGGCGAGGACCGGGCCGTGGCCCGCGTGGTCGACCTCGAGACGGCCGTCGACGTGCTCGGCGGCAAGATCGAGTTCGAGACCGGGGAGGAGGGCCGCGAGGCCGAGATCCTCACCCACCTGCTGCGCACCGCGATCGCCGAGACCGTGCGCGCGCACCTCGCCGGCATCGACCTGCGGCTGCTCGTCGAGGCGATCGAGGAGGGCGCGATGGTCGCCACCGGTGCCCGCGTGGGCGCGCGCGACTTCCTCGCCGGGCTGCCGGTGCTGGGCGAGTCCGACCTCTACGACCAAATCTGCGACCGGCTCGGTGCGACCGACGACGGCGAGCGGGCCGCCGCCATCGAGCTCGCGCTGGAGGGGCTCTACCTCGCCCGGCGCATCGGCAAGGACTCCGACGCGGGGGAGACCGTCTATGGCTGATCTAACCTCGGCGGTCGAGGAGCGGGCGCAGCGAGCCTCCCTGCTGACCTACCGGCGCGGGACCACCGCCGACGTCCCGGCCTTCCGGGCGCTCGGCGAGGCGGTCGTGCCGCCGACCTACGGTCCCATCGACGCGGCGTACGCCCAGCGGATGCTCGACGAGTGGTGGGTGCCGGAGCGGTTCGAGGCCTCGCTGGCGGTCAACACCCACCTCGTCGCGGAGTGCGACGGCGAGGTGGTGGCGATGGCGGCCTTCGGGCTGCTCTCGCGCTCGCACCGCGAGTTCCCCCACGTCGCGGGGGAGCGCGAGGTGATGTGGAAGCTCTACGTCCACCCCGACCACCACGGCCGCGGGATCGGCAGCCGGCTGCTCGCCGAGGTCGAGGCCCTCGTCGAGGGCGACGAGCTGTGGCTGGAGGTCGTCGAGGGCAACGAGCAGGCGTTCAGGTTCTACGCCGCGCGCGGGTTCACCGAGGCCGAGCGGATCGGCGACCGGGCGTGGCCCGACGACGTGTGGATGGTGAAGAGGCTCCGATGAGCAGGTTCCGGAAGTACGACGGCGGCGACCCGCTCGCGCCGCCGGTCGACCTCGCCGAGGCGCTGGACGCCATCGGCCAGGACGTGATGGCCGGCTACAGCCCCGAGCACGCGATGCGCGAGTTCCTGCGCCGCGGCGGCAGCGACCAGGCCGGGCTCGACGAGCTCGCGCGGCGGGTGGCGGAGAAGCGCCGCGACATCCTGCAGCGTCACGACCTCGACGGGACCATGCGCGAGGTGCGCGAGCTGCTCGACCAGGCCGTGCTCGCCGAGCGCGGCCAGCTCGCGCGCGACATCACGATGGACGACGGCGACCGCGCCTTCCGCGAGCTCATGCTCGACAACCTGCCCACCTCGACCGCGGCCGCGGTCGGAGAGCTGTCGTCCTACGACTGGCAGTCGTCGGAGGCGCGGGAGGCCTACGAGCAGATCAAGGACCTCCTCGGCCGCGAGCTCCTCGACCAGCGCTTCGCAGGGATGAAGCAGGCGCTCGAGGGCGCCACCGACGAGGACCGCCAGGCCGTGCAGGACATGCTGTCCGACCTCAACGACCTGCTGGAGAAGCACGCCGCCGAGGGGGTCAGCGACGAGGAGTTCGCCGACTTCATGGACAAGCACGGCGACTTCTTCCCGGAGCAGCCGAAGGACATGGACGAGCTGCTCGACTCGCTCGCGCAGCGCGCGGCCGCGGCGCAGCGGATGATGAACTCGATGACGCCCGAGCAGCGCCAGGAGCTCATGGAGCTCTCGCAGCAGGCGTTCGGCTCCCCGCAGCTGATGGAGCAGCTCGCGCGCATGGACGCGAACCTCCAGTCCCTGCGCCCGGGTGAGGACTGGTCGGGCTCGGAGGGCTTCCAGGGCCAGGACGGGCTCGGTCTCGGCGACGGCACCGGCGCGCTCCAGGACCTCGCCCAGCTCGACGCCCTCGCCGACCAGCTCGCCCAGTCGCACCGCGGCGCGCGGATGGACGACGTCGACCTCGACGCCCTCGCTCGCCAGCTCGGCCAGGACGCCGCCGTCCAGGCGAAGACGCTGCAGGACCTCGAGCGGGCGCTGCGCGACAGCGGCTACCTCAAGCGCGGGTCCGACGGCGAGCTGCGGCTCTCGCCCAAGGCGATGCGCCAGCTCGGCAAGGCGCTGCTGCGCGACGTCGCCGAGCGGATGAGCGGACGGGCGGGGGCGCGCGAGACCCGGTCGACCGGCCTGGCGGGGGAGGCGACCGGGTCGACCCGGCGCTGGGAGTTCGGCGACACCGAGCCGTGGGACGTGCCCCGCACGATCGCCAACGCGGTGCTGCGCCAGAGGGGTGCGTCGCCGGTGCGGATCGCGATCGACGACATCGAGGTCACCGAGACCGAGGCCCGCACCCAGGCGGCCGTCGCACTGCTGGTCGACACGTCGTTCTCCATGGCGATGGACGGGCGGTGGGTGCCGATGAAGCGCACCGCACTCGCGCTCCACCAGCTGGTGCGCTCGCGCTTCCGCGGCGACGACCTGCAGCTCATCGCCTTCGGGCGCCACGCCCAGGTGATGGAGATCGAGGAGCTGACCGCGCTCGACGCGCGGTGGGAGAAGGGCACCAACCTGCACCACGGGCTGCTGCTCGCCAACCGGTTCTTCCGCAAGCACCCCAACGCCCAGCCGGTGCTGCTGGTGGTCACCGACGGTGAGCCGACCTCCCACCTCGAGGCCGACGGCGAGGTCTGGTTCTCCTACCCGCCCCACCCGCTGACCATCGCCCACTCGGTGCGCGAGCTCGACGCCGCGGCCCGCCTCGGGGCGCAGGTGACGTTCTTCCGGCTCGGCGAGGACCCGGGCCTGGCCCGCTTCATCGACTCGATGGCGCGCCGGGTCGACGGGCGCATGGTGAGCCCGGAGCTCGACGACCTCGGCGCGGCGGTCGTCGGGTCCTACCTCGGCTCCCGCGGCCCCGGGGCGTCCTACCGCGAGCAGTTCGGTGACTTCTACGGCGGCGGGCGCGGCTCCTGGTTCTAGGGGGTTCTAGGCAACGGCGCGGCGGCGCAGGACACTGGCGCCGTGCCCCGTCTCGTGCAGGTCGCCCAGCGCGCGACCGACCTCGCCGCCGCCTCGTCCTTCTACGCCGAGCTGCTCGGGGTCGAGCCCGCGGCGACGTTCGACCCGCCCGGTCTGGTCTTCTTCGACCTCGACGGCGTCCGTCTCCTGCTCGACCGCGGCGCCCCGAGCGCGCTCGTCTACCTCGCCGTCGACGACATCGAGGCGTCCGTGGCGTGGGTGCGCGGCAAGGGACTCGAGGTGACCTCGGAGCCGCACGTGATCTTCGGGCACGACGACGACACGCTCGGACCGGCGGGCACCGACGAGTGGATGGCGTTCTTCACCGATCCCGAGGGCAACCTCGTCGGCCTCGTGGAGCAGCGTCCGCGCTGACCCGTGGTTGGGTGGTCGCATGGAAGACCAGGCGACCGACCAGGCGACCGACCAGGCGACCGACCAGCTGACCGCCCGCCGGTTCATCGAGGCCGCGCCGGCCGACGTGTTCGCCGTGCTGCGCGACCCGGAGGGCCAGGTCGACATCGACGCCTCCGGGATGCTCCAGGCGGCGGAGGGGGAGCCCGTCGGGGCGGTGGGCGACCGCTTCACCGTCCACATGGACCGGGAGGCCAAGGGCGACTACCCGATGGGCCGCTACGACGTCGAGGTGGTCATCGACCGCTACGAGCACGACCGCGAGATCGCCTGGTGGATCGACGGGACCATCCAGCCGCCGATCGGCCACACCTACGGCTACGTCCTCGAGCCGGGCGAGGTCGAGGGCCGGCCGGGCACGTGGGTCACGTCGGTCTACGACTGGTCGCAGGTCGGCGAGAAGTGGCGCCCGATCTTCCCGGTCGTGGGCCAGGCCGAGCTGCGCGCCACCCTCGGCATCCTGGACCGCGTGGTCCGCCGCCGCGCCGTGACGGCGTAGGGGTCAGGACCGGGGCGCCGCCTCCAGCATCCGCAGGAGCTCGGCGCCCATGTGCTCGACGACGGCGTCGAGCGCCCGCTTCGGCCGCACCATCACGGTGAAGTCGACGATCCGGCCGTCGGCGTCCCAGGTGATCATGTCGATCCCGGAGACGTCGTAGCCCCCGACCCGGGTGCGGAACTCCAGCACCGCCGAGTCGTCGCCGAGCCACTCCCGCTCGTAGGTCAGCTCGGGCCCGAGCACCGTGAAGGCGGCGGTGAGGTAGCCCACGACCGTGTCGCGGCCCTCCTGCGGCGCGTGGACGGCCGGGCTGCGGAAGACGGCGTCGTCGGCGACCAGCGCCGGCAGGCCCGCGGCGTCGCGGCTCGCGACGACGGCGTGCCAGCGGGCGAGGGCATCGGCTGCGGTGCTCATGCGCGCCATCGTGCCACCACGTCGGCGTGCCCGGTCGGCCCGCCGGACGGTTGTGCGGTCGTGGTGACGTACGTGGTGCGTCACCACGACCGCGTTGTGCCCGAAGTCCCCGGATATCCGGGGACTTCGGCAGGAGCGCGGAACATCCGAGCCACTCGGTGCCCGAACCCTCCACGATCCGGCGAGCGAGCGGGAGGCGGCCGTCAGTCGGCCGTCAGTCGGCGAAGCCGGGCAGCGACTCCTCGAGGATCTCGCGGAAGGGCGCGGAGGCGTTGAGCTGGCTCAGCAGGCCGATGGCGCCGATCCACGTGCGGTGGATCAGGAGGTAGGAGGTCGGCAGGTTGAGCTTCATCGCGAGCGTGAACTCCTCCGAGCGCGGGTCGTTGACCCGTTCGAACTGCTCGCGCATCCACTCCCGGGTGAAGGTGAACCGCTCCTGCGCGGCGGGCTCGACGAACGGCGCGAGGTAGCTCATCAGCATGCCGGGGTCGATCGTGATCCGGTCCTTGATGAAGCCCTCCGCGCGCAGGCCCGCCACGAGCGACTCCTCGTCGGAGTCGAGGGCGATCCGCATCAGGCGCCCGGTCGCCGGCGGCATCTGGCCGTCCTCGAGCCGCGCCACGGCGCCGAAGTCGAGGACGCCGAGGCGGCCGAGGCCACCGTCGGGGGCGGGCAGCACCCGGAAGTTGCCGGGGTGCGGGTCGGCGTGGAGCATCCCGGTGCGCTTCGGGCCCTCGAAGAGGAACCGGACGAAGAGCTCGCCGTAGTGGTCGCGCTCCTCCTGCGTGCCCTCGCGGATCACGTGCGCCAGCGAGTGGGGCGAGTCCATCCACTCGGTCACCAGCACCTCCTCGCCGACCGACACGACCCCCGGCACCACGATGTCGGGGTGGTCGGCGAAGGCCTCGGCGTACGCCGCCTGGGCCTCGGCCTCGAGGTGGTAGTCGAGCTCCTCGGCCGCGCGCGCCTGCAGCTCGGCGACCAGCGGCTTGATGTCGAGGCCGGGGAAGACCGGCGCCACGCTGCGGGCCACGCGGGAGAGCTGGCGCAGGTCGGACATGAGCGCCTCCCCGGCGCCGGGGTACTGCACCTTGACTGCGACGTCGCGCTCGCCGGCCGAGGCGTCGGTGTGGTCGAGCCAGCGGCCACGGTGCACCTGCCCGATCGACGCCGCCGCGGTCGGGGCGCCGTCGAGCCACACCAGCCGCTCGCCCCAGTCCGCACCGAGGTGGGTGGTCAGCTGCTCGCGCACCGTCGAGGTGGGCATCGGGGGAGCGGAGTCCTGGAGGGCCGTGAGGTGCTCGCGGTACGGCGCCGAGACCTCCTCGGGCAGCGCCGCCTCCAGCACGCTGAGGGCCTGGCCGAACTTCATCGCACCGCCCTTGAGCTCGCCCAGGGTGCGGAAGAGCTGTTCGGCGGTGCGCTGCTGCACCTCGGTCATCACCGCCTCGGCCGGCTTGCCGCCCAGGCGCTTGCCCAGGCCGAGTGCCTGGCGCCCGGCGTAACCGAGCGGAAGCGCGGCCAGCCGCGCCGTGCGGGCTGCGGCCCTGCGGGGGAGCTCCGTCATGCAGCCATCATCGCCGATGCCTGGTGACCGGGGCAGGCCCCGAGAGGTGGTGGCCGCACGAGACGTGCCGAGGCAGGCGTGACCCCGGGCGCGGTGGCTCGTTGCACGGTCACCGAACCCTCGTCCCCGGGAGGCCCCGTGCGCCACCAGCCCCTGCTCGCCGTTGCGGCGCTCGCGCTCGCCACGTCCGCCACCCTCGCCGCCGGCGGCCACGCCGACGCAGCCCCCGACGCAGCCCCCGACGCAGCCGCCGATGCAGCCACGGCCGCAGTGCCCGCGCCTGCGGACCTGTCCCCGTTCCTCGCGCGGCAGCTCGGCCGGCTCACCGGCCCGACCACCGTGCTGGTGCACGGCTCGTCGCTCGCGGCGGCGCGCGACGCCGTGGCGGCGACCGGGATGGCGAAGGCGGGTGAGTTCCGCGCGATCGACGTGGTCGTCGCGCGGGCGAGCGCCGACCAGGTCCGCGCCGTGCGCTCGCGGCCCGGCGTGACCTATGTCGAGGGCGGCGCGCAGCCGATCGCGTTCACCGCCGAGCAGGCCGAGACCTCCAACACCGCGACCCGGGGTGCGGAGGCCGCGGCCACCCTCACCGGCACCGATGGCTCCCCGCTCACCGGCAAAGGCGTCAGCGTCGCGGTCATCGACTCCGGCGTCGACCCCACCCACCCCTACCTCCGCGACGCGGACGGCTCGTCGGCCGTGGTGGCGAACCTCAAGGCACTTTGCGAGCCGCTCTCGGAGACCTGCACGGTGCAGCGCGTCCCGGCCGGCCTCGACACCGACACCCTGTCGGCGGGCGGCCACGGCACCCACGTCAACGGCATCGTCGCCGGGCGTCCCACGACGCTGAAGGACGGCAGCACCCTCCAGGGCGCCGCCCCGGGCGCCAGCCTCGTGTCCGTCTCGACGGGCGCCGCCCTCGTCATCCTCGGCGCCGACTCGGCGCTCAACTGGGTGCTGGAGCACCACGACGCCCCGTGCGGCCCGGGGGTGCCCGCCTCGACGTGCCCGCCGATCAAGGTCACCAACAACTCCTACGGCCCGACCGGCGGCGGTGCGTTCGACCCGCAGTCCGCGACGGTGAAGCTCCAGCGCGCCCTGGCCGCGGAGGGCGTCGTCACCGTGTGGGCTGCCGGCAACGACGGCGGCGACGGCTCGCAGAGCCTGACCAACCCGCCCGGCCAGGACCCGACCGGCGGCATCCTGTCGGTCGCGTCCTACTTCGACGCCGACACCGGCACGCGTGAGGGCACCGTCTCCGACTTCAGCTCGCGCGGCCTCGCCACGGACCCCTCGACGTGGCCCGACCTGTCGGCGCCGGGCGAGGCGATCACGTCCTCGTGCCGCCCCTACCTGCTGATCTGCGCGACCGGCCTCGACCCGCACGACGGCCCCGGCCTGCTCGACGTCAGCACTTTCAACACCATCAGCGGCACCTCGATGGCCGCGCCGCACGTCGCGGGCATCGTCGCGCAGCTCTTCCAGGCCGACCCATCCGCCACCCCCGCCGACATCGAAGAGGCCCTGAAGGTGTCGACCCACAAGTACTCCGACGGGGCGGCCTACGAGGCCGGACCGCTGGGCACGACGTCGTACGACAAGGGCTACGGGCTGGTCGACGTGGTCGCTGCCGTCGCCGCGCTGGGCTGAGGTCCACGCGGCACCGAGACCCCCTCCAGGGGAACCCACCGCAGGGGTGCGGTGGACGGGCGGGCGGGAGATACAGGGCTCCCGCCCGCCCCACTCACGTCCTGTCGCACGACGTCCCGATCCGGCAGGCTGTGCCCATGGAGCTGGAGTTCAGCGGCGAGCTGGTGGAGTGGCGCGGCCCCGCGCCCTACCACTTCGTCCCCCTGCCGCCCGACGAGGCGGAGCTGGTCGACGAGGTGAAGGCCGAGGTCGCCTACTGGGGCGTCGTCCCGGTCCGCGCCCGGATCGGCGGCACCGACTTCACCACCTCGATGTTCCCCCGCGAGGGCACCTGGTTCCTGCCGGTGAAGGACGCCGTGCGGCGCGCCGAGGGCCTCGGGCTCGGCGAGGTCGTCGACGTGCTCCTGGCCGTCGGCCGCGACTGACCGGCCTCGCGAGGCAACCTCCGCGAGCCGTCCGGCGTCCTCTCCATGTCCCCGACCGGGGGCACGACACGACGAACGGACACACCACCATGCTCACCTCCGTGCTCACCACCGTGCGCACCACCTCGCTCGGGGCCGCTGCCCTCGCGCTCGCCGCCCTCGCCCTCACCCAGGTCGCGCCTGCCTCGGCCGCGACGCTCACCGCCGACGACCCACGCGACCTCGGCCACGGCGTCGACCTCCGCTCGGTGGAGGTCCAGCACGGCGGACGCAACGTCGTGGTCACCACGACCCACGCCGACCTGGTCCCGGACTACCGCTCCGGCTCCTCCGGCGCCGTCTTCCTCGACACCGACCCCGCCGACCCCGGGCCGGAGTTCGTCCTGGCCGGCGGCTACTTCTCCGGCACCGACTACGTGCTGCTCACCACCGACGGCTTCGCCCGCGGGTCGTGGGGCGAGCCGGTCGAGGGGTCCTACCGGATGCGGGTCGACTACGACGCCGACCAGGTGCGGACGCGGATCGCCCGCAGCGCGCTCGGCTCGCCCGACGAGGTGCGGGTGGCGGTCCGGGTGGCCGGCACGCGACCCGACGGCACCGACACCCGCCCGGACTGGCTCGGGGCGCCGCGGAGCCTCACTGACTGGGGTGCCTCCCGCTGACCTTCCGGTCCCGATCCACAGTTGGGTAAAACGCCGGACCGGTGCCGTCGGCCGTGCCACGCTCGGCAGGCCAGCCACGGACACGACGGATCGGACACATCGGGGTGGACCCCTCTACCAACCTGCCCGCGACGGCTGCGGGCCGGCGCACCGTGGTCGCCGCGGGGGTCGCGACCGCGGCCGTCCTCGCCGCGCCCGACCTCGCCGAGGCGGCGGCCGCGCCCGACCGCGAGCGCTTCGAGAAGCTCGTCGGCGAGACCTTCGAGGCGACCCTCGAGGGCCGCACGGTGCGTCTCCGGCTGGACGCCGTCACCGACGCCGGCCACCGCCCGCCGCGGCTGCGAGGGGCGCGCCTCGCGCGGTGGCGCCGGACGTCCTACGTCCTGACCTTCAGCACGCGCGCCACGGTGCGCCAGGGCACGTGGACGTTGCGCTCGCGACGCGTGCGCCGGTTCCCGCTGTTCGTCGTGCCCGGTGCGGCCGACCGCCGCGGTCGCACGGTCGTGACCGCCACGTTCAACGGATGGAGGGGCTGATGGGACAGCCGTACGTCGGCGAGATCCGGATGTTCGGGGGCAGCTTCGCGCCGGCCGGATGGATGTTCTGCGACGGGAGCGTGATCCCGATCTCGGAGAACGAGGTGCTCTTCCAGCTCATCGGCACCACCTACGGGGGCGACGGGCAGAGCACCTTCGCCCTGCCCGACCTCCGCGGCCGGGTGCCGGTGCACCAGGGGCGGAGCTCCAGCAGCGGCACCACCTACCAGGTCGGCGAGACCGGTGGCGTCGAGACGGTCACCCTGACCGTCCCGCAGCTCCCGGTCCACACCCACCCGCTGCCGGCCTCCACGTCGGGCGCGAGCAGCCGCTCCGCCGTCGGCGGCGTGCCCGCGGCCCTCCCGGCCGAGGTGGCGTGGTCACCCGCCGCCGCCGACGAGCCCATGGGCGTCGCGACGGCGGCCGGCGGCTCGCAGCCGCACACCAACCTGCAGCCGTACCTCGGCATCTCGTTCATCATCTCGCTCTTCGGCATCTTCCCGTCGCAGACCTGACCGTCCCTGATCTGGAGACACCGTGTCCACCTCACCCTTCGTGGCCGAGATCGCGCTCTTCCCCTACACCTTCGCCCCCCAGGGCTGGGCGTGGTGCAACGGGCAGCTGCTGCCGATCAGCCAGAACACCGCGCTCTTCTCCCTGCTCGGCACCTTCTACGGCGGCGACGGGAAGAGCACCTTCGCGCTCCCCGACCTCAACGGCCGGGTCGCGCTGGGCCAGGGACAGGGCCCCGGCCTGTCCGGCTACGGGCTCGGTGAGCAGGCAGGCGCCGCCCAGGTGACGCTCCTGCCGTCGGAGATGCCGGCGCACGCCCACACGACGGCCGCCGTCAACGGGTCCGGTGCCTCGCCGAGCCCGGCGGTCGCCGTGCCGGCGACGGGGGAGGCGCCGCTCCTCCACTCCAGCGGCTCGACGACCAACCCCCTGTCCCCGGTGGGCGGTGGGCAGCCGCACAACAACCTGCAGCCCTACCTCACGCTCCACTACGCCATCGCCCTGCAGGGCGTCTTCCCCCCGCGCGGCTGAGAGGTCACCGACGATGGACGATCCCTTCCTCGGCGAGATCCTGTGGGTCTCGTTTCCCTTCGCGCCCAAGGGCTGGGCGCTGTGCAACGGGCAGCTCCTGCCCATCAACCAGAACCAGGCGCTCTTCGCGCTCCTCGGCACGACCTACGGCGGCAACGGACAGACGAACTTCGCCCTGCCCGACCTGCGCGGTCGCGTCGCGCTCGGCGAGGGCGGCAACGGCTCCTACCCGCTGGGCCAGGTCGGCGGCGAGGAGGCGCACACGCTGACCGTCGCCGAGATGCCCTCGCACTCCCACGGCTACGCCGTCACCGACCACCGCGGCACCACCGGCGACCCCGGCGCGCCCGCCGGCGTCGCGTGGGCGAGCGGGGAGCAGGCCTACACGGCCCCGGCCGCGGCGAACACCCAGCTCCACCCGAGTGCGGTGTCGTACGCCGGCGGCTCGCAGCCCCACACCAACATGCAGCCCTACCTCGGCCTGACCGCGATCATCGCCCTGCAGGGCGTCTTCCCGTCGTACAGCTGACGCTGCGTCCCACCCTCCGCTCCTGCCGTCCTCGTCACCCCAAGGACCCCCGTGCTCCTGCGCCACCGCCTCGCCGCCACCACCGCGCTGACCCTCGCCGCCGGCCTGCCCGTCGCCCTCGTCACGCCCGCCCACGCGGGCGCCGTGGGGTCGGGCGAGACCGTCGTCTCCGGCACCACCACCGCAGGCGGGGTGGGGGAGTCGGTCGCGACCGCGCTGCCCGACGGCCGCACCCTCGTCGCGTGGGAGGGCACCCGTGCCGTCACCACCGGCACCGCGCAGGGCCTCAAGCGCGAGATCTGGGGCCGGGTCCTCGACGCGTCGGGCGCAGCCCTCGGCTCACCGGCCCTGCTCGCGCAGATGGGTGCGCCTGCCGACGCCACGCAGGACGCCGCCGACCCGTCGCTGGCCACGCTGCCGGACGGTCGTGTCGTCCTGGTCTTCGCCGGCGACGTGCTGGCCGACACCGCAGGGGCTCCCACGCCGATCGACACCACCAGCTGGCAGGTGCAGGCGGTCGTCCTCGACCCGGCCGTGCTCGGCCAGGCGACGCCGGTCGCCCTCACCGGCGTGGCGCCCACGAGCGCGGCGTACGACCAGCAGCACCCCGACGTCGCCCTCGACCACGGACAGCTCCGCGTCGTCTGGGACGGCGACACGCCCGCCACCGGCGACGGTGCGCCCGCGGTGTGGACCACGCTGGTGCCGACCGACCTGTCGGGCACCCCGACGGTGGTCCAGGTCAGCCCGGACGGGCAGACCGGCACCCGGCCGCGCGTCGCGGCGCTCACGACGGGTGCGTCCACGCGCTCCGCCGTGGTGTGGGAGGGCGTCGCCGCCTCCGACGCAGGCGGTGCCGTGCGCCGCATCGGCGTCGCCCGCCTCACCGGCACGACCGTCACCGCCGGTCCGTCGATCGGCGCGGCCGCGGCCGGTTCGGCGATCGAGCAGCTCGCGCCCGACGTCGTCGGCGGCACCCGCTGGCGCGCCGTCTGGTCGTCCAACCTCGACGGGTCCGGCACGGGGGCCTACCGGATCTGGACCGCGTCCTTCGACGACGCCCAGGTCTACGACGCCGGCACCGCGGTGACCTCGGGCGCGCACGACACCTGGCCGAGCGTGACCCGCGACACCGCGCAGGACCAGGACGTCGTGTCCTTCGCCCGGCGCACCGCGACTGCAGGAACGGGCCACTACGAGGTGGTCGCCGGGCGCGTCGCCGGTGGGACCCTCGTCGACCTGTCCCAGGTCAGCACCACCGACGCGGACATGTCCTACGACAACGCCGAGTCCATGCGTCCGGCGACCGTCGCGCACCCGTCCGGCGCGATCGTCCACGCCTGGTCGCGCGTGCGCGCCGACGGCGTCCCCGGGGTGGCCGTGCGCCGCTCCGCCGCCCTGGTCGACCTCACCACCAGCGTGACGGTGACCCCGGCCCGCCCGGCCCCGGCGCGCACGGGCGTCAACCCGGCCGACACCGTGACGGTCACCGTCGGCTACGGCTCCCGCTCCACCTCGGTCGGCAGCGCCGCGAGCGCCCTGACGTTCTCCTTCCCCGGCTTCGACGTCGCCGGCACCAGCGTCAGCGGCCCCGCGGTCGCCGCCGGCCCGGGCCGCTGGGACGTGCCCGCGATGGCCCCCGGCGCCTCGGGGACGATCACCCTCACCGGCACCATGGCCACCGCGTCCGAGGGGACGGTGCGCACGGCGACGACGACGATCGCGGCCACCTCGCTCGTCGTCGACGACCCCGCGACGAACAGCACGGCCACCGCGAGCGCGACGGTCGACCACCCGCCGGCCGTCACCGGCGTCACCCGCCTCGACGGCGACCCCACCAGCGCCGCGCAGGTGCGCTGGACGGTCTCCCTCGACCAGCCCGTCACCGGGCTCGACCTCTCCGACCTCCAGCTGGTGACCACCGGCAGCGCGTCGGCGACGCTCTCGGGCATCTCGTGCGCCGGCACGTCCTGCACGGTGGCCGCCCAGTTCGGCAGCGGCGCCGGCACGGTCGCGCTGTCCGTCCGCGGCGCCGCCACGGCCACCGACGCGACGGGCAAGGCGCTCGCCACCGGCAACCTCCCGTTCGCCGGCGAGGCCTACACCGTCGACCGCCAGCCGCCGACCGTGACCACCACCGCGCTCGGTCCCGACCCGGCGAACGGCACGCCGCTGGAGTTCCGCCTCGACTTCTCCGAGCCGGTGACCCAGCCGCAGGCCCCGGGCCTCGCCGTCACGGGCGGCACCGTCGCCGGCGTCGTGCGCACCTCCGGTGGCAGCGGCCTCGTCTCCTCGTGGACCGTCCGGGTGACGCCCTCCGGCGACGGCACCGTCGGCGTGACCCCCGGCGCCGGGACCTCGAGCGACGCCGCCGGCAACGCCAGCCTCGCCGGCACCGGTGCCACCCGCACCTCCGACCGCACCGCCCCGGTCCTCACCGTCACCGGCCCCGTCACGCCTCAGCGCGGTGCCTTCGACGTCACCGTCTCCGCCAGCGAGCCGGTCACCGGGCTCGGCCTCGACGACGTCGCCGTCACCGGCGGCAGCGCGACGTCGCTGGCCGGCTCCGGACCCTGGACGGTCCGGGTGGCCCCCGACACGGAGGGTCCCGTGGTCGTGCGGCTGGCCGCCGGTGCGGTGACCGACGCGGCCGGCAACCCGAACGCCCAGGCGTCCGGCACCACGACGTACGACGCGACGCGCCCCGGCGTGACGGTGTCCTCGGCTGCGGGCGACCCGACCGGCGACGACCCCATCGTCTTCACCCTGACCTTCACCGAGCCCGTCACCGGGCTCGACGTCGGCGAGCTCACCGTCACCGGCGGCGCCGCGACGATGACCGGCGCGGGCGCCACGCGACGCGTCGAGGTCGTGCCCGCCGCGGACGGTCCGGTCTCGGTCGCCGTGCCGGCGGACGTCGCCGTCGACGCGGCCGGTAACGGCAACACCGCCGGAGACTCGGTGACCCGCACCCACGACACGACCGGTCCGACCCCGCAGCTCACCACGACCGCGGTGTCCCCGAGCAACGCCTCGTCGTTCCCCGTGACGGTGACCTGGCCCGAGCGCGTCCTGGGCTTCGGCATCGACGACGTGCTGGTGACGCGTGGCACGGCCGCCGGCCTCACCGCCACCGGCCCCACCACCTGGACGATGACCCTCACGCCTGCCGGCGACGGCCCGGTGCGGCTCGGCATCGCCGCCGGCGCCGCCGTGGACGAGGCCGGCAACGCCTCCCTGGCCGCGACGCAGCTGACGGTCACCAGCGACCGCACCGCGCCGACGACCCTCCTGTCGACCGACGCGCACGACCCGACCCGGCGCTCGTCCTTCACGCTGTCGGTCGCCTTCGGCGAGAGCGTCACCGGCCTCTCGCTCGACGACTTCGTCACCGCGAACGCGGGGCTCGCCGCGCTCACCGACGTCGACGGCGACGGCGCCGACTGGACCCTGACGGTGAGCCCGCTCGCCGAGGGCCCCGTCTCGGTCCGGCTCCCCGCGGGCGCCGCGACGGACCTCGCCGGCAACGCGAGCGCCGCCGGCGCCGAGGTGGCGCTCACCTACGACGCGACCGCGACCGCCGACCTGGCCTACGCCGGCCCGTCGCTGGTCAACGCCCCGGTCGCCGTCGAGCTCACCCTGAGCGACCCCGCCACGATCGTCGCCGGTGACCTCGACGTCACCAACGCCACCGTGACGTCGCTGAGCGGGGGACCGCGGGTCTACGACCTGGTCCTGTCGCCGACCGCCGACGGCGAGGCCGCCGTCCAGCTCCCCGCCGGTGCCTTCACGGACGCCGCGGGCAACACCAGCACCGCCTCGCAGCGGGTCTCGGTCGTCTACGACGCGACAGCGCCGACCGTCACCCGGCTCGACGTCCCGGCCCGAGCCGGGGCGCCCTACCCCGTCGCGGTGCGGTTCTCGGAGCCGGTCACCTCGTTGGGCGCCGCCGGGATCGACGTCACCAACGGCACGGCCGCCCAGGTCACCGGCTCGGGGCGCGACTGGACGTTCGTCGTCACCCCGGCGGCCGACGGGCAGGTCACCGTGACCCTCGCCGCGGGCGCCGCGCGCGACGCCGCCGGCAACCCGAGCGCGGCCACCGGCGCGGCGTCGACGACGTACGACACGACCGCGCCGACGGTCACCGTGGGCTCGCCCACCGCGGCCGTGGTCACCACCTCGCCCGTGCCGGTGGAGATCGTCTTCTCCGAGACCGTCACCGGGCTCGACGTGGACGACGTCGCGGTCACCAACGGGGTCATCACCTCCCTCGCCGGTGGCGGCACCCGCTGGACGGCGGACCTGGTGCCGGCAGGGGAGGGCGAGGTGACCGTGCGGGTGCGTGCGGGCGCGACGACCGACGAGCAGGGCCTGCCCTCGGCGGCCAGCAACACACTCGTCCGGGACTACGACTCGACCCGGCCGACCCTCGCGCTGACGTCCCCGCTGTCGGGCACCACGCGGGAGTCGTCGGTGCCGGTCACCGCCACTTTCAGCAAGCCGGTGCTCGGCTTCGACGCCACCGACCTCCGTCCGGTCGGGGCGAGCGTCGGCGACCTGACCCGCGTGGACGCCCGCACCTGGACGTTCGAGCTCCGTCCCCTCGCCGACGGTGACGTCGAGGTGTCCGTGCCGGACGCCGCCGCTGCGTCGGCCGGGGGCAACCTCGCCCTCGGTGGACGGTTCGCGATCACGGTCGACCGCGCCGCACCGGTGCTGCGGGTGAGCGGGCCCGCGACGACCGTCGAGGACGGCCCGGTGGTGTACGACGTCGTGGCCAGCGAGCCGGTGACCGGGCTCGACGAGGCCGACCTGTCCGTCGCCGGGAGCGCCGAGCCCACCACGGTCGCCCTCGTCGCCGGCGCGCCCGGCACCTGGCAGGTCACGGTTGGCGGCATGGTGGCCGAGGGTGACGTCACCCTGGCCGTACGAGCCGGCGCAGTGGTCGACGCGGCCGGCAACGGCTCGGCGGCCGCGGCGGCCAGCACGTCGTGGCGACCGGCCGGTCGGCTGCGGTCGGTCGCGCTGGTCCAGCAGGCCGGCAGCCGTCAGGGCAACAGGGTCAGCCTGCCGGTCGCGGTGCGGGGCCGGGACGTGCGCGTCAGCGCCACGTCCTCCAACCCGCGGCTGCTGCCCGCCTCGGCGATCAGCCTGACGCAGGTGGCTGGCGGAGAGACCGCGATGCTCACGCTCGCTGCCCGCCCGCACCGCTCCGGCACCAGCCGGGTCGTGGTCACCGTCAGCGGCGGCGGCACCACCCGGGTGCTGCGGCTGCGGATGGTGGTCGGCGGTCGAGGCGACGAGCAGCTGCGGGGCTCGCGCGGCACCGACGTCATCCTGGCGCGGATCGGCTCCGACACCATGCTCGGACGCGGAGGTGACGACCACCTCTACGGCGGCTACGGCGCCGACCGCCTGGTCGGTGGCCGCGGTGACGACCTGCTCATCGGCGGGCCCGGGCGCGACCGCCTGACCGGCGGGTCCGGGGCGGACCTCTTCGTCACGTGGGGCCTCGACGAGCTGGTCGACGTCACCGGCGCGCAGGGAGACCGGACGGAGGTCGTCGACCGCGCGGGACGACGCCTGCTCGGCCCCTGAGGACCGAGGTCCCGGCCGAGGTCACTTGATCTCGCGGACCTCCTGGGGCCAGCCGCAGCCCTCGGCCACGCGCGCGGCCCACGTGCGCGCCGTGTCCAGGTCGGGCACCTCGATGACCGTGATGCCGCCGAGGTACTCCGTGACCTCGGTGTAGGGGCCGTCGGAGACGACCATCTCGCCGCTCGTGCCGTCGGCGCTGAAGGCCAGGTCCATGTCCTCGACGAGCCCGCCGGCGAAGACCAGCACGCCGGCCTCCTCCATGTCGCGCACCACCGCGCGGGACGGCTCGACCCGGCCCTGGTACCACTCGGCCGGGTGGTCCCCGACCCACTGCTGCATGAAGTAGATCGCGTACTTGGTCATCCTCGTGCCCTTCTTCGAGGGCCGCTCCTGCGGCCCGGTCACCACTGTGACGGACGACGGGCCGACGGATCGACAGCCGGGCGGTCCGGATCGGAAAGTAAAACCTTCAACCATGCTGCGCGAACGCGTCAGTTCCCGAGCCCGAGGACCGAACAGGGAGTTACCAACTCACCGCGGGGGCGAAACGAGGGACATCTGATGCTGCCCACCCGCCGGACCCGCGCCGCCGCCACCGCTGCCTCGATGGTGCTCGACCGGGCACGGTCGGAGTCCCGTGCCGTGACGCACGTGCTGGCCGCCCTGGCGGGCGTCTCGGACGCCGACCCGACAGCCGCCGTGCAGGAGGCCCTCGGGGCGGTGCGCGAGGCGTTCGGCTGGGAGTACGGCTCCTACTGGCAGGTCGACGGCGAGGCCGCCGTCCTGCGCTTCGTCACCGACTCGGGCCAGGTGAGCCCCGACTTCGCCGCCGTGACCGCCCGCTCCACGTTCGCCGAGGGAGTCGGCCTCGCCGGCCGGGCTTGGCAGCGGCGCGAGCTCGTCCTCGTCCGCGACCTCGCCGACGTCCCCGACTGCGTGCGCGCGCCCGTCGCGCGCCGCGTGGGCGTCCGGAGCGGCGTGTGCGTCCCGCTGCTCGACGAGGGCGGCCGCGTCGTCGGCACGATGGACTTCCTCACCACCCGGGCCCTCGACCCGACCGAGGACCACCTGACCACCCTGCGCTCCGTGGGACTGCTGGTCTCGCAGGCGCTGCAGCGGGTGCACGAGCGGGCCCGCCAGGCCGCGCTCGCCCGCGACATGGCCGCGGTCACCTCCGTGCTCGCCCGGTTGGCCTCCGCTGAGTCGCCGGACGAGGCGGCGCGCGTCGCGCTCGACGTCGTGCGCGAGGAGTTCGGGTGGGCCTACGGCTCGTACTGGGCCCTCGACGCCGAGCGCACGGCGCTGCACTTCGTGCTCGAGTCGGGGTCGGCCAGCGACGAGTTCCGCGAGGTCACCCTGGCCGCCTCGTTCCGCGAGGGCGTCGGGCTCTCCGGCCGCACCTGGGCGGCGCGCGAGATGGTGTTCGTGCCCGACCTGGGCGAGATGACCGACTGCGTCCGGGCGCCCGCCGCCCAGCGCGCAGGAGTGCGCTCGGGCGTGTGCCTGCCGATCATCGTCGGTGGCCAGGTCATCGCCACGATGGACTTCTTCGCCACCGAGCGGCTCGAGCTCCCGCGGAACCGCAGCGACACCTTGCGCAACACCGCCTTCCTGGTCTCCCAGGCCATCGAGCGCACCCAGGCCGCGGAGCGCCTGCGCACCGCCGGCGCCGAGCTGATGACGAGCATCAGCGAGGTCGAGCGCAACGTCGACCTGGCCACGACCGTCTCCGAGGACGCCGCCGACGCCACCCGCCGGGCCGGGGAGCTCGTCGCCCGCCTCGAGGCCAGCAGCCAGGAGATCGGCAAGGTGGTCCGGGTGATCACCGAGATCGCCCAGCAGACCAACCTCCTCGCCCTCAACGCCACCATCGAGGCCGCCCGCGCCGGCGAGGCCGGCAAGGGCTTCGCGGTCGTCGCGGGCGAGGTCAAGGAGCTCGCCAGCGAGACCGCCCGGGCCACCGCGGACGTCAGCGGGCAGGTCGGTGCCATCCAGGCCGACGCCGCCGGCGTGGTCGGCTCGCTCAACGACATCGGCGAGGTGGTCGGGCGGATCAACCAGACCCAGAGCATGATCAGCGACGTGCTCACCGAGCAGACCACGGTGACGCGCGGGATCCTGGCCGGCTGAGGGGCGGTCGCCCC
>NZ_JBHLXH010000001.1:1090071-1111401 GCF_042432345.1 Nocardioides zeicaulis | reverse complement strand
CGCAGCAGTCTGCCGCTTCTCCTGCGCACGACCGCGACCGCGTCTAGCCTCCAACGGTGAAGTCGTCAGTCGTCTCCACCGCTCGGCGCGGTGGGCTCTCGGTCCTTGCTGTCCTCTCTCTCGTGCTCGTCACAGCCCCTCCCGGCCAGGCTGGCGTCACCGAGACGCCGTACCCGTCCCTCCCGATGCCGTGGCGCCTCGCGGTCGGCGGACCGGAGGCTCACCTCTACACGGCGTTCCTCTCCGGAGGGACCACGCAGGTCACCGAGAGCGACACGAACGGCGCCCACCTGCGGGACGTCCAGGTGGGCTCGGTGCCGCTCCTCAGCGGCTTCGACGTCGACCCCTCCGGCAACCTCTACCTCGCATTCCGCGACTCGAGCAGCAACGCTGACGTGCTGCGCAAGGTGGGGCCGACCGGCACGGGGCTTTGGGAGACGACCCTGACGACCTCGCCGCGCGACCTGTCGGTGGGTGGCGGCACCGTGTGGGTCGTCAGCGCGCAGGGCACCGGGGTGCAGGGGTACGCGGACAGCACGGGCGAGACGCTCGGTGGCTTCGCCGCGTCCGGGTCGTCCGTCGAGGCGCTGCCCGGCGGACACGTGCTGGTGAGCTCGAGCAGCACCGGCATCACGGAGTACGACCAGGGCGGCGCCGTGCTGCGGCGGATCCCGGGCGCGACCGGGCCGGTCGACAGCACTGCTGCCGGCGACGTGGTCTCCACCATCCAGACCTCGTCGGGTCTATCGGTCCGGAAGTGGGCTGCGGACGGCAGCTCCACCCTGGGCGTCGACCGAGGTTCTGCGGGGGCCGGCGACCTCGCGGTGGCACCGAACGGTGCGGCGTGGCTGCTGACGAACAACATCCGAGTCCACCTCGATCCGACGACGCCCGACGCCCGGCTGACCTCCTCGGCCGCTCAGACCTCCACCGGCAGCCCGGTCGCGCTGGACGCGAGCGCCTCGAGCGTCCCGTTCGCCTCCCCCACCCGCTTCGAGTGGGACCTCGACGGCGACGGGTCCTTCGAGACCGACACCGGTACGAGCAGCCGGGTCTCGCGCACCTACGACGTGCCCGGCGCGCGCACCATCGCCGTGCGTGTCACTGCACCTGCCGGTGGCACGGCGACGGCCAGCACCGTCGTCGACGTCAGCACCCCGTCGCCCGCGGGGCCCGTGGGCGTCTCGATCAACCAAGGTGCGAGGTACACCAACGACCCCCACGTGACCGTCTTCATGCGGTGGCCGACCCATGCCAAGGACGTGCTCGTCTCCAACGACGGCGGCTTCTTCCCGGCCTCGCAGCGGCCGGTCGCGGAGACGGTGGCGTGGACGCTCGACTCCAGCGGCCCCGAGCGCCTCCCCAAGACCATCTACGCCCGGTTCACGGGCGGGCAGGCAGGTCCCGAGACGTACCAGGACGACATCATCCTGGACCAGACGGTGCCCTCCGTGCTGTCTGCCTCGGCCGCACCGTCCCAGGGGTCGCGGCGGTCGGTCGACCTCGCCCCCCGCCGGGCACAGATGCGCTGGGTGGTGGTCCTCAAGGCGGCAGACAAGACGTCGGGTGTCGCGTCCATGCAGGTCACCACGAGGAAGGGCAAGCCCGGCCGGTGGCGTGCCTACCGCAAGCGCTCGACCTTCACGGGCACCGGTGGGCGGATCCTCGTGAGGGTCTCCGACGGCGCGGGCAACGTGTCACGCTGGAAGCGGCTGACCGTCCGCTGAGCTGTCCGAGCTGCGGTCCTCACCGACGTCACCGCCAGCGCGCCACACTGTCCGGGTGACCACCCCCGACCTCGCGCTGCGCCTGCACGACGCGGGCCTGGCGTGGACGCCCGTCGACGGCGACCGTTTCTGGCTGCCCGACCGCGACCTCGACGACGCGGTCTTCACGGTCAGCGCGATGGTGGTCGAGGTGCGCGAGCACCCGTCGGGACGCGTCCTCGCGTTCAACGGCACCACCGAGTGGGCCCTCGACGACGTCGAGGAGGGCGAGGCCGTCTGGCTGCCGCGCCTCGACCAGCTCCTCGCCGTGCTCGGTGAGCGCTTCGTCAGCCTGACGGCCCGGTCGGGCGGCCACGTCGTACGCGTGCGGGTCGGCGACGTCGAGGAGGACCACGTCGACCTCGACCCCTCCGACGCCGCGGCGCGCGCCGTCCTCGCCCGGCTGGAGCGCGAGCCGGGCGCGAACGGGCACCCGTCACGCTGACCGTGATGTGGAAGGTCGCCCGTTTCCCTCCGATCCGGTGGATCGCGGCCGATCACACGGGCGTGAAGATGTCCGTCGCACGCACGCTGTGGTGGGCTGCCCTGTACGCCCTTGCCGTAGCGGCGGGCCGGGCGACCGCGCTGCCGGAGACCGGGCTCGCGCTCTTCTGGCCGGCGGCCGGGGTCGCGGCGCTGTGGGTGCAACGCTCGTCGCGCCGCCAGCTCGCGCCCACGCTGCCCGTGCTGTTCGCCACGACGGTCGTCGTCAACCTGGCCCTGGGCGTCAGCCCCGTCCCCGCGTCGCTCCTCTCGGTCGCGAACGTCGTGGCGGGCCTCACGGTGCGCCAGGTGCTGGGGTGGGTCCTTCCCTCCCTGCGCTCGGCCGAGGGCAGGTCCGGCAGGGCGCAGGCGATGGGCTCCATCCACGGGGTCGTCGCTCTCGCCCAGGCGTCTGCGGCCGCGGGCGTGGCGAGCGCGCCGTTCGGAGTGCTCGGCGGCTACCTCATCACCGGCCACGCCTCACTCGTGATCACGTGTGCGTGGGTGGTTCGCAACACGACCGGGGTGTTCGTCGTCGCCGGCGTCGTGCTGGCCGTCGTCGCGGCGCACCACGCCCACCGCCCGGGCCCGTCGTGGTCGAGCCTGGTCACCAACGAGGACCGCCGCCGCGGTCTCGCCGAGCTCGCCGTGACCGTCGTCGTGGCGGGTGCGGTCTCCTACGTCGTGTTCAGCGACACCCAGGGCCTGCCCGTCGCGTTCCTGCTGGTGGCAGTCGCCGCGCTCGTCGGCTTCCGGTTCTCCCCGGTGGTCGCAGCCGTGCTGACCACTGCTGGCGGCCTGGTCGCGATCGTCGCGTCCCTGACCGGCACCGGTCCGTTCAGCACGATCGCCGACCCGCTGATGCGGTCGCTGGTGGTGCAGGCGTTCGTGCTCGTGCAGGCGGCCATCAGCCTGATGCTGTCCTGGGCGGTGCGCGAGCGCCACGACATGATGCTCGAGCTCACCGAGGCGCGCCGGCAGGCCGACGAGCGCGCCCAGCTCCTCGACGCGGTGACCGACCGCCTCGAGCACGGGGTCGCCGTGATCGATGCGACCGGGCGCATCGTGGTGCAGAACCCCGCGGCCGCGCGGCTGCTGCCCGGCCCGCACGGACGCTTCTCCGACGACGACCACCCGGCGGCGTACGGCGTGCACCGCGCCGACGGCGCGCCGATGGACCTCGCCTCGATGCCCCACAGCCTCGCCCTCGCGACGGGCGAGAGCGTCACGGCGGCGCTGGTCGTGCGTCGCCCGGACGCCGACGACTCCTACGTCAACGTCCGCGTGGACGCTCTCGACCTGGGGGAGGACCCGAGCAGCCGGCTCGCCGTGGTGTCGGTGCGCGACGACACCGAGCACCGCCGCCACGTCGACGACCTCGAGACGTTCGCCGGCGCCGTCGCCCACGACCTCCGCAGCCCGCTCGCCGCGATGTCGTCGTGGGTCGAGGTCCTGGCCGAGCACCTGACCGACCAGGGCAGCCACGACGACGGGGCCCGCGAGGCCCTGGGCCGGATCACCGCGGCCGGTGACCGGATGTCGCAGATGATCGACGACCTGCTCGCCTACGCCCGGGCGGGCAGCGCCCCGGTCCACCTGCGCGACATCGACCTGGACGCCTGCGTGCGGGAGGTCGCGGACGAGGTCATCGCCGCCAGCGGCCGCGGCGCGGTGGAGGTGCCGACCGGGCTCGGCACCATGGCCGGCGACCCGTCGCTGGTCCGCCAGGTGCTCGCGAACGTCATCGGCAACGCCGTGAAGTACACCGCCGACGACGTGCCGCCCGTGGTGCACCTGCGGGCCGACCACTCGGAGGCCGGCGTCGTCATCCGCGTCACCGACAACGGCGTGGGCGTGCCCGAGCCGCTGCAGGCCACCGTCTTCGATCGGTTCACCCGTGTCTCCACCGCCGGCGTCAAGCGCCCCGGCAGCGGCCTCGGCCTCGCCCTGTGCGCCCGTGCGGTGCAGCGCCACGACGGCACCATCGTCCTCACCACCGGCCCCGACGGGGTCGGGTCGACCGTGACGATGACCTTCCCGGCCCCGCCCGCACGCCAGCGGGCGACGGCCGGAGCCTGACCCGGCCGGGTCTTCGTCAGGCGGTCTCGGGGAACGCCACGCCCGTGTTGGCGTGGCAGCGGTAGCCGAAGGGGTTCTTCGCGAGGTACTGCTGGTGCGGGTCCTCGGCGTAGTAGTACGGCGTCTCGCTGGCCGGGCGGACCTCGGTGGTGATCTCACCGAGGCCGCGGCGGGCGAGCTCGTCGCCATAGACCTTGGTCAGCTCGCGCGCGGTCTGCTCCTGCTCCGGGGTCGTCCAGTAGATCGCCGAGCGGTACTGGGTGCCGACGTCGTTGCCCTGACGCATGCCCTGGGTCGGGTCGTGGATCTCGAAGAACTTCTTGACGAGGTCGGCGTAGGACACCACGGTCGGGTCGAAGACCACCCGCACCGCCTCTGTGTGGCCGGTCTGCCCCGTGCACACCTCCTCGTAGGTGGGGTTCGGGGTGCTGCCGCCGGCGTAGCCGACGGAGGTGGACCAGACGCCCGGGACCTGCCAGTAGATCTCCTCCGCGCCCCAGAAGCAGCCGAGGCCGAGCAGGGCGACCTCGTAGCCGTCGGGGACCTCGTCGGTGACGACGGGGGCGTCGAGCACGACGTGCCGCCCCAGCGTCCACATCGGCTCCGCGCGGCCGGGCAGGGCCTGGTCGGGAGTGGGGAGGGTGGAGGGCTTGCCGAATCCGAACATGTCCCCATTCTCCCCGGGCGCACAAGGCCGGGCGGCGGTGTCTGGCACCCGGACATCGGTAGGACTACGTGGTCTAGTCGTCGTGCTTGCACCGATGTGCGGACGGCGGCGAGCGAGCAGCGTGGGCCCCCCACGCACCGCTCGAGAGGAATCGCACATGTCGTCACGTCGTCCGGTCCGCCAGCTCCTGGTGGCCGTCCTGCTGGGTGTCCTGGTCGGGGGCGGCCTGATGGCCGTCACGCCCGCCGGGGCCGAGGTCTCCCAGGCCGCGGCCACCAGCTGGAAGAAGATCTGGAAGAAGGAGCTCAAGCCGCTCGCGGCGAAGGCGTTCTACACCAAGTCGAAGGCGAACCAGGCGTTCGCCACCAAGGCCGAGTCCGCGGCCGGCGACGCCGCCGCCAACGCGGCCACCGACACCAAGCTCGGCAGCTACTACAAGAAGTCCGAGATCGACGCCAAGCTGGCGCCCTTCGTCAACGCGGTCGCCGCGACGGCCGGTGGCGACCAGTCGCTCGCCCTGGCCTCGACCGACCTCGTCACGCGATCGGTCAGCCTGATGCCGCCCGCGAACGGGACCGTGGTGGTCTCGTCGTCGGGCCAGATCGAGACCACCACGGCGGGCATCGCGCGCTGCTCGATCAGCCTGAGCAATGCCTTCGACTTCGCCGCCGTCCAGAACATGAGCGGAGCAGCCGGCGACTACTCCACTGCTGCCGGGACGAGGGGGTTCCCGGTCACCAAGGGGACGCTGTTCACCGCCAACCTCGTGTGCAACGAGTACTCCGGTCAGCACGTGATGTGGGACAGCTCCCTCACGGCGATCTTCGCGCCCAACTGACCGCCTCGGGGGAACGGCCGCCACGCCCCATACGTGGCGGCCGTTCCGCTGTCGGCTCGGCGGCCGGCGGGGACTACGCTCGCCACGTGACCCAGGAACGTGCCAACAAGGTCGGGTTCGAGACGCGTGCGATCCACGCCGGCTACGAGCCCGACGCGATGACCGGGGCGGTCAACCCGCCCATCTACGCCAGCAGCACCTACAAGCAGGACGGCGTCGGCGGGCTGCGCGGCGGGTACGAGTACAGCCGCTCGGCCAACCCCACCCGCACCGCGCTCGAGGGCGCGCTCGCCGCGGTCGAGGAGGGTGAGCGGGGCTTCGCGTTCGCCTCCGGCCTGGCTGCCGAGGACGCCGTCATCCGCGCCCTGACCCGCCCCGGCGACCACGTGGTCATCCCGGACGACGCCTACGGCGGCACGTTCCGGCTCTTCGACAAGGTCGCCAAGGTCTGGGGCCTCGACCACAGCCCCGCGGCCGTCGCCGACACCGACGCGGTCGCGGCCGCGATCGAGCCCGGTCGGACCAGGCTGGTGTGGGTCGAGACCCCCACCAACCCGATGCTCACCATCGGCGACATCGAGGCGCTGGCCGGCGTCGCCCACGACGCCGGCGCCCTGCTCGTCGTCGACAACACCTTCGCCTCGCCCTACCTCCAGCAGCCGCTGACCCTCGGCGCCGACGTGGTCGTGCACTCCACCACCAAGTACGTCGGCGGGCACAGCGACGTCGTCGGCGGCGCGGTCGTCGTGCGCGACCACGACCTCGCCGAGCAGATCGGCTTCCACCAGAACGCGATGGGCGCGGTCGCCGGGCCGTTCGACGCCTTCCTCACCCACCGCGGGCTCAAGACGCTCGGCGTGCGGATGGACCGGCACTGCGACAACGCCGAGCGGATCGCGGCCTTCCTCGACGCCGACCCGCGCGTCACCGAGGTGATCTACCCCGGTCTCGCCTCGCACCCGGGCCACGAGGTCGCGGCGCGCCAGATGAAGCGGTTCGGCGGGATGATCTCGTTCCGCGTCGCCGGCGGCGAGGAGCAGGCGCTGGCGGTCTGCGACCGCGCCGAGGTGTTCACCCTCGCCGAGTCGCTCGGCGGCATCGAGTCGCTCATCGAGCACCCCGGCCGGATGACGCACGCGAGCGTGGCCGGCACCGACCTGGAGGTCCCCGCCGACCTGGTCCGGCTCAGCGTCGGCATCGAGAGCGTCGAGGACCTGCTCGCCGACCTCGACCGGGCGCTGGGGTGACGGTGCCCGCAGCCGACCAGACCGACCCGCGGTACGCCCTCGCCAACGAGCGCACCTTCCTCGCCTACGAGCGCACGGCCGTCGGCCTGCTGGTCGCGGCGGTCGGCGCGCTCAACCTGCTGCGCGACTCGTGGGGCGAGACGCTGCTGGGCGTGGCGCTGCTCGCCGCCGCCGCCCTGACGGCCGTCGTCGGCATGCACCGCCACCGCCAGGCCGACGCGGCGATCCGTGAGGGCCGCGCCCTGCCGGCGAGCAGCGCGGTGCCGGTCGTGTTCACGACCGTGCTGGTGCTCGTCGTGCTGGTCGGGCTGTCGGTGCTGGTGTGAGCGTCGTCGTCTGCGTCGACTTCGGGTCGACCTTCACCAAGGCGGCGCTCGTCGACCTCGACAGCGGTGACCTCCTCGCCACCGCGAGCCACCCCACGACCCTCCCGGACGCCGACGGGCGCGGCGACGTGCTCGACGGGTACGACGCCTGCGTGGCCGTGCTGGCCGAGCGCGACGAGCGGGCCCGTGACGCCGAGGTGCTGGCGTGCTCCAGCGCCGGCGGCGGGCTGCGGGTCGCGGTGGTCGGCAACGAGGAGCTGGTCACCGCCGAGGCCGGCCGCCGGGTGGCGCTGTCGAGCGGCGGGAAGGTGGTCCTCGTCCTCCACGGCGGCCTCGACGCCGCCAAGCTGGCCGAGCTGCGCGCGGCCGAGCCCGACGTGGTCCTCCTGGTCGGGGGCACCGACGGCGGCAACTCCGAGGTCCTCGAGGGCGACGCCGCCTTCCTGGCCGCCACGCCGTGGCCCGGCCCGGTCGTGGTGGCGGGCAACGTCGACTCGCGGGAGACGGTCGGGTCCCTGCTCGCCGGCGCCGGCACGCCCCACGTGGTCGCCGACAACGTCGTGCCGCGCATCGGCGTGCTCGCGCCCGACAGCGCGCGCAGGGCGATCCGGGAGATCTTCCTGTCCCACGTCATCGGCGGCAAGCACCTGAGCAGCCGCACCGACGCACGGGGCCGCGGCTTCACCGACATGGTCCGGGGGGCCACGCCCGACGTCGTGCTGACCGGGGTCGAGCTGCTCGCCCGAGGGCTCGGCGACGGGCTCGACGAGGAGCACCGCGGGGCCGGCGACGTCGTCGTCGTCGACGTCGGCGGCGCGACCACCGACGTGCACAGCGTCGTGGAGCTCGACCCCGAGGACAGCGGCCTGGCCCGCGAGGTCGTCGCCACCACCCCTGTGACCCGCACCGTCGAGGGCGACCTCGGCATGCGCTGGTCGGCCGTGTCGACGGTCGAGGCCGCCGGTCTCGACGACCTCGCCGCAGCCGCGGCCCGCCGCCACGCCGACCCCGACCTGCTACCGGACGCGTGCCCCGACCCGGCCGCCGAGCAGGAGGCCGACCTGGCCATCGCCGCCGCGGCGGTCCGGATCGCGCTCGAGCGCCACGCTGGACGCAGCAAGGTCGTGGTGAGCCCCGAGGGCCGCGTCGTGGAGCGCAGCGGGAAGGACCTCCGGGAGGTCGACCTGATGATCGGCTCCGGCGGTGTGCTGCGCCACGGCGGTCCCGACGCGGTCGCCCGCGTGCTGCTGCCCGCCACGGGCGACGCGTTCGAGGGCGGGTGGCAGCTCCCGCGCGACCCGGTGGTGGTGGTCGACCACGACTACGTGCTCGCCGCGGCCGGGCTGCTCGCCGACGAGCACCCGCTCGCCGCTCACCGCCTGCTGGGTGGGCTGCGCACGGCGGGCGGGCGCTAGCGTGACCGGAGTGAGCCAGCAGCAGGCCCCCGAGCCGGGCGAGACCGAGGCCGAGTCCGTACGCCGCCGCCTCTTCCCGACGCTGGGACGCAGCGAGGAGGACGACCGCCTCGGCGAGCGCATCCTCGCCCAGTGGGCGCAGATGCGGGCCGAGCGCCGCCCCGAGCCGGCGTTCCGCACCGGGCCCTCCAACTTCAGCCGCGCGCAGGTGCCCTGGGGGCTCGACCTCGCCGCCGCGTGGTCCTGGCGCCTCATCGTCATCGTCACCGCCGCCCTCGGCCTGCTCTGGACGCTGCGCCACTTCGCCGTGATCACCCTGCCGCTCGCGGTGGCGCTGCTCATCTCCGCGCTCGTCGCCCCGCTCGTGGCGTGGCTGCGCCGCGTGGGGCTCCCGCGCGGTCCTGCCACCGGCATCGTGATGGTGCTCGGCATCGGCACCGTCGCACTCCTGCTGACCTTCGTCGGCCAGCAGGTCGCGCAGGGTGCCAGCGACCTCGCCGACTCCGTGGTGACCGGGCTCGGGCAGGTCCGCGACTGGCTCAGGACCGGCCCGCTGAACGTCTCGGACTCCCAGCTCGACGGCTACATCAAGGAGATCCAGGGCGCCGTCTCCGACAGCACCCAGACCGGCGGGGTCGTCAACCGCGTCACCGAGGTCGGCACCGCGGTCGGCCACGTCATCGCGGGCTTCTTCATCGTGCTGTTCTCCACCTACTTCTTCCTCGCCGACGGCGACCGGATCTGGTCGTGGACGGTGCGGATCGCCCCGCGCGCCGCCCGCGAGCGCGTCGACGCCTCCGGGCGGGTCGCGTGGATCTCGCTCACCCAGTTCGTGCGGGCGACCGTCCTGGTGGCGCTCGCCGACGCGATCGGCATCATGATCGTCGCCGCGATCCTGGGCGTGCCGTTCGTGGTCGCGATCGGCGTCCTGGTCTTCCTCGGCGCGTTCGTGCCGATGATCGGCGCCACCATCGCCGGCACCGTGGCGATCCTCGTCGCACTCGTCGACCAGGGCCCGTTCACCGCCGCGCTCATGCTGGGTGGGGTGGTCCTGGTGCAGCAGATCGAGGGCCACATCCTCCAGCCCTTCCTCATGGGCCGCTTCGTCTCCATCCACCCCCTCGGCGTGATCGTCGCCATCGGCTGCGGGGTGCTGGTCGCCGGCGTCGCCGGGGCGCTCATCGCGGTGCCGCTGGTCGCCGCCGGCAACGCCGTGGTGCAGCACCTCGCCTCCTACACCGCCATCGGCGAGGACGACCCCGACGAGGCGCTCGACGACGACCTCGCCGCCGACGGCACCCCACCCGACCCCGTCCCCGCCGACGACGGCCCGCTCGCCGGGCCCGACGCCCCCGGCGACGACACCACCACCACGAAGGACCCGCGATGACCGAGCAGGTGAGCCTCGCCGACGTGCAGGCCGCACGCGAGATGCTGGCCGACGTCTCGGTCGTCACCCCCATGGAGGAGTCGCGCTGGCTCTCCGCGCTGGTGGGTGGCCCGGTCTGGCTCAAGTGCGAGAACCTCCAGCGGACCGGGTCGTTCAAGGCGCGCGGCGCCTTCGTGCGCATCGCCCGGCTCTCCGAGGAGGAGCGCGCCCACGGCGTCGTCGCCGCGTCGGCCGGCAACCACGCCCAGGGCGTCGCCCTCGCCGCGACCACGCTGGGCATCAGGTCCACGGTCTTCATGCCCGAGGGCGCGCCGATCCCCAAGGAGAAGGCCACCCGCGGCTACGGTGCCGACGTGGTCTTCCACGGCCGCTACCTCGAGGACTCGCTGGTCGCCGCCCGAGCCTTCGCCGACGAGACCGGCGCGGTGCTGATCCACCCGTTCGACCACGTCGACATCGTCGCCGGCCAGGGCACCCTCGGCCTCGAGGTCCTCGAGCAGGCGCCCGACGTGCGCACCGTCCTGGTGCCGACCGGCGGCGGCGGGCTGCTGGCCGGTGTCGCGATCGCGATCAAGGAGATGCGTCCCGACGTACGCGTCGTGGGCGTGCAGGCCGAGGGCGCCGCGGCCTACCCCGGGTCGCTCGCTGCGGGCCGCCCGGTGCCGCTGGAGTCGATGAGCACCATGGCCGACGGCATCGCCGTGGGGCGCCCCGGCGACATCACCTTCGCGGCGGTCCGCGACCACGTCGACGAGATCCTCACCGTCTCGGAGGAGTCGCTCTCGCGCGCCCTGCTGGCGCTGGTCGAGCGCGCCAAGCAGGTCGTCGAGCCGGCCGGCGCGGCCGCCGTCGCCGCGCTCCTCGACAACCCGACCGGCTTCGAGACCCCGGCCGTCGCGGTGCTGTCGGGCGGCAACATCGACCCGCTGCTGCTGAGCAAGGTGATCCGTCACGGCCTCGCCGCCGCCGGCCGCTACCTCTACCTCCGCGTCTGCATCCCCGACCTCCCGGGCGGGCTGGCCTCGCTGCTCGCCGAGGTCGGCGCGGCCGGCGCCAACGTGCTCGAGGTCGCCCACGAGCGGATCTCGCCCTCGCTGACGCTCAACGAGGTCGAGGTGCGCATCCAGCTCGAGACCCGCGGCGACGCCCACGCCGAGCACTTGATGGCCCGGCTCCGCGAGCGCGGCTACCGCGTCCACGACTGAGCGCCCTCACCCGACGGCGTACCCGCCCGAAATGCCCGCGAGCGGTGGCCCACCCACGTTCCGGACGTCCGGAACGTGGCTGGACCACCGCTCGACGAGCGATGACGGCGGCGGTCAGCCCTTGTAGGGCTCCGCGTCGACGATGGTCACGCTGAGCTGCTTGCCGTTGGGCGTGGTGTAGGACACCTCGTCGCCCTTGGTGCGGCCGTTGATCGCCGCGCCCATGGCCGACTCGGGGGAGTAGACGTCGAGGTCGTCGCCCTCCATGAGGTTCTCGCGGGCGCCGAGGAGGAACTTCTCGTGGTCGCCGTCGCCGAAGTCGACGGTCACGACCATGCCGGGCTCGACGACACCGTCGTCGGCGGGCGTCTCGCCCACCTCGGCACGACGGAGCATGTCCTCGAGCTGGCGGACCCGGGCCTCCTGCTGGCCCTGCTGGTCCTTGGCGGCGTGGTAGCCGCTGTTCTCCTTGAGGTCGCCCTCGTCGCGGGCCGCGGCGATCTTCTCGATGATCTCCTGGCGACGGGGACCCCGGAGGTCGTCGAGCTCGGCCTGCAGCTTGTCGTAGGCCTCCTGGGTCAGCCAGATGGTGCCCTGGTCGGTCATGTCACTACTCCTGCTTCGCGTAGAACTACTGGTGGTCCGGTGGTCACGGCGCCGGGTGTGGCGCAGCAGCCCCGGACGGGGTGGTGGATCGTCTTCCGTCCGGTCGGGGGTGGGCGCGGCGTGGGACGTGGGCCAGCGCTCCCGGGACGGGCAGAACCCACAGGCTAGCAAGCGCGAGGGGTTTGCGCAGGTCGTCCCCACCCACCGAGGGGTGGGAGGGGCGTACGCCGCTCAGCGCGGGCGCGACTGCCCGGGGGCGGTGCAGCCGACCTTCTCCACCGACGTCGCACGGCGCTCGGTGCGGATCTCGACCCGGTTGGGCCCGTCGACGGGGGTGAAGGTCATCTCGCCGACCGTGGTGTGGTCCTCGGCGTAGGCGCGGACCCGGCAGCTGGCGTCGATGCCCTCGGCGAGGTCGACGTCGACGCGGGCGTCGACCTGGTGGTCGCTCACCACGTCGTAGGTCATCACCTCCGACGTCACGTCGGGGCTGCCGTGGAACCACGCCGCCCACCCCAGCCAGCCCAGGCCGACCACCGCGAGGACCGCGGCCACGGCGATGGTGACCGGTCGGGTCCAGCGCGACGGGGCGCCGTAGCGGTCGGTGAGGTCGGTGGTCACGCACCAGAGCGTAAGCGCCACCTCCTAGACTCGCGTCCATGGCCCAGCCCCCCGCAGACCGCCCGCGCAGCGGTCTCCGACTGATGCACGTCCACGCCCACCCCGACGACGAGTCGAGCAAGGGCGCGGCCTCCACCGCGAAGTACGTCGCCGAGGGGGTCGACGTCCACGTCGTCACCTGCACCGGCGGCGAGCGCGGCTCGGTCCTCAACGCCAAGATGGACCGGCCCGAGGTCTGGGAGAACATCTCCGAGATCCGCCGCGAGGAGATGCACCGCGCCCGCGACATCCTCGGCATCAGCCAGGACTGGCTCGGCTTCGTCGACTCCGGCTGGCCCGAGGGCGACCCGCTGCCGCCGCTGCCGGAGGGCTGCTTCGCGCTGGTCCCGCTCGAGGAGTCCACCGAGCGGCTGGTCCGGCTGATCCGGGCGTTCCGCCCGCACGTGATGACGACCTACGACGAGCGCGGCGGCTACCCCCACCCCGACCACATCCGCTGCCACGAGGTGTCGGTCGCGGCCTTCCACGCCGCCGGCGACCCGGAGCGGTTCCCCGACGCGGGCGAGCCCTGGCAGCCCCTCAAGCTCTACTACCACCACGGCTGGAGCTGGGCGAAGACCCATGCCCTCCACGAGGCGATGCTGGCCCACGGCCTCGAGTCGCCCTACGAGGAGCGGCTGGCGAAGTGGGAGCGCGAGCCCGAGTGGGACGACCGGATCACCACGAAGGTGCCGTGCGGGAAGTACTTCGGCGTCCGCGACCAGGCGCTGCTGGCGCACGCGACGCAGATCGACCCCGACGGCATGTGGTTCGCGATCCCGCGCGAGATCCAGCAGCGGACGTGGCCCACCGAGGACTACGAGCTCGTCGAGTCGCGGGTCGACAGCACCCTGCCCGAGGACGACCTCTTCGCCGGCATCCCGGTCCCCGCGCCCTGAGCGTGGCCCGCCACCGGCGGAGTGGGATGATGGGGGCATGCAGATGCTGCTGACCGTCCTGGCCGACTCCACGCCCGAGGACAGCGAGGTCGTCGCCGGCCCGCTGGGCTTCGCGCTGTGGATCTTCCTCATCATCGCGGTCGTCGTGCTGGGGTTCAGCCTGGTCAAGCAGCTGCGCAAGGCCGAGGCCGCCAAGGCCGCGGGCCTCTACGGCGACGAGCCCGCGACGACCGAGCAGCCCACCGACGGGACCACCACCGGCGGGACGCCCACCGACGAGACGGCCGGGCAGCAGAAGACGGACGGCTGAGCCCAGCCCTCGCGGCGCCCTCGACCGATGACCTGACACGGGTCGTGCTCCTTCCGGACGGCCCGCGACCGCCGTCCTGACACGGGTCGTGCTCCTACCCGCACGGAGGCAGCGTCCGAGCCGATCCGGTGCGTGCCGCAACGCACGAGCACCTGGACTCTTCCTGACGGGGCCCGTGCCACCACGCGGTGCTCCGCCCGCCCGTTGACGGCACGCGCCGTGTCATGACCCCGCGCCGGCTCAGCGGCGGACGACCCGCACCAGGCAGTCCCAGGCCGTACGCCGCTCGTCGCCCGGGTGCTCGTGGTGGCCCGAGGCGACGGTGACCTCGCGGGCCACGCGCCCGGCCCGGACGACCTCGACGTCGAGGCCGGCGAGGTCGGCCAGCACGTCGTCGGCGCTCATCAGCACCGCCGGGTCCTGCGGCCCGCCCGTGCCCTCGGTGAGGTTGGTCGTGTCGTGGGCGACGATCAGCAGGGTGCCACCGGGCCGGAGCATCGTGGCGGCGCCCCGCACGGCCAGCCGCCGCTCGTCGGCGGGCAGCTGGAGGTAGGCGACGACCACGAGGTCGACCGGCGACCCCGGCTGCCACGTCGTCGCGTCGGCGCACACCCAGGTCAGCGACCCGGGCAGGTCGACGCCCTCGGCCAGCCGTCGGCCCTTGTCGAGGCCGGTCTGCGAGAAGTCGACGGCGACGGCGTCCCAGCCGAGCGAGGCCAGCCAGATCGCGTTGCGGCCCTCGCCGGCGGCGAGGTCGACGGCGGTGCCCGGCGGCAGGTCGGCGAGCTCCTCGGCGACGAAGTGGTTGGGCCCGCGCGACCACACCAGCTCGCTCGCGGCGTACCTCGCGTCCCAGGCCTGCGCGTCCATGCCCGTCAGCCTAGGACGCCACCCGCTGCCGGCCAGGGCGCCGCCCAGGTCGCGACCACCCGCAGCACGCGTGCCTCCTCGGGGTCGAGGACCGGGAGCGCGACGCCGGTGGTGGCGAGCAGGCGGCCGCTGAGGACGGCACCGCTCGCCGACCACCCGTGGGTGAGGTCGGCACCGCCCGCGGTGGGCGGCAGCTCCTCGACGAGCCGGTAGGTGCTGTCGGGGTCGAGGCCGGTGAGCCGCAGCGGGGCGGGGTGCTGGGTGGCGGTCGCGGCCACCGTCGCGACGACGTAGCAGGCCTCGGAGCGGTCGGGCGCGACGACGCCGGTCACGACGACGGCCGGGTCGGCGTGGTCGGGGTGCACGAGCGTCCCGCTGCCGATGAGAGGCCGGATGCGCTTGTGCAGGTCGATCCAGTCGGCCAGCTCGGCCAGGGCGGCCTCGTCGAGGCGCGACATGTCCCACTCGATGCCGAACCAGTGCAGCAGCGCGGTGGCGGCCCGGTAGCGCAGGGCGTGGGTCCGCCCGGTGGTGTGGGACGTGGCACCGCCGACGTGCGAGCCCATCAGCTCCGGCGGCACCAGCAGGGACGTCCAGCGCTGCAGGTGCTGGCGCTCCAGCGGGTCGATGGTGTCGCTGGGCCAGATCCGGTCGGTGCGGCGCAGGATCTCGGCGTCGACGCGGCCGCCGCCCGAGGAGCAGGACTCGATCTCGACCTCGGGGTGCGCGGCACGCAGCTCGTCGAGCAGCCGGTAGGCGGCCAGGGTCTGGCCGTGCACGGCGGGCCGGCCGTCGTGGGTGACGTCGGTGAGGTCGCGGTTGTGGTCCCACTTGAGGTAGGCCACGTCCAGCTCGTCGAGCAGGGCGAGGAGCGAGGTCCGGAGGTCGGCGTACGCACCCTCGTCCTGGAGGTCCAGGACCTGCTGGTGGCGCCACGGCGGCGGCACCGCTGCGCGCCCGCGCAGCACCCGCTCGGGGTGCTCGCGTGCGGTCCGCGAGTCGAGGTTGACCATCTCGGGCTCGACCCAGAGGCCGAACTGGAGGCCCGCGCCCGTGACGTGGTCGACGAGCGGGCCCAGGCCCTCGGGCCACACCTCGGGGTCGACGGCCCAGTCGCCGAGCCCCGCGGTGTCGTCGCGTCGGCCGAGGAACCAGCCGTCGTCGAGGACGAACCGCTCGACGCCCACCGACGCCGCGGCGTCGGCGAGCTCGGCGATCCGCGCGAGCGAGTGGTCGAAGTAGACGGCCTCCCACGAGTTCGCGATCACCGGCCGCTCGCTGCGGGAGAGCGGGGTGACCGAGCGCAGGTGGGCGTGGAAGCGGTGGCTCATCGGGTCGAGCCCGGCGGGCGACCACGAACCGAGCAGGGTGGGGGAGAGGTAGGTCTCGCCCGGACCCAGCACGACCTCGCCCGGGCTGAGCAGCTCGCCCCCGCCGAGCAGGCACTCGCCCTCGGGCGTGCGCTCGGCGTACGTCGTGTGGTTGCCGCTCCACGCGGTGTGCACGGCCCAGACCTCTCCCGTGCCGAAGGTGAAGCCCGGGGTGCCGGCGACCATCACCAGGGTGGCGTCGTGACCGGTGCGGCCCCGGCGGCCGTCGCGGCGGTGGGTGCCCTGCACCCACGGGTGCCGCTGCGGGGTGCGCTCCTTGCACCAGCGACCGGTGAGGTCGAGCAGCTCGGTGGCGTGGGCGCCGACCGGGAGCGCGGCCAGCACGCTGCCGAGGTGGAGGTCTCCCTCGGCGGCGTTGGTCACGCTGGTGCGCGAGTGCAGCAGGCCGGCCTCGTCGAGGACGAGCACGAGCTGGACGGCCCAGCCCGCCTCGGCGTCGAGGGCGGTGAGGGTGGCGGTGGCGTCGCCGACGGGGTCGTCGTCGACCCGCACGTCCCAGTCGACCAGGCTCGGGGTGGCCGCGGTGGCGGTGCCGCCGACGCGGTGCCCGGTCAGGGCCGGGGTGCCGGAGAAGCCCCGAGAGGCGTCGGGGACGATCCCGGTCAGCCGGGGTGCGTCGTACGACGACCGCGAGACGCCGGGCGTCCGGGCGGCCGCGACGGCCGACAGCGCGGCGTCGTCGAGGTCGCCGAGGGCGGCGCCCCAGTGGAGCACGACCGGGACGCCGGCGTCGTCGCGCCCGAGGACCAGGCTGACGCCGCCCCGGGCTAGGTGGACCGGGACAGGGGTGGGTGAGGTCATGCGTCGGCCTCCTCGGGGGCCTCGACGTCGAGGGCGAGCGGGTCGACCACGACGAGCTCGCCGACGTGGTCGGCCAGCGCGCCGCTGGCCTGGGCGGAGAGCCCGGAGTCGGTCACCAGCACGGAGGCCTCGCTCAGGCCGGCCATGCTGCTCAGGCCCACCACGCCCCACTTGCTGGAGTCGGCGCAGACGATGAGGCGCCGGGAGCGCTCGATCATCGCCCGGTTGGTCTCGGACTCGAGCAGGTTGGGCGTGCTGAAGCCGGCGCGCACGTCCATGCCGTGCACGCCCATGAAGAAGGCGTCGACGTGGAGGCTGCGCAGGGACGACACGGCGACCGGGCCGACGAGGGCGTCGGACGGGGTGCGCAGGCCACCCGTGAGCAGCACCGAGGTGGTGGGGTCGCCGGTGCGGTGGAGCACGTCGGCCACCCACACCGAGTTGGTCACCACGGTCAGGTGCGGGATCCGGGCGATGTGCTCGGTGAGGGCGTGGGTGGTGGTGCCGGCCGAGACCGCGATGGCCATGCCCGTGTGGACCATCTCGGCCGCGGCGGCGGCGATCGCCTGCTTCTCGTGCAGGTGCTGGACCGACTTGGCGGCGAAGCCCGGCTCCGACGAGGACGGCTCGGCGACCGCGAGCGCGCCGCCGTGCACCTTCTCGAGGAGCCCGTCGCGGTGGAGCGCGACCAAGTCGCGGCGCACGGTCATGTCGGAGACGCCGAGCAGCTCGACGAGGTCGGTCACCCGCACGGTGCCGTCCCGGCTCAGCTCGGCCAGGATGCGTCCGCGCCGCTGCGCCGCGAGCATCAGGCCCGTCCGTCCCGGCGCTCGCGCTCGCGCACCACGACGACGCCACCGGGCGGCACGACCAGGTCGCCGTCGACGTCGCTGCCCGACGCGAGGTCGTGCCCGGCCACGTCGACCTCCGCCGGCTCCTCGCCGTGGTTGAGCACGAACAGCCAGCTGGCCTCCTCGCCGACGCGGCGGGTGACCTCGACCAGGGGCCCGGCCCCCGGGAGCCGCTCGACGCCGGACTCCGCGACCAGCCGCTCGACGAGCGCGTCGGTGCCGTCGGCGTCGAGGCGGGTCGCGACGTACCACGCGGTGCCGGACCCGACCTCGCGCCGGGTGACGGCCGGCAGGCCCGCGGCGGGCCCGTCGGCGTACGTCGCCACGGCCTGCGCGGTGGTGAGCGCGAGGTCCTCGGCCCACACGTCGGCGGTGACGGTGCCCGCGCCGAGGCCCTCCACGCGGACCTGCTCGCCCTCGAGCAGCGGCATCAGCTCGGTGGTGTGGACGCCGAGGAGGTCGCGGAAGGCGCCGGGGTAGCCACCGAGGCGGACGTGGTCGTGCTCGTCGACCATCCCGCTGAAGTAGGTGATGACGACCGTCGCGCCGCGCTCGGCCGCTGCGGTGAGGGACGCGACGGTCTCGTCGGAGACGAGGTAGAGGGTGGGGACCACGACGAGGTCGTAGCCCGACAGGTCGGTGCCCGGGTGCACCACGTCGGTGCCCACTCCCTGCGCGGACAGCGCGCGGTGCACGTCCTCGGCCCGGTCGCGGTAGTGGACGTCGATGCTGGGGTGGGAGTCGAGCTGGCAGGCCCACCACGCCTCGTAGTCGAACAGGATCGCTGCCCGGTTGGCCGCGACCGACCCGGTGACCTCCTCGATCGAGTCGAGCAGCCGGGAGAGGGAGACCACCTCGCGCCACTGGCGGGTGTCGGTGCCGGCGTGCGGGAGCAGCCCGGAGTGCCACTTCTCCGCACCGGCGCGCGAGGCGCGCCACTGGAAGTACAGGACGGCATCGGCGCCGTGCGCGACGTGGGCGAGGCTGTTGCGGGTCATCTCGCCGGGACGCTTGGCGCGGTTGCGGGGCTGCCAGTTGACCGCGCTGGTGGAGTGCTCCATCAGCAGCCACGGCTTGCCGCCCGCGGTGCCGCGCGTGAGGTCGGCGCTGAAGGCGAGCTCGCGGTGGCCGCCGTCCTCGGCGGCGATGAGGTAGTGGTCGTTGGAGACGACGTCCATCTCCCGGCCCCAGCGCAGGTAGTCCATCTCCATCGTCTGGCGCATGACCATGAAGTTGGTGGTCACCGGGACGCCGGGGGAGAGCCGGTGCAGCACGTCACGCTCGACGACGTAGTTGTCGAGCAGCTGGTCGGAGGAGAAGCGCAGGAAGTCGAGCTGCTGCGTGGGGTTGGGGAAGGTCGGCGCCGACCGCGGCGGCAGGACCTGCTCGAAGTCGTCGTAGCGCTGCGACCAGAACGCGGTGCCCCAGGCGTGGTTGAGCGCTGCGACGTCGTCGTCGTAGCGCCGGCGCAGCCAGTCGCGGAAGGCCGCTGCGCTCACGTCGCAGTAGCAGCGCGCGTTGTGGCAGCCGATCTCGTTGGACACGTGCCACAGCGCCAGCGCGGGGTGGTCGTGGTAGCGCTCGGCGAGCCGGGTGCAGAGCTCGAGGGCGTGCTCGCGGTAGACCGGCGAGCTCGGGCAGAAGGCCTGGCGGCCGCCGGGCCACAGGGTGGTGCCGTCCTGGGTCACCGGGAGCATCTCGGGGTGCCGGTGGGTCAGCCACGGCGGCGGGGAGGCCGTGGCGGTGGCGAGGTCGACGCGGATGCCGGCGGCGTGGAGGCCGTCCATCTGCTCGTCGAGCCAGCCGAAGTCCCAGGTGTCGGGGCCCGGCTGCAGCCAGGCCCACGAGAACACGCCGAGGGTGACCAGGTCGACCCCGGCCTCACCCATCAGCGCGCGGTCCTCCACGTGGTCCTCGCGGGACCACTGCTCAGGGTTGTAGTCACCACCGAAGGCAAGGGCAGGCAGGGGAGCAGGCATGGCCAACACTGTGGTCACCCTCACACGGTGAAGTCAACGCCCCTTGGTGGATTTCGGTTCGGAAATGTTTGATCTGGCCCGGAATGTGACCAGATTGAGGCTTGACGGGTCTGTGTTGGTCGTCACATGCTGTGCATCCCTGTTTGGTTTTGTCTCCAGGAGGCTCCTCGTGTCCCGTTCCCGCTCCAGCGCCATCCCCCGCTCCGCCATGGTCACGATGGAGGCCTCGCGCCGCTCCGTGCTCCGTGGCATGGCGCTCTCCGGTCTCGCCGTCGGCGGCTCCGGCCTGCTCGCCGCGTGCGGAGGTGACGACGCCGGCCCCGCCACCGGGTCCGGTGCCACCGTGAAGTTCGGCATCAACGAGGCCGAGGGCTCCGGCCCGGCCTACGACCGCCTCAAGGCGATCGGGGACGCCTACGCCAAGGAGAGCGGCACGAAGGTCGCGCTCAACGCGGTGGACCACAACACGTTCCAGGAGAGCATCAACACCTACCTCCAGGGCACCCCGGACGACGTCTTCACCTGGTTCGCCGGCTTCCGCATGTCGCAGTTCGCCGACAACGGCCTGATCACCGACCTGAGCGACGAGTGGCCCATCGACGGCCTCGGCGACTCCTTCAAGCAGGCCGCGACCGCCTCCGACGGCAAGCAGTACTTCGTGCCGATCAGCTACTACCCGTGGGCGGTGTTCTACCGGAAGTCGGTGTGGGAGAAGAACGGCTGGACCCCGCCGGAGACCAACGACGACTTCATGGCGCTCATGGACGAGATGCAGGGCAAGGGCGTCACCCCGTTCGCCTTCGGCGACAAGGACGGCTGGCCCGCCATGGGCACCTTCGACATCCTCAACATGCGCCTCAACGGCTTCGACTTCCACATGTCGCTCATGGCCGGTGACGAGAAGTGGGACGGCGACGAGGTCAAGCTCGTGTTCGACACCTGGCGCAAGCTGCTGCCGTACCACCAGGCCGACCCGCTGGGCCGCACCTGGCAGGAGGCCGCGACCTCGATGGGCAAGGGCGAGTGCGGCATGTACCTCCTCGGCACCTTCGTGGTCGACGCGCTGGGCGAGAACGGCGACGACCTCGACTTCTTCACCTTCCCCGAGCTCGACTCCTCGATCGGCGCCGACGCGCTCGACGCCCCGATCGACGGCTTCTGCGTCGCCTCGGCGGGCAAGAACCAGGAGGCCGGCAAGGCGATGGCCAAGTGGCTCGGCAGCGCGGCAGCCGCCGACGCGGGCAACGACAACGCCTCGGCGCCGTTCATCGCCGCCAACTCCGGTGCCAGCACCGCGAAGTACAGCGACCTGCAGAAGAAGTCGGCCGAGGTCGTCGGAGCCGCGGCCAACATCGCCCAGTTCATGGACCGCGACACCAACGCGGACTTCGCCAACACCGTGATGATCCCGTCGATCCAGGACTTCCTGAAGAACCCCGACGACATCGACGGGGTGACGGCCAGCATCCAGGAGCAGGCCGCCTCCATCTTCGGCTGAGGCCACGGGCATCCGACATGTCCCACATGTCCCACACTGACGAGGCGCC
>NZ_JBHLXH010000001.1:1052523-1090032 GCF_042432345.1 Nocardioides zeicaulis | reverse complement strand
CGAGAAGAAGCTGCCGGCCCGCGACCGGCTCACCGTGATCCTGATGGTGACCATCCCGCTGGTGCTCGTGCTGCTGCTGGTCTGGCTGCCGGCGCTGCTGTCGGTGGTGCTGTCCTTCGGCAAGTGGAACGGCTTCGGCGACCTCGACACGATCGAGTGGGTCGGCTTCCAGAACTACCAGGACATCGCCACGATCTACCCGCCGTTCTGGCCGGCGATCCAGCACAACCTCATCTGGCTCGGGTTCCTCTTCGTCCTCCCGACGATGCTCGGCGTCCTGCTGGCGGTGATCCTCGACCGCGAGGTGCGCGGCAGCCGGATCTACCAGACCGCGTTCTACATGCCGGTCGTGCTGTCGCTGGCCCTCATCGGGTTCATCTGGCAGCTCTTCTACTCCCGCGACCAGGGCCTGATCAACCAGGTCTTCCACACCCAGGTCGACTGGTACGGCGACCCCGACATCAACCTGTGGGCCGTGCTGGTCGCGACCGCCTGGCGCCACACCGGCTACATCATGCTGATCTACCTGGCCGGCCTGAAGGGCGTCGACGCCTCCCTGCGCGAGGCGGCCGCGGTCGACGGCGCCAGCGAGGTGAGGACGTTCTTCAACGTGATCTTCCCGGTGATGCGCCCGATCAACATGATCGTGATCGTCATCGTGGTGATCGAGTCGCTGCGCGCCTTCGACCTGGTCTGGGTGGTCAACAAGGGCCGCAACGGCCTCGAGCTGATCGGCGCGCTGGTCGCCCAGAACGTGATCGGCGAGGCGACGCGCTACGGCTTCGGCTCCGCGCTCGCGGTCATCATGATGCTGATCTCCTCGATCTTCATCACCATCTACCTCCGCAACGTCTTCCGTGAGGAGCGCCGAGGATGAGCACCGAGGCCCCCGTGGCCGTCCCCGAGGCGGCCCGTGACGCCCGCACGCCCCCCAAGCGCGTCGAGGGCGGCGTGCTGAGCAAGCCGCGCGGCGTCGTGGTGACCGTCATCGTCGCGCTCCTCGCGCTGGCGTGGCTGTTCCCGCTGCTGTGGGCGTTGATCAACTCCTTCCGCGAGTACGACTACACCCAGGCCAACGGGTACCTCTCGTTCGGCGGCTGGACGTTCTCCAACTACGAGGAGGCGTGGTCGCGCGGGAACTTCGGGCTGCACATGAAGAACTCGCTGCTCATCACCGTCCCGGCGGTGGCGCTGACGTTGTTCCTGTCGTCGATGGTGGCGTTCGTGCTGGCGCGGTTCAGCTACCGCTTCAACCTGACCCTGCTCGGGGTCTTCCTCGCCGCCAACCTGCTGCCCCCGCAGGCGCTGCTCATCCCGGTGTTCCGGATGTTCCGCGAGGTGCCGCTGCCCTACTTCATGAGCGACTCGGGCTCGATGCTCAACAGCTTCTGGGCACTGATCCTGGTCAACACCGCGTTCCAGCTGGGCTTCTGCACGTTCGTGCTCAGCAACTACATGAAGACGCTGCCGCACGAGATCTACGAGTCGGCCGAGCTCGACGGCGCGAGCGTGTGGCGCCAGTACTGGCAGCTCACGATGCCGCTCGTACGCCCGGCGCTGGCCGCGCTCGCGACGCTCCAGGTGACCTGGATCTACAACGAGTTCTTCTGGGCGACCGTGCTGATCCAGCAGGGTGACAAGCTGCCGGTGACGTCCGCGCTCAACAACCTGCGCGGCCAGTTCTTCACCGACACCAACCTGGTCGCGGCGGGATCGATCATCGTCGCGCTGCCGGTGCTGGTGGTGTTCTTCGCGCTGCAGAAGCAGTTCGTCTCCGGCCTCACGCTGGGGTCGACGAAGGGCTGACCCAGGCGCCCGCCTGCATCACCCGCGCGACCTCGAGGCCGGCGTCGAGGACCACCAGGTCCGCCCGGCGTCCGGCCTCGAGGGCGCCCACGTCGTCCAGCCCCCACACCCGGGCGGGCGCGGTGCTGGCGGCGTGGACGGCGTCGGCGAGCGGCACGCCCGCCTGCGTCACGGCGAAGCGCACGGCTGCGTCCATGGTGAGCGTCGAGCCGGCGATGGCGCCCGCACCGTCGTCGGAGGCGAGCCGGGCGACGCCCTCGCGCACCTCGACGTCCATCGCGCCGAGGCGGTAGTCGCCGTCGGGCGCGCCCGCCGCGGCCATCGCGTCGGTGACCAGCACGCAGCGGCCGGGCTTGGCGGCGAACACCGTGCGCAGCACCGCGGGGTGCAGGTGCACCCCGTCGGCGATCAGCTCGACGTCGGCGTCGGCGGCGAGCAGCGCCCCGACCGCGCCGGGCTCGCGGTGGTGCATCGGTCGCATCGCGTTGAAGAGGTGGGTGCCGAGCCGGGCCCCGGCGTCGATCGCGGCGCGGGCCTGGTCGTAGGTGGCGTCGGTGTGGCCCACGGCCGCCACCACGCCGCGCTCGACCAGCAGCCGCACCGCGTCGAGCCCACCGGTGAGCTCGGGGGCGAGGGTGACCATGCGGACGGCGTCGCCACCGGCGTCGAGCAGCGCCTCGACGTGCTCCCGCGCGGGCAGCGCGAGGGCGCCGGGGGAGTGCGCGCCGGAGCGGGCCGGGCTGAGCCACGGCCCCTCCAGGTGCAGCCCGGCGAGCAGGCCGTCGTCGACGCAGCGGGCCAGGTCGCGCACGGTGCGCTCCATGACCTCGCGGGTGTCGGTGACCAGGCTGGCCGCGATCGAGGTCGTGCCGTGGGCGAGGTGGGCGGCCGCGACCGTGCGTGCCGCCTCCGGCGTACCGGTCTCGAAGGCGGCGCCCCCGCCGCCGTGCACGTGCAGGTCCACGAAGCCGGGGCACACGGTGACGTCACCGAGGTCCAGGTCGGGGGTGCGCGGTGGCGCCCCCTCGCCGACCTCGACCACGCGGTCGCCGTCGAGCAGGAGCCACCCCGGCGCGAGGACCCGCGCCGGGGTGACGACCTGCTGTGCGGTGAGGAGGGTGGTCACGCGCTGGTGTCCGCCTCGGCGAGCGAGGCCTCGCCCTCCTCCTCGCGGCCGGGGGTCTTGAGGTTCCACCTCCGGATCACGGCCCGGAACAGGACGTAGTAGACCGCCGCGTAGGCCAGGCCGATCGGGATGATCAGCAACGGCTTGGTGGCGATGTTGAAGTTGAGCACGTAGTCGAACAGGCCGGCGGAGAAGCCGAAGCCGTCCTTGACGCCGAGCCCGTTCATCAGCGCCATCGAGGTGCCGGTGAGCAAGGCGTGGATGACGTAGAGCGGCCACGCCACGAACATGAAGGCGAACTCGAGCGGCTCGGTGACGCCGGTGAGGAACGCGGTGAGCGCGGCGGAGAGCATGATGCCGCCGACGGCCTTCTTGTGCTGCGGCTTGGCCTCGTGCCAGATCGCGAACGCGGCGGCCGGGAGCGCGAACATCATGATCGGGAAGAAGCCGGTCATGAACGCGCCGGCGGTGGGGTCGCCGGCCAGGAAGCGCGGGATGTCGCCGGTGACGACGCCCTGCGAGCCCTCGTAGGAGCCGATGAGGAACCAAGGCCCCGAGTTGAGGATGTGGTGCAGGCCGAGCGGGATCAGCAGCCGGTTGAGGGTGCCGTAGACGAAGCCGCCGACGACGTCGTTGCTGGTCACCCAGTCGCCGAGGTTGGTCAGGCCGGCGTCGAACCCCTTGTAGAGGAAGCTGGTGACGACGGCGATGAGCATCATCGTGATGGCCGTGATGATCGGGACGAACCGGCGCCCGCCGAAGAACGCGAGGTAGGGCGGCAGCGAGATCCGGTGGTACCGCTGCCACAGCCACGCGGCGACCAGGCCGGAGATGATGCCGCCGAGCACGCCGTAGTTGACCAGCTGCTGGGCGTCGTCGCCCTCGGGCAGGCCGAGCACGGTCGGCGACATGGCCTCGCCGACGCCCTTGAAGACGAGGTAGCCCACGACCGCGGCGAGGGCGGTCGAGCCGTCCGCCTTCTTCGCCATGCCGATCGCCACGCCGACCGCGAAGAGCAGCGGGAGGTTGTCGAAGAGCGCCCCGCCGGCCGCGCCGATGACAGCGGCGACGTCGGTCCAGCCGAGGCCGTCGGCGCCGAGCAGGTCGGGCTGGCCCAGCCGCAGCAGCAGCGCCGCGACCGGGAGGGCGGCGATGGGGAGCATGAGGCTGCGCCCGAACTTCTGGACGGGCGCGAGGTTGAGCCGGCGCTTCTCCGTCGTGGTGCCGCCTGCGGCGGCGTCCTGGGTGGTCATGGTGGGGGTCCCTTCAGGTGGCGGTGGTGCGGTTACGCGGTGGTGGTGCGGGTGTCGGTGTCGGAGCCGGGCGTCGGCCCGAGGGTCATGTGGAGCTGGTAGCGGTCGCCGCGGTAGCGCGAGACGACGTGCTCGAGCGGTCGCCCGGCGGCGGTGGAGGTGCGGCGGAAGACGAGCAGGGGGGTGTGCAGGGGGGCCTCGAGGCGGCGGGCGGTGCTGCCCTCGGCCGACTCGCCCCACAGCGTCTGCTCGGCGCTGTCGATGACGAGGTCGTAGCGGTCCGCGAAGAGCGTGTAGAGCGAGCCGGACAGGTCCTCCGCGTCGAGGTCGGGCAGCCGGTCGGTGGGGTACCAGCCCTGCTCGATCGCCATCGGCTGGTCGTCGGCGAGCCGGATCCGGTCGATCCGCCACGCGGTCCCGTTCGCGCCGAGCCGCAGCGAGCGCGCCACCTCGGTGGGCGGACGCTCCTCGTCGACGCGGAGCAGCCGGGTCGAGGGCGTCAGGCCGCGGCGGCGCATGTCCTGGGAGAACGACGCGAGGTGGAGGCGGCTCTCGATGCGCGGGCGGGCGACGAAGGTGCCCTTGCCCTGGATGCGCGTCAGCAGGCCGCCGGTGACGAGGTTGTCGATCGCCTTGCGCACCGTGGCGCGCGAGACGTCGTACGTCGTCATCAGCTCGCGCTCCGACGGGATGGCCACGTCCGGACCGAGGTCGCGCAGCGCCAGCTCGGCCAGCACGTCGCTGAGCTGCGCGTGCTTGGGCCGGGGGCCGTCGTCGATCCTGCGGGTCATCGGTGCCTCTCGACGGAAGGGGATCCAATTGGTACGGTCTGGTACGTACCAGTTGGAGCATGGCCGCAGTCGTCGCGGCTTGTCAAGGACAGAGGACCCGATGACCACCACCCTGACCCGCATGGCGGCGGAGGTCGCCGAGCAGCCCGAGGCGGCCCGCCGCACGCTCGACCACCTGCTGCCGCAGCAGGCCGCCCTGCGCGCGCTGGCCCGCGACCGCCGGCGGGTGCTGCTGGTGGCGCGCGGGTCGAGCGACAACGCCGCGATCTACGGCCGCTACCTCCTCGAGACGGCGGCCGGCGTCCCGGCCGCGCTGGCCGCGCCCAGCGTGGCGACCCACTACCGGGCCCGCCTCGACCTCACCGACACCGTCGTGGTCTCGGTCTCGCAGTCCGGATCGACCGCCGAGATCGTGGAGACCCAGGAGTGGGCGCGCGGGTGCGGCGCGGCGACGGTCGCGGTCTCCAACGTGCCGGGCTCGCCCCTCCTCGAGGCCGCCGACCTGGCCCTGGCCACGCAGGCGGGGCCGGAGGTCGCGGTGCCGGCGACCAAGACCTACCTCACCCAGATGCTCGCGCTCGGCGTCGTCGCGGCCGCGCTCGGCCCGGAGGACGCCGCCGAGGCCGCCGTGGCCGACCTCGACCGGGTGCCTGACGCGGTGGCCGGGCTGCTCGAGACCGACGTCACTGCCGCCGCCTCCGCGCTGGCCGACGCCCGGCAGGTCGTGGTCTCCGGTCGCGGGCTGCTGCTCGGCACGGCGCTCGAGACCGCGCTCAAGATGGAGGAGACCTGCCTGCGACCGGTGCGGGGCTACTCCTACGCCGACCTGCGGCACGGGCCGATCTCCGTCGTCGGCGACGGCGTGCTGGCCGTCCTCGTCGCCGCGGCGAGCGGGCCGCTCGCCGACGCCATGGCCGAGCTCGCCGACGACCTCCACCAGCGCGGCGCGCGGGTGCTGGGCCTGGGCGGCACCGCCGACTTCGCCGCCCGCTGCGACGTCCACCTCGCCGGACCCGACCTGCCCGAGACCGTGGAGCCGGTCGCCTCGATCGTGCCCGCCCAGCTCATGATCGAGCGGCTCGCGCGCACACTGGGCCTGGACCCCGACAACCCCCGCGGCCTGGCCAAGGTCACCCAGACCGACCGCTGAGCCCGCGGACCACCCCCGACCCCCCACCGAGAGGAACCCCCATGAGCACCAAGGCAGAGCAGATCCTCGCCGGCCTCGGCGGCGCCGACAACGTCGTCGAGATCGAGGCCTGCATCACCCGCCTGCGCACCGAGGTCAAGGACGGCTCGCTCGTCGACCAGGCCGCGCTCAAGGCCGCCGGCGCCCACGGCGTGATGGCCAGCGGCACCGTCGTGCAGGTCGTCGTCGGCCCCGAGGCCGACAACCTGGCCGACGACATCGAGGACCTGATGTGACCCACGTCCTGGCTCCCTGCCCCGGCCGGGTCGTCGCGATGAGCGACGTCCCCGACCCGGTCTTCGCCGAGGAGATGGTCGGCCCGGGCGTCGCGCTCGAGCCCGCCCCGGGCCGTACGACCGTGGTGTCGCCGATCGCGGGGAAGGTGCTCAAGGTCCTCCCGCACGCCTTCGTCGTCCTCGGCGACGGCGTCGGCGTGCTGGTGCACCTCGGCATCAACACCGTGCGGCTCGACGGCGAGGGCTTCGAGGTGCTCGCCACCCAGGGCGCGGAGGTCGCCGCGGGCGACCCGATGATCACGTGGGACCCCTCCGCCCTGCCGTCGTCGGCGGGCGGCCAGGACGTCTCGCCGGTCGTGCCCGTCGTGCTGATGGACGGCGTGAAGGGCTCGGTCACCAGCGACGCCCTCGGCACCGTCGTCGCCGCCGGCGACCCGCTGTTCGCGCTCCCGTGACGGGCGCCCGACCGCCCGTCTCGGCGTTCCTGCTCGACCTCGACGGCACCTTGGTCGACTCCGAGCCGATCCACCGCGCGGGCTACCGCGCCTACTTCGCCCACCGCGGCTGGGACGTCCCCGACCTGTCGGTCTTCACCGGCCGGCGCGCCGAGGACGTCTTCGCCACCGAGCCCGGCCCCTGGGCCGGCCTCGACCCGGCGGAGGTGCTGGCGGGGGTCCTCGCCCACGTCCCCGACGAGGCGGCGCGGCCGGTGCCGGGTGCGCGCGAGCTGCTGCTCGGCGCCCGGGAGGCGGGCGTCCCGGTCGCGATCGTGACCTCGGCCCGGCCGCCGTGGGTGCAGCGCTCGCTCCTGGAGTCCCTCGACCTCCCCGACGGCGTCGACGAGGTGGTCACCGCCGAGGACGTGGTCGACGGCAAGCCGCACCCGGCCGGGTTCGCCCTGGCCTGCGAGCGGCTCGGCGTCGACGCCGCGCTGGCCGTCGCCGCGGAGGACTCGCCGGCCGGGGTCCGCGCCGCCCGCGCCGCCGGCGTACGACGGGTGCACGGCGTCGCGACCACCCACCCGGCCTCGGTCCTCACCGACGCCGGCGCCACCGCCGTCGGCGACGACCTGCGCCCCCTCCTGGCCCTCCTGCCCCCGCCCCCTCCTGGTATCTAGGGACGTTCTGGTGGGTCAAGAGGCCCTTTCGCCCACCATTTCGTCCCTAGATACCCCGGGGCGGGGCGGGCGGGCGGCGGTCAGTCGACGGCGCCCTCGCCGACGGTGCGGGCGTGCGGGCGGCCGGGGTCGTCGAGGGCGGGGGTCTCCTCGCCGGCACGCAGCGCCTCGAGCTGGGCGCACACCGCGGTGCCGAAGAAGAACGACACCGACGACAGCAGCGCCCACAGCAGCAGCGCGAACACGCCCGCCAGCGGGCCGTAGACGTCGCCGAACGAGCCGCTGAGCCGGACGTAGAGCGCGAGACCCACCGTGGCCAGGCCGATCAGCGCGACCGCGATCGCCGCCCCGAGCGCCAGCCACGACAGCGCCGGCTGGCGCCGCCGCGGGGCGTGGTCGAGCAGCACGGCGATGGTGAGGACGAGCAGGGCGATCCCGGCGGGCCAGCGCAGCACGTCCCACCACAGCACGGCCTCCTCCGACCAGCCGTAGCTCTCCGCCATCGCGTCGCCCAGCGCACCACCACCGACGATCATCACGAAGCCCGCCCCGACCGGCACGGCGAGCAGGGCGGTCAGCACCGCGGCGCGGCCGTACTTGTGCAGGGCCTTCCGGTCGCGGCGGATGCCGTAGATGCGGTTGGCGCCGCGCTCGACCTGCGCCATGGCGGTGGTCATCGGCACCAGCGCGAAGCCGAGGCCCAGCACGAGCGCGACCTCGCCGGCCTCCTCGGAGCCGACGGCACCGCCGGACCCGTCCGAGCCCTCCACGGCCGAGGCGAGAGCGTCGGCGTCGCCCGACCCGGGCGAGAGCGAGTCCACGACCTGGGCCACGACGGTCGCGGGGCGTTCCTCGTCGAGGTCGGAGGCCAGGCCCGTGAGCGCCAGCAGGAACGGCACGACCGCCAGGCACGCCTGCAGCGCCAGGGCGCGGGAGTTGGTGAAGCCGTCGCCGTAGCGGAACCGCACGAACGACTCGACCACGACGCGCTTCAGGCCGTGGTGGCGGGCCAGCTGCCAGGCGTCCATCGCGTCGAGCTCGTCACCGTCCATCTCCGTGGTGACGGGCACGGTCCGCGCGGTGGTCATGGGCGCACCCTAGGGCGCCACCCGCAGCCGCCCTCGCGGTAGTCCGTATCAAATGGGTTCCGCTCGGGGCCCGGGAGCGACCCATTTGATACGGACTACCGGGTGCCTTCCCGGTGTCGGTGGGTCGCGCCAGACTGGCCGCATGCAGGCTCGGGACCGTGTGGCGTCGATGACCGACCCGGTGGCGCAGGAGCCCCACCGGTTCCACGACGGCGGCACGCTCGGCCGCGACGGGTCACCGGGCGAGCCGCCCGACCCGACCGCCGACATGCGCATCGTCCTCGAGCGGCACGCCGAGGAGGGGGTGGAGACCTTCTCCCTCGAACGCCGCCTGGGCTACCGCGACCGCCTCCTCGGCGAGCTGCTGGTGCCCGACGACCCCGACTTCCGCACCGACCTCACCTCGGTGCCGGCGCTCTTCACGTGGCTGGTGCCCAAGACCGGCGCCCACCTGCCGGCCGCCCTGCTCCACGACGCCCTCGTCGCCGGGCCCGACGGGCCGTCGTCCTACGTCTCGACCGAGGGCCACGTCGTCGACCGCGTCACGGCCGACCGGGTCTTCCGCGACGCCATGGCCGACACCGGCACGGGCGTGGTCCGCCGCTGGATCGTGTGGACGGCCGTGACGGTGGCGACCATCTTCGTCGGCCGCGAGGTGCCCTGGTCGCGTGCCCGCCGCTGGTCCTACCGCGGGGCCGCGGCCGCGACCACCGCCTCCATCCTCTGGCTCGGCTACAGCGCGACCTCCGACCTGTTCGACCGGTCGTGGGTCGGTGCGGTCGACCTGCCGTGGATGGGCGACCGTCCCTGGTGGCTCGAGGTCGTCGGCGGGTTCGGCGGCGCCGTCGTCGTGCCGCTCGCGCTGAGCCTGCTGTGGGGCCGGCTGCGGATGGCCGGGGCCGTCGCCGGCGTCGTGCTCGCGGTCCTGCTCCACGTCACCGTCGGGCTCGCGGTCATCGCGGCGACCTACGTCGCCGTCGAGCGCCTGGCCCGGAGATCTCCGGTCGCGGCGCTGGTGCTGGCCGCGCTGGTGGTCGTCGCCGGCTTCGCGGTGTTCGCCGTCCTCAGCCTCGGCTGAGCCGGTCAGACGCCCCGGACAGGGGGAGGGCGGTCAGCGCAGCGAGTACGTCGCCAGCGAGACCCCGACGTAGTGGGCCGCGAAGGCGAGGACGGTGAAGGAGTGGAACACCTCGTGGAAGCCGAACCAGCGGGGGGAGGGGTCGGGCCTCTTGAGGCCGTAGACCACGCCGCCGAGGGTGTAGAGGAGCCCGCCCGCCGCGACCAGGACGAGGGTGGCGATCGCGATGCCCGAGCTGAACTTGTCGGCGCCGTCGACGAACTGCGGGATGAAGAAGACCGCGGCCCAGCCGAGCGCGATGTACATCGGGGTGTAGAGCCAGCGCGGTGCGTCGGTCCAGAAGACGCGGAAGACCACTCCGGCCACCGCGGCCGACCACACGATCCAGAGCAGGGTGGCGCGGGTCGAGCCGTGCAGGAACAGGAGTGCGTACGGGGTGTAGGTGCCGGCGATGAGCACGAAGATGTTCGCGTGGTCGAAGCGGCGCAGGAACGCCCACGTGCGCGGCGACCAGGTGCCACGGTGGTAGATCGCCGAGACGGTGAAGACCAGGAGCGCGGACAGCGCGAAGGCCGCCGAGCCGATCCGGGTGGTCGCCGTGGGGGACAGCGCCACGAGGACGATGCCGGCGGCGAGGGCGACCGGCGCCGTGCCCGCGTGCAGCCAGCCGCGCAGCTTCGGCTTCACCTCGGCCATCTTGTCGGCCATCATCTCGCCGGCGCGCTCGACCTTGTCGGCCATCAGGCCGGAGGCGCGCTCGACGCGGTCGCGAGGTGTCACGGGGCGGTCTCCATGGTCCTAAAGTACCGGTCTGGTGGCGACTCACGCAGCCGGTCGGTCGGAGCGATCGCTCACACGGCGTTACGATCGGTCGGTGGGCAAGGCAAAGGACGCGGTGCGACGGGTGCTCTACCCGGCCTACGAGTCCCGCATGGTGCGCAGCCTGTCCGCCGACCAGATCCCGAAGCACGTGGGCGTGATGCTCGACGGCAACCGCCGCTGGGCCAAGGCAGTCGGGCTCAACACCGCCGAGGGCTACCAGGCCGGCGCCGACAACATCCGCCCCCTGCTCGGCTGGTGCGAGGAGGTCGGCGTCGAGGTGGTCACGCTGTGGCTGCTCTCGAGCGACAACCTCACCAACCGCCCGCCCGAGCAGCTGACCGGTCTCCTCGCCATCATCGAGGGCGCCGTCGAGTCGCTCGCCGAGGCCGGCCGGTGGCGGATCCACCCGGTCGGGGCGCTCGACCTGCTGCCCACCGAGACCGCTGCGCGGCTCAAGGCGGCCGAGGAGGCCACCCGCGACATCGACGGCATCCTGGTCAACGTCGCCGTCGGCTACGGCGGCCGCCGCGAGATCGCCGACGCCGTGCGGGCGCTGCTCTCCGACCACGCCGGCCGCGGCACCTCCCTGGAGGAGCTCGCCGACCTGATCGACGTCGAGCACATCGCCGACCACCTCTACACCAAGGGCCAGCCCGACCCCGACCTCGTCATCCGCACCTCCGGCGAGCAGCGCCTCGGCGGGTTCCTGCTGTGGCAGTCGGCCAACTCGGAGTTCTACTTCTGCGAGGCGCTGTGGCCCGACTTCCGTCGCGTCGACTTCCTCCGCGCGATCCGGGCGTACGCCGCCCGCGAGCGCCGCTTCGGCGGCTGACGCGCGCGCTCCGCCGCCACTCCGAACCGGTCCGGAACCGTCACACGCCCGTCACCTCGCGTTCGGGCGTGTCGTCCCGGATCGGGACGGGAGGCGGCGTACGTTCGCGCCATCGGCAGGTGGGGAAGCCTGTCGAACCGGGAGGCAGTCCGTGGGCACTCTGATGGGAGCTCTCCGGTCCGTTGAGTGACGACGGGCCGGGCGGGGAGTGCGCGCGCCGGCCCTCAAAGGGGTAAGTCGTGGCCAGCAACACCGCATCGCCCAGCTCCGCCGCAGCTCCCGCCGGCCCGGACGACCGGCTCACCTACGTCCTCGACACGAGCGTGCTCCTCGCCGATCCCGGCGCGATCCGCCGCTTCGCCGAGCACGAGGTCGTCCTCCCGGTCGTGGTGATCACCGAGCTCGAGGGCAAGCGCCACCACCCCGAGCTGGGCTTCTTCGCCCGCTCGGCCCTCCGCGCCCTCGACGAGCTGCGGATCCTCCACGGCCGCCTCGACGAGCCGGTGCCGATCGGCACCGAGGGCGGCAGCCTGCGGGTGGAGCTCAACCACACCGACGCCTCCTCGCTGCCGTCGGGCTTCCGCCTCGGCGACAACGACACCCGGATCCTCGCCGTCGCGCGCAACCTCGCCGACGAGGGCCACCGCGTCACGCTGGTCTCCAAGGACCTCCCGCTGCGGATCAAGGCCTCCGCGGTCGGCCTCGACGCGCAGGAGTACCGCGCGGAGGCGATCAGCGACTCCGACACCGGCTACACCGGCATGGCCGAGCTCGAGGTGCCGGCCACGGACCTCGACGAGCTCTACGAGGACGGCGTCATCGACCTGGCGGACGCCCGCGACCTGCCGTGCCACAACGGTCTCGTCCTGCTCTCCGACCGCGGCACCGCGCTCGCTCGGGTCGGCGCCGACAAGAGGGTCCACCTCGTGCGCGGCGACCGTGACGCCTTCGGCATCCACGGCCGCTCCGCCGAGCAGCGCATCGCCCTGGAGATGCTGCTCGACCCCGAGGTCGGCATCGTCTCGCTCGGGGGCCGCGCCGGCACCGGCAAGTCCGCGATGGCGCTGTGCGCGGGGCTCGAGGCGGTGATGGAGCGCCGCCAGCACAAGAAGGTCGTCGTCTTCCGCCCGCTCTTCGCCGTCGGCGGCCAGGAGCTCGGCTACCTCCCCGGCTCGGAGAACGAGAAGATGTCGCCGTGGGGCCAGGCGGTGTTCGACACCCTGGGCGCGCTGACCTCGAGCGACGTCGTCGACGAGATCATGGACCGCGGGATGCTCGAGGTGCTGCCGCTGACCCACATCCGCGGCCGGTCGCTCCACGACGCGTTCGTGATCGTCGACGAGGCGCAGTCGCTCGAGCGCAACGTGCTGCTCACCGTGCTCTCGCGCATCGGCGCCAATTCCAAGGTGGTCCTCACCCACGACGTCGCCCAGCGCGACAACCTGCGGGTGGGTCGCCACGACGGGATCGTCGCGGTGGTGGAGAAGCTCAAGGGCCACCCGCTCTTCGCCCACGTCACGCTGACCCGCTCCGAGCGCTCGCCGATCGCGGCGCTGGTCACCGAGATGCTGGAGAACGTCACGCTCTGAGTCGTCCGACGACCCTGGAGGGGTGTGACCCGCGTCCCGGTACGACGGTGTGGGGCCGTCGTACCGGGACGCGTGGGGTCGGTGCGTGCTTCCGTGGTCTGTGTGACAGAAGAGGCGACGCCAATTGCGGCGTTCGGTTTGCACGCCCTCCGAGCCTCATGCATGGTGGCTCGTGACCGTTTCGTGACCTCGGGTCGTGGCAGGGCCTGATGGCCCGGTTCCACCGCTGCCGTCCGCCTGTCCACGAGCACGCCGGTCGGCGCCGACGCGCGTCGTTCGTCCCCTGTCCTCAACCCCCGTGAGAACTGTGCCGAAGCCTGAGAAGTACGTCCCCACCCACCGCGCCCCCGGCAAGCACAAGGCCGTCCGCGCGCCCCGCCGAGCCCTGCGCACCGGCGTCGCCCTGACGGGCCTCGCCGCGGCCGCCACCGGCATCACCGTCTCCGGCGGGCTGCTGTCGAGCGACCCCTCGCTCGCCCCGGCCGCCGCCGACGTGAGCAGCGAGACCACTGGCTCCCCCTCCGGCGCCCCCGCCGCCACCGACGCGCGCACGATGAGCGCGGCCGACCGCGAGCAGCGCGCCCAGCGGCAGACCGTCTCGCGCTCCGCGGTCCGCAAGGAGCGCTCCGGCTCGGCAAAGGCCGCCGCCCTGTCCGTCTCCTCCGGCACGGCCGTGACGAGGTCCGAGAAGCTCTCCGAGGGCGACCCGCGTGACATCGCCCGCGCGCTGCTGCCCGCCTACGGCTTCTCCTCCGACCAGTTCTCCTGCCTCGACGCGCTCTACATGAGCGAGTCCGGGTGGCGCATCGACGCCGACAACCCCTCCTCGTCGGCCTACGGCATCCCGCAGGCGCTGACCGAGCTCCACGACATGCCGGCCGGCTACATGACCTCGGCCGAGGTGCAGATCCGCTGGGGCCTGGAGTACATCCAGGACGCCTACGGCACCCCGTGCAGCGCGTGGAGCTTCAAGCAGGGCCACGGCTGGTACTGAGCCGGTCCCCGGGCCGGCGTCAGCCGGCGACGGCGACGAGCAGCCCGCCGAGCATGAAAGCGGTGATCGCCGCGACCAGCGTGGGCGTGGCCAGGTCGGGCACGAACCGGCGAGCTCCCACCGGCGCTGCCCCGTGGTACGCGTGGGTGAGCGCGTGGCCCTTGCCGCGCTCGAGCAGCCACCGGTTGACCGGCCATGCGGCGAGGAACGCGACGACGAGCGAGAGCATCATCGACACCCAGAACAGGGCGTCGGGCAGGCCCGCGTCCATCGCGCCCGGCACCACGGCGACGACCAGGTTGTCGACGACCTCCATCGTGAGGATCGAGAGGGTGTCCGCGGCGAGCACGACCGACAGCGCCGCGCCGACCGCCAGGCCGGCACGGAGCAGCGGCAACGTCGACAGCGTGTAGCCGAAGGCGAAGGCCAGGGCGATGCTGAGCGCGATGGTCTCGACGTTGCCCAGGCCCGCGGCGCTGCCGATCACGAGGCCCGCGATCTCGCCGATGGCGCACCCCGTCAGGCAGTGCAGGGTGGCCGCGACCGCCATGGCGCTGGTCGAGCCGCCGTGGTGGTCGTGCCCGTGCGTGTCGGTGTCGTGCTCCATGCCACCGATGATACCCCCAGGGGGTATGGCGGTCGAGGGGTCAGCGACCCGTCATCGAGTCGACGTCGAGCGCTGCGTCGAGCTGCTCCTCGGTGAGCTCGCCGCGCTCGACGAACCCCATCGCCACGACGGTCTCGCGGATGGTGGCGCCGTCGGCGAGCGCCTTCTTGGCGACCTTGGCGGCGGCCTCGTAGCCGATGTGCTTGTTGAGCGGCGTGACCACCGACGGCGAGGACTCGGCGTAGCGGCGCATCCGGTCGGCGTCGGCGGTGATGCCGTCCACGCAGCGCTCCGCAAGCAGCACCGTCGAGGTCGACAGGACGTGCACCGACTCGAGCAGCGCGTGGGCCATCACGGGCATCTGCACGTTGAGCTCGAAGCTCCCGGACGCCCCCGCCCAGGCGATCGTGGCGTCGTTGCCCACCACCCGGGCGCACACCATCAGGGTCGCCTCCGGGAGGACCGGGTTGACCTTGCCGGGCATGATGCTCGAGCCCGGCTGGAGGTCGGGCAGGTGGATCTCGGCGAGGCCGGTGGTGGGCCCGGACGACATCCAGCGCAGGTCGTTGCAGATCTTCGTCAGGCCGACGGCGATGGTGCGCAAGACCCCGGACAGCTCGACGAGGGAGTCGCGGGTGCCCTGCGCCTCGAAGTGGTCCCGGGCCTCGGTGAAGGGCTGGCCGGTGCGCTCGGCGAGCGCGGCCACGGCCCGTTCGGCGAAGGCGGCCGGCGTGTTGATGCCGGTCCCGACGGCGGTGCCGCCCAGCGGCAGCTCGCGGACGCGGGGGAGCGCGGACTCCAGCCGCTCGGCGCCGAGGCGGAGCGTGGCGGCGTACGCCCCCATCTCCTGGCCGAGGGTGACGGGCGTGGCGTCCATCAGGTGGGTGCGGCCGGACTTCACGGTGTCCGCGAACTCCTCGGCCTTGCGCTCGAACGAGGACGCCAGCCGGTCGAGCGCCGGCAGCAGGTCGTCGACGACGGCGAGCGCGGCCGCCACGTGGATGCTGGTGGGGAACGTGTCGTTGCTGCTCTGCGAGGCGTTGACGTGGTCGTTGGGGTGGACCTCGACGCCGGCGCGCGCCGCGAGCGTCGCGATCACCTCGTTGGCGTTCATGTTCGAGCTGGTGCCCGACCCGGTCTGGAAGACGTCGAGCGGGAAGTGCGCGTCGTGCTCGCCGGCGACGATCGCGTCGGCGGCCGCGACGATGGCGCGCGCCTGCTCCGGGGCGATCACGCCGAGGCCCTCGTTGGCGGTGGCCGCCGCTGCCTTGACGTGCCCGAGCGCCTGCACGTGGCGGCGCTGGAGCGTGAGCCCGCTGATCGGGAAGTTCTCCACCGCGCGCTGCGTCTGCGCCCGCCAGAGTGCGTCGCGAGGTACCTCGACCTCGCCCATCGAGTCGTGCTCGGTGCGTGTCTCGGTCACGGTCCCGACCGTACCCCCGGCACGATGGGTCCATGCGATCTCTCCGTCTCGGGATCGTCGTCGCGCTCGTGGGGGTCGGCTCGGCCTGCTCGGCGATCGGCGGCGAGGACGACCAGGACACCGCCCGCGCGCTGGCCGACGACCTCGCGTCCGCCCTGTCCCGGCACACGCTCGACGACGTGCCGCTGACCGACGAGTCGGCCCGCAGCTCCTTCGCCGAGGTGGTCGCACCGCTCGACGAGGTGCCGGTCTCGGTCAGCGTCGGCGACGTGCAGGAGGTCGAGGAGGAGGGGCGCGCCGACGTGACCCTCGCCTGGCGCTGGGAGCTGTCCGACGCGGCGGCCTGGCAGTACGAGACCTCCGTGGGCCTGACCCGCGGTGGCGACGACGAGACCTGGAGCGTCGCCTGGTCGCCCGACGACCTCGCGCCCGACCTCGCCGAGGGCGACACGCTCGGGCTGCGCACGCTCACGCCGGCGCGCGGCGACATCACGGGCGCGGACGGTGCCGTGCTCGTCACCGAGCGGCCCGTCCTGCGCTACGGCCTCGACAAGACGAAGGTGGACGGCGCCCAGGTGGCCCGCAGCGCCCGCCGGATCGCCCGCGTGCTCGACGTCGACGCTCCCGCCCTCGTCGCCCGCGCGCAGGCGATGGGGCCGGAGGCGTTCGTCGAGGCGCTCGTGCTGCGCGAGGACGACGCCCTCGACGTGCTGCCGGCCTTCCGCAGGGTGCCCGGCGCCCTGGCCGTGCGCGACTCCCTGCCGCTCGCGCCGACGCGCGAGTTCGCCGCCGCGCTGCTCGGACGGGTGGGCCCGGCGACCGCCGAGCTCGTCGACTCCTCGGAGGGGCGCGTGCTGGCCGGCGACGAGGTCGGCCTGTCCGGGCTGCAGGCGCGCTACGACGAGCAGCTCACCGGTGCCCGCGGCACGGCGGTCGTCGCCCGCGGCGCCGACGACGCGCTGCGCACCCTCTTCGAGGCCCCGGCGGTCGACGGCGCCGACCTCGCGACGACCCTCGACCCCGGGCTGCAGGCGAAGGCCGAGCGCATCCTCGCCGCCGCCGGTGCCGACGCACCGGCCAGCGCGCTCGTCGCGATCCGCCCCTCCGACGGCGCCGTCCTCGCCGCCGCCAACGGCCCCGGGGCGGCCGGCTCCGACCTCGCCTCGACCGGGCAGTACGCACCCGGCTCGACGTTCAAGGTCGTCTCCGCGCTCGCGCTGCTGCGCTCGGGCCTGCGTCCCGACGACGTGGTGTCGTGCCCCCTCACGACGGTGGTCGACGGCCGCTCGTTCAAGAACTACGACGACTACCCCGCCTCCGCGCTCGGCGACGTCACGTTCACCCGCGCGGTCGCGAGCTCGTGCAACACCGCGATGATCGGCAACGCCGACCGCCTGCGCCCCGGCGACCTGTCGGCCGCGGCCGCCGCCCTGGGCCTCGGCGTCGACCACGACCTCGGCTTCCCGGTCTACTTCGGGCAGGTGCCACCCGCCGAGACCGAGACGGGCGCGGCGGCCGACATGATCGGTCAGGGAACGGTGCTCGCCAGCCCGTTCGCGATGGCCACGGTGGCCGCCTCGGTGCAGGCCGGTCGGGCCGTGCTGCCGGTCCTGCTGCCCGACCACGCCGTGACGCAGACCCCGCCGGACCGCCCCCTCACCCCCGCTGAGTCAAGCGACCTGAGGGGACTCATGCGCGCGGTGGTCACCGAGGGCTCGGGGCAGTTCCTGCTCGACGTGCCGGGCGAGGTCGGCGCGAAGACCGGCACCGCGGAGTACGGGGAGCCGGACGCCTCGGGCGCGCTGCCCACGCACACCTGGATGATCGCCACCCGCGGCGACCTCGCCGTGGCGGTCTTCGTCGAGAACGGCCAGTCGGGCTCCCAGACCGCGGGGCCGCTGCTGGAGGCGTTCCTGCGCTGAAGGAGGCTGCTGGGCGGGCCGAGTCCTCCTAGCGGCGGGCGAGGTAGAGGAAGTACTGCTCCGGCCGGTCCTGCAGCAGCACGTCGTGGGCCTGCTCCTCGGCGTCGCCGAAGACGTCGCGCATGGCGGCCAGGAGGTCGGGCGCCGGGTTGGCCGACCAGACCACCAGCACCCCGCCGTCGCGGAGCACGTCGCGGCACCGGTGCAGGAACTGCGGCTCGTAGACCGCCTCGTTGGCCTGGTGGACGAGGTACCCGGGGCCGTTGTCGACGTCGAGCAGCACCAGGTCGTAGTGGGTGCGCGCCTCGGCGATCGCCATCGCGATGTCGGCGTTGACCACGCTGGCCCGCGCGTCGGCCAGCAGCGCGGGTCCGTGCGGCACCGTGCCGTCGCGCATCCACTCCACGAGCGCCTGCTCGATCTCCACGACCACCGCGCGCTGCACCCGCGGGTCGGCCAGCACCCGCTGCAGCGTGTAGCCGAGGCCGAGGCCCCCGACGAGCACGGCCGCCGGCTCCTCGACCAGGGCGAGGGCCTGCGCGGCGAGCTCGATCTCGCTCGTGGTCTCGAGGGTGTCCATCACGAAGACGCCGTTGACCCGCAGCTCCAGCACGTCGGCGCCCGCCCCGGTCGTCCGACGACGCAGCACCACCTCGCCGCGCTCGGTCTCCGCGCGGGCCACCTCGACGCTCTGCACACCGTCCACGGTCACATCCTGACCGACGGGGCATGCCGGGCGTCGCGTCAGGGGGCCGAGGCGGGCGTGCGGGCCTCGTCGCAGCCGCTGCTGAAGCCGGTGGCGGCCGCCAGGTCCATCACGCAGTCCTGGTTGCCGGTGGGCACAGCGGCCAGCGAGGAGGCGCTCCACACCGAGCCGAGCGCGGCTGCCGCCAGGGCCACGGCGCCCGCCGCGCGCAACCGGAACTGGAGCCGGGCCTCCGCCACGGTGGTCTGCTCGTCGATCAGCGTCATGAGGCCCTCCTCGGCCGGCACCGCGGGTTGTCCACAGTTTGTCCACTGTTGGTGGAGAACGTGAGACTAAAGGCTCTGTCCAACGTTTGTCCAAAGTGGGCTAGGATCAAGACGTGTACACCGTCGGACGCACCGCGCAGCTCACGGGCGTGCCCCGCGAGACCCTTCGCAAGTGGGAGCAGCGCTACGGGGTGGTGAGCCCCGTGCGCACCGAGGGCAACTACCGGCTCTACGACGACGAGTCCGTCCGACGCCTCAGCGTGATGCGCCACCTCGTCGACTCCGGCTGGTCGCCCAAGGAGGCCGCCCGCCGGGTGCTCGAGGCCCCGGCCGCCGCGCCGGCTCCCGAGGTCGACGGGGCGCCCGCGCCGCTCGACGAGCTCGCGCGCTGCGCGGAGAAGTTCGACCTCGCCCGCGTCGAGCAGGTCCTCGACGAGGCGTTCTCGCGCAGCGACCTCGACGTCGTCGTCGACGAGTGGCTGATGCCGTCGCTGGTGCGCCTCGGCGAGGCCTGGCAGCGCGGGCAGGTCACGGTCGCGGGGGAGCACTTCATCAGCGCCGCCGTCCACCGTCGCCTGGCGCACGCCTTCCAGGAGCTGCCCACCGCTGCCCCGGAGGCGCCGCGTGTCGCAGTCGGCCTCGCCCGCGGCTCGCGCCACGAGCTCGGCGTGCTGTCCTTCGCGACGGCGCTGCGCAGCCACGGCATCGGCGTGACCTACATCGGCAGCGACCTGCCCCTCGAGGCCTGGGTCGACATGGTGCGCTCCCTCGACCCCGCCGCCGTCGTCATCGGCGTCCCGACGGTCGAGGACCTCCCCGCGGTGCGGGAGGTCGTCACCGCCCTGACCCGGCGCCGCAGCCTGGTGCTGGTCGGGGGCGCCCACCAGGACCGCATCGAGGGTGCCGAGCCGCTCGGCCACGCCCCGGGCGCGGCAGCGCGCAGCCTGGCCACCCGTCTCGCCGGCAAGGACTGACCAGCCGCAGCGCCAGCGGGCGCGGGCTCGTGTGCGCTACTCGGCGGAGCGCACCCGGATGCCCGAGATGGGGACGGTGACGGCGCCCGACGGGTCGGTGAAGAAGTCGTTGCCCTTGTCATCGACGACGATGAAGGCCGGGAAGTCCTCGACCTCGATCTTCCACACCGCCTCCATGCCGAGCTCCTCGTACTCGACGACCTCGACCGAGCGGATGCAGTCCTGGGCCAGGCGCGCGGCCGGGCCGCCGATCGAGCCGAGGTAGAAGCCGCCGTGGGTGGCGCACGCCTCGGTCACCTGCTTGGAGCGGTTGCCCTTGGCGAGCATCACCATCGAGCCGCCCGCGGCCTGGAACTGCTCGACGTAGGAGTCCATGCGGCCTGCGGTGGTGGGCCCGAAGGACCCGGAGGGCATCCCCTCCGGGGTCTTGGCCGGGCCGGCGTAGTAGACGGGGTGGTCCTTGAGGTAGGCCGGCATCTCCTCGCCCGCGTCGAGGCGCTCCTTGATCTTGGCGTGCGCGATGTCGCGGGCCACGACCAGCGGGCCGGTGAGGGAGAGCCGGGTCTTCACCGGGTGCCTCGAGAGCTCGGCCAGGATGTCGGCCATCGGCTGGTTGAGGTCGACCTGCACGACCTCGCCGCCGGCGATGTCCTCGGCCATCCCCGCCTCGGGCATGTACTGCGCGGGGTCGGTCTCGAGCTGCTCGAGGAAGACGCCCTCCGGCGTGATCTTGCCGAGCGCCTGGCGGTCGGCCGAGCACGACACGGCGATCGCGACGGGGCAGGACGCGCCGTGGCGGGGGAGCCGGACCACGCGGACGTCGTGGCAGAAGTACTTGCCGCCGAACTGCGCGCCGATGCCGAACGACTGCGTCAGCTCGAAGACCTTCTCCTCCAGCTCGGTGTCGCGGATGCCGTGCGCGGCCATCGAGCCCTCGGTCGGCAGGTCGTCGAGGTAGTGCGCGGAGGCGTACTTGGCGGTCTTGAGCGCGAACTCCGCGCTGGTGCCGCCGATGACGATGGCCAGGTGGTACGGCGGGCAGGCCGCGGTGCCGAGCGAGCGGATCTTCTCGTCGAGGAACTCCATCAGGCGCGTGGGGTTGAGCACGGCCTTGGTCTCCTGGAACAGGAACGACTTGTTGGCCGAGCCGCCGCCCTTGGCCATGAAGAGGAACTTGTACTCCGGGACGGGCCTGGCGGGCGTGGAGTAGAGCTCGATCTGCGCCGGCAGGTTGGTGCCGGTGTTCTTCTCCTCGAAGGTCGTCAGCGGCGCGAGCTGGGAGTAGCGCAGGTTGAGCCGGGTGTAGGCGTCGTACACCCCGCGGCTGATCGCCTCGCCGTCGTCGGCGCCGGTGAGCACGCCCTCGGACTTCTTGCCCATCACGATCGCGGTGCCGGTGTCCTGGCACATCGGCAGCACGCCGCCGGCGGAGATGTTGACGTTCTTGAGCAGGTCGAGCGCGACGAAGCGGTCGTTGCCCGACGCCTCGGGGTCGTCGATGATCCTGCGCAGCTGCGAGAGGTGACCGGGGCGCAGGTAGTGGCTGATGTCGTGCATCGCCTCCTCGGTCAGCCGCCGGATCGCCTCGGGCTCGACCTTGAGGAAGGTGCGTCCGTCGACCAGATGAGTCGAGACGCCCTCGGTGGTCACGAGCCGGTACGGCGTCTCCTCGGCGCCGTTGGAACCGGCGGTCGGCAGGAGGTCGGAGTAGTGGAACTCAGCAGCGCTCACGGCGGCTGATGCTACGCCGGGCCGCCCGCCTCGCCGGAGCCGGTCTCGCCGGCCTCGCGCTGCTTCTGCTCCCGTGCCCTGCGGCGCTGCTCCTCGGCGCGCTCGCGCACCTTCTTGAGGAACTCCTCGTCGGCCACCGGGTCGCTGGCGGCGAAGCGACCGGGACGGTCGTACTCGGGGAACGTCGAGGCACTGCGCTCGTGGGGGCCGAGGCGGCGCGGTGCGCGCTGCGGGCGGCCGGCCGCGAGCCAGGCGACGGCCCCGACGAAGGGGAAGAACAGGATCAGCAGGATCCACCACGTCTTCTGCAGGTGACGCACCTCGTCGTCCCGGCTGGTGATCGCCTCGACGAGGCAGTAGATCGTCAGGACGAGTGGCAGGACGTAGAACAGGACAAGGCGCACGACGGACCCCCGCAGGTCGGCCCGACCGGGGCCGCGGACGCCGGACCGGCCGGCGCGGGGGGAGCCTAGTGCCCGCGAAGCGACCCGTGCAGGGGATCGGGGGTTCATCCTGCGGTTGCGGTGCGGTCATCCGGGAGTAGCCTCCGGTCCAACGGGACCTACCAGGCTCCGCGCGGCACACCCATGACTCTCGGCACGTACACCCCTGGAGGCACCGTGAACACCCGCAAGACGCTCGTATCCCTCACCGCTCTGGTGACGCTCATGTCGGCCGCCGCCTGCGCGGCGCCGGAGAAGAAGGCGGACACCACCACCGAGAGCGGTGTGGACGCGGCGACCGCGACCTCCGCGGACGACTTCGGCGGGATGGACGAGCTGGTCAAGGCCGCGCAGGACGAGGGCGAGCTCAACGTCATCGCGCTGCCGCCGGACTGGGCCAACTACGCCGAGATCATCTCGACGTTCGAGGACAAGTACGACATCAAGGTCAGCTCCGACCAGCCCGACGCCGCCTCGCAGGACGAGATCAACGCGGCCAACGACCTCAAGGGCACCGACCGCGCGCCCGACGTCTTCGACCTCGGGCAGTCCGTCGCGCTGGCGAACGCCGACATGTTCGCCCCCTACCAGGTCGAGACGTTCGACGACATCCCCGCCGACTTCAAGGACCCCGACGGCACCTGGGTCAACGACTACGGCGGCTACATGTCCATCGGCTACGACTCCGCCGTCGTCCCCGACGTCACCTCGGTCAAGGACCTGCTCGGCCCGGAGTTCAAGGGCAAGGTCGCGCTCAACGGCGACCCGACCCAGGCCGGCGCGGCGTTCAGCGGCGTGATGATGGCCTCGATCGCCAACGGCGGCTCGGCCGACGACATCGCGCCCGGCGTCGACTTCTTCGCGCAGCTGAAGAAGGCCGGCAACTTCCTCACCGTCGACCCCGACTCCGGCACCATCGAGCAGGGCACCACGCCGGTCGTCATCGACTGGGACTACCTCGGTGCGGCCGCCGCGGCCAACGTGGACACGTGGAAGACGGTCGTCCCGGAGGAGGCCGTCGTGGCCGGCTACTACTTCCAGGCCGTCAACGCCGACGCCCCGCACCCGGCCGCCGCTCGGCTGTGGCAGGAGTTCCTCTACAGCGACGAGGGCCAGAACCTGTGGCTCAAGGGCGGCGCCCGTCCGGTGCGCGGTGACCAGATGGCCGAGGACGGCACCATCGACGCCGACCTGTGGGACGCGCTCCCCGAGGTGAGCGGCGACCCGGTCATCCCGACCGACGCGCAGACCACGAAGGCCGGCGAGTACCTCGCGGCCAACTGGTCGAAGGCCATCCGCTGAGCACCACCGCCACGAGCGGCGCAGGGCCGGGCCGGCGGCGTGCCGTCGGCCCGGCCCTGGGCCTGCTGCCCTTCCTCGCCTTCGTCCTGGTCTTCCTGGTCGTGCCCACCGTCACGGTGGTGGTCGGGGCCTTCCAGGACGGCGACGGGCGACCGACGCTCGGCAACCTCCGCGTCCTCACCAGCGACGCCGCGCTCACCGCGCTCAAGGGCTCGCTGGTGCTCTCGGCCACGACCGCGCTGATCGGCGCCGCCCTCGGTGCGCTGCTGGCGTACCTCGTCGTCACCCTGCCGACGCAGAGCCTGCTGCGCCGCACCACGCTCGCGGTCAGCGGCGTGCTCGCGCAGTTCGGCGGAGTGGTGCTGGCGTTCGCGTGGATCGCCACCATCGGCTCCGTCGGCATCCTCACCAAGGCGATGGACAGCCTCTTCGGCGTCGACCTCTACGGCTCGGGCTGGCTCTTCGACCTGCCCGGCCTGGTCGTGGTCTACGCCTACTTCCAGATCCCGCTCATGGTCATCGTCTTCGCGCCCGCCTTCGAGGGCCTGCGGCCGCAGTGGCGCGAGGCGGCGGTCAACCTGGGCGCCTCGACCTGGGACTACTGGCGCCACGTGGCCCTGCCGTTGCTCACGCCGGCGTTCCTCGGCGCGCTGCTGCTGCTGTTCGCCAACGCCTTCGCGGCCTACGCCACCGCGGCCGTGCTGGTCAGCCAGGGACAGCCGATCGTCCCGCTGCTGATCCGTCAGGCGATCACCAGCGAGGTGCTGCTCGGGCAGGCCAACGTCGGCTTCGCGCTCGCGCTCGAGATGATCGTCGTGGTCACCGTGGTGATGGTGGCCTACAACCTGCTGCTGCGCCGGGCCTCGAGGTGGATGCGATGACCCCGACCAGGACCTTCCGGGTCGTGCGCGTCGTGCTGCTGCTGGCGTTCGCGGCCTACTTCTTCGTGCCGCTCCTCGCGATGCTCGACTTCTCCACCCAGGCTCGCGGCAGCGCCGAGGGCCGCACCTGGGACAACTGGCAGTTCATGGTCACCGACGAGGACCTCCGCTCCTCGATCGTGTCCTCTCTGCTGCTCGCGTTGTTCACGGTGGTGCTGATGGTCGTGCTGCTGGTCCCCACGATGGTCTGGGTGCGGCTGCGGGTGCCGCGCGCCCGCGGCCTCGTGGAGTTCCTCTGCCTGCTCCCGCTGACGATCCCGGCGCTGGTGATCGTGGTCGGCATCAGCAACGTCTACTCGTGGGTGACCTACCTGCTCGGCGACTCGCCGCTGGTGCTCACCTTCGCCTACGTCGTGCTGGTGCTGCCGTACTCCTATCGCGCCATCGACGCCGCGCTGTCGGCCATCGACGTGGCCACCCTGTCCGAGGCGGCGCGCTCGCTCGGCGCCGGGTGGCTGACGGTCATCGTGCGGATCGTGCTGCCCAACATCACCGGCGGCGTGCTCGGCGCCGCGTTCATCACCGTCGCGCTGGTGATGGGCGAGTACGTCTTCGCCTCCCTGCTGCACTTCGACACCCTGCCGGTCGCGATGGCGGCGATCTACAAGAGCAACCCGCCTGCCGCGATGGCCGCCGCGCTCGCCTCGATGGCGTTCGTCGCGGTGCTGCTCGTCGGCCTCACCTTCCTCAGCCGGGACCGGCACCGGCACGACCAAGGAGCTTCCTGATGACCGACGTGTCCTCCCGCCCCGTCACGGAGCGCGGCCTCGCCGTCGAGCTCTCCGACCTGACCCGCGTCTACGGCTCCGTGCGTGCGCTGGACGGGCTCACCCTCCACCTCGCGCCGGGCGAGCTCGTCTGCCTGCTGGGTCCGTCGGGCTGCGGCAAGACCACGGCGCTGCGCATCCTCGCCGGGCTCGACCACCCGACGTCGGGCACGGTCTCGGTCGGCGGGCGGGACCTGACGCGGGTGCCGGCCAACAAGCGCGACATGGGGATGGTGTTCCAGGCCTACAGCCTGTTCCCGCACATGACGGTGCTCGACAACGTCGCCTTCGGCCTCAAGCTGCGCGGGCGTGACGCGGCCGCGCGGCGGTCCCGCGCGGGCGACATGCTCGACCTGGTCGGCCTCGGCCAGCACGCCGACCGGTACGCCCACCAGCTCTCCGGCGGTCAGCAGCAGCGCGTCGCCCTCGCCCGGGCGCTCGCGGTGGAGCCGTCCGTGCTGCTGCTCGACGAGCCCCTGTCGGCGCTCGACGCCAAGGTCCGCGTGCAGCTGCGCGACGAGATCCGCCGCGTGCAGATCGAGGTCGGCACGACCACGCTGTTCGTCACCCACGACCAGGAGGAGGCGCTCGCCGTCGCCGACCGGGTCGGGGTGATGAACGCCGGCCGGCTCGAGCAGCTCGCGCCGCCCGCCGAGCTCTACTCCGCCCCCGCGACCCAGTTCGTCGGCGAGTTCGTGGGGCTGAGCAACCGGATCCCGGCCCACGTCGACGGCTCCACCGCGTCGGTGCTCGGCCAGCAGGTTCCGGTGCTGCCCGGCTCGGCCACCGGCGCCGGCCAGGCGCTCGTGCGCCCCGAGTCCGTCTCGGTCACTGCCGACGCTGCCGGCCAGGCGACGGTGACGACGGTGATGTTCCTCGGGCCGCTGTCGCGGGTGACGTGCGGACTTCCCGACGGCACCTCGGTGGTCGCCCAGCTCGCCAGCTCCGAGGCCCTGGACCTCCAGCCGGGCGACCAAGTCACCCTCGGCATCGCACCCTCCCCGGTCCTCGTCGTCGCCTGAGGGGGACGTCTGGAGTCCCCGGACATCCGGGGACTTCGCGCCGGGCCGGGCCACGCGACCCGTCCGACCAGCCCGACCTCCGGACGGCGTCAGCGCCAGGGGGTGACCAGGGCGGCGAGGTCGGGGGCGAGCTCCTTCATCAGGAGCGGGCCGAAGGTGACCCGGTGCACGCCCATCACCTGGAGGTCCTCCAGCGAGCCGGCGGGGGAGCCGGAGCGGGGGTTGGCGGTGACGTTGACCGGGCCGGCGAGGGCCTCGAGCAGCGACTGGAGGGCAGCCGCGTCGGGGACCCGGACGGGGTAGCTGCTGCGCGAGCCGGCCTCCTCGCAGGCCTTCATCCGCGTGATCGCCTCCGCGAGCGGGTCGGCGAAGCGGTCGGCGTGGACGAAGGCGTCGGTGCGGGCGTTGACGACGAGGTCGACCCCGGCGGCGTCGGCGGCCTGCCGGATCGCGCCGATGTAGTCGGCGTGCTCGGTGACCTCGCGCAGCCGGCCGCCCTCGGAGTGCACGGTGTCCTCGATGTTGAGGCCGACCGCGCCGGCCTCGAGCAGCCGCTCCACGAGCTCGGCGGCCGGCGTGGCGTAGCCCGACTCCATGTCGGCGGTCACCGGCAGGTCGGGGACCGCCCCGCACACCCGGCGTACGCCGTCGAGCGCGTCGTCGAGCGTCATCCCCTCGTTGTCGGCCTGCCCGCGCGAGTCCGCGAGCGGGTGGCTGCCGATGCTGAGCGCCGGGAACCCGGCCTCGGCGACGACGCCGGCGGACCAGGCGTCCCAGACCGTGGGCAGGACCAGCGTGGTGCCGGTGTGGTGGAGGTCGAGCAGCGTCGTGGCGCGGGTGGCGATGTCCATGCCCACGAGGCTGCCACGCGGGCGGTCGCGGGCATAGGGGCCGACCGCGGGGCGTTGCACCGGCGTGGACGTCCCCGAGCAGACCAGCGACGCGGTCCTCGACTCGGTGGTGGTCGGGGCCGGCCAGGCGGGGCTCGCGGCCTCGTGGCACCTGTCGCGGCGCGGCATCGAGCACGTCGTGCTCGACGCGGAGGCGCACGCCGGCGGCGCCTGGCAGCACCGGTGGGACTCCCTCGGCATGGACGACGTGCACGGGGTCGCCGACCTCCCGGGCTCGCCCGCCCCCCGTACGTCCGCACGCCCGGCCAACGTCGTGGTGCCCGACTGGTTCGCCGACTACGAGCGCAGCCACGACCTCCCGGTCGTGCGGCCCGTGCACGTCGACCGGGTCGAGGACGAGGACGGGCTGCTGGTGGTGCGCGCGGGTGAGCGCTCGTGGCGCACCCGGACGCTGGTCAACGCCACCGGCACCTGGACCCGGCCGTTCGTCCCGTACTACCCCGGCGCCTCGGCCTTCGCCGGGGAGCAGCTGCACCCGGCCGACTACCCCGGCGCCGAGCACTTCCGCGGCCGACGGGTGGTCGTCGTGGGTGGGGGAGCCTCGGCGGTGCAGCTGCTCGGCGAGCTCGCCCCCGTGACCGACACGCTCTGGGTGACCCGCCGGCCGCCGGTGTGGCGCGACCGGTTCGACGCGGCCGCCGGCCTCGCCGCGGTCACGGCCGTGGAGGAGCGCGTGCGCCGCGGCCTGCCGCCGGCCAGCGTGGTCAGCGTGACCGGCCTGGCGCTGCGACCCCAGGAGCAGGAGGCGGCCCGGCTCGGCGCCTACGACCGGCTGCCCGTGTTCGCGCGGGTCGAGCCGCACGGCGTGCGCTGGGCCGACGGCCGCTACGAGCCGGTCGACGTCATCCTCTGGGCGACCGGCTTCCGCGCCGCCGTCGACCACCTCGCGCCGCTGCGGCTGCGCGGCCCCGAGGGCGGCATCGCGCTGCTGCCGGTGCGCGGCGACGTGCAGGGTGCGACCACCGCGGCGCGTGACCCGCGCGTGCAGCTGGTGGGCTACGGGCCCTCGGCCAGCACGATCGGCGCACCGCGCGCGGGGCGGCGGGCCGCGCTCGCGGTGGCCCGGCTCCTGGCGGACGGCGAGGCGGCCGCCTCCTGACAGCCGTCACGGGCGGGCGTCCTCGCGGCTCGCTACGCTGGGTCCATGGGGGAGATCGAGAACCGCCCGCACGACCCGTCGCTGATGCGCATCTCCGACGCCGACCGTCAGCGCGTCGCCGACGTGCTGCGCGACGCCGCCGGTGACGGCCGCCTCGACCTCGACGAGCTCGAGGAGCGCCTCGAGCAGACGTGGGCGGCGAAGACCTACGGCGAGCTCGTTCCGATCACCCTCGACCTCCAGGCGACCGGCCCGGTCGCGCCACCGGCCGCGGCACCCGTGCGGCGTCCGGCACCGGGCGTGCCGGCGGTCGGTCACGCCTCCTCGCTGGCGATCATGGGCGAGTGCAAGCGGCAGGGCCTCTGGTCGGTGCCCGAGCACCACAGCTCGTTCGCGCTGATGGGCTCGGTCGTCATCGACCTGCGCGAGGCCCAGCTGACGGCCCACCACACCCAGATCAACGCCAGCGCGATCATGGGCGAGGTCAAGATCATCGTCCCCGCCCACGTGCACGTGGTGGTCGACGGGACGCCGATCATGGGGGAGTTCACCCAGCAGAAGGACAAGGTGCCCTCCGAGGTCGGTCCCGACTCGCCGACGGTGCGGATCCGGGGCATGGCGCTGATGGGCTCGGTCAGCGTGCAGCGCCAGCCGGCGCCCGGCACCCCCAAGAAGTACCTCGGCACCTATTGATGGCCGCCGGCGGCCACTGACGGCTACGGACGGTTGCGGCCCGCGGCGGCGTGGGCGGGCGCCGGCCCGGTCGACCCGCGCACGACGAGGTGGGTGGGGAGGGTGAGCCGCTGCTCGCCCAGGTCGTGGCCGGCCAGCAGGTCGAGCACCATCGCGCTCGCCGCCCGGGCCTGGTCGCCCACGTGCTGGTCGATGGTGGTGATGTCGAAGAGCGCCCCGAGCCCGTTGCCGTCGACGCCCAGCAGCGACACGTCCTCGGGCACGCGCAGGCCGCGCCGGCGGGCCACCGTCTCCGCTGCGACCGCGATGTCGTCGGAGTAGCAGAACACCGCCGTGGGCGGGTCGTCGAGGTCGAGCAGCTGCTCCATCCCGATCGCTCCGGCGTCGACGCCGTAGGGGGCGGTGACGAGCAGCGACGGGTCGTGCGCGAGCCCGTGCCGCGCCATCGCGTCGAGGTAGCCGGTGCGGCGGTGCAGGTCGCTGGCCCACCGGGCACCGTCGGTGTCGCTGGTGCGGATCATGCCGATGCGGGTGTGGCCGAGGGAGACGAGGTGGTCGACGGCGGCGACGCCGATCGCCACGTCGTCCACGCTCACCGACGGGAAGTCGCGCAGCCGGAACCCGGCGACGACGACCTCCACGCCCATCAGGTCGAGGCGCTCCTCCTCCTCGGGCCGGATGGGGAGGGTGATCAGGACGACCGCGTCGACCTTGCGCCGCGTCGGCAGGTCGCGGAAGAAGTGGGTGCGCTTCTCCTCGGTGCTCACCTGGTAGAGCAGCACGTCCAGGTCGGCCTGGCGCAGCGTGGCCTCGACGGTGGCGAGCATGGTGGAGGAGAACCAGCTGTCCAGCCGCGGCAGCACGACCGCCACCCGCCGCGTGGCACCCCGCAACGACGACGCGGCCGGCGAGACGACGTAGTCGAGCTCCTCGACCGTCGAGAGCACCCGGCTGCGGGTGCGGTCGCTGACGCCCGGCAGGCCGCGCAGCGCGCGGGAGACGGTCGCGATCGACACGCCCGCACGCTGCGCGACGTCGGCCATGTTGACGTGCCCGCCGTCCGGGCCGGGGAGCTCGCGCTCCTCGCTGCGCTGCCGACGTCCGTCGCTCTGGTCCATCACGCCCCGCCTCGTGCTCCTCGTCCCGGTCGTGCGGCCGCGCACCGCGCGACCGGCAGTCTCACCCCTTCACGCTGCCGGCCAGCAGGCCGCGCACGAAGTAGCGCTGCAGTGCCAGGAACACCACCAGCGGGATCGCCAACGACACGAACGCGCCCGAGGCCAGCAGCTGCCAGTCCTCGCCGCGCTGGCCGACCAGGCTCACCAGCTTGACCGTCATCGGGGAGACCTGCGGGCTGCTGAACACCAGCGCGACCAGCAGGTCGTTCCAGACCCAGAGGAACTGGAAGATGCCGAACGCGGCGATCGCCGGCATCATCAGCGGCACCATGATCCTGGTGAAGATCGCCACGTGCCCCGCGCCGTCGACGCGGGCCGACTCGATGAGCTCCCCCGGGACCTCTCGCATGAAGTTGTGGAGCAGGAAGATCGCCAGGGGCAGCGCGAAGATCGTGTGGGAGAGCCACAGCTCGTAGAGCCCGCCCGCCGGCGCGTCGCGGCCCGCGAGCGGCATCAGGTTGAACGGCGGCTTGACGTAGAGCTGGAGCAGCGGCACCAGGGTGACCTGGATCGGCACGATCTGGAGCGCGAAGACCGCCACGAAGAGCGTGTCCCGGCCCTTGAAGTCGATCCAGGCGAAGGCGTACGCCGCGAGCGTGGCCAGGCTGATCGGGATCAGCACGGCCGGCACCGTGATCACGATGGTGTTGATGAGGTTGGCGGTCAGGGACTCACCGGTGGACCCGCCGCTGAGGACGTCCCGGTAGTTCTGGAGGGTGAAGGACGGGTCGGTGAAGAAGTTCCACCACCCGTTGGACTTCACGTCCTCCTCGGGTCGGAAGGAGGAGATCAGCAGGCCGAAGGTGGGGATCGTCCACACCACCGCCACGACCAGCACGACCGCCGAGGCCCACCGGCTGGTGAGCGCCTTCTTGGCCGCGGTCGAGGCGGGGACCGCCGGTGCGGTCTCGGCCGGGACCTGGGCGGCGGTGGGGGTGCTCGTGCTCATCGGGCCTCCAGCTTGCGCATCTGACGGATGTTGTAGATCACGATCGGGACCACGAGGATGAAGATGACGACCGCGATGGTGGCCGACAGGCCCTGGTTGCCCGCCACGAAGTTCTGCCGGTAGAACTCGTAGGCCAGCACGCTGGTGTCGAAGTTGCCGCCGGTCGCGGTCTGCACGATGTCGAAGACCTTGAGCGTCGCGATGGTGATGGTCGTCAGGACCACGATCAGCGAGGGCCGGATGCTCGGGATCGTGATGTGGCGGAACATCTGCCACGGACCGGTGCCGTCGAGCCGGGCAGCCTCGACCATGTCCTCCGGGATCGCCTTGATCGATGCCGAGAGGATGGTCATCGCGAAGCCTGCCTGCACCCAGATCAGGATCACGATCAGGAAGAGGGTGTTCCAGGGGGACTCGAGCAGGAAGTTGTAGGTGTCGAAGCCGAGCCAGCTGAGGATCTGGTTGAGCAGGCCGATCTGGGTGCTGTCGCCGGACTTGTAGTCGTAGACGAACTTCCAGATGATCGACGCGCCCACCATCGAGATGGCCATCGGCAGGAACAGCAGGGCCTTGGCGAACTTCTCGAAGGCCGCCCGGTCCACCAGCACGGCGTACACGAGGCCGATGGCCGTGGCGATGGTCGGCGTCAGCAGCACCCACAGCAGCGTGTTGCGCAGCACCGTGAGCTGCTGGGAGTTGGTGAAGAGCGAGGTGTAGTTGTCGAACCCGACGAACGGCGGGTCGAAGGTGGCCGCGCCGAAGAGCGACTGGTAGACCGTCACCCCCGCGGGGTAGAGGAGGCCCACGCCGATCAGCAGGAGCGACGGGCCGAGGAACGCGGCGGCCTGGACGCGTTCGCCGCGTCGTGAGCGCAGCCGTTGGGTCAGCAGCAGGATGGCTGCCATCACGCCGTAGAAGAGCAGCACGGCGATGGCCATGTGGACGAACTTCTCGGAGGTGGTCACGTGGTCGCTCTCCCTCGGGTCGGGCGGGTGTGAGGACGCGGGAGGGGTGGCCGAGCCGGGCCCTCGCCCGGCCCGGCCACCCCGTCACGTCACGATGCGGGCCAGGACTCCTCGATGTTCTTGAGGGCGTCGGAGGTCGACTCGCCGGTGATCCAGGCGGTCATCTCCTTCCAGAACGAGCCGGCGCCGACGGCGCTGGGCATCTGGTCGGAGCCGTCGAAGCGGAAGACGGCCTCCGGGTCCTGGAACGTCTCGGCCGACAGCTTGTCGATGTCGCTCGTCAGGTTGTTGATGTCGAGGCCCGTGTTGGCGCTGACCCAGCCGCCACCGGGCGTCGCCTTGGCCTTCTCGTTGGCCCAGATGTCGGAGGACAGGTAGGTCTGGAAGGCCTGGACCTCCGGACGGTCGTCGAACGCCGCGACGAACTCGCCGCCGCCGAGGACGGGCTTGCCGTTGTCCTCGTTGGTGGTCGGCAGGTAGAAGGCGAAGACGTCGCCGTTCTCGCTCACGTCGGTGCCCTCGGGCCACTGCGCGGCGTAGAACGAGGCCTGGCGGTGCATGCCGCACTCGCCCTTGAGGATCGGCAGGCCGCCGTCCTGGAAGGCCGTGGTGGCGATCGAGTTCACGTCGCCGAAGCCGCCGTTGACGTAGTCGTCGTTCTTCAGGATCCCGCCGACGAGGTCGAGGGAGTCGGCGACACCCGCGTCGTCGAAGGCGACCTCGTGGTTGACCCACTGGTCGTAGAAGTCGGCGCCCTTCTCGCGCAGCACCGCGTCCTCGAGCCAGTCGGTGGCCGGCCAGCCGGTGGCCTCGCCCGACTCGATGCCCGCGCACCAGGGCTTGACGCCCTGGGCGACCATCTCGTCGGAGATCTTCAGCATGTCGTCCCAGGTCTCCGGGACCGTCCAGCCGTTGTCCTTGAACATCTTGGGCGAGTACCAGACGAACGACTTCACGCTGGCGCCGAGGGGAGCGGCGTAGAACTTGCCGTCGACCGTGCCGTAGCCCTTCCAGTCCTCGCCGAAGAACTCGTCCACGTTGTCGGACACCGGCTGCGGGGCCTCGACGACGTCGCCGGAGCTGACGACGGTCTTGAGGAGTCCCGGCTGCGGGATGTAGGCGATGTCGGGCGCGTTGCCGGCCTTGACGCGGACCACGAGCTGGGTCTCGAACTGGTCGGATCCCTCGTAGTCGACCTTGGCGCCGGTGCAGTCGGTGAAGACCTTGTAGGAGTCCTCCTGCGCCTGCTGCTCGGGCGGCAGGATGGAGGTGTAGACCGAGACGGTCGTGCCGGTCAGGTCGCCGAACTGCTCGAGCTGCTTGCACTCGGCCTTGCCGGCACCCGGGGCCGTGCCGCCGGCGCTGTTCACGCCGCCGTCGCCGCTGCCGCCGCCGTCACCGCTGTCGTCGCTGGCGCAGGCAGCGAGCCCGAGGCCGGACATGGCCAGGACGGCCAGCGTGGCCACGCCCCGACGGGTTCGTAGGTTTCTCATCTCGACGTGTTCCCTCTCGTTGGTGCGACCGCGTCGGGGAGGCCCCGGCTCCGGATCTGCTCGACCTGCTCGGGTGGGCCTGTCGCTCGTGTGACAGGCATCACTGAGGATGTAAACGTTTGCAAGCCCGGTTCGTCAACGGTGGTCCACATCACAACTTCGTAACACCGCTCCCGACCTCCGGCCGTGGGACGTGGGGGTGTGCGACGTCGGGGCAGGGGCTAGGGTGACGCCACGTGTGACTGGCATCACGCCCGTCCACGCACCCTTCCACCACGGATCGTCCGGCACGTACCTGCCGGTGAAGGAGCACGAGATGGCATCAGTGACGTTCGAGAAGGCTCAGCGGTGGTACCCGGGGGCCGACGAGCCCGCGGTCCCCGGCATCAGCCTCGAGATCAAGGACGGCGAGTTCATGGTCCTCGTCGGCCCCTCCGGCTGCGGCAAGTCCACCACCCTGCGGATGCTCGCGGGGCTGGAGGAGGTCAACAGCGGGAGCATCTACATCGGTGACCGCGAGGTCACCAACGTCCCGCCCAAGGACCGGGACATCGCGATGGTCTTCCAGAACTACGCGCTGTACCCGCACATGACCGTCGAGGAGAACATGGCGTTCTCGCTGAAGATGGCCAAGGTCCCGGCGGCGGAGCGCAAGGAGCGGGTCGCCAAGGCGGCCGAGATCCTGCAGCTCACCGAGTACCTCCAGCGCAAGCCCAAGGCCCTGTCCGGCGGCCAGCGCCAGCGTGTCGCGATGGGCCGCGCGATCGTCCGCGCGCCGCAGGTCTTCTGCATGGACGAGCCGCTGTCCAACCTCGACGCCAAGATGCGCGTGGCCACCCGCACCGACATCGCCCGCCTCCAGCAGGACCTCGGCGTCACCACGGTCTACGTGACCCACGACCAGGTCGAGGCGATGACGATGGGCGACCGCGTGGCGGTCATGAAGCTCGGCGTGCTCCAGCAGGTCGACACGCCGCTCAAGCTCTACGACAAGCCCGCCAACCTGTTCGTGGCCGGCTTCATCGGCTCGCCGCAGATGAACCTCCTCGAGGGCGTCGCCGCCGAGGACGGCACGGTCAAGGTCGGCGGCTACAAGGTCCCCGTCGACCCCGCCGCGGAGCGCAAGATGTCCGGTCGGGTCACCGTCGGTGTGCGGCCCGAGAACTGGCGCCTCGTGTCGTCGGAGGAGGGTGGCCTGCCGGTCACCGTCACGGTGGTCGAGGAGCTCGGCGCGGACAGCTTCGTCTACGGCACCTGCGACGTGGAGGGCACGCCGTCCAACGTCATCGTGCGCGTCGGCGGTCGCCAGCACCCGCAGAAGGGCGAGACCCTCTTCGTGACGACCGACCCGCACTTCGTGCACGTCTTCGACACCGACACCGGCGAGCGCCTGTCCGACTGAGGCGCACCACCCACCGCGTGGCCCCCGGCGTCCGGGGGCCACGCGGTGCCGCCACCACACCGTCATGAGCGACGAGTCCACCGACCCGCACGACGCCGCCTTCGAGAGCCGCCTCGCGACGTGGGAGCCCGACCTGCACCGCGCGGTCGGGCGCGTCCACGACGAGGGTGCCGCCCCCGCGGTGGTCGCCCGTCTGGTCGAGATCGCCCGCGCCGCCCACCGGGCCCGGCCGCGTGAGCTGCGCGAGCTCGACGAGCGGCGCCTGCGCGAGCCCGACTGGTTCCAGCGACCCACGATGCTGGGCTACGCCGCCTACGCCGACCGGTTCGCCGGCACCCTGCGCGGCGTCGCCGAGCGCGCGCCCTACCTCCGCGACCTGGGCGTCGGGTACCTCCACCTGATGCCGCTGCTGACGCCGCGGCCCGAGCCCAACGACGGTGGGTACGCCGTCATGGACTACCGCAGCGTCCGCGCCGACCTCGGCGACGTCGACGACCTCCGCCACCTCGCCTCGCGGCTGCGCGCCGACGGCATCAGCCTGTGCCTCGACCTGGTGCTCAACCACGTCGCGCGCGACCACGCGTGGGCGGTCGCGGCGCGCGCCGGTGATGCGGAGAAGCGGGCGTGGTTCCACGTCCACCCCGACCGCGAGGTGCCCGACGCCTACGAGGCGACGCTGCCCGAGGTGTTCCCCGACTTCGCACCCGGCAGCTTCACCTGGGACGACGACCTCGACGCCTGGGTCTGGACCACGTTCAACGACTACCAGTGGGACCTCGACTGGTCGAACCCGGCCGTGCTGTGCGAGTTCGCCGACATCATCCTGTCGCTGGCCAACGTCGGCGTCGAGGTGTTCCGGCTCGACGCGATCGCGTTCATCTGGAAGCGGCTCGGCACGTCGTGCCAGACCCAGCCCGAGGTGCACGAGCTCACCCGCGCGCTGCGTACCGTCGCACGCATCGCGGCGCCCGCCGTCGCGTTCAAGGCCGAGGCCATCGTCGGTCCGGCCGACCTGCCGGCCTACCTCGGCGTCGGCGAGCACGCGGGCCGGGTCAGCGACCTGGCCTACCACAACTCGCTCATGGTGCAGGTGTGGTCGATGCTCGCGTCGGGGGAGACCCGCCTCGCCACGCGCGCGCTCCAGCAGCTGCCGCAGCCGCCCGCGAAGACGGCGTGGATCACCTACGTCCGCTGTCACGACGACATCGGGTGGGCGATCGCCGACGAGGACGCCCAGGCGGTCGGCGTCGACCCGGCGGCCCACCGGCGCTTCCTCTCCGACTGGTACTCGGGGACCTTCCCCGGTTCGTGGGCGCGGGGCCTGGTCTTCCAGCAGAACGAGGCCACGGGCGACCGACGCATCTCGGGCTCGCTCGCCTCACTGGCCGGGCTCGAGGCCGGCGACCCGATGGCGGTGCCGCGGATCCTGCTCGCGCACGCGGTGGTGCTGTCCTACGGCGGCCTTCCCGTGCTCTGGATGGGAGACGAGGTCGGGCTGCTCAACGACCCCGGCTGGGCCGACGACCCGGCCCACGCCGCCGACAACCGGTGGGTGCACCGCCCGGTGATGCCGTGGGCCGAGGTCGACACCGGTGCCGACCCGCACGGCATCACCGCCGGCCTGCGGCACCTGCTCGACGTACGCCGCGGGCTGCCGCAGCTCCACGCCGCCGTGCCCACCGAGGTCTGGGACCCGCGCGACCCCCGCGTGCTGCTGGTCGTGCGGCGCCACCACGACGGTCCGCTGCTCGCTGCGCACAACGTCTCGGCCGAGGAGGCGTGGGTGGCCGCCGACGTCCTGCAGTGGCTCGGCCTGCCCGTCGACGGCCTGCGCGACGCGCTCACCGGCCGCGCGCCCGAGGTGCGTGACGGCGCGGTGCGGCTCGCGCCGTATGCGTCGGCCTGGCTGCACGACGCCGGCGGCGCCTAGCCCGCCCGTCGGGCGACGTAGCGGTCGAGGTCGAAGATGGTGGCCTCGATGTCGGGTGGGAACCACGAGGTGTCGCTGTTCGGCTCGTGCTGACCGGCGAGACCGAAGGCGTGCTGGTAGTAGTCGTCGATCTGCGACGAGGTCACCTGCTTGCCCTCGCTGGAGAAGCCGCCGTTGACGAAGACACCCACCTCGAGGTCGTGCACCTTGAAGTCGTCCGACACCACGGTGCCCTCGCGTGGCGGCAGGGTGAAGCCGTGGATGTGGTTGCCGAACTTCGGGGGATGGCGGTACCAGCAGCCGAGCCCGTTGGCCCGGAAGAAGCGCTGCTGCGCCCACCAGTCCACATTCGGTACGTGGAGGTCCATGCACGCGTCGAAGTCATGGGTGCCGGCGGACGCCGCCACGGTGGTGTTGAAGGGTGGCTGGATCACGCTCACGCCCGTGCCGAGCTTCTTCACCGCGAGGTTGTTGAGGCGGTTGAGGTGGCAGATGGTGCGGAAGGAGCCGGTGACCGTGCGCCCGGACTCGTCCTTGCGCGACCACTGGACCTTCGTGCTCGGCGGCGGCGGGTGGTCCCAGTCGATCGCTCTGCCACCCAGCAGGCGTGCCTCCTCAACCATCGTCCTCCACCTCCTCGTCGTAGTCGTCGTCGGTGACCTCGTCGGGCTCGTGCTCCGGCTGCGGGGTCGCCGGTCCTGGCAACCCCAGGTCGGGGTCCTCGACGGTTCCCGGTTCGGGCAGCTCGGTCATCGCGGCCTCCTGGGGTCGACGCGCTCGTGTCTCTCGAGTGTCGACCCGCACCCGGTGCAGGTAAAGGGATCCGCCGGTGGTCCAGCCCAGCGGCTCGCGCACGGCAGAGGC